>CAJTLC010000017.1 GCA_910576995.1 uncultured Ruminococcus sp.
TGCCGCGATCGTAATTGAACTTCTTCGTTTCCCATTCAAGCGAGCTGCTGCCGTCTGCATAGCCTGTGCTCGTCGTAAAGCATTCCCGATCTCTCTGCGTATATCATCGGTACATATCGGGATTGATGGTGTATGGTATTTCGCGTTTGTATTCATAATGCATTCTTCCGACTGCGTCGGCAATTATGTCGTACAAATTATCATCAATATATGCAATTCTGTCTAAATCTACAGGATAATCGTCAGGTAAATCATCATTGTCAATTATAAATTTCGCATATTCACCGCAATATTTAAAGTAATTGAGGGTATCTGTAAATATTTGTTTTTCTTCCTCGCTGAAAAATTTTTCTTCGCACAGCGAATCGCGTATATGAATGCAAAAGTATTCAAACCATTCGTCCCAATTATAATTCCCGTTTCTTTGCGCTTCATCTCTTAATTTTTCACATTCGCGCAGAAGTTCTCCTTGCAGAGAATTTGCCTGACCTGATTCGGGAATCATATTCTGCATAATATAATTGCATTCGTCAGCATATTTCATTTTATATTTGAATTTTTTTAATTCTTCAAGTTTCATAATATACTCCTTTTAAAAGCCCGTATGCTCTGTCATACGATCTCGAAACATTCCGCCTGACCTTTATCGCTAAGCAGGAGCAATTCGTTGTCGCGAACGATGATATTTCGGCAAATTCCCTTTGTTTTCTTTTTTGCCAGAAATTCGCCGCTGTTTTTATCGATGCAGTAGAGATAATTATCTTCCGCCGCAAAGAAGAGCTTTTCGTCGGATATTACGGCATCCGTAGATATTCCGCCGCCAACAGTCACGCGAAATATTTCTTCAAGCTTATTGTCGGAAGTCAGTTTGCAGCAGGTCATATTTCCCGATTTGGAATCGATCACCGATTCCGAATCGCCTATATATAATTTGTTGCCGTCAAATACTGGAATTCTGTATAAATGCCCATTCGCCTTGTTTGTGCATAGCAATTCGCCGTTTTGCGAATCAAAGATGTAGAATTTCCCGTGGATATGACTGACGAGCAGTCTGTTGTTATCTATAATAACGCAGCTGCTTATCCATTCTTCATTGCCATAAGACCAGCGGACTTCTCCCGAAAATTTATCCAGACAGAATACGTGTCCGCCGCTTTCTCCGCAATATATGAATTTATCGTCGTGCAATATATTGCAGTTGCTTTTTTGATTAAACGATTCGTTTTTCCATATGATCTCGCCCGTATTTTTATTCAGGCAGAAAATACCGTGATCGGATGCGTAAAATCTGTCTCCGTCCAGAGCCATTTTGAATGAAGCGTTGTCCAAGTTGAGATTTGTCGACCAGCAAATATTTCCGCTCATATCGAGGCAATACGCGATGCCCTTGAACGTCGTGAGGTATATTTTCCCGTTTTCGTGGATTCCCGCAGTTCTGACAACGTGATTTTCTTCGAATATTGTCCTTGCATTATGGGTTTCAAGATCGAGTTCAAGCAATATCGAATTGAATGAACTCGAACCGAAAGTGAGCGAAAAATATAATTTATTTGCCGTCAGGTGATAGTCGTTTGAGATCATGAGATCTCTTAGCCCTTTTTTATAATTATAGATCCATTTTGACTTTAATTTCATATTGTCGCCTTTCAATTACTGAAACACCGCACAATAAAGTGCGGTGTTTATATTTTTATATTGATTTTACAAGTTCTTTAAAGCGTTCCATAGCTTCGGCAGTTCGCTGTCTGTCGCCGAATGCCGTCAGTCTAAACCAGCCGTTTCCGTTTTTGCCGAATCCTGAACCGGGAGTTCCGACAACAGCTGTCTTATTGAGCATGAGGTCGAAAAATTCCCAGCTGTCCATATCGTTCGGGCATTTGAACCAGATATAGGGGGAATTCACGCCGCCCGTGAATTTAACGCCGAGTTCGGTCATGGTATCGGCGATAATGCGCGCGTTTTCCTGATAATAGTCAATATTTTCATGAATCTGCTTCAGACCCTCTTCGGTAAATACAGCAGCCGCCGCGCACTGAACAGGGTAGGAAACTCCGTTAAATTTGCTTCCCTGACGTCTGCCCCAGAGCTGCGCGACAGATACGTCCGAGCCGTCGCTTGCCTTAACAATGAGATCGTTTGGAATTACCGTATATCCGCAGCGCATTCCCGTAAATCCTGCCGTTTTGGAAAGAGAACACATCTCTATAGCAACTTCCTTAGCGCCCTCAACGCAGTAGATGCTGCGCGGAATTCCGTCTTCTGTGATAAAGGCTTCATAGGCTGAATCATAGATGATAATGGCATTGTTTTTCTTAGCGTAGTTTATCCATACTTTAAGCTGATCAGCCGTATATACCGAGCCTGTAGGATTGTTCGGTGAGCAGAGATATATGATATCGGCATGAACGGAATCATCGGGCATTGCCGCAAATCCGTTTTCCTCGTTGGAATCGGCATAGATTATCTTTCTGCCGCACATGAGATTTGAATCAACATAAACGGGGTATGCGGGATCGGTAACGAGTATAACGTTGTCGTTGCCGAAAATATCGACAATATTTCCGCAGTCAGCCTTTGCGCCGTCGTTTATTCTGATCTCATCGGGCGAAACGTCAGCTCCGAAGCTTTTGTAGTAACCCGAAACGGCTTCGCGGAGGAAATCATAACCTGCTCCGCTGTCCTCGTAGCCCTTGAAAGTTTCCTTAACTCCCATTTCATCGCAGCCTTTTTTCATAGCGTCGATAACAACGGGGGCGATAGGCAGAGTTACGTCTCCGATACCCATTCTGATAATATCGGCTTCGGGGTTGGATTCCTTAAAAGCGGCTATTTTCTTAGCGATATTTATAAAAAGGTAATTCTTCTCCAGCTTGAGAAAGTTTTCATTTAACTGCGGCATATTGCATTCTCCTTCATTTGGTCAATATATTTGTCTTTTACAGTTCCGTCGCATATAAATTCGGCAGGACCTGTCATCATTACGGTTTCGTCTGATTTATAAGTTATGCGCAGATCGCCGCCGCGAAGATGAATAAGTATCTCTTCATCGCGCTTGCAGTGACCGTTCAGAACAGCCGCGACCGCCGACGCGCACGCGCCCGTACCGCAGGCGAAAGTTTCGCCGCTGCCGCGTTCCCAGACGCGCATATTGAGCGTGTGATCGTCTATGACTTCAATAAATTCCGTGTTTATGCGATTGGGAAAAAGCTTGTGATTTTCAAAATGCGGGCCGAGTTTTTCAAGATCGAGATCGTCAATATTATTCATAAACAGGACGGCATGGGGATTTCCCATAGATACGCAGGTGATATTATATTCATCGCCGTTTACCGTAACGGGAACGTTTACAAATCTGTCTGCGCTGCTGTTTACGGGGATATTTTTCGGAACGAGAACAGCTTTTCCCATATCGACCTGAATAAGCTCAACAGTATTATCGCTGCCGATAAAAAGTTTGAGATATTTTATACCCGAATTAGTTTCGAGAGTTATCTCGGTCTTATCGGTAAGACATTTTTCGTAAACGTATTTACCGATACAGCGCGTGGCGTTTCCGCACATCATGGCTTCCGAACCGTCGGCGTTGAAAATGCGCATACGGAAATCCGCTTTGTCGGAAGGCATGATAAGCACAAGACCGTCCGAGCCGATACCCTTGCGTACGTCGCTGAGAACGACGGAGACTTTTTCAGGCTCGCCGACTGTTTCATCAAAACAATTTACATAGATGTAATCGTTCCCGATACCGTGCATTTTAGTAAATTTCATAGCATTAATCCTTTCATTCTCATAATTCTCCCATGTTAATTATACATTTTTAGTATAAAAAAGTCAAGAATTAACGTTAAGAATTTTCCGAAAGAACTTCTTTCAGAATATTGACCATGGTGAGTAAATATGATATAATAGGAAAAAGGCGTTTATTAGAGCCTGAGTTGAGCAGCAGTTATAAGAGCCTGTTCACATAAAAATATAACGCACGTATTTTTGACAAATTTTGACGGCTACTGCGCTGAAAAAGCTCACCATACGTGTGAACACGCTCAAAACTCATACTCATATACAGTGGGAGGAAAATATATGATAAATATTCCGGAGATATTCGGCTGCAATGTTTTTAACGAAACGGTCATGAAAGAAAAGCTGCCGAAAAATATCTATAAAAATCTGAGACGCACCATGGAAAAGGGTCGTCCTCTTGATATGGAAACAGCAGATGTTGTGGCGAACGCCATAAAAGAATGGGCGCTGGCTCTCGGAGCAACGCATTACACTCATTGGTTTCAGCCTATGACAGGCACTACCGCCGAAAAGCATGATTCTTTTATAAGCGTCGGAGCTAACGGTACTGCGCTTATGGAATTCAGCGGCAAGGCTCTCATCAAGGGCGAGCCTGACGCGTCGTCGTTCCCGTCGGGCGGTTTGAGGCAAACAAGTTCCGCAAGAGGCTATACGGCATGGGATCCTACGTCCTACTGTTTCGTTAAAGAGGGCAGCTTGTATATCCCTACTGTCTTTGTGTCGTATACAGGCGAAACGCTCGATAAGAAAACTCCGCTGCTTCGTTCTATGGACGCGCTCAGCAAATCCGCCGTTCGCTTTTTGAAATTATTCGGCAATGAAAACGTTACACGCGTAACTTCAACAGTTGGCGCGGAGCAGGAATATTTCCTGATTGATAAAGAAAAATTTGATCAGCGCGAAGATCTTATACTTACGGGAAGAACTCTCTTCGGCGCGAAACCGCCAAAGGGTCAGGAACTCGACGATCAGTATTTTGCCAATTTGAAGCCGAGAATAGCCGCTTATATGGCTGATCTTGACGAGGAACTCTGGAAGCTGGGGATTTATTCAAAAACCAAGCATAACGAAGTTGCGCCTGCTCAGCATGAAATGGCTCCCATATTTACGACTTCGAATCTGGGTACGGATCAGAACGAACTCGCCATGGAAGTAATGGAAAAAGTTGCGCTCAGACACGGACTGGTATGCCTGCTTCATGAAAAGCCGTTTGAGGGCGTAAACGGTTCAGGCAAGCATAATAACTGGTCGATGTCCACCAATGACGGACAGAATCTTCTTGACCCCGGCGATACTCCCATGGAGAATCTGCAATTCCTGACGATCCTCTGCGCGCTTATCAAGGGCGTTGACGAATATTCCGATCTCATGAGATTATCTGCCGCTTCTGCCGGAAACGATCACAGACTCGGCGCAGATGAAGCTCCGCCGGCTATAATCTCGATGTTCTTGGGCGAAGAACTCGACGCGGTACTCAAAGCTATCGAAGAGGACGGCGTTTATAAAACTCAGGCGCAGGCATTCGAGATAGGCGTAAACGCGCTGCCGTCGTTCCCGAAAGATTCCACAGACAGAAACAGAACTTCTCCCTTTGCTTTCACGGGAAATCGTTTTGAATTCCGCATGGTCGGCTCGTCGGATAATATCGGCTGTCCTAACGCGCTGCTTAATACTATAGTTGCCGAGGAACTGAGCTGGTTTGCGGATAAACTGGAGGAATTCAAGGGCAGCGAGCGTTTTGAAGCGGAAGTAAAGAATCTTCTTAAGGAAGTGCTGAAAAGTCATCGCAGAATAATTTTCAACGGCGACGGCTATTCCAACGACTGGGTCATTGAAGCCGAAAGACGCGGTCTGCCGAATTATCCCTCTGTTGTTGACTGTATGCCGCACTATACGGACGAAAAAAATGTACGTATACTGCGCAAATTCGGAATTTTCAACAAGGGCGAACTTATCGCGCGTACAGAAATACATCTGGAGAAATATTCTAAAACAAGACGTATCGAAGCTCGCACGATGATCGAAATGGCGAGAAAACAGCTTCTTCCTGCCGCTCTGGATTATCTTGACAAGATTTGCCGATCTGTTGCGGCGAAAAAGGAGATAGGACTGACTGCGCGCACGGAAACGATGATCGCCCAGAAACTCAACGATCTTTGCGACCGTTTTTACGATTCTATCGAGCGCCTCGAGAAAATAGTTGCCGACGCCTGCGAGATCACAGACGTTCTGAAACAGGCGAAATTCTATCATGATTACGTGCTTGCCGAGATGGATATAATGCGTTCCGTTGCCGACGAGATAGAGATAAATATGCCGCAGAATCTCTATCCTATTCCTACATATTCCGAAATTATTTATAATGTTTGATGATATTTCACTAATTAAAGACTTGCGCGTATAAAAAAGTTATTAGGACAACGCCGTACAGATTCTTAAATGGATGGTGTGGTATTGAAAATATATTATTTTGTTGTATTTATTTGTGTCAGCGTTTCTTTCTTTTTTTATATTTCTTTCAGATGTACTATGACAAATTATATCAAGAAAAAATATAAAATTGGAAAAAACAGAATAAAAAAAATGCGAAATGGTAAATTGAATCGGTTGTGGTATGAAGAATTTCAAAAACAATATGGTTTAGGAGTTATTTATCATATAAATAAATTATATACTATATTCTTTTCTCTTTCTGTAATGATCCATTTGCTGTTTGGAAGGACAAAGATTTTTGCAATTCTATTTTGTATATTGTTTTGTATTGCAAATGTTTTTCTTATTATCCTGGATTTTTTTTCAAATGCACAAAATTTGATTGAAGAATTTGGAACGATATTTGTTTTTTTCGGAATAAATAAGAGAAAAGGTATTGATTCCATATTATTTCTTCCAATTTTCTCAATCATGATAGCTATGACAGGCGTAGTGCCTGTAAAAGTTATACTGGAATTTTTTATATAGCTGTATAGAAATAAAATTCCAATTTATGCGAATAATCGAATATAGCCCTGAAGCAGTTATCAAAAATGCTTCAGGGCTTTTTTCAAAAAAATTTATCTTCATTGTTGCAAAACAGGAAATAATGTAGTATAATAGTTAAGGAGAATTTATCAAGGCTATTGAATCAATTTTATTATGCTGCCTTATGCAGTGAATACTGTTTCCCTATATCTCCTGCAAAGATGTTATTCTGTTGAAATCAACCTTGTATTTTCATATCCCTTTATGGGATATGAAAATACAAAAATTGGGTTTCAAAAGGGTGAAGCACCCTTTTGCAGGGGGTGTCAGGGGACAGCGTCCCCTGACATAAAGCAGCACAAGTAAAAATTGATCTGTATAGCTGAAAAATTCTGAGGAGGTCATTTTAATGTGCGGAATCGTAGGCTTTACGAATCATATTGACAATTCAAACAAGGTAATAGGGGAGATGATGGACAAAATTCGTCATCGCGGACCTGACGCTGAGGGAAAATATGTTGACGAAAACATCGCTCTCGGTCACAGGCGGCTTAGCATAATCGACGTCAGCTCGTCGGGCGATCAGCCTATCTTCAATGAGGACGGCTCGAAAGTGATCGTTTTCAACGGCGAGATCTATAATTACCGCGAAATAAGGGAAAAACTCATTGCCGCAGGTCATGTTTTCAAGACGAATACCGATACGGAAGTACTGATACACGGTTATGAGGAATACGGCGAAAAACTGCTGAATATGCTCCGCGGAATGTTCTCTTTCGTGATCTGGGACAAAAATAAGAAAGAACTCTTCGGCGCGCGCGATTTCTTCGGAATCAAGCCGATGTATTATGCGATAATGGGCAGAACTTTCATGTTCGGCTCGGAGATAAAAAGCTTTCTTCCGCATCCCGAATTCAAAAAGGAGCTGAATACTGCGGCTCTTGAAAATTACCTCACTTTTCAGTATTCCCCGACCAAAGAGACCTTTTTTAAAAATGTTTACAAACTTCTTCCCGCACATTATTTCATATACCGCGATGGAAAATTGCAGATAAGGCGTTATTGGGACGTCAATTTTGACGCGGACGGCAAACCGGAACTCGACGAGTGGGTGAACAGAATTTCAGATACGTTCAAAAATTCCGTAGAAGCCCATAAAATAGCCGATGTAGAAGTAGGCTCGTTCCTGTCGAGCGGCGTGGATTCCAGCTATGTTGCGGCGGTTGCGGACGTTGACAAGACTTTTACCGTCGGATTCGGCAATGATGAAAAATACAATGAAATAGGATGGGCGAAGAATTTTTCAAAGGCTATCGGCAAGGAAAATACCAGTAAGGTCATCACGCCCGAAGAATACTGGGGAAGCCTTGAAAAAATCCAGTATCACATGGACGAACCTCTTGCCGACCCATCGGCAGTCGCGCTTTATTTCGTCTGCAATATTGCCTCCGAAAAGCTGAAAGTCGTGCTTTCGGGCGAAGGCGCGGATGAAATTTTCGGCGGATATAACGTTTACAGCGATCCCGACGGCACGTTTTACGACAGACTGCCTATGGGATTTAGAAAAGCCGTCGGAAATGCTGCCGCGAAGCTGCCCGCGCATAAGGGCGTGAATTTCTTCGTTCGAAAGGGCAGAACGGTTGAGGAACGCTTTATCGGCAATGCCTATATGTTCAAACCCGAAGAGCGAAAGGCTCTGCTGAAAATCAAGACCGACGCGCCCGACCCAATGGAGATAACCAAGCCTTATTACAGTCATGTAAGCGGCAAGGACGATGTAACGAAAATGCAGTATCTCGATCTGCATATGTGGATGGCAGGCGATATTCTCCTGAAAGCCGATAAGATGAGCATGGCGAATTCTCTTGAACTGCGCGTTCCTTTTCTTGATAAGGAGATAATGGCTCTTGCGGAAAAGATTCCTACGAAATTCCGCGTAACTCATGAAAAAGGCACTGACGAGACAAAATATATAACGAAATATGCCATGAGACTGGCGGCTAAAAAGGATACACCGGCTCAGACGGCGAAAACCGCAGCCAAGAAAAAGCTGGGATTCCCCGTTCCGATCAGAGTATGGCTCAAAGAAGATAAATATTACGGAATTGTCCGCGGCTATTTTGAGAGCAAAAGTTCGCAGCAGTTTTTTAATACGGAGCTGCTCGTGAGGCTTCTCGACGATCACCGCAGCGGAAAAGCGGATAACAGCCGCAAAATATGGACAGTGTTCATTTTCCTTGTATGGTACAAGGTGTATTTTGAATAAAAAAGTATAACAAGTTCTAAACGGAGGTTAAAAATATGCAGTCCGAATATCAGCATCTTATTGATTTAAGCGATTATCCTGTATCATGGTGGAACGATCTTGTCGAACTTGGAGCAAAGATCAAGGAGAATCCGCAGGAATATGCTCACGAATGCGACGGAAAGATCATGGCGACTCTTTTCTATGAGCCGTCCACAAGAACGCAGATGTCGTTCCAGACCGCTATGCTTCGCCTCGGAGGACGCATTATCGGATTTGACAATCCTGCCAATTCGTCTGTTTCCAAGGGCGAGACCATAAAAGATACAACGAAGATAGTAAGCAATTATGCCGATATATTGGTGATACGTCATCCCGTTGCAGGCGCGGCAAAGGCGGCTTCTCTTTCTGCGGACTGCCCCGTTATAAATGCGGGCGACGGCGGACATCTTCACCCGACGCAGACCCTTACCGATCTGCTCACGCTGAAAATCGAGAAAAATACGCTTAGCGGACTGACTATAGGTATGTGCGGCGATCTTATAAACGGTCGTACAGTTCATTCTTTATGCAAGGCGTTGAGTATGTTCCGCGGCAACAGATTTATATTTATTTCAACTCCGGAACTTATGATGCCTGCCTACATAAAGGATATAATCAAGGCGAACGGCAGCACATATGAAGAGGTAAACACGCTTGAAGAAGCTATCGGCAAGCTTGACGTGCTGTACATGACAAGAATTCAGCAGGAACGTTTTGCAAGCCGCGAGGAATATCTTGCACAGAAAAACACATATGTTCTTGACAGGAAGAAGATGCTGCTTGCGAAAAAGGATATGATAGTTCTTCATCCGCTGCCGAGAGTAGACGAGATAACAGTTGAGGTTGACGACGACAGGCGCGCTATGTATTTCACGCAGGCGAAATACGGCGTATTCGCGCGAATGGCATTGATAATGACCATTTTAAACAGCAAAAAGGGTTCTGAAACTCTCAAAGGCAAGGTCTATGCGGGAGTTCGCTGCGATAATCCGAGATGCATTACGAATCATGAGGAATATCTGCCGAAGAGTTTCCGTGCAGGCGGCGATGAAACGCTGCTTGAATGTGAATATTGCGATGAGAGAAAATTGATTTAACAGTATATATAAAATTACCGTACATAGATGTGCGGTAATTTTTTTGCATCAGAGTTAGCATGATATAACAAAAAGACATGAAATTTCAGAAAAAACTCTTGACAAATCTGTTATAACTGTGTACACTGTATATATACAGAAAAGAGGTGAGTCAATGAATATATTTATTGATAACAGAAGCGGTTCGCCGATATATGATCAAATTTACAAGCAGATCAAGAGTTTGATAATAAGCGGCGAACTCCATGAAAACGATCCGCTGCCGTCTATCCGCAGTCTTGCGAAGGATCTGCGGATAAGCGTTGTCACTACGAAACGCGCTTATGACGAGCTTGAACGCGAGGGTTTTATCTATACTCTTCCTGCAAAAGGCTGTTTTGTTGCCGTGAAAAATACGGAACTGCTGCGTGAGGAAAATCTTAAGAAAATAGAAAAGCTTATTGCGGAAATACAGCAGCTTGCGGCTTCATGCAGGCTTACAACGGACGATCTGATAGAAATGCTGAAATATAACACGGAGGGCGATTTATAATGAATGCTATCGAGGTAAAAAATCTTACGAAAAAATATAAGGGATTCACCCTTGACAACGTTTCGCTGACTTTGGAGGGCGGCTGCATAATGGGTCTGATCGGTGAAAACGGAGCAGGCAAAAGCACGGTAATCAAGTCGATTTTGGGCGGAATAAATGCAGACAGCGGCGATATTGTAATTTTTGGAAAGAAAGTTTCCGCCGATATAAAGCAGGATATTGGAGTCGTGCTTGACGAAGTAGGAATTCCTACCGAATTTACTGTGATGGAAGTTGAACGTGTAATGAGAAATACTTACGCTAACTGGAGCGAGGACACGTTTTTCGGGTATATCAAGCAGTTCGGGCTGCCGCTGAAAAAGAAATTCAGGACTTTTTCAAAGGGTATGAAGATGAAGCTGGGAATGGCTATAGCTTTATCCCACAATGCGAAGCTGCTCATTCTCGACGAGCCGACAAGCGGACTTGATCCCGTGGTTCGCGATGAAATAATTGACATTCTCAATGATTTCACCCGCGATGAAGATCATTCCGTGCTTATCTCGTCGCATATTGTAAGCGATCTCGAAAAGATATGCGATTATATCGCGTTCATGCATAAAGGAAGGCTTATGCTTTGCGAGGAGAAGGACAGACTGCTTGAACAGTACGGCTTGATGAATACTACCGAGAATATTCTCAAAGAGCTTGACAGATCGGCGGTGATCAGTAAAAGAGTCGGAAAATGGGGTACTGAGGCGCTTGTCGACCGCGAAAAGATACCCCATACGTTCGATGTAAAGCCCATATCTATAGAAGAATTGTTTGTATTCATGGTTAAGGAGGAAAAGTAAATGAAAGGTTTAATGATGAAAGAGATCATAATGATCAAAAAGATGACGTTTCCTATAATTATTTTTCTGGCAGCAGGCGTAATGTCAGGCGTTGGCGGCGGCAATCCATTTTTTTGTCTGGTTATAGTAGTATTTTTATCGGCTATATCAATGGGCAATTATAACCGTGACGAGCTTTCAAAATGGAATCAATATTCCATAGCTATGCCGTGGGACAGAAAAACGGTAGTTTCATTCAGATATATCTTCATGATAATCATGGGATTAATTTCAACTGTATTGTCATCGGCTGTTTATCTGTTGTCTATAGTGGTCGGAACAAGCGAATTTTCGGGCGGAACTTTGACTGTACTTGCGATAGGCGCTTTTGTGGTCAGCCTTATTATGCCAACTATATGCACTCCGATCGCAATGAGATTTTCAAGCAATACAGCCCTTTGGGTTTTGATGTTGATAGGAGGATGCATAGGAGGATTTTCAACTGCAATTTTTACTGAAGATGATTTTATAAATTTTGCTAAAAACTTATCGGGCATTGCAAATCTTATTCCATATATAATTGTGGCTGGCATGCTGTTATTATACGCTGTATCATGGATGATCTCGCTTAAATTTTATCAAAAGAAAGATATATAATATACCTATTTTTCAAACAAGACCTAAAAGCAGTTCAACGAGTAAAGTTGAACTGCTTTTTGTTAGGGCTTGTTTGAAAAATTTCAGTATTAAAATCCCCAGGGATTCTGCGATCCGGAAGAACTTCCTGCTGAAACGGCAGTTCCTCCGCTGATTGTTCCGTTAGCGTATACAGCCTGCGAATCGTCGAGCGTGATAAGATCGGTACCGCCCGAAATAGTGCCGCTCGTGTATGCGGCAATGCCGCTGCCGTCGGTATGCTTGTATGTGATGCTTCCCATAGAGCGCATGGTCATAAATGAAACAATAACGTTACCCGACTGATCTGCAACCGTAAAGCGCGTATTTTCCGCGATCTGTCCCGACGACTGGGAAGAAGCCGTTATAACCGTACCTCCTGAAGCAGTGTTCGAACCGTCGCTGTCAAGAGGCTCCTGACCGTGTGCGATCACAACGCCGCCTGTGATAGTAAGATTTCCGTTGGAATCGAATGCGTCATGGTCGCCGCTTGCCGACTGAACGATCGCAATACCTCCTGAAATTTCAAGAGTATTATTGCCTGCCTGACCGAATCCGCCGCCGGGATTCCAGCCGCCCGGATTGTTGTTTCCGCTTCCGTCCGCGCCGCCTGCCGCATTATAGCCGTCGTCGTCTGATTTAATGATAACAGTGCCGCTGTGCTGATAAATATTCTGACCTTCAACGCCCTCGTAGCATTTTGTAACATAAATTCCGAAATCGCCTACAGAACCGCCGCTTGCGCCGAGAGTAAGATCGTGATCGGAATGAAGAGCGTCGTCAGCCGTAGCAAGCTTGAAATTACCGCCGCTAACCGTAATATTGCCGCCGCAGTGTATGCAGTCGTCGGAGGAATCGATAGTGATATTGCCGCCGTTCAGTGCAATATTGCCGCCGCTCTGCCATGTAGTTCCTGCTGCGTCATAGAGACCGACAGCCTTGATTCCCTTTGCTGAAATGTCGGTTTTATTGGAATTGCCGTCCTGCATTCCGCCGCCTCCGGGACCGCCCCATGGATTGTTTCCGCCTGTAGTTCCGCCGCTTGACGTACCTGTAAATGCCGAACCCTCATAAGTGTAGATATTTATATCGCCGCCGTTGATAATAACGTCCTGCTCGCCCTGAATACCGTCGGCATGGGAGTTTATCTCGACAGTACCGCCGTTTATGGTAATTACGCCGTAGTTTTTAGCGGTTGTGGAGGCGTCTGTGGAAGTAGATTTTATGCCGTCGCCCTGCTGCGTTTTAATGTTGAGTTTAAGCGTGGAAAAATCCGTGTCTGCTGAATTTCCGACGGTAACGCTGTCCTTGCCGCGGATTCCGTCGTCGACTGCATTTACTGTAATATTGCCGTTGTATATCTTAATGTCGTTTTTGCATACGATAGCGTCGTCGGTATTTCCGTTGACGGTAAGCGAGCCTGTTCCCTTGAATTTTATATCGTCGCGTGAGAAGATCGCGCCTTCTACCGTATTTACATTTCCGTCGGCATCTGTGTAGGTTTCTGAATGCGCAGAACCGTCGGAGATCGTATTTACCGTACCCGATTTGGCGACTATCTGAACTTCATCGCCTATGGACTGAACGTTAATGGGAGAAGTTGTGCTGTTTGTAAGGTTAGCTCCCATGAGATCGAGTTCGACTACGCCGTCGGGATAAGCCGTTTTATCAACGTTCACAACTATCTGAACTTCCTTTGCTTCGCCTGATACAGCGAAAATTCCGGGTTTGGAAATTGTAAGCACGCCATTGTTTACGGAAGCCGTATCCGCCGGAGCGTTGGATTCAATCGACGCGCCGGCAAGTTTTACGGTATATCCTGAATCGGGCGTGATTACAGTTGAACCGCCAGTTCCGTCGGGATCGACATTTTCAAATACCGTAATGAGCGAAGTCTGCTCGAATGCAGTTCCGCCGCTGTGAACGGCAGTATTTGAATTTGAAGCGTTTGTGAAGTTATATGATTTTCCTGCCGCAATATCGGGAGTACTGATTACTGCAAAAGCATATTTCTTAGCCCATTTATTAAATGTAACATAGTCGTTGACGAGGGCGTTGGCTTTTTTCCAGCAGCCGTCAGTCTCGGCTGAAGCCTTGAAATTAAGAAGCATAGTACCCTGAGTAGTTCCCGTCAAAAGAGCCTGATCTGTCTGATTATCGGTAGCTGTAACAACGACGATTCCTCCCGTTATATTGGTGCTTGCGGACGAAGTAAGACCGCGGTCGCCTCCGCCGAGAAGAGTTCCGCCCGAAATATTTATGTCAACGCCCTGAACCGCGTCGTTTCCGGCTTTTATTTCCATAGTTCCGCCCAGAATATTAACGCTGCCCTGACTTGATTTCAGACCGTCGCCCTCTGCGTCGATATTAAGAATTGCGGAATCCTTTACGGTAACGGAAGTTTTTCCCTTAACGGCGTCTGTTTTGTCCGTGGCGTTGAGAGTGGTGATATTTACAGTTCCTCCTGTAAATTTAATATCGTTGTTGCAAACGAGTCCGTCCTGAGTATTTGCTGTAATATTGAGGATTCCGTCGCCGACAGTACCGCCCTTTACAGTGATGTCATCCTTAGCTTCGATGACGGCAGCGCCGAGAAATTCGCCTGTATATGCCGTATCGCCGTCGGATATGGAATTCACTGTGCCGTCAACGAGATTCAGCGACGTATTTTCAGCATTAGTAACGAGGACAGCAGGAGCTGACTTTCCTGTAATATTTGCATTGTTGAGGAAAATTTTAACAGTTTCGGGGTCGGCTGTTTCATCGGCGATATTAACGTTTATCTGACCGTCGTCAAGAGTGCCGTCAACATAGAAAACTCCCGAATGAGTGATCGTGATCTTGCCGCCGTCAACCTCAGCGTAATCTCCCTCTACGGTTGCCGACGAGCCGTTGAGATGAATATATGTGGTCTCGGTAACGGGATCGGGAGCGTTCATCCAAGATTCGGGAAGTTCCTTTATCACGCCTGCGTCCAGTTTCTGAATGGCGAGAGCGTCTACGGCGGTCACTCCGTCTCCGACATTGCTGCAATCGGCGTTTTTCAAGCCCGGTTCCGTGAGCTGATATTCATCTTTATTCGTGAGGAACTGGAGAATAAGCGTAGCGTCGGCTATCTCGACTTTGCCGTCGCAGTTAGCGTCGCCGTACATGACGTCGGCAGCCTGAGAGGAAACTGCCGAAAGAGTCATAGCTGCCGCAGCGGAGACAGCCGCCGTTGAAATTCCGCCGATAAGCTTTTTTAAAATTGATTTCTTCATAATGATCAAACTCCTAATTTTTTTATTATTTTATTTTCATTATGTATGTTCGTAATGTTTACTATGGTTATGATTATAAACGTTCATTCTTAAAATAATCTTAAAGAATATGAATTTTATGAATTTTTTTTCGCGATCCGGATATAATATCTTCGGGTGATAATATATGAATGATGAAAAAAAGAAAATACCCGTTCCCGATCCTTTTGACGAAGGCTGGGAAAATGTAAGTTCAGCTACGGAAATGACGGGTCTGATACCTGCAAATCCTGATGAAGAAACGATTTTTTCCTATGAAAAATTGTTTCCTTATCTACCTGATTATTAAGTAAGAAAGAAATACCGCACATTTCGTGCGGTATTATTTATATATATGTGCATAATACATAAAAATATTTTATGAGATTGACAAATCTAACAAAAATATTAAGAAACACTTTATTTTCCACTTAAAAAATGATATAATTTAAGAAAATAAATTCAAGGCAACACCGCACAGAGATTGTGCGGCAGATGCGCAGTCAGATTTTTCGTCAGATTGTACAGAAATTTTGCAGGCATACTGTCTATGTCAAGAAATTTCTGTGCAAGATGACGGAAAATATGCAAGCAGATGACGTGCAAAGCCGTCAGGCGATCTTTGTGCGGTGTTGCCTAAAGTAACATTTTTTTGGAGGAACTATGAAAAACGGAGTAAAAATGCTGGATATAGCAAAAAAACTGGGCGTCAGCGTGGTTACTGTTTCAAACGCCCTTGCGGGGCGCGAGGGAGTAAGCGATCAGATGCGTGCAAAAATTTGCGAAACTGCCGAAAAAATGGGCTATAAACCGTCAAATACAAGCAATTCGCGTCAGAAAACGAATCTGACTAAGATAGGGAAAAGCGCGGGGATTCTTACTTCCGAACGCTTTGTAGGATCTATGGGAACTTTTTACTGGGAGCTGACCGCGAATATTTCGAATAAACTTTCTTCAATGGACGTGATTCCCGTCTACGAATGCATAACGCGCCCAAATGAGCGGAATGTGATATTGCCGAATACGTTGTCCGAAAGAAAAGTAGACGGCGTGATAGTGATAGGACAGGTCAGCAGAAATTATGTGGAAGCCCTGAAAAATACAGATATTCCTTTGCTTCTGGTCGATTTTTACGACAGCCGCTTTAATGTGGATTCCGTAACCTCCGACAGTTTTCATGGCGGATATATCCTTACCGATCATCTGGTCGAAATGGGACACCGCAGGATAGGCTTTATCGGAACTATCAACGCTACGAGCAGCATTAACGATCGTTTTCTCGGATACATAAAATGTATTATGGAAAATAGGTTTGAATATAAGCGGGAATGGCTGCTTGACGACCGCGACGATACGGGAACGCTTTTTGAGAGGATAGATTTTCCCGACGATATGCCCACAGCGTTCGTATGCAACAGCGATGAGACTGCCTTTCGCGTAATATCGGCGCTTCGGGCAAAGGGTGTGAGAGTTCCGGAGGATATTTCCGTTGTGGGATATGATAATTATACCGTATCGGATATATGTATTCCTGCCATTACTACCGTTGAAGTCGATCTTGAACAGATGGCTTCTATAAGCGTGGATATAATGGCGAAAAAGCTTGCCGATCCCTCATACTCCGCAGGAAGACGTATAATCAGCGGTCGGCTCATCGTCAAAAACAGCGTTCTCGATATGAATTAGTGAGGTTAAAAATGCTGATAAAGAATTTTTTTAGTCATCTTAAAACCGTTAACAGTCATCGTCATATGGTAATGCGCCATTGCTTTAAGGCAGGGATTTTTCGCCGTGGTCTGCTTCATGATCTTTCGAAATATTCCCCGACGGAATTTATTCCCGGAGTGCTGTATTTTCAGGGAAGCCGCAGTCCAAATGAACGCGAAAGAGAACTGAAAGGAGCTTCGAGCGCATGGATGCACCATAAGGGCAGAAATCGGCATCATTTCGAGTACTGGACCGATTATAACCCGAAAACAGGTACGCTTGATCCCGTAAGAATGCCGGACGACTATATCTTTGAAATGTTCTGCGACAGGGTTGCGGCGTCAAAGATATATAATAAAGATAAGTATAATAATAGTCTGCCGCTGGAATATTTTCTTAAAGCAAAACCGAAGCGGAGAATTGAAGAGCAGACTGCCGCGAAACTGGAATTTCTACTGCGGCTTCTTGCGGAAAAGGGTGAAAATGCAGTTTTTAGCTATATCAGGCACCGCAGAAAAGAAATTCGCAGAAAGGCGCGCCGATGAAAAAAATAATATCTTTAATTTTGCCTATGCTGCTGATATGCGGCTGCGGCAGTGCGAGGAGCGCCGAATCGGAGAACGTTCCAACTGTTGTGACCGCAGAGCCGTCGTCTGCCGCACCGATTTCTGAAACCGCGATAACAACGGAACTTCCTCCAGAACCTGCTACTGCGCCGCCGTCCGCTGCGGAGAAAGTTCTTTCTGAAATGAATCTTCATGAAAAAATATGTCAGATGTTTATTGTTGAACCCGAAAAATTTTCTCCGGAAGCGGCGTTTACTATAGTCGGGGATAATTTTCAGAGCGGATTCAGCGAATATCCCGTGGGCGGATTCGTATTTTTTGCAAAGAATATTCAGACTTCGGAGCAGACCGCATCGATGCTTGCAGATATTCAGGATATCGCTCTAAAAAGCGGCGCGGGAGTTTTTCTTGCGGTCGATGAAGAAGGCGGCTGTGTTACGCGCGTTCAGTCTCAGCTCGGGACGGAGTCGGTCTACAGTATGCGCTATTACGGCGATCTCAACGACAGGGAGCAGGCTTTTTCAGTTGGCAAGACGATAGGAGATTATCTTGCGCAATACGGATTTAACGTAGATTTTGCGCCTGTTGCCGATGTAAATATAAGTTGGCGGAATGAACTTGGCTCTCGTATATTCAGTTCCGATCCGCATATTACAGCGGAAATGTCGGCGGCAGTTTCGGAGGGGCTGCAATCGAAAGGCGTGTGCAGCACGCTTAAACATTTTCCGGGACTGGGGGCAGGCAGCGGAAATACTCATTACGGTTCGGTATATATCGAACGCACATATGAAGAACTGCTTGAAACGGAATTTACAGCGTTTCGCGGTGGAATTGCGTCAGGCTGCGATCTTGTAATGGTAGGTCATCAGATCACGTCGGCTTCCGGTGACGATCTGCCGGGCGATCTTTCGTCTGAAGTTGTGGGGGAATGGCTGCGCAATACGCTGGGATTCGACGGCATAGCCATAACCGATTCTCATTCAATGGGAGCGATAGCAAATGTTTATGACAGCGGAGAAGCGGCTGTCAGAGCCGTTGAAGCAGGAATTGACATAATACTTATGCCTCATGATCTTCCAACAGCCGTGCAAGGTTTGACAGACGCCGTAAAATCGGGAGAAATTACAGAAGAACGCATAGACGAGAGCGTTTTCCGCATTCTTGAGAAAAAATCCGAACTTGGGCTGCTGTAATTTATGCATATATTTAGAACCTGTCCACATAGGAAATTCCGCACGTCTTTTCGGCAGATTTTTCGCCTGAACTTCGTCAAAAAGTCTTGGAATGCGTCAGCATTCCTGCACCTTTTTTCCTGGTCAGTCAAAAAATCTTCTCGAAAATCCGCACATAATTTCTATGTGGACAGATTCTTATGCAGGAAAATTTAAAGTCAATATCGAATATAATTTCGATATTGACTTTATTTGATAATTGGTGTATAATTAAGAATATGCTTCATTGAAACGGTTATAATCTATACATATATTGTATAGTCACCCTACTTAAAATTGAAACAATCTCTAATAAAAATTTTCCATAGCTGCGTTGTCGTCGTTACCGTGCGTCAGCACGCTTTCCTCCTCCGCCTTGCTATGAAAAATTTTTATTAAATTCCTTTTGTTCCAATTTCAAGCAGTGCGACTATAATTATGATCAAGGAGCGTATTATGGATAACAAAAAAAATGAAATGGATATTGAAAAAACAGAACACGTTATCGACAACGGCTCGCCGAATTCGAAGCATCTTATACACTGCCTTACAATAATCGGTCAGATAGAGGGGCATTACGTGCTTGGCGAGACGAATAAAACTACGAAATATGAGCATATAATCCCCGCTCTTGTTGCGGTAGAACAGGACAGGAGCGTTGAGGGACTTATTATCATTCTTAATACTGTAGGCGGAGATGTGGAGGCAGGGCTTGCCATTGCGGAACTTATTTCAGGAATGAAAACTCCAACCGTTTCAATTGTGGTGGGCGGCGGTCATTCGATAGGAGTTCCCCTTGCAGTAAGCGCGAAGAAGTCGTTTATAGTTCCGTCGGCGTCGATGACCATTCATCCCGTACGTATGAACGGTACGGTTTTGGGCGTTCCGCAGACTCTTTCCTATTTCGATAAAATGCAGGACAGAATAGTCGGCTTTGTAACTAAAAACAGCAATATCAGCGAGGACGAGCTTCGCCGTCTTATGATGAATACTCAGGAGCTGGTGCTTGACGTCGGCTCTGTAGTTGACGGCGAAAAAGCTGTTGAAATAGGACTTATAGATTCTCTCGGAAGTCTCGGCGACGCTATGGAATGTTTGTATGAAATGATAGAAAACACACCGCGGAGATATGATTGATACCGATCTTCCGAAGATAAATTTCGGGGATCAGTATTAGAACCTGTCCACATAGGAAATTCTGCACGTCTTTTCGGCAAATTTTGCCGATTGCTGCGTCAAAATTATGCTCGAAAATCCGCACATAATTTCTATGTGGACAGGTTCTTAACGTTTTCTGATAACGGAGATAAAAAATGGCATTTAATTTTAAATTACCTTTTGGAGCAGATTTCAAGGACGATAAGGATAAGAGAGAGCCGATTCTTAAAGGAAACGGCGCGAAAAAAAATTCCCCGAAAAAGAGATCCGCTCCTGCACCGAAAAATGAAAACAGCAGGATAACTTCCGTACTGCTTTTTGCGGCGGGAGTGCTTTGTATGCTCATTACCCTGATTCCCGGTACGGCGGGATGGCAGCGAATGCATGAATTTATGCTTGGATGTTTCGGTATATCGTCGCTGCTTGTTCCTGCCGTGCTTATCGCTGCGTCCATACTTATCGGTCTTGAAAAAGATCGCGGGCGCGTGAAAAATATGGTTATCTGGAGTCTCATTCTGACAGTTGTTATCAGCTCCGGAGTGCAGATATTTGTGATAGGGGAACTGCCCGGAAGAGGATTCTGGAACAATATCACCCGTCTTTATGACGGCGGAAAAAGACTTCACGGAGGCGGGGTTGCGTCATATCCGATATCGGCGGTATTTTTTGCGCTGTTTGGAACTATGGGCGCGAGAATAGTTATAGTTCTGCTCCTTTTCGTGATGATCATGCTTATAACGGGAAAGGGCATTATAGAATTTTTTGAAATGCTTCTTGAACCGTTCAAATTTCTTGGAAGATGTATGGAAGGCGTACAAAATCTTATAATGGGCGAAGAGTTCGAGGACGCTTTTGACGATGAAGAGGACGAGTATACCGATGAAAATGAGGACAGCGCGTTCAATCAGGATCTTGAGGCGCTGGAGATAGTCAACAATAAAAAGCCTCCGGAAGAAGATAAAAACGACCGCGGAAAAGATGATGAAAAAGACGAATTCAGTATGTTTTTTGACATTCCGCTTCCGGAAGAAAAACCGAAATTTGAAAAGAAGCAGCCCGACAGCGAACTTGACAAGCTGATCGACAGGGCGGCTAAATCTGCTGAAAAAAATCCTGAATCTGTCGCGGAGGAAAAGGAAGAGAAAGATTCTTCAAAGCCTCAGCCCGTATACATACTTCCGGGGCTTGATCTGCTCACCCCTCCCGATACTCGTTCCAACAGTGCGGAAGCAGCTCAGGAAATGCGCGAAAAGGCTGATACTATCGTAAATACTCTGAAAAGCTTCGGCGTTGAGGTAAAGATAAAAAGTATTTATCGCGGTCCGTCGATCACGAGATATGAGATCCAGCCCGGAGCAGGAGTAAAAGTTTCGAAGATAAAGGGGCTTGAGGATGATATTGCGCTAAGTCTTGCGGCGCAGGGCGTAAGAATCGAAGCTCCCGTTCCCGGAAAAGCCGCCGTAGGTATCGAAGTTCCGAATATAAACAAGGACACCGTTACGATACGCGAAATACTTTCGACGCCCGAATTTCGCAGCGCGCAAAGCAAGCTTGCTTTCGCCGTGGGAAAGGATATTACGGGAAATGCGATAGTCGGCGATATTTCGAAAATGCCCCACGTGATTATCGCAGGTACGACGGGTTCGGGAAAATCCGTCTGCACACGTTCCATAATCATGAGTATTCTTTACAAAGCCACTCCGGATGAAGTAAAGATAATACTTATCGACCCGAAAGTTGTTGAATTCAAGGTGTTCGAGGGAATTCCGCATTTGCTGATACCCATAGTTACGGAAGCTAAAAAGGCGGCTGGCGCGCTTAACTGGGCGGTAAACGAAATGATGCGCCGCTATAATACGTTTGCGGATATAGGTGCGAACGATCTGAAATCTTATAATGAAATTGCGGAATCCGACGGCGATATACCTACGATGCCGCAGATAGTTGTATTTATCGACGAGCTTGCCGATATGATGCTTGTGGCAGGCAAGGAGGTTGAAGATTCCATATGCCGCCTTGCGCAAATGGGAAGAGCCGCAGGAATGCATCTTGTTGTCGCTACGCAAAGACCGACAACGGACGTAATCACGGGTCTTATCAAGGCAAATATCCCCAGCCGTATCGCGCTTTCGGTAATGTCGCAGGTGGATTCCAGAACCATTATCGATATGGCGGGCGCGGATAAGCTTCTCGGCAACGGCGATATGCTCTATATGCCCATAGGCACGAGTAAACCAGTGAGAATTCAGGGCTGCTTCGCTTCAACAAAGGATATAAATGAAACGCTGAATTTTATTCGTTCGCAGGCGGAGGGCAGCTACGATTCGCACATTATCGAGGCTGTGGAGAATTTTGTTCCGCAGACCAAGGGCGACCGCGGCGGAACTTCCGACAGCGGATTCGAGGCAGGCAGCGACGAGGATTACGTAATAAAGGCGGCGGAAGTTGCCGTAAACAACGGTCAGCTTTCCACAACAATGCTCCAGAAAAAGCTGAAACTCGGTTATGCAAGGGCTTCGCGAATAATGGACGAGCTTGAAGAACGCGGTATAATCGGGCCTTCCGAGGGTTCAAAGCCGCGAAAGATACTTATGTCGAAAATGCAGTTCGACGAATGGAAGCTGCGCATGATGGAAGGAGCGTGATTTGTTTTGTATGATAAATTCCTGCCCTTGACAAAACATGAAATGGACGAACAGGGCATCGAACAGTTTGATTTTATATACATAACCGGCGACGCCTATGTTGATCATCCGAGTTTCGGGGCGGCGATAGTCACGCGGCTTATAGAATCTCTCGGCTATACCGTGGGAATAATTTCTCAGCCCGACTGGCATTCCGACAAGGATTTCCGCAGATTCGGTGCGCCGAAATACGCATTTCTGGTAACGTCGGGCAATATAGATTCCATGGTCGCTCATTATACGGCTGCAAAGAGAAAGCGTTCCGACGACGCGTATACAGCGGGAGGAATGGCTGGAAAACGTCCTGACAGAGCCGTTATCGTCTACTGCCAAAAGCTGCGCGAGTATTTCGGAGATATTCCGATAGCTATAGGCGGATTGGAGGCGTCATTGCGGCGTTTTGCCCATTACGATTACTGGGATGACGCGGTAAGACCTTCCATTCTTGCGGACAGCGGCGCAGATCTCCTGATGTATGGCATGGGCGAACATCAAATAGAGGAAATATGCACGCGTCTTGCGAACGGCGAAAATATACATGAGATGCATGACATACGAGGCACTTGTTATATGACAGAGCCTGTGAATACGCCGATCGGCGCGGCTCAATGTCCGTCTTTGGAGCAGGTTCGCGAAAGCAGGCGCGAATATGCGAAAGCTACGAAGATCCAGTACGACTGGCAGGACGAAGTTTACGGAAAAACCGTCATTCAGCGTCACGGAAATATGATGCTGGTGCAGAATCCGCCTGCGAAAAGTCTCACGACGGAGGAACTCGATCATATATACAGCCTGCCGTATACTCGGCGTTATCACCCCTCTTACGAGGCTTTGGGCGGAGTTCCGGGCATCGAGGAGGTGCGGTTTTCGATAACTCACAACCGCGGCTGTTTCGGTTACTGCAATTTCTGTTCGATAGCTCTTCATCAGGGCAGGCGAGTTACGGTTCGCAGCGAAGAATCCGTTCTTGCGGAAGCGGAGAGAATAGTTCAGATGCCCGATTTTAAGGGATATATTCACGATGTGGGAGGGCCTACGGCTAATTTCCGCCATACTTCCTGCGAAAAGCAGCTTGAAAAGGGATTGTGTATGGGTAAAAAATGCCTTGCGCCTACTCCATGTCCTGCGCTGAAAGCCGATCATAAGGAATATTTGGCGATGCTGCGGAAGATACGCAAGATCAAGGGCGTGAAGCGGGTTTTTATTCGTTCTGGAATCAGATACGACTATCTTATGGAGGATAAAAACGACGAATTCATGCGCGAGCTGATAAAGTATCATGTAAGCGGACAGCTTAAAGTTGCTCCGGAACACTGCTCGGCAGTGGTGCTTGATAAAATGGGAAAGCCGCATATAGAGGCATATAAGGCGTTTCAGAAGCGTTTTTACGAGATCACCAAGGGAATCGGCAAGGAGCAGTATCTCGTTCCGTACCTGATGTCGTCCCACCCGGGCAGCACTCTTAACGAAGCGATAGATCTTGCGCTGTTTCTGCGCGATAATAAGATACGTCCCGAGCAGGTGCAGGATTTTTATCCGACTCCCGGAACTATCTCAACGTGTATGTTTTATACCGAACTCGACCCGTATACCATGGAGAAAGTCTACGTTCCGAAAACTCCGAAAGAAAAGGCGATGCAGCGCGCTTTGCTGCAATATTTCCTGCCGAAAAACAAGGAAATAGTTCTTGAGGCTCTTAAAAAAGCGGGACGGTATGATTTGATAGGAACGTCGGCGAAATGTCTCGTTGACGACCCTGCGGCGAAAAATAAAGGGAAAGGCGGTGACAGATCATGGCACAAAAAAGGAAAAGATCATCGGGGAGCAAACGCCCGAAAGGCAGAAAAGCGTCCTCAAAAGGGAAAAATCAGAAAATGACCAAAACCGTCCTTTACGTTATGATCGCCATTATTGCTCTGCTTTGCGCGGGATTTTTCGTTGATCCCGAAGAATTGGCAAAATTTGCGGGCGGCGGCAATTCGAACTCGGACGGCGTCAGTGAAGAACTGACGGTTCATTTCATAGACGTTGGACAGGGCGACAGCATTCTCATAACAGCAGGGGAGGATTCCATGCTGATAGACTGCGGAGAGATCGGAAAGGCGTCTGTAGTTGAAAATTATCTTGCAAGTCAGGGCGTCGATCAGCTCGATTATGTGATAGGAACGCATCCTCATTCCGATCATATGGGCTGCATGGATGAAATAGTTAATTATTATGACATAGGCGAATTGATTCTTCCGCATCTTCCTGCTAAGGATGTTCCCACGACTAAATATTTCGAGAGATTTCTCGACGCAGCCGAAGCGCGCGGTCTGAATATGACGGAAGCCAAAGTCGGCAGGAAGATTTCGCTCGGAGACGGCGAATGCGAGATAATCGCGCCGTGCAGCGAAAAATACAGCAATACCAATAATTATTCCGTGGGCGTGATCATTCGTCACGGGGAAAACAGCTTTTTACTTACGGGCGACGCCGAAGCTTCCGCTGAAAAGGAAATGCTTGAATCGGGCAGACTTGCGGATGTTGACATTTACAAGGCAGGTCATCACGGCAGCGATACTTCAAGCAGCGACGGATTTCTGGATAAAATTTCGCCCGAAACAGCCGTTATATCCTGCGGTACGGGAAATTCCTACGGTCATCCGTCGAAAAGCACGCTTGATAAATTTGCGGAGCGCGGCATAGAAGTTTATCGTACCGATTTGAGCGGAACTGTAAAAATAATTTCCGACGGCAAGGAGCTTGCGGTAACGACTGAACGTTGAAAGGAGAAGCCGAATTATGATAATCGACAGATTCGAGGGCGAATATGCCGTTGTTGAAACGGACGGCGGCATGATAAATATAGAGCGCGGCAAGCTTCCTGCGAACGCTGCGGAGGGCGACGTTATTGAACTTCGCGGCGGCGAATATATTATAAATTCCGAGGAAACGGCTGAAAGGCGCGAAAAAGCCGCAAGCCGTCTCAGAAGGCTTATGGGTAACGACAATGACTGACGTTATAATAATAGGCGCAGGCGCGGCAGGCTGTATGGCGGCTGTATTTGCGGCAAGATATGGAAAATCCGTGACAATATTCGAGCGGAATGCAAATATCGGCAGAAAACTTCGCATAACGGGAAAGGGAAGATGTAACGTCACAAATAATTCTTCTGTGGAGGAGCATATGAAGAATATCCCGGTAAACAGCCGTTTTATGTACAGTTCGTTTGCGATGTTCGGCGCGGAAGATACGATGAATTTCTTTGAGGAACTGGGAGTTCCGCTGAAAACCGAGCGCGGAAACCGCGTTTTCCCCGTCAGCGACAATGCGGAGGATATCGTCAACGCTCTTTACAGGGAAATGAAGCGGCTTGGCGTAAAAATCATTCATAAGCGCGTGAAATCGCTGATTCTTGAGGACGGAGAATGCCGCGGAGTTTTTTCCGACGGCAAGGAATACCGCGGCGGAAGCGTACTTATTGCCTGCGGAGGGCTTTCATATCCGAAAACAGGTTCGACGGGTGACGGATATTCCCTTGCAGAATCGGCAGGGCATACCATAACCGAATTGAAGCCGAGCCTTGTTCCCATAGTTTCGGGGGACAAATACTGCGCGGAACTTATGGGATTATCGCTGAGAAACGTTACTCTTAAACTTTACGACGGCGAAAAGCTGATATTCAGCGAGTTAGGAGAAATGCTTTTCACTCATTTCGGCGTAAGCGGACCTCTCGTTCTTTCGGCAGGCAGCCATATTCGAAAGATGCATCCGAACCGCTACAGCTTTAAGATAGATCTGAAGCCTGCGCTGTCCGCGGAACAGCTTGATAACAGAATAAGGCGTGATTTTGCGGAGAATCTCAATCGGGATTTCTCCAACGGCGTCAGAAAGCTTCTTCCCGCAAAGCTGATACCTGTAATCGTAAAGCTTTCGGGTATCGAACCCGAACGGAAGATCAACAGCATTACCAAGGAGGAGCGTCGGCGATTCGGGGAGCTGATAAAGGCGTTTCCCATAAGCATTAAGGGATTTCGTCCAATAGATGAAGCCATAATCACAAGCGGCGGCGTATCGGTCAGGGAGATCGACCCGAAAACGATGGAGTCGAAGCTTACAAAAGGGCTTTATTTCGCAGGCGAGGTTATTGATGTTGACGCGTATACGGGAGGATTCAATTTGCAGATAGCTTTCTCAACGGCTTATGCGGCGGCGCTTTATATGTAACATATGTGATGCTTATGAAAGAAAAATTTACAAAAACGGCTTTCCGTTATATATTTGAATTTATGATCTGCGGCTTCGGCGGCTGGGTGTACGAAGTCGTTACCGTGTGGATAATGTGGCGGTATTTCGACAACCGCGGAATGCTGCATATGCCCATAGTGCCTATATATTCCGTCGGCGCGTTCATACTTTTGGCGATACTCGGAGAGAAAAAGCGTAATCCGCTGTTTGTATTCGCTTTTTCAGCCGTAATTACCACGATATTCGAACTCGCCGCGTCATATGTTCTGGAATTTATATTTCATAGGCAATTCTGGACGTATCGGACGTGGTGGGGATCGATACTCGATCGAGCGAGCGTAATATCAAGCGCGATATTCGGTATATTTGCAGTAATATATTTTTTCGTAATTCACCCTCTTTCGGGGAAACTGACGAAAAAATTACCTGTTCCGATCTGCGTCGGAGCAAGCGTTATTGCAGTAACGGCTGTTCTGGCAGATCTTATTATATCAGTTAATCAATTGCTTTAAAGGAGAAGAAAAATGAGTACTGTAAACATTGCTATAGACGGACCTGCCGGTGCAGGAAAAAGCACGATAGCGAAAATGGTTTCCGCTGAAATGGGATATATTTATGTCGATACGGGTGCGATGTATCGTGCTGTTGCATTATATATCACAGAGAATAATATTGACGACGCTTCGATTGAAAACGAACTGAAAAACGCTGATATTTCTTTGAAATTCGTAGACGGCTCGCAGCGTGTTCTCCTCGGCGGCAGAGACGTTTCCGAGCTTATCAGAACTCCCGAAATATCCATGGCGGCGTCAAGAACGTCGGCTCTTCCTGCGGTTCGCGCGTATCTTTTTGAACTTCAGAAGAAAATCGCAAGGGAGAATAATGTTATAATGGACGGCAGGGATATCGGCACGGTCGTTCTGCCAAACGCTGATGTGAAAATTTTCCTGACGGCTGCGGCTGAAGAGCGTGCTTCGAGACGTTATAAGGAACTTGCGGAAAAGCCTGGTCACCCTGCTTATGAAGAGATCCTGAAAGATATTATCCAGCGCGATTATCAGGATATGAATCGCGAGACCGCGCCGCTGAAACAGGCTGAGGACGCCGTTCTTGTGGATACTACCGAACTTACTCTCGAACAGTCCGCAGATGCGATTATAAAAGTAATTAAGGAGAAAATATAATGTTTTATTATTTCTGCAAATTTCTGGTAATGGTGGGATTTCGCATTGCTTTTCGAATGAGATATTTAGGCAGAGAAAATATTCCAAAAGATTCTCCTGTCATTTATGCTTCGAATCATCGTACGAACGCCGATCCTCCCGTTGTCGGAAGTGGCGCGCGCGGAAGATGCGTATTTATGGCGAAAGAAGAGCTTTTTCAAGGAAATATCCTCTTTAAATGGCTTATTCAGGCATTGGGAGCATTCCCCGTATCGCGCGGAAAAGGCGATTCGGGAACGCTTGATACGGCTGTTGAAAAGCTTAACAAAGGCAGAAGCCTTACGATTTTTCCTGAGGGAACGCGTTCGAAAGACGGAAAAGTTCACCGTGGTCATTCCGGAGCTGCCGTTATAGCGGTTCGTGCCAATAAACCGATAATTCCCGTGGGCATAGTTTTCGGCGAAAAGCTGAAATTCCGCACTCCTGTTACCGTAAAATACGGAAAACCTATCCGTCCGGCTGAATATGTCGAAGATCTTGAAAATCCGAATCCCAGACAGCTTGTAAAGCTTAAAAACCGATATATGGCGGATATAAAGCGTCTTGTCGAGGGCGATTTTGTGGCTGACAATAAAAAGGAGGACGGCAATGAGTAAAGTTACTGTTGCAAAATCCGCAGGTTTCTGTTTTGGTGTTGACAGAGCTGTAAAAATGGTGTATAATGAATTGGAAGAGAATACGAGGGTCGCTACTCTCGGTCCTATAATCCATAATCAGGATGTCGTGGACGATATGCAGGATAAGGGCGCGCGGCTCATCGAAAGCGTCGATGAACTTCTGCCCGATGAAACTGTGGTTATACGTTCGCACGGCGTAGGCAGGAGCGTTTATGATGAAATCGCCGCTAAGGGAAACAGAATGCTCGACGCAACTTGTCCTTTCGTTGCAAAGATACACAAGATAGTTGCCGAAAAGACGAAAGAAGGTTATCTGATCCTGATCGCCGGTGATGTGAATCATCCGGAAGTTCAAGGAATTATAGGGCATTGTGAACAAAATTATTTCGTATTTAAGGATAATTTTGAGCTAAAACACTTTTTTGAAAAAAATGATAATTTTTTCGGAAAAAAGCTTGCATTTGTCGCGCAAACGACGTATAATATAGTAGTATGGGAAGAGTGTTTAAAGGTGATTCCTAAGGACGATCCCGATATTGTCATATTCGATACTATTTGCAACGCCACCGATACAAGACAGTCAGATGCGGCTGAGCTTGCTAAAAGCTCTGACATTATGCTCGTTGTCGGAGGAAAACACAGCTCCAACACGGTCAAGCTGTATGAAGTGTGCAGCCGTTACTGCAAAACGTATCACATAGAAAATTCGGACGAGCTTTCATCTTTGAAGCTGCCCTGTGCCGGCAAAATCGGCATAACAGCCGGGGCTTCCACGCCGGCATATATAATCAAGGAGGTACAAACCAAAATGACAGAAAATGTAAATCTTACTGCAAATCCGGATGAGGAGATCGATTTTGCTGAGGCTCTCGATCAGTCATTCAAAAAAATACATACAGGAGAGAAAGTTAAGGGCGTAGTTGTAAGCGTTGACAACGCTGAGATCACTGTTGATCTGGGTACAAAGCATACAGGTTATGTAAAGCTTG
The DNA here is from genome assembly GCA_910576995.1 of uncultured Ruminococcus sp. Lineage (GTDB taxonomy): Bacteria > Bacillota > Clostridia > Oscillospirales > Ruminococcaceae > Ruminococcus. The sequence goes on from CAJTLC010000017.1 coordinate 29,830, forward strand.
AGGATCTTACCGACGATTCTTCCAAGAAACCCGCAGATATCGTTAATGTCGGCGATGAGATTGACCTTATCGTTATTAAAGTGAACGATTCTGAAGGCACGGTTGTCCTTTCCAAGAAGAAGGTTGACGAGCAGGCAGGTTATGATACCATTGTTAAGGCTAAAGAAGAGGGAACTGTTCTTGAGGGCGTTGTAAGCCGTATTGTAAACAAGGGCGTTACTCTCAATTACCTCGGCGTAAGAGTGTTTATTCCCGCTTCGCAGACAGGGCTCCCCAGAGGCGCAGAGCTTGATCAGCTTAACAAGCAGAAGGTTGAATTCAAGATCATCGAAGTTGACGAGGGCGGCAAGAGAAGAGCCGTAGGTTCTATCAAGGCTGTTGAGTCTGCTAAGAAGGAAGAGGCTAAGGCTGCATTCTGGGCGGAGGCTGAGATCGGCAAGACATATGTCGGCAAGGTTAAGTCGCTTACAAGCTTTGGCGCATTCGTTGACCTCGGCGGCATCGACGGAATGGTTCATATTTCTGAACTTTCATGGAAGAGAATCAAGCACCCCAGCGAAGTTGTAAGCGTTGGAGATACTCTTGAAGTTTACATCAAGGATCTTAACGCTGCTGAAAACAGAATTTCTCTCGGCTTCAAGAAAGCGGAGGATAATCCTTGGGAGATCTTCAAGACTCAGTACAGCGTAGGCGACGTTGTTAAGGCAACTATCGTTTCTATCACAAGCTTCGGCGCATTCGCTCAGATCATTGACGGAGTCGACGGTCTTATCCACATTTCTCAGATCGCTGACAAGAAAGTCGAGAATGTTAAGGATATTCTTTCCGTAGGCGACGTTGTTGATGTTAAGATCATTGAGATCGATACGGATTCCAAGAGAATCAGCATTTCTATGCGCGCTCTTATCGAGGATTCCGACGAAGAAGCTGAAGATTAATTTCAGTATCGTAAAATTGATAATTCTAAAGGCTGTACCTATGGTGCAGCCTTTACTATTAAAGAGGTGATATTTATGGGACATTACACAGACCCGAATACATTTGCCGAAAATTCAGGAAATGTGAAGCTTTCAAAGAAAAAATTCAAACGTGTGCGCGATGATATACTTGAATTGTCGGCTTTGGAAAAATCACGTTTCAACAGCAATTTCGAGCGTATAAACGAATATATGATGTGCGGCGATACACAGCCGGCGATCGTTTATTCTGTAGATCCGCTGATTATTTCGGCGTATTCCGATGAAATGGACGGCGTTGTTTTTCTGGAGTTTCCGCAAAAACTTGCGGAGATTTATAATTTGCATGAGGGCATGAGGCTTGTTACGTCGAATGTGTATACATATGGCAGCAGAACCGTAAAGGACATTACTGCGGGCGACGGCTATCTGAAAAGATATTCCGATTTTACGCCGATAGTGCAGTTGTTTTTGACTGACAGCGAAGAATATGCAATGAGACGCACGGGGCTTTTTGATGAGGAAGTGTGGGACAGGGTGAACCGCCTTACTGAAGAATATTCCCGCAGCAATAACCAAGCTCGCGATGGGTTTTACTATCTCAAAGAAGATAATTCGTGGAGAGATGAAAATGAATCTAAAGGCTTTTTTGATCTCACAAATATTACTCCTACAGTGATATTCGGTGCGGTCTGCATTATAGTAGGCGTATTTATTTTTATGCTTTACCAATAAAATATAGGCGATATTATGCGACTTATGCGCATTTTTATGACAAATGTCACTTCTGTAATTACAAAAATCCCTTGAAAAATTTTCCTTGTGATGATATAATTAAGAAAAACAATTTTGTTAGGAAGTGTTTTTGATGAATCAGAACATAAATGATTTTAAATTTTGCACTCGCTGCGGAACTCGACTCCCCAAAACGGCTGTGATATGCTATAAATGTGATACAAAGCAGAATATTTTTCCAAATATGCAGAATCGGGGTTCGGGAGTAAATCTTTCAAAGGAGGAGAATGTGCAGGATGTTTCTTTCAGAGAAGTGAATACAGAGGGTAAATCTGCGGAATTCGGCGAAGTTGCGGCTGAAAAGGGAAAGATCGACATTATGAATGCAGGGGTGATCGTGCTTATAGGAATAGCAGTTGCAGCGGCTTCACTGTTTGCATATATGATAATGTCATTTAATCGCGATAGAAAATTCTATGATGAGTATAAGGCTGAATCTAAAACTTCTGCTGTCGAAATAATCAACGATCGTGATAGTGAATCCGATAATATAATAGAACCCAGCGAATACGACGCGGGTTGGGATTAAGAGTCTGGGACAGCATCCCCCTGCATATTGCAGCACAAGTAAAAATTCTCAAAAACCTTGACAAAAGGCTGAAAATAGTGTATAGTAAAATTATAAAGGGGTAGTGTTTTTGCTACCCGAAAACGAGGGGGTAATACAATCATGAAATTCAAAAAAATCATGGCAGCCGTGTCTGCGCTGGCGGTTTCGGCAACTATGCTGTCCGCTGTTCCTGCTGCGAATGCCGCCGATGTGACTGTCAACTACGGCGAAGCGCTCCAGAAATCGCTTTTCTTCTATGAGGCTCAGCAGGCAGGAGTTCTTCCCGAATGGAACTCTGTATCATGGCGCTCAGATTCCATGCTCAAGGAGGACGGCACTCCGTCCGATATCATCGACGGCGGTTGGTTCGACGCGGGAGATCATCTTAAGTTCGCGCTCACAAACGCTTATTCTTCTTCCGTTCTTGCGTGGGGACTTATCGAGTATACCGACGCTGTAAAGAAAGCGGGACTTTATGAATCGTATCTCCGCAATCTTAAATGGGGACTCGACTATGTTGCAGCCTGCGATCTCGGAGATAAGGTCATCGGCACGATAGGCGACGACGCTTTTGACCACGTTTGGTACGGCAGTCCCGAAGTTTACATGAGAAAATACAATCTCAAACATGATACCGAAGAAAGACCGTACGATACCATTACAAACTGTACAACTATAGCTCATATGGCTGCTGCTATGGCGAGCGGATACATCGTATTTAAGGATGAAGATCCCGCAGCTGCCAAGAGCTATCTTGAACACGCCGAGAGCCTTTTCAAGCTTGCAAACGACGTTTGGGCGGAAAATGGTGATGACGCAAATAAAGATCAGGGTATTCAAGGAAGATATTATAATACAATTAACAATCAGGGTACGGATAACTTCATCGACGAGCTGATGTACGCTGCAAACTGGATGTATATGGCGACGGGAGATCAGGCTTATCTTGATAAGTGCGAGAATGAGTACATCCCGCTTTTCCCGAAAGAGAGCCAGTCTACCGATAGAAAGTATACATGGTGCTTCTGCTGGGACGATACGGTGCAGGGAGCTGCGCTGCTTTATGCCATAAATACGGGCAAGCAGGAGTGGATTGACCATGTTTCACATCATCTTGATTATATGATTGGCGGCTACAACGGCAAAAAACCTGTAGGCGGCTGGACTCCTGACGGCATGGTTGTCGTTGACGGTGCAGGCTGGGGAACTCTCAGATATGCGGAAAATGCGGCTTGGCTTGCAAAGCTTTCAAGCGATACCATTTTCAAGGACAATGTGCAGCTTTCCGAAAAGTATAATACATGGGCAAAGAAAATGATGGATTATGCTTTCGGCGATAATGACCTTGGACTTTGTTATGTTGTCGGAATGGGTGAAAAGAATCCTATTAATATCCACCACAGAGGCGCTTCCGGTGTACATGACGACCACTGGAATGAGCTTGGTACGGAGAAATCCGCCGAGGAAGACGCATGGCAGAGAGAGTACGCTCATGTTCTGTACGGCGCATTGGAGGGAGGTCCCAATCCGGACGGAAGTTTCAAGGATGATAACGCCTCATATGTCAATACAGAGGTAGCTATCGACTACAATGCGGGATATACCGCAGCTATTTGCGCATTCCTCGATGATTACGGCGGAGAGAAACTCGCTGATTTTCCGCCTGTTGAAACTCCGAAATGGGAGGAATGGAAGATAGGCGCAAGCCTTAACGGTAAGGGCAGCAGCTACTCCGAGGTAAAGGTTTGGACGATGAACCATACCGCATGGCCGGCAAGAGTTGAAAAGGACATCAAGTTCAGATATTATTTTGACGCTTCCGAAATTTTCGCGGCAGGTCTTACGCCCGACGATATTAAGGTATCTATCGGTTCGCAGCAGTATCAGCAGGGGCAGCAGGGCTATGCGACTACTACGGGTAAAGTTGTAAAATACGAGGGCGACCCGACGGGCAACACTTATTATGCCGAGATCGTATACGAGGACGGCAGAGCGATTATGCCTACGGGTCAGAGCGAATTCCGCGGCGAAGTTCAGTTCAGAATTTCGATTCCGGACGCGGTTGACGGTAAGCCTACCACAGGCGCGTGGGATCCCACGAACGACTGGTCTTACGAGGGCGTTGAGGGCGCGCCGAACGAGCCTAAATATGAATCTGCGTTCAACAGACACATCACAATGTATGTGAACGATCAGCTTGTATGGGGTACAGAACCTGACGGTACGAGTCCGCAGCCTGTTGATCCTACAAAGCCTGCTAATCCGACGCAGCCTTCGGGTTCTGATAAGGTGCTTTACGGCGACGCTAATGATGACGGTAAGGTTGAGATCGCCGACGCAACTCTCATTCTCCAGTACCTCACGAATAAGGACGAATATAAGCTTACAGAGCAGGGGATGAAGAATGCTGACTGCGCCAACAACGGCGACGGCGTAACCGGTCTTGACGCGCTCGCAATCCAGAAGATGGACGCAGGCGTCTATAAGCAGAGCGACTTCCCTGTAAAGGAATAAGCAGAAATATTCTGATACTTTTGAATTAAATTTAATATATTCATAAACAGAACACAAAAGGGGCGGATGCTCCTTTTGTCGTTTGGTGAATTTTTGGCAAGATGCACAAATATAAGCTTGTTATATTATAGAAATACACGAATTTTTGGAAAGCTATTTACATTTATGCGCGAATATAATATAATAAGGATAACGAGTAATGCAGGTGCAAGTCCGATGAAGATTTCATGGGCTGCTGCTCGGCTTATTTCATACATATAACCGCAATGTATGCACTGGCATTGCGTTATAAAAATTATATTTATATTTTTTGGGAGGGTATAAAATGCACAAGAAAATTTCTAAGGCTATTGCCGGAAGTCTTATGTCTGCTGCTATGCTCGCTACAGCCGTTACCGGCGTTATCGCTCCTATGAGCGTTTCCGCAGGTCAGGTGCTTGGCGAAACATCTTTCGAGAATAAGGCGCTTCCTTGGCACACATGTGAAACATCGCCTGCTAAGCAGGACTTCAAACTTGAAGATGAAGCGTTTCACATTACAGTAAAGGTTCCGGAGGGCGGCGATAAGGCTAAGTGGGATCTTCAGTTCCGTCACAGAAACCTCAACTTCAAGGCAGGTCACGAATACAAAGTAAGCTTCAAGGTTAAGGCAAAGAGAAACGGCATGGAGCTTTGTTCCAAGATCGGTGAAATCGGCGGAGCAATGGAAGAATATTTCGAACTCGACGGAAATTCAGGCGATATGCATATGGGTCCGAGCATGGGCGGTCAGTGGGGAAGCGCTGTTAAGCTGACTACATCTTATCAGGAGTTCTCCGGTACTTTTAAACCTACCAAGGATCTTGAAGGTATGGAATGGACGTTCCACTATGGAAAGGATTCAAACGGATATGGCGGTAATGCTCAGGAAGGCGACGAGCTTTGGTTTGATGATATGTCTATCATCTGTACAACCTGCGATGACTGCGATTCCGATCCTTCTAACTCATTCGGCGCAACAAACCGTGATTACGGCGCTAACTTCTCAGAGGAAACAAAGAAACAGGTTCTCAAGGACGGCAAAAATGTTAACTTCGTTTCCGTAAACCAGATCGGTTATTATTCGAATCTGTCTAAGGTGGCTGTTCTCGGTGATAACCAGGGCGACGTTCTGCCTAACGCTACAAAAATCTCTCTTAACGGCACATACAAATTCGATGTATGCGACGCTGCAACAGGCGAGGCTGTATGGACAGGTACATCTACCGCTCCCTCACAGGACGGAGATTCTGCCGACAGCGTTTGCAAGCTCGATTTCTCTGAGTTCAAGACTCCCGGCAGATATTATATTCAGATTCGCGGAGAAGACTGGAGATCTTTCGAATTCAATATCGGCGACAACATCTACTATGATGAGAGCCACAATATGCTTACAAATGCAATGAACTACTTCTATCAGAACCGTTCAGGTATCGATATAGAAGATCAGTACTGTACGTCAGGCGGTTCTGACGGCAAGGGCACAGGAATGGGCCATAAGGGCGGTCATAAGACTGATACGGCTTCAATTCAGAAGATCTGGAAGAACGAGTATTCTTCACAGGAAGAAGCTACAGGCACTTACAAGAGCGGTACTCTTACTGCTAACGGCGGTTGGTACGACGCCGGCGACCACGGTAAATACGTTGTAAACGGCGGTATCTCTATCTGGACTCTCCAGAATATGTACGAGAGAGCTATCCAGACAGATGAGGGCAAGGCTAAGTTCGCTGACGGTTCAGGCACTGTTGTAGTTCCCGAATCAGGAAACGGCGTTCCGGACGTACTCGACGAGGCTGCTGTAGAACTTGACTGGATCGCACAGATGAAGGTTACTTCAAGCGATTCTGCATGGGGTCAGTACGAGGGTCTTTACTACCACAAGCTCCACGACCATAAGTGGACAGGTCTTGCAACAAGACCTTGGGACTATGAAGGAGAATGGAAAACTACTCGTATCGTAAAGCCTCCGACGTTTGCTGCTACGCTTAACTACGCTGCTTGTGCTGCACAGGCTGCAAGACTTTGGGAGCCTTATGACTCTGCAAAGGCTAAGACATATCTCGAAAGCGCTAAGGAAGCTTTCGCTGCATATAAGAAGTACTGGTATCCTTATGATGATACTGTAGTAAAACATCCTACGCTTAATTGCGATTGTCCGAAAGAAGAGCTGAATGAAACTTCACTCTACGCTCCTATGTGGCAAGCAAAGGGCGGCGGACCTTACGGCGATAACAACGTTCTTGACGACGCTTACTGGGCAGCTTGTGAAATCTTCATTTCTGCTTCTGCAATGGGCGATACTGCTGCTGCAACAGAGTTTAAGAGCGTTATCGACTCTTCTGACTACGCTTACGATGTTGCTACAAGAATGGTCGGCGGTGAGAACAAGGACGGTTCGTTCACTTCGTTCAACTGGGGCAACACTGCTTCCGCAGGTTCACTTTCTCTCGCTCTTCACAGCGATCTCCTCTCTGCTGATGAGAATGCAAAGGTTAAGTCTTCCATTATGAAGGCTGCCGATGAATACATCGCTTGTGAAAATGAGCAGGGTTACGGTATACCTTATAAGGCTCCCGATGAAGCTTACAACGACCCGAACAACCTCGATCCTGATATTTGGATCAAGGGTTACGAGTGGGGTTCAAACTCCATGGTTATCAACAACTGTATCGTTATGGCTTACGCTTACGATCTGACTGATGATATCACCTACATGAACGGTGTTGCAACTGGTCTTGACTACCTCTTTGGTACAAACCCGCTGTCATTCTCCTTCGTAACAGGTTATGGTACTTACATGGAGAAGAATCCTCACCACAGATACTGGTCTTACGAACTCGACAAGACTCTGCCTATGGCTCCTGACGGAATTCTCTCCGGCGGTCCTAACGCAGGTCTCCAGGATCCTTATGTACGTGCTCTTGCTTTCGTTCCCGGTGAGCCTACAAACCCGTCGCAGAGATGCTTCGTTGACTCTATCGAAGCTTGGTCTACAAACGAGGTAACAATCAACTGGAACGCTCCTCTTGCTTGGATCGCTTCATTCATGCAGGACGAGGCAGCGGATGCTACAGGCGATCCTAAGCCTCCTACGTCATCAGGTAACGACGATATCCTTTGGGGCGACGCTAACGTTGACGGCAAGGTTGAGATTGCTGACGCTACTCTCATCCTCCAGTACCTCACAAATAAGGACGAATATAAGCTTACCGATAAGGGTATGAAGAACGCTGACTGCGCTAACAACGGCGACGGCGTAACTGCTCTCGACGCTCTTGCAATCCAGAAAATGGACGCAGGCATCTATAAGCAGAGCGATTTCCCTGTAAAGGAATAATCTGATTGCAAATATAATTTGCTGACAATAAAAAAGACTGCCAATTTCGGCAGTCTTTTTTTGCTTTTTTTCTACTATGTCTTTTGGGAAAACACTTGCAAAATTCTGGCAGTTGTGTTATAATATAATAGTATCATTATGCGATGAAAAGGAATCGTAATACTAATTTCAAATCAATTGCAGGCAGGATTTCCTACAGAGTGAATTTGGAATTAGTATAATTAAAAGGAAGAAGGCGATAGGGTGCTAAAAAGTATGACAGGCTACGGTCGAGCGCAGAAAATACTAAACGGCAGAGATATTCTCGTTGAGATCCGTTCCGTAAATCATAGATATTATGAGTATTCATCGAGAATTCCCAGAACCTATAATTATATCGATGAAAAGTTAAAGGGGCTGCTTAAACAGAAAATATCACGCGGCAAGATCGATGTGAATGTGACCATTAACAATATTGAGGGCAAAGATACGGAGATCGCGATAAATAAAGGCGCGGCACTCGGCTATATTTCGGCTCTTAGAGGCGCTGCTGCCGAATTGGGCGTCGAAGATGATCTTACGCTGTCCAAGCTTATCAAGCTCCCGGATATTTTTAATGTGCAGAAAACTCCTGATGATGAGGAACAGGTCTGGAAAGACGTCGAAGAAGTCGCTTTTGAGGCAATCGAAAAATTTGTGGAAATGAGAAGCGTTGAGGGGGAAAAACTTCGCAGCGATGTGCTTGAAAAAACTCAGCTTATTCTGGAAATGGTTACTGAAGTTGAGAGACTTTCGCCAAAGACAGTTGAGAATTACCGTGAAAGATTATTCCGCAAGCTTAGCGATATTCTTGACGGCAAAGATATAGATCAGCAGCGAATTCTGACAGAAGCTGCCGTTTTCGCTGAAAAAATAGCGGTCGATGAGGAAACGGTTCGCCTTAGAAGCCATATTTCACAGCTTCGGGATATGATGGATTCTAAAGATCCCATCGGCAGAAAGCTCGATTTTCTTGTGCAGGAAATGAACCGAGAAGTTAATACCATAGGCTCAAAGGCGCAGGATCTCGAGATTACCAAACTTGTGGTGGAAATGAAAGCTGAATTGGAAAAAATTCGCGAGCAGATCCAGAATATAGAGTGATTTATGAAATTGATAAATATCGGCTACGGAAATATGATCTCCGCGGCAAGAATAGTTACTATCGTCAGCCCCGATTCAGCCCCGATAAAGCGGCTTATTCAGGAGGCTAAAGACGACGGCAGGGCGATTGACGCCACATACGGCAGAAAAACAAGAGCGGTGATAATTATGGACAGCGGTCATATTATTCTGTCCTCGCTTATCACGGAAACTCTTGCAGCAAGAATAAATGAAACAGGAGGTAATGTCGATGACGAATGAAGGCAGACTGATCATATTTTCGGCGCCGTCAGGATGCGGAAAGGGTACTATGCTTGCCGAAATACTGAAAGACGACCATTTTTATTGCTCAGTGTCAGCCACAACCCGTCAGCCGCGCGAAGGCGAAGTTGACGGCGTGAATTATCATTTCCTTACGACCGAAAGCTTTAAGCAGAAAATCGATGAGGACGCATTTCTGGAATATGCCCGATACTGTGACAATTATTACGGTACTCTAACTTCCGAGGTCGATAACAGGCTGAAAGCGGGTATCAATGTTATTCTTGAAATCGAAGTGCAGGGCGCAATGAAAGTCATGGAAAAAAGGCATGACGCACTTTCGGTGTTTATCGCTCCTCCAAGCGTTGGCGAACTTCGCCGTCGTCTTAATAAGAGGGGGACGGAAACGCAGGAAGTTATTGATAAACGCGTCAGAGCCGCTCTTGACGAACTCCCGTATGCCGCGAATTACGATTATATAATCGTGAACGACGCTCTCGAAGACGCCGTTGATGACTTTTTTGCGGTGATTAGGGCAGAACAGTTGAAAAAGAACGTTCAAAGAAAATTTATAGATGAGGTGATTGAAAATGCTTAGACCGGCAGTAAATCAGATAATTTCAAAAAATGAGAGTTGTTATTCGCTTGTTATTGCAGTTGCAAAACGCGCAAGAGAAATTTCTCAGGAACTTTATGAAAATCAGAAAACTCTTGAAGAAAAGCCAGTAAAAACGGCTGTTGAGGAGCTTGCAAGTGGAAAATGCAAGATCGTCAGCACTTTAGGCGAGGAATAATATGCCTTTGATCGCGGAAACTGCCGTCAGCGGAACAGCATATTCGTTCGATATGCTGTTCAGCTATTCTGTACCAAACGGTATGCTTCTCAGGCGCGGCTGTCGTGTGCTGATTCCTTTCGGTAGAGGGAATCAGCGCAGAATAGGCGTTGTAATGGAACTACGAGAAAGCGATGAAAGTGGACTGAAAAATATTTCGGCTCAGATAGACAGCGAACCTGTCGTTTCGGAGGAACTGCTTGATCTTGCCGTATATCTTCACGATCAGACTTTCTGCACATATTTTGACGCAGTCAAAACTATGCTTCCGCCTTCTATGAGCGTTCATGCAGACGAAAAGTTTGAACTTGCTAAGAATTTTCGCGATATTTCAGGAATTTCCAAAGAAGCTTCCGCTCTGCTGAACAATTTGAAATGTGCTGATAACAGCAGTATGATTACTGAAATGGCGGCGAATTATATTTCCCGAAGCGGCAGAAAAGTTATAGACGAACTTATCGACGCAGGAGCGTTGAAATCTGATAACACTTTCAGGCAGGCTGTAGGGGACGCTGCTGTAAAAATGATTCGCCTTTCCGAAAAATATCTTAACGATCCTGCTGCGTTCAGGCTGACTCCGAAACAAAAAATAGCGGCGGAATTCCTTAAAAACTGCGGTTCGGCTTCCGTTAGGGAAACTGCCTATATGTGCGGATTTACAGAATCCGTTGTAAAGCGGCTTGCCGCAAGCGGAGCTGCCGAGGAGTATGAAATGGAAGTTCTGCGGGGAGTTGGGTACGAGGCGGAAGAGCGAATAGATCCGGAAGGTACTGTGCTTTCGGAGGAACAGCAGATCGCGCATGACAAGGTTTTCGCGCAGATATCAGAGAAAAAGCCTGCGGTTTTTCTGCTTCATGGCGTGACCGGAAGCGGTAAAACGGCGGTCTTTGAAAAACTTATATACAATACGATCGTAATGGGGCGCCGCGCGGTACTTCTGATTCCGGAAATCGGTCTGACGCCGCAGGTTCTCAAGCGGTTTCGTGCGCTGTTCGGCGAAAGAGTGGCGGTGATACACAGCGGTCTTTCATTGGGGCAGCGGCTTGACGAATATAAGAGAATAAAGCGCGGCGACGCGGATATAGTAATTGGTACGAGAAGCGCAATTTTTGCGCCTGTTGAAAATATCGGGCTGATAATTATTGATGAAGAGGGCGAACGGTCGTATAAATCGGAAAGTTCGCCGAGGTATTATTCCCATGATATTGCAAAAAAACGCTGTGCTTATCATGGAGCTGTACTTCTTCTCGCTTCCGCTACACCGTCTATTGAAAGTTATTATCTCGCTGAAAAGGGCGTTTACAAGCTGATCGAAATGAAAAAAAGATACGGCAGCAGTCCTCTTCCGACGGTGACGACGGTCGATATGAACGAGGAGCGGCTTGCGGGAAATCCAACCGAGTTCAGCCGGCTTCTTATTGATGAGATGAATAGCAATCTTCAGAACGGCGAGCAAAGCATTTTGCTGCTAAACAGGCGCGGTTATCATACGATAATAAGCTGCTGCGACTGCTATCAGCCGCTATATTGCCCAAATTGTTCGGTTCCGCTGACATTTCACAAAAAAAACGGCAAGCTTATGTGCCATTACTGCGGATTTGCCAGCGAACCTGTTGTGAAATGTCCGCAATGCGGATCTGAACGGATCAAAAGCATGGGATTCGGAACTCAGCGATTGGAAGACGAGTTGAATATGCATTTCCCTGACGCACGTATCCTGCGTATGGACGCGGATACCACCTTTTCGCGATATTCCTACGAAAAGGGATTCTCTGCATTCAAAAACGGCGAGTATGACATCATGGTCGGCACGCAGATGATCGGTAAAGGGCTGGATTTTCCGAATGTCACTCTTGTCGGGGTGCTTTCGGTCGATAAAGCCTTGTATGCAGGCGATTTTCGAAGCTATGAGAGAACTTTTTCACTTATAACTCAGGTAGTCGGTCGAGGCGGACGCGGTCAGCGTCAGGGGCGCGCGGTATTGCAGACTTTCATGCCCGATCACTACATTATGAATCTTGCCGCCGCGCAGGATTATCAGGGATTTTACAGCGAGGAAATTTCAATCCGCCGTGCGATGATTTTTCCGCCGCTGTGCGATATGTGCATTTTTTGCCTTTCGGGCGATCTTGATGATGACGTTAAATCGGGAGCAGAGGCGGTATTGCAGTTGATGAATGTTCGGCTTCGCGAATTACAGCCGAAAACGCCTGTCAGGGTGCTTGGACCGATAAAGGCTTCTTACGGAAAGCTTAACGGAAAATATCGCTGGCGAATAATTATGAAGTGCAAAAATAATGCGAAAATTCGCGGATTTATCAGCGCTGTGCTGAAAGAGGGCGCAAAGCTGAACGAGATGAAAAAAATCGCCTTTTACGCCGATTTGAACGGCGACGCAGGTGTTTAACATTATAATATAAAGGATCAAAAAAGTATGGCTCTTAGAAAAATATTAAACGATAGGGATGAAATGCTTCATAAGGTTTGTAAACCTGTGGAGAAATTTGATGAGAAATTAGCAATTCTTTTGGATGATATGCACGAAACTCTTGATAAGGCGCAAGGTCTTGGACTTGCTGCGCCTCAGGTAGGTTTGTGCAGAAGAATTTTTATTATGCACCTTGACGAGGGAAATGTTGAAGTGATAAATCCGCAGATTCTCTCAGCAAAGGGCAGGCAGCGAGTTGCAGAAGGCTGCCTTTCATGTCCGAATATTTGGGGATATGTGACGCGTCCAAAGAAGGTGATCCTCAAAGCGCAGGATCGCTTCGGAAACTGGTTCGAGCGCGAATTTACCGAACTTGGCGCTCAATGCGTAAGCCATGAAAACGATCATCTTGACGGTCATGTGTTTACGGAAAAAGTCGAGGAATATTTTGTACCCGAGGAGGAGTAAGCTTGAAAATTGTTTTTATGGGAACTCCGGATTTCGCTGTGCCATGCCTGCGAAAATTAGCTGAAAGCGAACATGATGTCGCGGCTGTTTTTACCCAGCCCGATAAGCCGAAGGGTCGAGGCTATAAGATGATTCCGACTCCGGTCAAGGCTGCCGCGCTGGAATATGGCATCGAAGTTTATCAGCCTATTTCTATGCGCAAAGGCGACGACGCGGCAGAAGCATTGAATATTTTGCACAATATTGCTCCCGACCTTATCGTAGTTACGGCATATGGTAAGATTCTTCCGAAAGAGATTCTTGAACTTCCAAAGTACGGCTGCATTAATATTCATGCGTCGCTGCTTCCGAAATACCGAGGCGCTGCTCCGATAAACTGGGTTTTGCTTAACGGAGAAACAGAAACCGGCGTTACGTCGATGCAGATGAGCGAGGGGCTGGATACGGGTGATATGCTTATAAAAAAATCCGTGAAAATCGGCGAAAATGAGACGTATTCGCAGCTTTACAGCCGTCTTTCGGAGATAGGCGGAGAAGTTCTTGCCGAAACTCTCGACGCGCTGGAGTCTGGTAATCTCGTTCCTGAAAAGCAGGACGATTCGCTAAGCTGTTATTCTCCGATGATCAGAAAAGAAATGAGCGCGCTTGATTTTTCAAGATCGGCGTCGGAACTTCATAACATTATTCGCGGCGTAACGGGATTCACGATGATGGGCGGCAAGCGACTGAAAGTATTTGCTTCTGAAATTTCGGACAATATTGCTCATGGCGATGCCGGTACTATTGCAGATGCGGACGATTTTTCCGTGAATTGCGGCGCAGGTACGATAAAATTCTGCGAAATTCAGCTTGAGGGCGGAAAACGCATGAAAACTGCTGATTTTCTTCGCGGCAGAAAGCTGACTAAGGGAGAAAAACTCGGCTGAGTTTGAGGATATAAAAATGATGAATCCACGATATGTTGCTGCGAAACTTCTCGACAAAATGTTTTGCAGCGGAAGTTATTCCAATATACAGCTTAACAGCGGCTTGGAAAGAGCCGATCTCGATGAAAAAGATCGGAGATTATGTACCGCGATATACTACGGAGTGATACAGAGGAAGATTACTCTTGATTATATTTTAGCACAATATTGCTCGCGGCCTCTGCGCAAAATGGACAGCATAATTGTAACTATATTGCGGTGCGGAATCTATCAGCTGCTCTTCATGAACAGCATTCCCGATAACGCGGCGGTCAACGAAAGCGTTACGCTTGCCAAGCAATTCGGCAAAACAAGCGCTTCCGGAATGATCAACGCTGTGCTGCGGAATTTTATTCGAAGCGGCAAAAAAATCGAATCCAAAGGCAGCGAATTTGAGAAGCTTTCGATTGAATATTCCTGCCCGATCTCGCTTGTTGAAAGTCTCGCAAACGATTACGGAAATGAGACCGCAAAGAATTTTCTGCAATGGAGTCTGACGGAGGGAACGACGTATATTCGGCGAAATCCGCTGAAATGCTCCAATGAGGAGCTTATGAATGCTTTGGGAAAAATCGAGCTGAAAAGGCATTCTATAGATGAGTTTTGCTATTGTGTGGACGGCGGCGATCTTGTTAATACCAAGGCCTTTCGCGAGGGTTGGTTTCATGTGCAGGATCTGTCGTCGCAGATATGCTGCAAGTCGCTTGCGCCGACGGAAAATGATCTTGTACTCGATATTTGCGCCGCTCCGGGCGGAAAAACTTTCACCATGGCGGAGATGATGAACGGCAAAGGCGAAATTCACGCTTTCGATCTTCATGAAAAGCGCGTGAAGCTTATCCGCGACGGCGCAGAAAGGCTCGGACTCCCCAATATTACGGCAAAAACAGGCGATGCTTCTGTGTTTAATGCCGAACTGCCGAAGTACACGAAGATTCTTTGCGACGTGCCGTGTTCGGGATTTGGGGTGGTTCGCCACAAGCCCGAAATAAAATACAAAGATTTGTCGGAATTTGCAAGACTGCCTGAAATTCAGTACAATATTGCTATGAATGCTTTGAACTATCTTGCGGTCGGAGGCGAGATGATCTATTCGACCTGCACCGTAAGAAAAGCCGAAAATGAGGAAGTCGTTTTGCGGCTTCTGGAAAATTGTCCTCAGATCGAACTTTGTGAAATGCCAACTATAATGGGCAGTAAGTTTGAAAGCATGACTACGCTTTTCCCCTCAGATTTTGATGGGAACGACGGATTCTTCATTGCAAAGTTAAGAAAACTAAAACTTTAAATATTTTTATTAAAGGTTGTGAGCCGGTGGAAAAAATCGATATTTTAAGTCTCGGACTTCAGGAACTTCAGGATGAGATCGTGAAGTTCGGTGAGAAAAAATTCAGGGCGAAACAAATTTTTCAGTGGCTTCATGTTAAAAGGGTCTTCGATTTTGACAAAATGACTGATATTTCTGTCCAATTAAGAGCGCGATTAAAAGAAAATTTTTGTGTAAATAGACTATTTGTGCAGAAAAGACTTGAATCTTCTATAGATAATACTGTAAAATATCTGTATAGACTTTCCGACGGGAATTTTGTTGAGACGGTTTTGATGGAATACAGTTACGGTTTCAGCCTTTGCGTTTCCACTCAGGTGGGCTGCAAAATGGGGTGCAGATTCTGTGCTTCGGCTATTGCCGGATTTGTAAGAGATCTTTCGCCGTCGGAGATCTTGATGCAGATCTACGAGACTGAAAAAAATTCCGGAGTAAAAATTTCCGGACTTGTACTCATGGGCATCGGCGAACCGCTCGATAACTACGACAACGTTCTGAAATTTCTGGAACTGCTTTCTTCTAAGGACGGCAATAATTTCAGTCTGCGTCATGTTTCGCTTTCGACCTGCGGTATCGTTCCGAAAATTTACGAACTGGCGAAGCTGAAACTGGGGCTTACGCTCTGCATTTCTCTTCATAGTTCGGAAAATTCCGCAAGAAGTGAAATAATGCCTGTCAATCGTGCATATAATATTCAGGAGCTTCTCGAAGCCTGTCGGCGATATATTGCGGAGACAGGCAGGCGGATAACTTTTGAATACGCCGTGATAGACGGCGTTAATTCTTCCGATGCAGACGCGGACAGGCTGTCCGATCTTCTGCGCGGAATAAACTGCCATGTTAATCTTATACCGGTCAACAAGGTGAAGGAGAGAAGCTATTCCACCGCGGCGAACGCTGTTTCCGCCTTTGCTGCGCGGCTGGGAAAACGCGGTATCAACGCTACTGTAAGACGTACTCTTGGAAGTGATATAGAGGCAGCCTGCGGTCAGTTGAGACGCGACGCTGCAAAAAAATGAAAACTAAGAATGGAGGTGCGCGGGGTTGAGATTCAGATTCGGAACCGATATTGGTTTGAAGCGCGAAGAAAATCAGGACGCCGTAAGATGCGAATATTTCGGACATAACATACTTGCCGTAGTGTGCGATGGCATGGGCGGAGAACGTGCAGGAAAAGAAGCGAGTCATATCGCCATTAATGAATTTTTTCAGCGGTTTTCCGATGGATACAGCGAAAGTCTCGGCGATGACGATATAAGAAAACTGATGATCTCCTCTATCTCGGCTGCGAATTCCGTGATATATACGAGAGCAAGGCTGGATTTTAAAAATTTTGGCATGGGAACTACCTGCGTTGCCGCTTTTGTTAATTCAAAAGCTGCGTTTATCGCCAATGTGGGGGACAGCCGGGCATATCTTATATCCGATACGGGACTTCATCCCATAACCACAGACCACAATGTGGCGGCGCTCCTTTACGAGCAGGGAAAGATAACGAAAGAGCAGATGGCGACTCATCCCCAGAAACATATGCTTACACGCGCCGTTGGCGTGGATAAGACCGTTCTGACCGATACCTTTCATCTCGATTATGAGGATAAAATAAATCTGCTGCTTTGTTCCGACGGCTTGTCGGGTTATTGCAGCGACGACGAGATCTACGATACGATCTCCGAAGCCGATCCCGACGGCATAGCCGACGCGCTGATAAAACTTGCAAACGGCAAGGGCGGCAGGGATAATGTCACAGTAGCAATTGTTTCAGATTAACTAAGTACGGACCGCTTTATACTTGACTCTATTGCAAAATGTCCAAAGAATGCTGAACAGAAAATTCGTATGTCAAGGCGGAGGAGGAAAGCGTGCTGACGCACGGTGACGACGACAACGCAGACAGACGGAATTTATGTCAGCATGACTGGATAGTTTGCAATAGAGGCCAGTATACTTAGTAAGCGTACCATAATAATTCTAAAGGAAGGATAAGACAATGGATAAGTACATTGGCAAAAAGCTCGACGGCAGATATGAGATCACCGAGCTTATAGGCGTCGGCGGAATGGCTGAAGTTTATAAGGGCGTTGACGTCATTGACAATAAACCCGTCGCTATCAAGATTCTGAAAAAGGAGTATGCGGAAAACGAGGAATTCCTCCGCCGCTTCCGTAATGAATCGAAAGCAATAGCAGTTCTTTCTCACCCGAATATCGTAAAAATCTATGACGTCGGATTTTCCGACAAGCTTCAGTATATCGTTATGGAATATATCGACGGCATCACCCTGAAGGAATATATTGAAGATGAAAAAGTTATATCATGGAAGGAGACCGTTCATTTTGTAATACAGATCCTGCGCGCTCTCCAGCACGCTCATGATAAGGGGATCGTACACAGAGACATAAAGCCGCAGAATATTATGATGTTCAGCGACGGCACTATCAAGGTCATGGATTTCGGTATTGCCAAATTCGCGCGCGAGGAAGGCAAAACGGCTACCGATCAGGCTATAGGCAGCGTTCATTACATCAGTCCCGAACAGGCAAGCGGCGCGGTTACGGACGCCAAGAGCGATATTTACTCCGTCGGCGCTATGATGTACGAAATGCTTTCGGGAAGAAAGCCTTTCGACAGCGATAATCCTGTTGCGATAGCGGTAATGCATATGCACGATATTCCGGAGCGTCCCAAGGCGGTTAACGGAGATATCCCCGACGGTCTTGAGGAAATAGTTCTCAAAGCCATGGAAAAAGCTCCGGAAGACAGATATCGCAATACGGGCGAAATGATCGCGGATATCGAAAAATTCAAGGCTAATCCGAATATGGTGTTTGGATATTATCAGGAAGAGGATGTCGATGATTCATCTGAAACTCATCTTTATACAAATCCTGCCGACATAGAGCTTCCGCCAGCGGAAGAGGTCGTTGCCGTACGCAAACAGTCGTATGCGGCGGCAGGCGGCGACGGAAGAGTACGCAGACAGCAACAGGCATATGGAAATGCATATAATAACAACGATTATTACGACGATGACGACGACGATGAAGAGGAAGAGCGTTCTTCACTGGTAGTTCCGGTACTGACGGCTGTAGTCGTGGTAGTTATCATTGTCGGAGTTATCGTTATATCGCTTCTTCTGACGGATTCAATAAAGGGTACGAAGAACGAAAACGACTGGAGAATGCCGGATGTTGTCGGCATGGATTTTAACAATGCTGTAAGCATGTACGGAAATAATATTCAATTTGAGGACGACGGTCAGGAATTTAACGAAGCCGAACCCGGAATAATCATTGAACAGGATATCGAACCCGGTACGGAATTCAAAAAGGGCGACGTTTTGAAAGTTAAGATAAGCAAGGGCATGGAGACGGTAGAAGTTCCGGATGTTACACAGAAAAATGCGGAGCTTGCCAAAGATATGCTCAAGCAGATAGACTTGAAAGCCGAGATACGTAATTCGTCCAGTACGGACGTTCCGAAGGGATATGTTATAAAAACCGAACCCGAGGCGGGTCAGCAGGCGTATAAGAATTCAACGATCATCGTGTATGTCAGCATCGGTCAGGAAGCAGGTCAGCTCAGCGTTGACGACTGGGTCGGCAAAACTATCGAGGACGCTACGCAGCTTGCGGAATACAAGGGATTGAAGGTTGAACCCGTTCCCGTTGCTTCTTATGAAGAAGAAGGCATAGTCGTTAAGCAGTCCCTCAAGAAGGGCGAAAAGGTTGAAACAGGAACAGTTATTAAGTTTGAATACAGTAACGGTAAATCTCCCGACGGCGAAATTCCGTTTACAGTTGAACTTCCCGGAGACGCAGTGGGTATATTTACTATTTCATTTATCCTCCAGAACGAGGATGGAACGATGAATACTCAGCAAACGCCTACATTCTCGGTTCCGGAATATGAAACAATTACTTTCCCTGTCGTAGGTTCAGGCGAGAATGTTTCGGTACAGGTTATTCTTACCAATATGATAACTCAGGAAAGAGCGAATATCGGTACGTATAAATTCAACTTTGCCGATAATGTTGTTAATACTGTTTCAGGCGGCGATCCACGTGCAGCATTCGAACTGGCAGGCGGTTTCCCCGCGCCTTCAACGGAAGCTCCGACAACTCCTCCTCCAACAAATCCTCCCACTCCTACAAATCCTCCTGTGACCAATCCTCCGGTTGACGAAAGAATTCCCGGTGTGAATGGTATTTACGGCTCTGACGGCGAATGGTATCAATATATCGAATATGTCAACGGCGAATGGGCAAATGACGGAAGCGGCTGGATATGGTACGACGGATGTGGTCCAAAACAATGGTAAACGCTGATAAAAAAAGCGGAATCATACTGAAATGCTTGGGGGGACTCTACACGGTAGAGTCCCCTGACGGCATATATGAGTGCAGGGCAAGAGGCGTATTCCGCAGCAGAGGCATAAGTCCTTCCGTAGGTGATAACGTTATTGTCAGCGGCGGCGTTATATCGGAGATAGAGGAGCGCAGGAATTTCATTATAAGACCTCCGCTTGCAAATATAGATCAGATTGTATTTATAGTTTCTGCGGCAAGTCCCTCGCCCAATTTTCTGCTGCTTGATAAATTTATAGCGATAGCGGAATATAAGGGTATCGAGCCTGTTGTGACGATAACTAAAGTCGATCTGGCGGATTGTGCGGAGATACGGGAAATTTATGAAAAGATCGGCATAAAGGTTCTTATTGTTGATTATGAGAACTGTTCTTCTGTAGATGAAGTGCGAAAGCTGCTTGAGGGGAAGATAAGCGCTTTTACCGGAAATTCCGGTGCAGGCAAGTCAACGCTGCTGAACGCTGTCGATCCGACGCTGAATATTCCCACGGGGGAGATAAGCAAAAAATTGGGAAGAGGCAGGCATACTACTCGGCACGCAGAACTTTATAAGCTGAAAGGCGGAGGTTATATTGCCGATACTCCGGGATTTTCCACATTTGAGACAAATCGCTATGAAATAATCCGCAAAGAAGAACTGGCAGGCTGTTTTCGGGAATTTTCGGAGTATATCGGGGAATGCAGATTCCGCGACTGTTCCCATACCTGCGAAAAAGGCTGCGCGGTGATAGAGGCTGTGGAAAATGGCGATATTCCGAAACTTCGTCATGAAAACTACCGTATGATGTACGATGAAGCAAAGCAATTGAAGGAGTGGGAACTGCAATGAAAAGCTGTATTATTTTTGCGGGCGGTATAATCGAAGGTATAGACGCTCTTGACGGTGAAGGGTTAAAAGACGCGGATTATATAATATGCGCCGACAAAGGTTATGAATATGCAAAAAAACTGGGAATAAAGCCTGATCTTATAGTTGGCGATTTTGATTCTTACGACGGCGAATTGCCCGAAGATACAGAGATCATCAGGAGCGTTCCCGAAAAAGACGATACGGATACGCTTCTTGCGGTGAAGAAGGCGATATCTGCGGGCTGTACAGATATTATGCTTTATGGCGGACTCGGAGGAAGATTCGATCATACTTTTGCTAATTTGCAGACGCTTATATATGCGTATAAACATGGATGTTTAATGGGAATTTTTGATATTGATAATGTATTGTGCGTATTTGGAGAAGGAGAATGGGATCTGCCAAAGTTCGATGGACTTTATCTTTCACTGTTTTCATTAACTGAAAATGCTGTGATCGATAAGCTTTCCGGCGTGAAATATCCCCTCGAAAAATACAATATGTCACAAGATTTCCCGATAGGCGTCAGCAACGAGGTAACTTCCGATAAAGCATATCTGCGCATTTCTTCGGGACTCGTGCTTGTTGTCTATTCTGCATTCACATAATTTTGCAGTATGAATATAATGGAATATGCCAATTTAAGGAGGGATTACATATGAAAATAGTTGTGATCAAAAGTCCAAAATTTTTGTCGGGCATTCTCAGGGCAATTTTTAAGATCAAAAAGGAAGAGGAAGTCTGAAATCTTGTATTCAGAACCTGTATTCATAGGATAAGCAGGAGGAATTTAAAATGCATCTTGAAGAAAAAACACTTAAAAGTGAAAAAATTTACGACGGCAGAATTTTTACCATATTCCATGATACCGTTGAACTTGAAAACGGAAACGAAGCGATACGCGACGTTTTGATTCATCACGGCGGCGTCTGCGTTTTGCCTGTAACGGCTGAAAATGAGATTTTTTTGGTGAAACAGTTCCGATATCCGTTTCACACTGTCACTCGTGAAGCGCCTGCCGGCAAGCTTGAAAAGGGTGAAGATCATGGAGAATGCGGCAGACGCGAGCTTCTTGAGGAAACGGGCTGCACTTGCGACGAATATATTTATATGGGCGAAATGCTGCCGACTCCAGCGTATAATTCGGAGATCACTCATATGTATCTCGCAAGAGGTCTTCATTTTGAGAAGCAGAAGCTTGATCCCGATGAATTTCTTGATGTGGAACAGCTTCCGCTGTCGGAAGCTGTTCAGCTTGTAATGGACGGAAAGATCAAAGACGGAAAAACGCAGGTAGTTATTTTAAAAGCTGCCAGAATATTGGGAATTTAGAACATATACTTGACTCTATTGCAAAATGTCCAAAGAATGCTGAACAGAAATTTCGTATGTCAAGGCGGAGGAGGAAAGCGTGCTGACGCACGGTGACGACGACAACGCAGACAGACGTAATTTATGCCGCAAGTTTATCCATTGTTATTTCGCGGATTAGTATAAATTAAGCCTGCCGTTATTGGCAGGCTTATTGCGTTATTCTATGTAGGCGTTTTCCGCCTCAGCAGACATTGCCTCGCTTTCTTCTTCAGCGGCGAGCAGGGCTGTCTGCCGCTCATAAGCTTCAAGAATACTTTCTTCCAACATTTTTCTTGCAGCAGGTGTGATAGGATGAACTATGTCGCGAAAAATACCATTATCGTCCTTGCGGCTGGGCATTGCAACGAAAAGTCTTTCTTCACCCCGAACTACTTTGATGTCATGAATGGCTATCATATCGTCAATAGTAACTGAAATGACCGCACGAAGTCTTCCGGTCAACATGAGCCTTCTGATTTTTACGTCTGTAATTTGCATTGTTAATACCTCCTTATGACATACACTCCAAAAAGAATCCGCTGTCAAAAAAACTCCATTTAAACAGATTCTTACAAGCAGCGCCGTCATTCGGCTTTGCGGCGCTGTCTATAGCCAAGCTGCTTGACCATATATGTCCTATTCTTATATTATAACTCATAATTTAAAAAAAATCAATACAAAAACAAAAATATTCGTAAAATCTGCGTTTATTTTATCTTTTTTGATCAGCTTGAAAAAATTTCAAAAATATTTTAAATTGCTATTGAAATAAATACTAAAATATAGTATAATAATAGAATAGCATAACTATGCCTTGTAACTTTCAGAAGAAAGGTGATCAATTTTGGACAGAAATATTTTAAACGGAAAAAAGCATATTCATTTTATCGGTATCGGCGGTTCGGGAATGTACCCTCTCGCGCAGATACTTCACGGTCAGGGGTATTATCTTACCGGCTCTGATAATAACGAAACGGAAACTCTCGACGCCGTAAGAAAAATGGGCATTCCGGTATATATCGGACAGCGCGCCGAGAATATAGGAGACGCCGATCTTATCGTTCATACTGCCGCAATCATGGCTGATAATCCTGAACTTACGGCGGCAAAAGCAAGCGGAGTGACTGTGCTTGAACGTGCTGATCTTCTCGGAATAGTCACAAGCTGGTACGACAGAGCGATATGTGTTTCGGGTACTCATGGAAAAACCTCCACCACATCTATGATCACTCAGATAATGTATACTGCCGGAATTGATCTTTCAGCTTATATCGGCGGAAAACTGCCATGTATAGGCGGCAGCGGAATTGCAGGAAAAAGCGATATTCTTGTTTGCGAATCCTGCGAATTTGAAGATCATTTTCTGAAATTTTTCCCCGATATTTCTGTAGTTCTCAATATTGACGCCGATCACCTCGATTATTTCGGAACGCTTGAAAATATTATAAAGTCGTTCCATAAATTCAACGAAAATACCTCAAAATGCATTATTATAAACGGTTCGGATAAGAATTCCATGGAATCTCTGAAAGGCGTTGAGGGAAAGGACATAATCACTTTCGGCAGCGATTCTTCATGCGATTATTATCCCGAAAATATCAAGCATGAAAACGGCTTGCTTACGACCTATGACGCCGTTTATAAAGGCGAAAAGCTTGGAACTGTAACTCTTCATGTTGCAGGTATCCATAATGTTCTTAATTCTCTTGCGGCTGTCGCTGCGGCGCGTTACTGCGGCGTGGATTTTAAGTATATCGCAAAGGGACTTGAGGATTTTCGCGGAGCAAAGAGAAGGTTCGAAAAACTGGGCGAAGAAAAGGGGATAACGGTCGTTGACGATTACGCGCATCATCCGACTGAATTGGAAGCAACTCTCAGGGCTGCAAAAGAAATGAATTTCAATAAGGTGTGGGCGATTTTTCAGCCGTTTACTTTCAGTCGTACAAAGCTTCTTCTTGACGATTTCGCAAAGGCTCTCAGTATAGCCGATCATACGGTGCTTACGGATATTATGGGAAGCCGCGAAAAGAACATTTATGGAATTTTTACTCGTCATCTCGCTGAAAAGATCGACGGATGCATATGGTTTCCGCAAAATGAAGATGAAGAGTGGAGTGACGAGCGCAAATATTTTAATTTTGAACAGGTTTGCGATTATGTATGCGAAAACGCTTCGGAGGGCGATCTGGTGATAACTCTCGGCTGCGGCGACGCTTACAAAATAGCTAAAATGATACTGAAAAAACTTTCGCAGGAGGATAAAAATGTCTAAGGAAAGGGAAATGGAAGTTTTTAACTTCATAAAAACAAAATTGAGCAAGGGTATATCCCCGTCCGTAAGGGAGATTATGGAGGCGTGCGGATTCAAATCGACTTCCACAGCTCACAGATATATAAGTATGCTGGAGAATGAGGGGCTTATTGTCAAAGAAAATAATCTGAACCGTTCGCTCAGACTGCCTAACAGTTCTGCGGCGTCTGTACCCGTGCTGGGAACTGTTACGGCAGGACAGCCTATAACGGCGGTGGAAAGCATTACGGGATATATAAACTTTGAAGCGGAAGGCTGCGACGCAAACGACCTTTTCGCTCTCAAAATACGCGGAGAAAGCATGATAAACGCCGGAATACTTGACGGAGATATTGTTATCGTTGAAAAAGGGGCTTATGCAGAAAACGGCGATATCGTCGTTGCCTTCATTGACGGCGAGGACGCTACGGTTAAGCGTTTTTTCAAGGAAAACGGCAAATATCGCTTGCAGCCTGAAAATGATTCGATGTCGCCAATAATTCTCGACGAGTGCGAAGTTCTTGGAAAAGTTATCGGATTGAAACGGTATTATTAAAATTTTAGAGTTTGTGTTTTGTATGCTGACAAGGAAAAAACACGCAGGAATACTGTCGCACCACGGGTGTTCCCTTCGGTCATATATCAAGTGTTTTTGACGAAGTTCAGCATACAAATTTGC
>CAJTLC010000018.1 GCA_910576995.1 uncultured Ruminococcus sp.
ACAATGCTATATGCAGAGCTGACGTGCATTTTATTTTTATGTGAACACGCTCTAAAGGCTCTTGACTTATCATCAAGAGCCTGTTTGTGTTTAAGGTGGATTTTTTGGATTTCAATAAATCATTGGGGTATTAGTCGTATTTTTATGT
The DNA here is from genome assembly GCA_910576995.1 of uncultured Ruminococcus sp. GTDB lineage: Bacteria > Bacillota > Clostridia > Oscillospirales > Ruminococcaceae > Ruminococcus. The sequence continues at coordinate 149 of CAJTLC010000018.1, forward strand.
GAACACGCTCTATATTTTAAAGCACTTGTGGATCATGTTCTCCGTACCGAGAACAAGCAGATTTCCGTTTGATGTGAACTTTGTATCAGGTGTAATATTAGGGTTCAGCACATCGTTTGTAATGACGGCAAGAATATTTATGCTGTATTTTTTGCGTATATCAAGATCGCCAACAGTTTTACCGATCCATTTTTCGGGAACTGATATCTCGAATATCGCATAATCCCCGTCAAGATCAATATAATCGAAAACATGATCGCAGCTGTATCTTATAGCTGACCATGAAGCAAGCTGCTTTTCAGGATATATTACCTCATCAGCGCCATTTTTCAGCAGAAACTTTTCGTGTACGTCGGAGGCTGCGCGCGAAACTACTTTCACTGCACCCAGTTCGCTTAGAAGCGATGTAGTTTCGAGAGAACTCTGGAAATTGTCGCCTATCGCTACGATACATACGTCAAAATTGCGTACTCCGAGAGAACTCATAAAGTTATAGTTTGTGGAATCGCCTATCTGCGCGTTCGTTACATAGTCGAGAACGTTCTGAACACGTTCTTCCATAATATCAACGGCAAGAATCTCATGTCCGAGTTCGTTGAGTTTCATGGCGATATGTCTTCCAAATCTTCCGAGTCCAATAAGTAAAATAGATTTCATAATAATATTCCTTTCTTAGAGCCTGTTCAGTATCTTTTTATGTACAGATTTTCGAGAAGATTTTTTGCCTGACAAGAAAAAAAGGTGCATGAACGCTGACGCATTCCAAGACTTTTTGACGAAGTTCAGGCAAAAAATCTGCCGAAAAGACGTGCGGAAAAAAATACTGAACAGGTTCTTACCTCTTATCCTACCGTTATCTTCTCTAACGGCAGCTTTGATACGTTTGTATGCTTTCCCGAAACTGCGGCGTATATCACTGTTAAACCGCCTACCCTTCCAAGAAACATCATTATAATAAGTATGATATGAGAAACCGTTCCAAGATTTGGCGTAAGTCCGAGAGAAAGTCCGACTGTTCCGATCGCAGAGGCAGTTTCAAATAAACAGCTTCGTATTGGCGCGCTCTCGATTCCGCATATCACGACTGCTCCGCTTAAAAATATCACCAGATACATAATTAAAACGGCGGCTGCATTTTTTACGGTTTCATCTGAAATCCGCCTGCCGAAAAATCCTGCGTCCTTTTTCTTTCTGAATACTGAAACTGCCGATGAGAAAAGAACCGCGGCAGTCGTTGTTTTCATGCCTCCTGCTGTCGACCCGGGCGAGCCGCCTATTAGCATGAGGAAGATCATAATTATCGTGCCGCCGCCTTTGAGCATACTCAAATCAACGGTATTGAATCCAGCCGTTCGCGGAGTTACCGCCTGAAAAATTGCCGCAGTAATCCTTTCTTTCATCGTCATATTCCAACTGTCTCCGCCGAATTCAAAGAAATAGTAAATTGACGGGAACAATATCAGGACGCCGCTTGTAACAAGAATGACTTTACTCTGCATTCGGTATTTTTTAAGCTTGAATTTATGGGTTTTGATGTCGTCCCATGTGAGAAATCCTATTCCTCCTATTATAATAAGAAGCATTAAGATAATGTTTACGGGAACATTTCCGGTAAACGAAGTCATCGAGGAAAATTTCTCTCTCGTTCCCATTAAATCAAAGCCTGCGTTGCAGAATGCCGATATAGAATGGAATATTGAGTACCATATGCCTTTTGCGATCCCGAACTCGGAGCAGAACGATGGAAGCATAAGCAATGCGCCTATAATTTCGACGGCAAATGTGATTTTGATGGCAAGCAAAGTGAGCCTGACTATTCCTCCTACCTGCGGAGCAGATATAGAATCCTGCATGGCATTTCGCTGTATAAGTCCGATCTTTCTTCCTGATAACATGGCGAAGGCAGCCGTTATGGTGACTACTCCCAGACCTCCGATCTGAATGAGGATAATTATTACTATCTGCCCGAACAGCGTCCAGTATGTTGCCGTATCCTGAGTGATAAGTCCCGTAACGCAGGCTGCCGATGTGGAAGTGAACAACGCGTCCGTAAAAGAAGCGCCTCCCTCCGGCTTTGAGGCGAACGGGAGCATAAGAAGCAATGCTCCGATTATTATAACAGATATAAATCCGAGAATTATCGTCTGGAACGACGAGAGCTTTTTCAATGGATTCTTCATACGGCATACTCCTTATTTTGCGCCTTTTTAGCTATGCATTCTTTTAATTTTTCATAGCATTGGTAGTTCGCAATGCAATCTCCGAGTGCGCGGTGGGCATTATTGTGCAAAATTCCGAAATGGGCAGTGAGAGTTGTCAATTTCAGATCGGGAGTATTCAGACCGCATCGTTTAGCGAAATAATAAGTATCAAGCGCGTCGTTTTCGAAAGGCGGCAGATCAAGTTTTTTACATATGTTCTCGATAAAGCGCCTGTCAAAAGATACGATATTATGTCCAAGTATAATATCTCCGTCTATAAAATCGATATATTCCTCAATTATTTGATCTATAGCAGGCGAATTTTCCGTCATTTTATTTGTTATACCCGTAATGGAAGTTATTCGCCTGCTGATCGGCTTTTGGGGACAAACAAGAGAATTGAATCTCGCCGTCTCTCTGCCGCTGCGAACTTTTACGGCTGCAAGTTCTATGATCTCATCGCTATTCGGACTGAATCCTGTAGTTTCGAGATCGATGACTGTATAATCACTGATGCATTCTCTCAGACTTTTTCGGCTATTGGTATTTGAAATTATCTTCATCGTTAATATCAACCCTTTCCATATCGTGTTCACATAAAATAATATAGATGACTGCAAAGCTGTCAGGTGGGACTTATGCAGCATTTCCTATGTGGACAAGTTCTTATATTATTTTATCATATCCACAGGCTTTTTTCAAGTACTGTGAAAAATTATCTTATATTCACGCCCGCGAAAAATATACATGACGTATTTTTAAGGTATAAAATCGTAAAAATGGGGTGTGAACAGCTGTAAAATCATGGTATACTTTAATCATGGAAGAGATAAGAAACAGCTTAATAAAGCGGAAATCTCTTAAATCAAAATAAAAAGCACATTTATACTAAATGTAAAATGTGCGTGAAATATCAATGAGGTGTGTATTATGATGAAAACAGCTATGAACATGATCAAAAAGATAGTAAGCTTCCTTTCCGTACCCGTGATCCTTGCCGCTATGGCTCCCGCAATGGCTAACGCTTCTTATGAAGAGCCGTCTTATGATGAATATGCCGCGATGATCAACGAAGTAGCCGAACTCGTTAATGAAGCAAGAGTAGAACATGGTCTCAAGCCCCTTTACGTAGTTCCTTATCTTAACGAGGTTGCAGAGATCCGCGCCGCAGAATGCACAACACAGTTCTCTCACAGCCGTAAGGACGGTTCAAGCTTTTCGACAGTTATCGATCAGGAGATCGTTCCATACAGCTATACTTCTGAAAATATTGCAGCAGGTTCTTCTACGGCCGCCGACACTTTCAATCAGTGGAGAAATTCTTCCGGTCACTGGGCTGCAATTCTCAATCCCGATATTACTCATATGGGAATCGGTTTTTCTTATGATGAAGACGCGGAATACAAGTGGTACTGGCAGCAGACTTTCGTTGCAACGGATAAAGAATTCGGAGATCAGTATCTCCCTACCGAAAACGAAGTTGTTCCTGCTTGTATCGGCGATGTAAACGGCGACGGCGTTGTCGATTCGTTCGATTATCTTGTGGTTGCGGATTATGTTTACAAAAAAAATACGGATTATCCCGTATATCTTAACGAAGCACAGCTTGAAGCAGCAGATTGCTTCCGCGACGGTATCATCACAAAGGCTGATACGAAAGTTATGGTTCGCTATATCCTCGGCGAGTACAAAACTCTTCCCTTTGTATTCTGAAAATTGGCTTGTGTACTTCTGAACCTGTAGCAATAGGCGATGCACTTCATCATTATTATTCGCGCATCATTTATTGGTACAGGTTCTCAATTGATTGTTGATGTTTTCTTTCATAAAATACACCAAAGGAAAATTCCGTATTGTGTTCGGCTGCGAGCTTGGTACGGTTTTTTTCTTTTTAGTTTATGATAGAACTTTTTTTAGGCTATGGTTTATGTGTGAGAAGATGAAAAGCGGTCAGCCGTGTGATACGGCTGACCGTCATTGAGTCTATTGATTGGGGCTTGTTTGAAAAATAGCTATATTCGGAAAAATGCACAGAAATTACTGTATGTTAGGAGAGGATACGAAGGCAGGCTGTCGCCTGACGAGGATTTTCAACGACGCAGACAGTGATTTATGGGCGTTTTGACGAATGTATGGATTTTTCAAACAAGCCATAGGAATAATTTCGGAATATTGATAATCAGACTCGCATAAAATAAAATTATGGAGGCGATCGCATGGATTCAGGAAATATAGTTTCAAAGGCAGATAAGTATAAAGAAGAATTGATGCGGCTTTACGGAAAGCGCGTTATGACTGAGGAAAATGCCGATATTAAGGAAGATACGCAGCCTGCGTATTCCGATGAGGAGAATGATGAAAAAATTGAGGAAAATATTGAAGAAGCTGAGGAAAATATTGAAGAGCCGGATGAAGAAGCTGAAATTTCAGAAAACGACGAATCGTTTCAGGAGATCGGCGGAGAAGCTGATCAAAGCGATGCTGACGAATTCGAAGAGATCGAACAGCGATACCCACAGCCTGATCTCTCTGAGCTTGATGAGGGGGAATCGTCTGTTTCCGACAACTTACAACAGGAAAGCCTGGGCGATTCAACTGGCTATATCCTCGTTAACGTCCGAACAGGAAACGACGCTATCCCGATAGAGGGCGCGTCGGTTATAGTGAATGCAGTTTCAAACGGAAGAAGACTGATAATTGCCGCAGGAATTACAGATATAAGCGGTACAACGATGAAACTGTTAACGCCTGCCCCGGATATTAAATATTCGCAGTCACCCGATTCGGAGGTCAGACCGTACAGCCTTTTTGATGTTACTGTGACGGCGCGCGGATTTTTTGACGCGCGAAGCGTTGATGTTCCCGTATTTTCGGGTATAACGTCGATTCAGAATTTCAATATGGTGCCTACTCCGTTATATATGGAAAGCGACGACGAAACGCTTACTTATTTTAATCAGGAACCTAATTTATAAGGAGGATTTATGCTGACAGGAACACCGTTTATTCCCGAAACGATCACGGTACATCTTGGTACGCCTGATTCCAACGCTCCGAATGTTACTGTTGATTTTCCGTCTTACATAAAAAATGTTGCGTCAAGCGAGATTTTTCCTACATGGAGCGACAGTGCGCTTAGAGCTAATATTTACGCTATCGTGAGTTTTGCTCTTAACAGAATTTATACCGAATGGTACAGATCGCGCGGATATGCTTTTGATATAACATCGACGACGCAGTATGATCAGAAATTTATTAACGGAAGGGAATTTTTTGAAAATATAGGATATATTGTCGACGAACTTTTTGATGATTACGTTCAGAGACAGGGAAGCGTAGAGCCATTGTTTACGTCTTTCTGCAACGGAACTACTTCAACTTGCAGCGGATTGTCGCAATGGGGAACTGTCGATCTTGCAAACAACGGATTTACGCCTTATGAGATACTTCAATATTATTATGGAGATGATATTAACATTGTGAAAGACGCACCCGTGAAAACAGCGATGCCGTCCTATCCCGGTATTCCGCTGAAATTTGGCTCGGCAAGCAACAGCGTAAAATCTATTCAGGTATTTTTGAACCGCATATCCAGAAATTATCCTGCAATCCCGAAAATTCCGCAGGCTGACGGAATATTTGACGCGTCTACCGAGGCTGCGGTAAAGTCGTTTCAGGCGATTTTTGATCTTGAAGTAAGCGGCGTCGTAGATCAGGCGACATGGTACAGGATCTTGTACATTTATGCAAGCGTGAAACGGCTGTCGGAGTTAAATTCCGAGGGGATTTCTCCGGAAGAGATCGCTCCGCAGTTCAGTGAAGATCTTGGTATAGGTTCCGAGGGCAATGAAGTTCGGAATCTTCAGTATTATCTGGCGGTTATAGGCGCATATTACGAGGCGGTTCAGCCTGTTGCAATTACGGGATATTTTGGCGAGGAGACAGAAAAATCTCTGAAATCTTTCCAGCGCGTGTTCGGACTTCCGCAAACGGGAGTACTCAACCGGGAGACGAATAATGATCTTTATCGTGCGTATATGGGGATCGTTGAATCTGTTCCTCCGGAATATACAGCGGTCGCGCTTTATCCCGGAACTGTGCTTCGGGAAGGTGCAAGCGGCGATTCCGTGCGGATAATTCAGGAATATCTCACCTTTATACATCAGACTTATCCCGAAATCCCCGCAGTTAATAATACCGGATATTTCGGACCCATGACGAAGCGTTCAGTCACGGAATTTCAGCGGGTTTTCGGTATAAATCCTACAGGAATAATCGGCGGAGTCACATGGGATTCTATTGCCGGGGTTTATTCCGATCTGCGTTACGGATTTGATAAGCGTCCTTATCAGAATCCGGGATATACTATTACAGGAGGTTAAGTTATGCCATTCAGCGACGAACAGAAACAACAGCATATTGTGGAACTTCAGAAGTACTTGCACGGAATTTCGCTTAACGATGGAAATATTCCGCTTATACTTCCCGACGGGGTGTACGGCGGCGAAACTTCCGCGGCTGTGAAAGAGTTTCAGCATCAATACGATCTTCCGGAGACGGGCGATACGGATTCCGACACTTGGGAAAAGGTAGTTGAAATTTATAAAAAAGACGCCGTTAATGCTCCGAAGTGTCTGAATGTTTTCCCATCGTCGGAATATGTGTGTACGGAGGGCGCGCATGGCGGTATCGTGTATATAATTCAGGTCATGCTCGAGCAGATCTGTAAAAGATTTGATAATTTTCCAAATACGGAAATTTGCGGAGAATATACGGAAAATACAGAAAAAGCAGTAATGATGATCCAGGAACTGAGCGGACTTCCTCAAAGCGGAAGAGTGAATGTGTCGACATGGAATATGATAGTTACTATCTGCGGAAAGATAAATTAAGTCTGATATCCGCGGCATGAAAATATTTTCCTTGACATTCAGAGAATTTAAGTGTATAATATTAACAAAGGAATTCTTGGGGAGCAGACGAATTGGCGCGTCTGCTCCTTCGAAGAATGTGCGGAGGGATTTATTAATGAAAAAGATGATAATGGCTGCGGCGGCTGTGGTTTCAGCTTCCGCTGTCGCAGGAGTTACAGTTTTTGCCGCCGGAAAATACACTGCAAAAGATCTGAATGACCTTTGCAGTTCTCTTCTGGGAAAAACTGCCGTAACTTCTGAACAGGACGTTGACGGTGATGGAGTAGTGGATGTATACGATCTTATTGCGATGAGGCAGACTTTTTTGGGTTCGGGGGATTTTACCCGTCAGACTATTGGAGTAAGCGATGAAAATGTTCGCTATATCGGCAGAAATATTTACGACAGCGATAATGTGGCATGGCTTGTTCAGAGCGGTTCTTCAATTGAATTTACCGTTACCGGAAAATCAGCCGAAGTAATTATCAACGGAGACGCAAATGTGGGCAATGATGAAAAATATCGTCCGAGATATGCAGTTCTTGTCGACGATGAAATAATTCTGGACGAGCTTCTCGGCGAAAGCGAAAAAACTGTAAAGCTTTTTGACGGCGATGTTTCGCGCACTGCTGTCGTCAAGATCGTTCATCTGTCCGAAGCAAATAACGGCGCAGTCGGCGTAAGCGGCGTTACTGTTGATTCTGATGTCCCTGTTCCTGTTTCTCCGACTGCGAAAAAAGATTTGCAGATAGAGTTTATAGGGGATTCCATCACCTGCGCGTACGGAGTTGAGGGCAGAGATCAGTATGAGAATTTTAAAACGTCCACTGAAAATTTCATGAAGTCTTATGCCTATTTGACGGCAAAACAGCTTGACGCGGACTACAGCGCAGTAAGCTACAGCGGTCACGGAATTATTTCCGGTTACAGCAGTACGGGCGACAGAGTAACAGACAGTCTTGTTCCTGATTATTACGATTACGTCGGAAAGATCGGAAGTTATAAAGTTCCGTGGAATTTTGAAAACGATCGGAAAGATGTTATAGTGATAAATCTTGGAACGAATGACAATACCTATGCGTCGAAAGATTACGAGACAAGAGGCGTTGAATATGCCGGCGCTTACACTGAATTTCTGCTCCATATTCATGAAAAGCATCCGGAATCTTATATTATCTGCACTATAGGTACTATGGGCTGTACTGAAATGTATCCTTATATACAAATGGCTGTTGATAATTTCAAGGACGCTTCCGGATATGACCGTATAATGTCGTATCAATCCGCAACGCATACCCAGAGCGACGGATTCGGTTCGGATTGGCATCCGTCTGAAAAAACTCAGCAGAACAGCGCGTATGTGCTTGCCGATAAAATCTGTCAGGCTCTTGGAATGGAGTCCGATCAGATTGGCATTGACGTTGCGGCGGAATCCGAATTTAGTTCGACGGCTGACGATTCTGCAAATATGTCGGCTTATTTTTCGGATTGGGACAGATCGTACCATATAACGACCGTTTCCGGCGGAGATTCAAAGGAGTCTATTCAGGCGTTCGTGTCGGGAATCGGCTTGAAAAAAGGCGGCAAGTATCATTTTTCATTTCAAGGCGAAACTTCCGAGGGAACGGAGATACCGTTTGCTATTAAAAGCAAATCTACAGGCGAAACGATCTATGAGGACGTTTTTGTCGGAACAGGCTCAAAAACGCTCTATGAAGCGGAAGTTTCTTCAACTGTTGCAGGCGACGCGGAAATCGTATTTTCACTTGGCGGAGAAAATAATCTGCGTTTCAGCATTTATGAACTTAAGCTTGTAAAATTTGAATGATCTGTATTTGAGGCAACGCCGCGCAAAGAACGCCCGACGGCTTTGCACGTCATCTGCTTAGAGCGTGTTGAATCGAAGCTGAACAGAAAGGACGGTGAAAATGTGGAGAAAAACAAAATGATCGCTCTCGTATGCGGAGTTATAGCTGCTTTGCTGGTGATCATGGCAGGAAGAAGCTGTACAGAAAGCGTTCGGGAAGCAAATGAAAAAAGCCGCATAAAAAGCGGCAAATCGAACATTTCACAATCCGAACAGTCGGGAGTAAGCGCAGTCGGCGGCACTGCGCCTGTGGAAGATGGAGGCCGTGTGACTGATATATTCGGACGGATCGTTACGTCGGCAACTGTTCCGAATACAACGCACGTTACCGAAACTTCCACCGAGCCTGTCGTTGAATATGTGACTGACGCATTCGGGAACGTGATCGGCACGGAAACTGTAACGTCGACTACTACGGCGACTGCCGCTTATGAGACCGAAACGACCGCTTCGACCACGCTTTCTCCGCTCGATCAGTTCAATAACGATCAGCAGAAGCCGCCGCCGAATATCAGCGGTTTTAATCACGGCAGCTACGATGAGGACGGCAATCCGAAGCCGACTCTTCCGCCTGATTTCTCAATTGTTATAAATTAAAAGCGATCTCTAAGATAACGCTTTATTTATTGTTGATATATATTATGGAGGTATAAAAATGATAGTAATCGAAATGGAAAACGGAAAAAAGATCAAACTGGAGCTTTATCCTGAAATCGCGCCTATTTCATGCGAAAATTTTGAAAAGCTCGTTAAAGAAGGATTCTATGACGGTCTTACGTTTCATAGAGTTATTCCGGGATTTATGATTCAGGGAGGATGTCCTAACGGAACGGGTACAGGCGGTCCCGGCTGGCATATTAAGGGCGAATTTGCAGCTAACGGCGTAAAAAATGATCTTAAACACACAAGAGGCGTTCTTTCAATGGCGCGCGCTCAGGCTCCTGATTCCGCCGGTTCTCAGTTCTTCATCATGCATGAGGACGCGCCTTATCTTGATGGTCAGTACGCGGCTTTCGGTAAAGTTACGGAGGGCATGGACGTAGTTGATGAAATTGCTGCCGTCAGCACAAATTATGCCGATATGCCGCTTACTCCGCAGGTAATGAAGAAAGTTTTCATTGAGGAATAGGGTGGGGGATATGCTTTATATCGGCTGTCATCTTTCGTATTCAAAGGGTTACGAAGCTATGGGTAAGCAGGCTTTGGATATCGACGCCAATACGTTCGCTTTTTTTACAAGAAATCCCCGCGGCGGTTCAGCCAAGGCGATCGATCCTGCCGACGCCGCAAAGCTTCGCGAAATTTTAGCTGATAATAATTTTGGCAGGCTTGTCGCTCATGCGCCTTATACGATGAATGCCTGCGCCGCCGATCTGAATATCCGCCGTTTTGCAAGAGAAGCAATGGCGGACGATCTTGTTCGCATGGAGGCTGTTCCGAATAATTATTATAATTTTCATCCCGGTTCTCATGTAAAGCAAGGCACGGAAGCAGGGATACAGCTTATTTCTGAACAGCTGAACGAAGTTTTGAAACCTGAACAGACAACTACTGTTCTGCTTGAAACTATGGCGGGAAAAGGCTCTGAAATGGGTCGGACATTTGAAGAAATACAGGCGATAATCGAACGGACGGAGCTGGACGGGAAGCTGGGAGTCTGCCTTGATACCTGTCATATCTGGGACGGCGGATATGATATTGTGAATGATCTGGACGGAGTTCTGGAGAAATTCGATCGGATCATCGGACTTGATCGTCTGAAAGCGGTTCATCTCAACGACAGTATGAATCCGCTTGGCGCGCATAAGGACAGGCACGCGAAAATCGGAGAGGGATTTATAGGAGCAGACGCGTTGATTCGCGTGATCAATCATCCTTCTTTAAAAAATTTGCCTTTTATTCTTGAAACGCCGAATGATATCGACGGCTATGCAAAAGAGATTGATTTTCTTCGCAGAAATTTTGGATAATAAGAACCTGTCTTCACAATATAGCGCACGTCTTTTCGGCAAAATTATGCTCGAAAATCCGCACACAAACCTTGTGAAGACAGGTTCTAAAAAGGAGCGTTTAATAATGAATGCTCCTTTTTATTTATGCGTTTCATTTACTTGATCTCAATAATTTCTCCGTAAAGTTCGCGAGGCGCGCCGATCGCATTAGATTCGTCCGTATCGATGTGCATCGCTCTTGCGTATTTTTCGGAAACACGGCATACTACATCGCCGAGAACCGCACTTCTTTCGGGCGTTTCAACTTTCACCCAAACGATCTGTTTATCTGTAACGCCAAGTTCTTCGGCGTCGGCAGGCGTAAGATGGATATGACGCTTTGCAACTATAACGCCTTCGCTTATCTCAATCTCTCCGCACGGACCGATAACCTTGCAAGCTCCCGAACCGGCGATATCTGCGGATTCTCTGATAGGAGCGGCAATTCCGATCGAACGCGCGTCCGTAGCTGAAAGTTCAACCTGAGTTTCAGGACGGACAGGACCGAGAATAGATACTCCTGCGAGTTCCTTTTTAGGTCCTACAATAGTAACACGCTCTTCACAGGCAAACTGACCGGGCTGAGAAAGATCTTTTTTCTTTGTAAGCTCGTGACCTTTGCCAAAGAGAATTTCAAGATGCTCCTGCGTAACGTGAATATGACGTGCCGATGTTTCAACGATGAATTTTTTAGACATGATGATTCCTCCGTATAATTACCCGAATAATCGGGGAAATTCTAAAAAGCGGACACATGACGCGGTTTCGCCGGCGTCCGGAATTGGCGTCCCAAAGAGGAGTCGAACCTCCGGCCTGCTGCTTAGGAGGCAGCCGCTCTATCCTACTGAGCTATTGGGACAATTAATAATCTACGCGTTCAGAGCCTGCTGAGTATAGACTCTTACTTATTTATTTTACCACATAATTCCATTTAATGCAATAGAAAATATAAATTTTGTTATTTTAACTATTGGAGCGTGTTCACATAAAATAAATGTGCGGTACTAAAGCACACAATTTCTATGCGGACAGATTCTAAAAACAACTTTTGCAAAAAAGCTTGACAAAAGCCAAAAAATATGGTATAGTTAATATATAGTGTACAGTTGTTCGCGTATGGCGGACGTTTCGAAAGGACTGCGGTATGGAACAGAAATCACAGCTTATCGTTGTGGACTCGGCGATTCTCCCCGATGTCTTCACGAAAGTACTTGATGTTAAAAAGCTGATGGCGCAAAGAGGAGAAAAAAGTTTTGCTTCTGCCTGTAAACGCGTGGGAGTCTCGCGCAGCGCTTATTATAAATACAAAGACAGCGTTTTCTCCTATGAGGAGTTTTTTAACCGCAAGATCGTCAATCTGTATCTGCTTCTGAGCGACAGCCCCGGCGTTCTTTCCGGTGTGCTTGTTTTTTTGCAGGATATGCAGGCTAATATCCTTACAGTCAATCAAAGCATTCCTGTCGACGGAGCGGCTAATGTGAATATTTCCCTTCGCCTTACTTCTGATAACGGCGAAGTATTAACGGCTCTCGGTTCAATTTCAACGCTTGACGGAGTTCTTGAAGTTAAGATACTTTCCGCCGAATAATGGAGGTTTAATTAATATGTCAGTTAAAATTGCAGTTTTAGGTCACGGAGTTGTAGGCTCTGGTGTTGCAGAACTTTTTTACAAAAATAAAAAGAGCATTGAAAAACACAGCGGCTGCGAAATGGATATAAAATATATCCTCGATCTCCGCGATTTTCCCGACGCTCCTTATTGCGATAAATTTACTAAAAATTTTGACGATATTCTTAACGACGACGAGATAACCGTGGTTGCGGAGTGTATGGGCGGCGTGGAACCTGCTTTCACTTTCGTTAAGGCGTGTCTCGACAAGGGCAAGAGCGTGGCTACTTCCAATAAGGAACTCGTCGCTGCAAAAGGCGATATTCTGCTTGCTTCTGCGCGCGAGCATAGCTGCAATTTTTTCTTCGAAGCAAGCGTGGGCGGCGCTATCCCGATAATCCGCCCTCTACACAGATGTCTTGCTGCGAATGATATAGACCGGACTGTCGGCATTCTCAACGGAACTACGAATTTTATTTTAACTAAAATGTTCGTCGATAATATGCCTTTCGACGAGGCGCTTAAGCTCGCCCAGAATCTCGGTTACGCCGAAAAAGACCCTACGGCTGACGTCGAGGGGCATGACGCTTGCCGCAAGATATGCATTCTCTCGTCTCTCATCTTCGGCAGACACGTTTATCCCGAAAGCGTTTATACTAAGGGAATTTCCGATATTCAGCTGTGCGACGTGAGCATCGCCGATACGTTTGGTCATTCCATGAAGCTGGTCGCTTCTGTAAAAAGGCTTGACGATGGAAGAATTCTTCCTGCCGTAATGCCAACTCTTATTTCACGCGATAATATAATGGCAGAAGTGAATGATGTGTTCAACGCCGTTATGGTTTACGCCGACGGTATCGACAAGGCTATGTTCTACGGCAGAGGCGCCGGAAAACTCCCCACAGCAAGCGCGGTTCTGGGCGATGTTATCGAAGCGGCTAAGCATAAAGTTACAGTATTCTCACAGACTTGGGAGCCTTCCGACAATAACGATTTTGTTGCGCCGATAGACGAATATTCCTCAAAGTGGTATTTCCGCGTTCTCTCTTCGACCAAACTTGACATGGAGGGTACGTACGAAAACGAGTGTGGAATTTCATTCGTCTCCGATACCGAAATGACTTTCGCCGAGGCTCGCTCAAAAGCCAGCGAACTGAACGCTTTGGCGATTTATCCTGTGATTGAATAATTTTTCAAAAAAAAGCTTGACAATTTTGTATCTTTATGATATAATTATATGCAGATGAGGTTTGACTTCATCTCATGGGGCATTAGCGCAGTTGGGAGCGCATCACACTGGCAGTGTGGGGGTCAGGGGTTCGAATCCCCTATGCTCCACCAAATACTAAACGTCGGTGTTTCGGAGTTATCCCGATTTACCGACGTTTTTCTTTACTTTTAATTCTAAATATTTTTAGGAAAATATAAGTGATTTTTGGAAAATCTAAGAAAATTTAAGTGAAATATGACACAAAAGTATGACACGAAAATCCCCTTTGATTTAGAGGGGATTTCTTATTTGCCTATACTATCTTCCAACAGTTTATTTATAAATCAATTCAGGCTCATGCCTTTGTATTCTGCAAGTTGTCTATATTCTTCTTATTTACCTTATGGAAATGTTGCGGTAAAACGGTTTTTCGGTTAAAAAAGGACTGTATAAACAGCCCTTTTTGTTATAAAGAATCAATTTTCCGCAGTGTCGCATGGTATAGTTTTGGATTCAGCAGCTGCAAAGTCATCATAAGCTCATTCATTACCGCCCATACTCCTACAGCTTCTCTGCCTTGAATAATGGTAAAAAATTCGTTGTCTCCGTAGTTGTCAATGAAGGTTTCTGTGTACGCTGTTTTTGATTCTTTTTGTGTAAAGTGGTGATCGTAGACCGTGTACAGTGCGGAAAGCTTTTCGCAGTCCGAAAAAGACTTGGATTTACTTTCAAGGTCTTTTATTGCTTTTTCAAGTTCTGCCTGGGAGAACATAAAAAATCACCTCTGCCATTTAACCTTTTTCAAGCTCAGTAATAACTTTGTGGATAGCGGATTTTACACGATCGTTATCAACATCGTCAAGCATATCTTCAAGTTTTGAAATCATATGATCTTTTCCGTCGTCACGGCTGTATCTGCCGTCATTCATACGTCTGCTGTCACGGCTGTATCTGCCCATGCTGTCACGTCGACGATTTCCGGCGTAAGAATTTCCACCGTCATATCGTGCACCGCTGTAATTGTCGCCGAAACGCCCCTTTGCTTCCCATTCGCCTGCGCCGGAATATCCCTCTTCGTCCATCATATAAATCTTATCAATATTTTTGATGGTATCGGTAAGCTTGTGTACAGTTTCAAGGTCTCCTGCGTTCAAGTCGCTTTTGTTTGCGATCTCATCAAGTTCTTTGCAGAACTTTTCTCTCAGCTCGTTAAGTGTTCTTATACTCATAATAATTAACCCCTTCCTTAGCAGATTCGCTCTGCTATAAGATTTGCGTTAGCTACATCGATTGCTGTTGCTGTACTTGCGTTTTCAACAGCAACAGTAAGACAACAATTACATGGAACTGTTATCACTGCCGATGTATAAACATTGAAGAAATCGCCTATAGCAGCCGGTGTGACTGTTGCTGTTGAACCGTATAACGGCTCTCCGGCAATTGCGATAGCTATTGATATTGCTCCAACTGTTCCGCCTGCGGCTACTGCAATATTTCCTCCAAAGCTGACCCTGTACTTAGCAGGATTGCAACAGTTGTTAGAACCACGAAGCGTTACAATACCACTGCCGCCACGATGCATGATGTTGCAACTTTTTCCGCAGTTAGATTTTTCGGTAAAAAGCACATTCTGACCACTTGCTACTGTCTGAGTAGCGGTACTTGTGTATTCAGCCATTTTTATCATTCCTTTCAAAAAATCGGCAGGGGATAGCCGTCCCCTGCCGATGTACTGATTTTGCAGTATCAACATAGGTTGACCATTTTCGATATTTCACGAAAAAGCTGCTTAAATTTAAATTGAATTATGCATTGCAGCAATTGCCGCAGTTACCACCGAAATTCGCTTGTCCGCAGCAGTTTGTCGGGAAAGTAACAGGCGTAGGAGGCTGAACAACATATGCGTTTACAGGGCAATCATTGCCGGTGCGACGAATAATATTTGCTGTATTTGCATCCATCGCAGCCATAAGAACAGCATTTTGATTGCTCTGAGACGCAGCAAGCTGAAGCTGAGAAATGGTCTGAGCCTGTTCAGCGATTCTCTGATCCTTAGCTTCGATTCTCTGAGCTGTAAGAGCGTCAAGAATTGCTCTCGTGCCATTGTTCTGGCTCTCGATGATATCTCTTGTGCTGCTGCACAAAGCGTTCTGACCCTGCATAAGCGCAATGTTGGTCTGATTAAAACCTTGCTGCGTCTGGTAACCGAGATTGCAAACGGCGTTATCAACACTATGGAAACCCTGTTGTGTCTGGTAACCAAGCTGACGTATAGCATTGTCAACACCGTGGAAACCGTTCATAATAGCTGTGTTCTGCGCATAGAATCCGTCGCAAAGGCCTTGCTGAATCCCTCTTACTCCGTTTTCAAGCTGACTGAAGTTCATATCCTGACAAAGTTCTCCTCTTGTAAGTGCACCCTGTGCTCCAGCATTGTTGCCGCCCCAGCCTCCGCCAAAGCCACCGAAACCGCCCCAACCGAACATACCGAAAATGAGGAAAAGGATGATCCACGAAGACCAGCCGCCGCCCCAACCGTCATTACAGTTATTTCCGTTGTTGGTGACTGCCGCAATGTCAGCAGGTGTCATTTCTGATGTAGTAAGTGACATAATATGTCTCCTTTCATAAAAATTAATTTATTTCAAAGGTTGTCTGCCTTAGAAACCGAATATATTTTTAATTCCGTCAAACTGACTTTGCATTTGATGTGCCATTCCCTGAACCTGATTCAGCTGGGACTGATTGACTTTTCCGCTTGATACAAGCTCGTTCAGCATCTGATCGGGGTTTTTGCCTTTCATTTGCTGCATAAACTGTTGAAATTGTGAAATCATATTTCCGTTTTGTCTGTTTCCACCGTTCATCATTTTGAAAATTGGATTAGCCATTATTTATATCCTCCTTATTTCGTGAGTTTGTTTTCCTTTGAGAGGTTAGTGAAGCGATTTTCTCTTCAAATTCTTCTCGTGTTATGTAGTTAGTCATATCAACACCGGGAATATTTGAAGCAGCTGTTGGAATATTTTGTACTCCGTTCCGCTCAGTATAATCAAAAATTCTCAGAGGTAACGGCATTCCTGACGGATCAGTCGATTTGATGTAAAATGCAGAACTTTCCGAATCCATAAGAAGAACGCTTTGTCCCGGTGCAACTAAGTAAGACTTTGCTCCTGCCTCTCCCTGTACCCATATAATACCGTTATTGCTCTGCGGCTGCTGTACAGCCGGAGGAACAGACTGCGGCATCTGATACTGTTGAGTTTGCATAGTTTGTGGCTGATATTGATTTTGCGGCATTCCCTGATAACTCTGAGGGTAAAAATTGGGGTATGCAGACATTTTTAGACCTCCTTGTGCCAATAGTAAATCGGTGTTTCTTCTCCGCTGTCCCATAGATCGTAATAATCTCCGTCAATAACGGTCACAACATGGCTTGGCAGAGATAATATATAAGTGCCATGCGGATTGTCCTCGCAGAAGTTCTTGACCGTATAAAAATCTATAATATCACCGGGAATCAGGTATCGTTTAAAGCCGTTTTCACGCAGATACGAACCCCAAACGTGATTAGCTGACGGCATATCGCACATCATAAATCCTTGCAGACAAAGCTTGATATATATTTCATCCCAATCTTTGCCTAAAGCCTTGGATAAAGCCCTGATAACGCAGTCGCCGACTTGTTTTCCCTTCGGATTTTCATTGAAATTTATGTACATTTGCTCACCTGAAATAAAAAAAGTGATCATTGCGAAGCTTGCAACAACCACTTTCGGTTCTTCCTATTCACCGCTTAGAATAGGGATTTCGTTATTTATTTGTTATCTAAAGTATAGCATAAGAAAAGCCCCTCGGCAAGGATGCCAAGAGGCTTTTTAACGGATATTTAGAGGATATTTTAAGGGCATTTTAAGGAAGGTGTTTGAAGATTTTTTCCTCGTTCTTGCAAACGATTTTTCTTATGTGCCGTGCCGATAGCTGAAACTCCTCTGCAAGAGGTTCAAAGCATACGCAAT
Organism: uncultured Ruminococcus sp.; assembly: GCA_910576995.1. Lineage (GTDB taxonomy): Bacteria > Bacillota > Clostridia > Oscillospirales > Ruminococcaceae > Ruminococcus. The sequence goes on from CAJTLC010000018.1 coordinate 17,959, forward strand.
CAATCAGCCGTCTTTTCATAATTGTGCGGTCGCGTTCGCCCTTTACCCATTCATCGATCAGGTTTGATAGTTCGCTGTTGGAGATGTTTTCAATATCTTTCATAACTTCTCCTTTGGCTTTTTCACTTTTCGAGTGGCTGAGCCTTTAGCTTTGCCCTTCTTCTTGCTTCTCTTCTTTACTACCACTTTCGCCATTATAAATATCGCCGTCCTGTCCTATATAATTTGCGTTTCCACCATCTGCGCTTGAAATTTCATAACTTACAAAATCGTATTGATTAAGATACCAAAGATATGCTAAATTGCAAGCAACCAGCGCAATTACAGCAACGATCAAAGCCACCCAAAGCTCTTTATTTGTCGCTCCATTCTTGCAAGCATACTTTCGTGTATTATGTATGGAACTGAAACTTTCGAAGTTTCAGCTTTTTTACCCTCTGCTGTTTCGTTAAAATTGTTGTTATATTCCATGATATAGACCTCCTAAAAATTTATGATTTTATTATATCACAAATTTAGGCATATTTCAAGTTGTTTTATCATACATTAGCAAGCAACACGTTCCAATCTCTGCCTCCTAAATAGCCTTCCCCGAGTTTGTTATCTGTCTGCCATTTGGATATAGCCTGCATTGTTTTGTTGCCTGCAATACCGTCAGGGATTCCACAACTGTAACCGAGAGAATTGAGATGTTCTTGTACCCACTTGGTCAGTTCGCCTTTATCGCCTTTGTCGATTATATACTTTCTGCACTCAGAAATCGTTTTCTCGCCTGCTATACCGTCTACTTTAAGAGAGGCACCTTTTTTATTAAGCAATTCCTGCAAATCAGATATTACGCTTTTTTTGCTGTTTTTATTTATACCGTAATAGCTGTAGTAATCGCTTGTGACATTGCCTGATGTTCCACCTGGCACAGCTTCATCGCCAAACCAACGAGCCGTATTTCTTACGTCTCCATGAATAGCGGTATAGGTTCGATCTATATTTCCGATCCCCGTAAAGCCTAAATCCTGCATCTTACAAGCAATTTTACGTGTATCAACGGGCTGTCCGTTTTTATATATTTTAATATCTGCCGCCGTTCCTTGCGTGTGCTGCCCATAGCCGTTGCCGCCTACATTTCTATCATGTGCAGTACAACGGTATCCGCTGTTGATTACAACTTTATCTGCTTCCAGAACATCGGCAAGAGCCTGTAACTTTTCAATCAATGCAGTTTCGATCTTATAATCGTGCTTTTTTCCACATTTACAACGAAATTCCTGCGATGTAAAGTTTTTGGATAATCTGGTATTATCATTATATAAAAATGTTTTAAGCATATTTTTTACCTCCGATTAAGTTGATAAAGTTGCTTCCAGAGCCGCAAGTCGCTTTTCAAGATCTGATATGTAATCAAGCACCGATGGCTTATATGAATCAAAATCGGAACTTCCGATATCAGTCGGGCGAATCATTGGATAGATCGTTATTCCGTCAACGTTTACGCCCTCATATATTCTCATGTAAGCGTACCAGTATTTTGCCGTCGGATATTCGGATAAATCAACCTCTCTTCCGTTGTCTCCGTCGTAAAACGAAGCAACATATCCGCTGTTCGCGCCCGTCGAAACTTCAACTCCGATGCAGCATTCAACGCCGAGCATCTGATCGCCGCCGCTCAGGATAAATTTCGCAGGCAGATCTGAGATCGGATTTCTGTTTGTCTTTGCGGTTATAGGCAATACCGCCTGCGATGTTGCAGTTCCGCTGAGGGATAATGTTCCGTCGGCATTTACGGTCATTGTCACGCCGTTTACGGTTGTAGTCGTCTCCGTGACTTTCAGCAGATTTTTTCTTGTGTAGCCCAAAGTACAGGCGTTTATTGCGATGTTATCCTGCGCGGCAGTAAGAACTTTCATATCCGCTTTCAAATCCAATAACGCATTTGTTTCTGTTTTATCGTAAATATCTGAAACTTTATCAACAGCATCGTCTATCTCGTCAGCTGTGTGTCTTAAAATTTTTTCCTTATTCATTTTTTATCTCCTTGATTTGTACGTGATTTCAATATTTTCGGGCTGAATTTCCGTATCAATCTCAACAATCGTCGTGCCGCTTAAAGTCGGGATTTTTGGCAGCGATACTGATTCTGATGTACCGTCTGAATGCTCGATAACATTTTCCGGATATTTCAGTATTTCGCCGGTTTCAAGCGGTTTATCAAGTAGAATATTTGTTGTGACAGGCTCACGGTACGGCTCGTATTCGGTGGCGGTGTCTCCGAGTTCGAGTTGGATTTTTATGTTTGTTATTTCACAATATCTGTTTTCGGTATAAGGAAGCATACACATAAACATGCTCATATAGTAGCAATCTTGTTCTATAACAAATGTTTCTGTGTACCCGCTTGGCTTATCGGCTATCTTCCAAAAGTCGACGCCAGATTTGTTATAGAAACTCACACCGAGATTTCCTTTATCTGTACAAGTAGTATCAAATTTATATGATACTGTGAGTTGTGTCCCTGCTGGAATTGGAGAACTTAACTCTCGTTTTGGGAATTTATGCCATCTTATAGTTGGAACGCCCTTAATTCCGTCCTCATAAATAGTCATTCCTTGTGCGGATTCTCCAACCCATAAACTATAGTCAAACAAATTCTTCCCTCTGCACACAACAGGGATTCGATATTCCGTAACATCCTGCGAGCACAAAGCATATCCCTCTGAATCGAGTAATCGGACTCCGTCGAAATCGTATAACTTTGCGAAAACAGGCTCGCCCACGCTTTTTTTCTCGACCGTATTTCCGTAGATTTTATAATCGCTAACAGACTTGCCTTTTGATTTTTCAAGTATGCACGGGTAGCCTGAAGCGGTCTTTATAACGCTGCTTGAAAAATAGATGTCGCCATTAGCATCAACAATTTCTCCGATTTCTTCCGTCGGACTCATGATGTTTACAGTTTCAGCATATGTTCCGTCGGATTGTCTTTGCATAATCATACCATCAATCCTCTTTTATGAAATAAAAGTCGGCAGTTTTATCTGTAAGATTTTCAAAATCCGCCATACTGTCAAGTTTTACAATCGAAGATTTTGAAAGTTTGCTTTCTATAGCGGTATTCATATCTGCAATCTGCAATTTGGAATTTATTCCGTATTCTTTCATGACTTCTGATATTTCACTTTTCTGTATGTAGTTTGATAAATTTACAGAACCGCCTTGTGCATCTTTCTTTGCGATTGCATCAAGATACATTTCTTCACGAGTAATCGGTTCAGGGACGGTATTTCCTGTAAGAATACCATCATAGAACATATCTTTTCTGGTTATAGGCTTTTCGGGTACGCTCATGGTAAATCCTCCTTAGAATTTTTCTGATACTGAGTACCGAAATAGAACGCTATAACAGTTGTAAATACAGTCTGAAACTGTTCAGGGGATAATTTTCCTCTAAGTGTTTGCGTAGCAAATACAGCCGTTAAAATAAGCGTTACAAGGCTTTTTACATCAATAAGCTTACAAATTCTTGTTTTCAAATTTATCCACTGCCTTTTCTAAATTTTCAAGTCGTCTTTCCTGATCTGTGAATCTCTGTTCAAGAACAGGCATTCTTTGAGCAAAATTATTATGCTCTCGTACCTCTCGTGTTAATTCATCCAGCTTTGTGTCTTGTACAGCGTTATGTATTTCGATAGATCGCTGCACTTTATCGCTTGTTGCTCTTGCAGTGATCAGTGCTCCCAAAACTGCTGCTAAAGCTGCGACAATAGCCGATACAATTGTTGCCAATGCCACTGACATTATTCTCCCTCCCTTTTATGAATGATAGCCGATCGTGACGTCCCCAATAATGTGCTTTCGATATTATCACCGAATGTAACACTTATAGTTTTACCTGTAATAGCATTCCTGATTGTTTTGGTAATCTTAAGTATTATCTCTCCGCCTAATCTATCGTCGTGCACAACACCAACATTTCCTACACGATAGTCGGATTCTTCCTTGAAATCAGCGTAATCGGGATTATTCCTAACATCTTCGAGATCAACTTCATAAGATATTTTTGGAATGCAGTTCGTATTGAAAAATAAATTAACATCATTTTCCAATAATTTTTTCGATTTAGCAACTCTTTCCTCTAACGGCAGCGAATCATCAATGTTATACGAATATTTTTGTGATCTGACAACATAATGTGGTGGAGAAATAAGCGGAAAGCTTTCATATGCAACAGCATATTCATTGCCCAGATCGTCAAATCCAAGAAAGTATGTACATAATCTTGTCGTATCAATGGTACGCTTGATTCCTCTCAAATTTTTTCCAACTCTTATATCAAATGCTTGATAATTGGATTTTTCCAGTCTTTCTCTTATGGAGAAATAGAAATTATCACGGTAAATTTCACCGCTTGTTCCTATGATAAGTCCATTTGATCCCATTACAAATTCCGCAAACGTTGCTCCTGATGATAAACTTGACCAATTATCATAAAAATTTTCAGTTACCATAAGATCAGCAGGAATATCCCATGTAAAATCATAGTAAACATGTCCCTCTCTAATCTGTCTATCCGTAATACCGGCAATATGGTTTATTATTCCTATCGCATGACGAGAAGAAAGTAATATATTTCCGGGATGAATCCATGCGTCATTTAACTGATAAAAAATATGATCGGCTTTTGCGGAAACCATTCCTTTGTTACCACTCCATTTTACATCAGCAATTCTTATCGTAAAAAGCTGCCCTAATGCCTTAATTATGGCAAATGGTCTTATATATTCCCATTTTCCGTAACTGTCTACAGGATGTTCAATGGATAATTCCCATTTTCCATTTAATTCTTCTGTTATTTCGCATTTTGTCGGAGACAGTACTCCAAGTCCATGCGTATCAAATCCGTCTTGTGATGTATCTTGAGAATATATCGTTATATATTCTCTGTTTAATTCGCCTATTGGTTTATGTTCCGGGTTGCTTGGCGGTGTATATTCGGGCGTCATAAATACCGTATACGGCAGCGAATTATTATACGATCGATTTATTAACCAAAGCTTTCCGACATATAAAGCAAATCTTCCATAAACATATTGGCTGCTTTGTTTATCCATATATGTTATTTTTATGGCGGTACAGTCGGCATATTCCGCACCAAGCACAGCAGAATCACTGCATTTTCTCCAGCCGTTGTTTTCCGGAATTACTATCGATGAATCAGCACGTTTTAAAATGAATCCCCAGTACAAACATTTATAAGCCGCAGCTATACCCGGTTTATCCAAAAAAGTTATAACCGAATCGCCGCTTTCATCAAGATTTATTGGAATCCAATCTGTTTGCCATGTATTTGCAATTTGTGATGTTCCTCCGGTTTGCAAATCAAAAGTCCCGGCATTGATAATATCATCGGTAAAAAATATAATTCGTGGATTTCCATTTCCTATGGGAAAATCAACAGAGTCTGACGTCAAAAAATTTTTATCTTTCAACTGCTCTTCACTGACGCCGATAACTCCCTCGCCTATAGCTGCCCTTGAACTATTAACAAGAACTTTCTCGGTAAATTCATCGGCTGTGATTTCCTCTGTTGAATCAGCGTCCACAATGGTATATCCTGTTTGAAATCTGGCTAATGTTCCTGTTTGGGCAGAATCGCCTTTTATTTCAAGACCGTTAAGCGCGCCTTTGATATAGCAGTTTTGAAGTTTAAGTTCACCTAAAATATTTTGCGCATTAGCAGTCACTTCAGAAGTGTCAATATCAAAGATACAGTTGGTTGCATGAGAGTTTTCTGTACATATTTTAGGATTGTTACCTGAAAATTTAAGTTTAAAATCACAGCCAAAAAATATATTCATACTTTTGTATGAAATAGAATTCGCAACAAGTTGAGATGTACCGTTTAAATTTCCTTGAAAGGTACAGTTTTCAAAATGCCCATAGCAGTACTGAAAAGAACTTTGTTGGCTTAACGATAAAGGAGTACGTGCGCCAGATGATACAATATCTGTAAATCTCAGATTGGAAATTCTATTGTATATATTGAAACTTGCAAGCACCTGAACGCTGATCGATAAATTTTTAAATTCCCACCCATTGCCGTCTACAGAGGCATTAATTGTTATTCGCTCATTTAATCCATCGGAGTATTCTTGAGAAAAGTCTATTATTCCTCCTCCGTCTGCAAATTTTACAAACTTAGTTTCTTTGCATACGCTTTTAAACTCTTCCCATGTGCTGACAATATAGGGCGAAGCTGAGCTTCCGTTTCCTGTCATTAATAGCACCTCTCATTTTTCCAGATCTTAGCAGTTGCACCCTCATTGAAATATATATTGTTATTACCCACACTGAGCAGTGGGAATTTGCCGCTCGTACAGTTCCATAATACTTTTTTTGTATCCTTGTTATAAACAACTTTTTGTTCCGAATCTATTATTATCGTTGTAGCGTCTGACGGTATTATCAATGTGAATGGTACGTTGTTCACTACAAAATTTATCGTTCCGCTGCCCGATATTTCAATGAGTGGCTTGCTGTATCTTGTTCCGGTGTTAATCACAATATCAGCAGAGTATAAAGTTATTGGTTCGTTGTCTGTTTTATACTTGAAAGGCGCTAAAACAAATGAAACTTCATAACGTATTTTTTTGCCGTTGTATGCAGCTTGTACGCTGTTTACCGACATTTGTCTTACCTTGAAATAATATCCGGGTAAGCGGCTGATCTCCAGTTTTTTGGCATTGGATAAAAAGGAGTAAATTCGTGTATTGTCAAAATCTTCTCTGAAAAGATCATAAAATACAATGGAATAGCTTACATCTTCATATGTATCATCGGGCATTGTTACATCTTCATCGGCTCCCAGTTCATAAGTTGAATATCTCTGCCGAGCCATAAGAGGAACTGAGACGCTGTCAACAAAAATATCGACAGTATCGCTTGATACATCATTTATTTTAAACCAGTCTTTCGAAGTCATTACCAGCCTGTACCTCCAAGTCCTCTTTTGTCATAAACGTCAACCATTTTCAAACGTTCTCTAAGCCGTTCAACAGCTCTGTCGGTCATGCGGTCGACATCATAATCAGAAGCTATCTGCATTCCTTCCATGTAAATATTAATCGATTCTATCACGTTTCCTGCAGCGGTTGGATTACTTATGTTTCCACGATTAATTCTGGAATTGAACTCACTTACTGCGCCGCTTAACCGCCCGAAGGAATTCATTGCAACTGAAACGTTGGAACGCTCCAGGCCTTTCATTTCATCGGTAAACCCTACGCTGATACCCTGAGCCAGAAATTTACCGACCTTATCGCGCATAACTGTTGACGGAGAATGTATTCCGAATAATTTCTTGAATCCACCTACAAAATTGTCAGCAAATCCACCAATTTTTTCTTCCAGCCAATCTTTTGCGCCTGTTATGCCTTCCCACAAGCCCTCGACGATATCTTTCCCCGCGTTTTTCATTTTTTCGGGAAGTTCCTTTACTTTTTCAACAACTTTATCGATTAATCCGCTGATTGCATCTTCTGCTTTTTCTTTCAGCTTTTCACGCCATTCAAGAACTTTGTCGGCGGCTTTGGTCAAGAAGTCCCATATTTTTTCGGGGAGCTGTTTAATGAATTCGATGATGTTATTCAAGAAATCTTCGGCTGCCTCACGAGATTTGTTGTACATATCAACGCCCCATTCGACCACATTCCCGATAACTTTACCGAGCCATGATCTGAACTTCTCCCGCGCGTCGTACAGCCATTCTCCTACGCCTTCAAAAAAGCCGCCGACTTTTTCGGAAACTTTTTCCCATAGTCCGCCGAGCCAATCAACTACGATTCCAATAACCTTTCCGAACCACTCTTCGATTTTTTCATTAACGTCGTACAACAATTCTCCGATAGCTTCCCAATCGCTGAACCATTCGACGATAGAATCCCAGAGTTTTGAAAGATACGGCGAAATAAAGTCCCATATTTGCGAAACAACTTCCTTAAACGTCTCCCATACAAACGGAAAATATTCGATTATCGCATCTACCACTGAAGAAAGAATTTTCTTTACAGCTTCGAAAGCTACAGGTTGTAAATCTTTAGACTTTGAGAACACTTTTTTTATTATACCCCAAAGCGAAGATGCTATCATGGGCATATTGCTCCATAAGCCGTCTATCAGAGCTTCCATTATCTGCACTGCCAAATCTATCACCTGTGGCAGTACAGTACCTAAGGATTCCACCAAAACGCCTATCAATTCAGGCCATAAAGTAGTGAATGTATCAAGCAGACTGATAACGCCGTTGATGATTACAGGCATATTGTCTTGTATAGCGGTCAGAAGCGATTCTAATATTTTCGGTACTGTTTCGAGCATCTTTGGCAATATCGTCATAAGCCCGTTAATGACCGTTTCAAGAATTTCTTCGCCCGCTTCAAACAGTTTAGGATATGCTTGCGTTATCGTCTGCAATAAGTTGTCATATAAAACGGGGATAGTATCTATTAATATCGGTATCGATGTCAATATACCGTCAAGCAGTGCCATTATTATTTTGGGGCCTGCTTCAATGAATTTTGATAAAAAATCAGGAGAAATAATTTGTTTGATGCCATCTGTGATTGTCGTGATTATATTCGGCAGTTCGTTTCCGATATTGGTTGCCAGAGTTACCAACGCTTCAAGAAGTATCGGAATTAAAGTAGTGATAAGTTTGGGAATATTCGATATAAGCGTGGTTATCAAAGTCAATACAGTATTTGACAGCGTGTCCACCAAACCAACAAACGCGTCCGAAATGCCGCCGGAATTATCGGATATATTAGTTACTATCGAAGTAATGACCTTGCCTATAGCAGTGCCTAAGTTGGCTATTATTGGCGTTAAATTCTCAACAAAAGACGGAAGATTGGTCGCTATTTTATTTATCAGCGACATCATAGTGATAGATATCGTGTCTATCAGATTAATAAAAGTACCCATTATACTGGGTGCGGAATCTGAAACGCCGTTCGCCACAGCTTCAATCAGATTTCCTATCAAGCTGCCAATATCGGAAAAGACCGAAGACCAGTTGCCTATAACCGAATTGCCTATTTTTATTATGCTATCGACTATAGTACTTGAATTATTGGTAATGCCGTCAGTGACAGCAAGAATAATATCCTTTACCCCGTTCATTGCAGTTTCTGCAAAACTTGGTATATTATCGGAAAACTTAGTAGCTATATTTGAAACAACGTCTTCTATGCCTTGCGTCAAGCCGCTGAAACCGCCATTGTCAAACGCATCGCTCAGTTGATTTATTGAATCTCCTGCAACGTTCACAAGGTCTTTTAAAGGTCCTTGAATGGAATCATAGATTTGAATTCCAAAAGCTTCAGCTTTTGAGCCGAGCGACTTCATTGCGCCTTCAAGGTTGTCTGTCATGGTTGTTGCCATATCAGCCATTGCGCCTGATGAATTTTCAATTTCATACGCCAAATTGTCAAATTCTTCTCCAACACCTGCAAGCAACGCTTCTGCTGATTTCAAATCAACCTTGTTAAATATATCTCCTAATGCTTGTTTCTTTTCCTGATCTGTGCAATTGGCAAGTGCATTATTAAAATCTTCAAAGACCTCATTAAGAGGACGCATTTTACCTGTATCATCATAAGCGGCAACGCCGAGTTCTTCAAGCCGTTCCGCTGCTGTGTCAGTTGGCGAAGAGAGCGACATAATGATATTGCGAAGCTGTGTACCTGCTTCACTGCCCTTGATACCTCGGTTTGCAAGAACGCCTAAAACGGCATTTAATTCAGTTGTTCCACCTCTAAGACTTTTGGCAGTACCGCCAACAGTCAGGATAGCTTCACCGAGTTGGGCAACGGAAAGATTTGCTTTTGAAGCCGCTTTCGCCATTTTATCGCCGAATTCATCAAGGTTTTTCTTAGTTGCTTCAATTCCGAGAGATGCCATTGCATCGGTTGCGAGATCGGAAGCATAAGCCAGATCAAGACCGCCGGCCTGTGCCAAGTTTAGTACAGAGGGGAGTGCTTCAGCAGCTTTTGAAGCGTCATATCCTGCAAGTGCAAGATAATTTAATGCGTCGGCTGCTTCGGAGGCGGAAAACACGGTGTTTTTTCCTGCTTCGGCGGCAGCATTTTCCAATAATTCATATTGATTGACACCGTCTTTAACAGTATCTTTTGTAATGCCCATAACTGCGGCTACCTGCGACATACTGCTTTCAAAAGATTTTCCGACTTTTGCTGCATATGCGCCCAAACCGCTTAATCCTGCCGCTACTCCGGCAATAGCGCCTGTAGTAATGTTAGCAATGGTAGATACTCCCGCTTTAAGCGCACTGCCTACTGAACTGCCAATATTTTTTGCGCCTGAAACAACGTTTTTCAATCCCGATTCAAATTGAGATGAATCCAAACGCACAATAGCTTGTAGATCAAAAACATTCATTTATTTCAACTTACCTCACCTCATATCAACTTGATCCCCGTATTGCTGATTATTTCGTCAACTATTTCGTCGGCTGTTTTTGCAGATTCGCGTTTTATCTGTTTGGGATTTACAATTTCATGGTAGCTTGGGATAGATATTTCTCCTCCGTTTACCTTTATTGTTATTTCCACAAGTGCTTTCAGAGCATCAGTGACATAATTTTTGTATTGCATCTCTCTGATGTATTCCAACGCGTTCTCAAACAGATAATCAACGCCGAACAAGTCCAATTTACTTAAATCACAAGATATTACTGACCGTTTGAAAATTTCGCCAGTTGTACAAGCATAGTAAAAAAAGATACACACCTTTTACTGCTTACAATATCAGCTAATGCAGCAATGCCGTCTTCATCACCACTTTCAGGATTAAGATTTGCGAACTCTTCCCCCGTCATAAAGCAGAGCATACCGCATAAGTCCATTGTTTCATCGACGTTATCTCCGCATATGTATGAGATCATATCAAAAATACCGCCATTATTTTGGCTTTTAGTCGCCTTAGTAATCTGCTCTTTGAATTTCTTCAAGCCGTCTGCATAAGACTTGATTTTATCGGTTATTTTAACCGCCTGAGCAGCGAATTCCTTAGGCGTACAATTTGCAATAGTTTTCATATATACCTCCTACAACAATACCATTGCGATATGCAAGGGTATTCTATTGTTATTGTATTGTTTCTTCTTCATCTGTAAATGCTTCATCGTTAAGCATAGTTTCTGATTTCACCGTGTCGATAGCCGTATCATAAGGTTCTGATTCATATGTCATAGATACGACCGACGGCTCCGACATCTAAGCCGCAGCAGCCTGTCCCGAACTGAAATAAATTTCATATGGTACTTCTTCATCGGCTTCGGTATCGTAAAATGCGCGGAAATCTACGCTGTACTGTACTTTTCCGTCGGCTGTCGTCTGCTGCTGGAATCCTGTAACATTAATACAGTTTTTCAGATGAATAGCAAAGAAGCCCGGAGTTTCATTGCCTTCACGCCCCGTCATTGTGGCGTAATCGGTAATTACCCACAAATCAAAGAATGAGTCGGCATTAATGATGCCGTCTTTAGGCGTTATGTGTGTAACTCCCTCACTGCCGGTTACAGTTTCCTTTGTCGCGTTTGCAACAAGCTTTTCTATGTTGTTGTCGCCGACCGTGAGAACAGTTGTAGTAAGATGAGGCTCGCAGTTCTGAATCAACATACCCTGCTTTGTACCGGGCTTTGCGTTGTCAATATCCTCGAAGAGATCGGCTAATGTTAAGTTTGGGTTAAACTGCGAACCACCTGTTGTTGCAAATAATATTTTTGTTCTGTCGAGTTCACCCGTTTTAACATCAAATTCGCTTGTGATAACTCCCGCATTAAATGCAATCTGCTTAAACGGTTCGACAGGAAGTTTTGAAAATGCAGCCATTTGTGCTACCTCCTTTAATTTTCAGTCCAGAATTCGACTGAAATACTTAGATTTATACGTTTTATCATATCGTCAGTATCATCGCCCATTGACTGTGTGAACGGACTGCCGCGCGTTATATGGATAAGTCCACCGTCACATTTGCCCAGCATACCGCCTCTGCCGATAGCCGCAGATATTTCATCGGCTTTCTTGTTAGCGGCTGTCCATGACGTACTTCTGTACCACAAGGACGCTGTAAGCGAAATGGCTTCTCCGTCAAATGAATCGGTCATCAACTCATATGTGAGATAAGGAAACGACGGCTTTTCCGAAAGCTGATAAACGCTGTTCTCTTCATATGTATCAAGTCCGAACTGTGCCCAGAATTGGTATATAGCCGCTGCTTTAGTCATCTCGGTATCTCCCATTCCTCGGCTGTCACCTGACGCATATTCAGCGTTGCACTGACAGGCGTTTTATTATCAGAACCGTCAGACGTGATGCGGAATATCTTACCGTCCGATAATCGCTTTATAATGTCGTGATATTCAAGCGTTATATCCTTGCGCGTTGTTATGGTATATAATGACGTTACGCCCTCTATCTCGGCTCTGCGTGCCTGCATAGAACTGTCATAGCGTGCATTTGCTTGTATCTCTGCTCCTTCAAGCCATTCTACTATGTATCCGCCCTCGCCGTCAGGTTGCCGCCGTTTATCGATAAAGGCAAAAGTTTCAAATGCATGGTCAAGTAAACTCATTTTTTCAAATCTTCCTCCACGTTTTCAGTCGGCTTGCAAATTGTGCTTCCCATGTCATCGAATTGCTTGAACCTTTTGAATAGCTGTATCCTCCGAAGCTTTCGGACGTAAACGGCGACATATTTTCACTGTCAACTTTTTCGTATTTATCACGCCATTTCTGTATATCTTCACACAACTCCAAAAAAGAGTGTGGAACAGCCATAGCCCATATTTCGCCCTCAAAATCTTCATCAATGAGATTTTGCAGGTCATCGGGCGTATTCTGCCATACTCCGTCATTCATATCAGAACCGACGATACGAAAATATTGATTTTTCTTTATAAAGTCAAGCGGTGCAATGGAACTACCGCTGATAATGAAATGTCCACGGTGAATGTAGCTTTTATCTGCTCTTTTGCTCACAGGTGGAAAAAAGTTATGTAAATCCATACAGATTCCGGTAATGTTCATTTTGCACCGCCTTAACTTTTAAATTACTTTGTTGAGGATTTAGATGCCGCTGTAGAATTTGAAATCGTGATAACCGCTATACCATCAAGATACTCGGCAAAAAGCACCATTCCAAGAATAGCTGTAATCTCCGAAACAACCGTACCGTAATTACCACCGACGTGTACTCCGATCAGATTTGATTCACCGTCTGTACGGAATTCAAGACCAGCCTTGGAATAATCGCTGTCTGAGGGGTCAATGTAATAAAGTACGATGTTTTCGGCAGGCGTAGCGATCACTTTGCCCTGAGGAACTTCGGAAGTAAGAAACAACTTGCTGTAACCGAGAAAATTCTCAATGTAGTTCATACCGAACTGAGTCTGTATCGTTATTTCGGACGCGCCAAGATACTCGTAGGCATCAAGAATGTTACAGAAACCGATCACCTGACTGATTCCTTTTTTCATCTCTTTCCATTTGTTTCGTACTCTGCCCTGCGCCATTGCAAGTGCCATCTGGAAGCTGCTCTCGGTGGATGTGAGCGTGCCTGTCTGCACATAATCGACAAAGTTTTCTACAACATCACCTTCAATGCTGTAAAGCATTTGATCGTCTGTAAGCTGAACAGCCGCGTCGTATCCATGTTCTGTAATAGCTTCAATGGTTACGCCCTTCTTGTATTTTTTGAACACAATAGGGGAATAGTCCTTGCTTTTTACAGATGCCTTGGAATACGGGATTTCTTCCCCTTCCGCAACGTCTCCACCTGCAAGTGTTACTTCTGCATACTTGGATTTAATAACCGTACCGGGCGATTTCTTTTCAAGACGAACTGTACCCATGATGTCTCTGAGAATTTCAATATCTCTGCCGAAACGACTGACAAAATCAATTTCACGCGCTTCTACAGCTATATCTGCTGACATAGTCGTATTGGTTTTTGCTGCCATAATTTATTCTCCTTTACTATTTCACGGATTGAATAACTCTCGATTTTCGGCAATAGCTTTCTGCCTTGCGGCAGTATCCTTGATTTTCATAATATCAGCTTTTGTAAGAAGTGCTTTCCCACTGCTGTTAGCCGGAGGATTTGCTGCTGTTGATGATTGACTGCTGATCTTAGGTGTAAACATAGAAAAATCGTTCTGAACATCGTTAAGTATACTGTCAGCATTGGTAATAATGCCGTTTTCGTCCAGCTCAATTTTATTGCTGTATCCGCCTTTTTTCACAATCAGTTTTGCAGCTTCCTCAGAATACTGTTTTTCCGCCAAAAGTTTTGTGAACGCTTTATCTTTTTTCGCACTCGTTTCTTTGGTTGCAATTTCAGATTCAAGCTTTTGTTTTGCCGCTTTCTCGGATTCATACTTTCCTTTGTAATCGTCCTTTTCAAGCAATTCAATCTTTTTTTCTGATTCGCTAAGCTTGTTATTAGCTTCGCTTAATTTGTTTTCGAGTTCGGTCACTTTGGCTGCCTGCTGATTAAGATCTGAGAACTTTTCTTTCAGTTCTGCATATTGCTCTTTGTGATAATCTACAACTTCAACGTGCGCCGCCATGATAGCTTCAACCTTATCGGCTTCGATTCCCTGAGCCGCAAGGAATTTTCTTGTAAATGCCATAAAAAATTACTCCTGTTCTTCGTCTGCTTTCCTTTGCAGATACGAGCAAATTTTATAAAATCCCCTGTACTTCGAGGATTTAGTCCTAAACAAAAAAGCGACCAACCAACTACATAAAGTAGTCAGTCAGTCGCTTTTGACTCTTCCTGCCGACCTTTTACGGCAGGGTTGCATTTACCGTCCGCTGATAATGCGTTAATGCCCGAATATCTGTAGTTGTTAGCAGCATTACTACATAGACGGTATTTGCTATTCAATTTTGCATAAGCGTGATAAACTCTTCCGGCTTATCGTGGTACGCTATGCTTTGAGAGAGGCGCATTTCGGAGAGTTACCCCGATTTGCACATATAAACAAAAAGAGCGGTCAACTATTTCCATTTTGGAAACAGTCAACCACTCTCGGTTCTTCCGTCTGAACGTTTACAGACGGGAATTATATTTAATTATTAATGTTAATAATCACAATCATACTGTGCGTAAGTTCGTTATTCCACTTTGACTTCTTTACGCTTAATCATCATTATCCTTGCAAATCCATTGAACGGCAGCAACTCAACCCTATACCCATTTGATAAAATTTGCTCAATCAAATTCCAGCGTTTTTCATCAATGTGACATTCCGCTTTCGGCATTGCTTCTTGAAAATGCAGAACCCTCACGCCGTCCTTAGTTGGTACGATGTGTATACTCACGCCGCACGATAGAATTTTTTCAATATCTTTTCTTGTCTTTTCATCTATTCTATTCATATTATACACCAATAAATATTCGTTGTCAAGAGGGTTTATGCATCTTTTGTGAATAATTATCCGTTTTTCAAATGTTTCTTAATTACATTTTTGTATTCTTCGCCATGTTCCGAAGCGGCTTTTTTTAACATATGATGCGGTTTCATGCCACGTGTCCAATGCCCTTTTCCGTTTTTGTCGACCCATATCCACGGATTTTTCTTTCCTTTTCCATCAGAAGCGTATATTCCTGTACCTAATTCAACATACGCTGCATGCTTTTTGTTAGTCCCGATATAAACAGCATTTCCGCTGACTTTATGGGTTATACTCTGTTTAAGTCCATTTGTTGAATATCCAACAACTCCCGTACTTTCGGGAGTGCCAACAGGAGTAAGCCTTACAGCATATCCCTCAGCTCTTAGTCCTATTTCTTCGAGAGCCGCTGCTGCCTGCATTTTAAATGCATTTGCCACTTCGGAGCTGTTGTCTTTTATTTTGATTGTCATTTTACTCATGCGATCGTCTCCTTTGATTCCGTGCTTTTCGCGCGTCGGATACCATTTTCGTCCATTGCTCAGGCTGATAGTATTTTATTTCTTGAAACTTTTTGAAATTATTCGGCACTTTGTTTCCCAACAACTCTTGATATTCCTCATGCATTTTCAAATCTCTGTTGGCGTTTCTCGCCGCTCTAAAAAGCGGTTCGCCGCCATGCGCATTCTTCCAATTCTCATATGACATACTACCCAAGCGGTTATCACGCTCAATTTTTGAATAGTCCTGATCATCGAAAACGGCTACAAGATTGCATCGGCAATTATACACTTCTTCGGGCGGTCCGGACGGGTCTCCGGGATATGTAAGCCCATTACTGAATTCTTTCCCTACTTCAACAACTTCGCCGTCAATTGCTCTGTGAGAGTCTCTTGCATGGCCGTCAAGCGTAGTTATCCATTGATTTTTAAGCTTAATTCCCATGCTCTGAGCACGCCTAAAGCTGCTTTGCCTGCCGCCGTTCTGTGCCGCTGTCGTCATTGTGCGGGCGTTTCTGATAGCCGACGTTTGATTCATATCGCTTACAGCCGCGAGTCTGTTGGCAAGTTCCAACACCGAATCTCCTTGTATTATCGATTGTATAACGGCGGAATTCAAATTTTTCTTATTCCATGCTGTATCTTTCGCCACATCTATTTTTCTGGGCGGCAACAGATCGGGATTTTCAGCGATTATTCTTTCAACCGCCTGTTCGTTATAAAGAGTAAAAGCAGTATTGATATTTGTGTTTCGTTCGATCTCATACGCTGCAAAATTGCCGTTTATAGCATAGACTTCCGGAATATACCCATTGATTATACTCGCGGCAATACCATTGGAATTAGCCAGATTATCAGCCATTGTCTGCGACATAGCGTACCAACGCTGCCCTGACAAAATCTTATCCCGTCGCCAAGTTTGATATTCCTGGCGCGTTATTTTGCCTGCTTTAAGCATATCAAACTTTTTCTTATCAGCTTCTTCAAACCATTTCAGATAATCGTCCGCTTTTTTCTGCAATTCTTTATATGCCTGACCATAAACGGATTCTATTTCAGCTATCATGTTGCTCAAAAGCTTATCCGTTTCTTTTTGCCCCGCATCAAGCGAATGACGATTATATTTACCTGGAAGATTAATCATTGATATCTTTTTCATTGTCAAGCTTGTACAATTTTTCCATATGCATTCCCTTTAGCACCATAAACGCAATCTTATCGGTTGCATTCATAAGCGGGCATGATTCGCGCCATTTATCAGCTTTCTCTATCTGCTCAACAAGATAATTCCTATACTTCTCTTTGGTCAATTTTTCCATTTTTAATCTCCTCTCAGAATTCCTTTGGCTTCTTCCTTTGATATTCCTATGGTCGCCACAATTATGTTTGCAGCCTGATTTTCGGTCAATGCTCCTGCTGCATATTGTCCGACAACTGTTAACAGCGACTGCGTTTGAACGCCATTAAGTCTTGAACCTTTAACCTCTTCGGCATCTTCTATTATTTCTTCTGTATCAGCCGTCTTGCCGATATTTGAATCAGGGGAGACGGCTGCGTTATATCTCGACATAGATTCAGCTGCTTTTCTATCTTGTATGGATTGATACTCATCAATGATACCCAAAGTTTCGCATATCAGCCTTGTTGTCATTTCTTCACCTATATAGGGCGAAACACTTACGATCGTTTGTATTTCCTCACTGCGGTTTATCGTCATGTCAGGTGTGAAATGGAATGGCGTATTTGGATCCAGCCCAAGTACGCGCAGCACTCCTCGAATAAATTCGCCTACGCATCTTTCAACATCGTTGCATTTTAATTTAAGATTTGTGTACGCCGCTTCAATTTCCACAGTAGTAACATTACCCGCTGACATTCTTTCCCAATCCACCGCCATAAAGTCTGATATGAGCTGTTCTTTCAAACGTTTCAATGCGATCTCTATCGAATCGAACTTCGGCGTTAATTCATGCGGCGTGGCTTCAACTGAATCATTCAAATGAAGAATGTGAGTTCTCAGAAGATTGGTCAGAAACTGCTTGTCGTCGTACTCGTCCATAGCCTCTGCGTTTTTTAGTACCCAATAGATCATATTAAACTCGGTAACATCATTTACCATATTAGATATGGCTAAGTTATAAGCCGTGAGCGTAGCACGATTACCGACAAGCGACGACTGATCATTAATGAACCTCAACGGCACAATTGGAATTTCTGAATAGTTAGAACCTTTAGAAAGATACACGCCCTCAACGTCGTTGGAAACTTCGCTAAGATTATAAGGCGTCTTTTCTTTGATAATTTCAAGTCGTGATATACTGCCTCTTTTAGCGTCGTCAAGCTTGTACTCTTTATATTCTGTCATGCCGTCAACTTCAAACAACGTTACCATCAAAGGCTTATCCGACGATAAACGCCAATATCTGATACCTGCTTTTAGCGCGCCGTCTTCTTCACTGTACAACGCCACAAAACACGGTTCTTTGTGGCTGTCGCACGCAAAATTAAATGGAATGATTCCGTTCTCGGTTACGAAGCCATAGCTTACCTTATCGTTAGCAGCCCATGTAAGCAAGGTTTGCAATTTATAATCAAAGTCGTTACCAAGCCTTTGCTTTACTTCGGGATCGTCAAAAGAAACACCGTTTCCAAGCAAATACTGAACCATTTGAGAAACGAATATATAATAAAAATTACTACATAACTTATTGTTCGGAGTAAACGTATCCGGGTGCGCAATGCCCTGGAAATCATAGTAAACTTTTTTTATCATCTCAATATCGGGATCTTGGTGTCGATAAAATTTCCCTGCGGCAATGCCGGTTTTGTAATCGCTGCTTGACTCGTGCCGCGCGATGGCTTTAAAAATAAAATTTTGCTTTTCTTCTTCTGTTGTGCATTCTGCAAAATCGTTGTATGTAAGCAATGTTTATCACCTCATATGAAGTTTGCTAATATCTGTTCAAATGCTTTATCGTTCATAACTGTTTCTCCTTACCAATTGAGCATAGGTCTGTTATCAGTACGATTCCAGAGTATACGAATCAGGCTTGCTAAGCTGTCAGGTGCGTCATCATGTTCTGCTCTTTCGTTAAAGTCGCATATTTGCTTGATATACTCTTCGTCCGTTCCCGCCACGAAAACCACGTTCTTCCATTCGCGCTTCAAATAAGTTACTATTTTCATGAATTTATTTTCATCTTCATGATATTGAATAACGCGTTCGCCTTTTTTACGCAGTTCTTTTGCCAATAATCCTTTGTCGGCGTTCGTTTCGCAATAGATTTTCCCTGCATTGAACCTTTTCCGCCACTCTATTATTTGATCTTCCACTTCATCAACAGCTTGATTCCATAGTTTGCCAAATACGTAGTATTTTCCGTCTGTCTTACGGCAGATTGTAAATACTGTCGAATCTGCGCCGCCGTATGCCGCGTCTATGTGGCAATAGTTTGACTGTTCTACCTTTGCCGGATCGCCGCCTATCTGCGGATTAAAGAAAATAATATCTTCTGACGCTATATGTTTTAATTCGTAGTTAGCCGCAAACAACGAACCGAGCATACCCATTCTAATTTCTTCCAGTTCGTCCTGACTTATCAATCCCGTTGAATAGCAGTCATATTTTTCCGGATTTGGCATAAGGGAAAAGCAATCTTCCTCATGCCATGGTGTGCCGGTATTAAATATTCTTCCGCCTCTGTTTATTATGTTACGCAGTTCTTGATAGATCAGTTTCGTATGTTCGCGTTCCGCCTTGCTTATGCGGTCTTTAACGTTTACAATATCATCTGTAAAAATACGGTCAAAGTGTTTTCCCGTCAGAGAACCGCCTATTCCCATTCCTACAAGCTGCGAAGTTCCTCTCGGGTCGTTTGTAAGGTTGGTACTCAACTTCGTTGCAGAAGCTTCTGTAAGCCTTATAGGAACGCCCCAGACAGCCTTTGAGATAACAGACGTTACAGGATGCACCAATATCTTTTGCGTTTGCGTTATGACCTCTTTAACGTCATTGTCGGTTTTCCGCATGAACATTATTTTCTCATTTGGAAACTGCAACATTATTTCAGCAAGAGCAATTGAAACACACGTTGTCTTAAACGAGCCTCTGTGAGCCTGTAGGCTCTTGTCACGTTCTCCATATACCATTGACGATATCCAGTTATTATGCAATTCCGTAAGCCTTGTGAATCCTACTGAATGCCCGTACAAATGTGACGCTTCAGACAAAATATTAATTGCTTCATTCCGTGTCATTTTTTCTTCTCTTAACTTTAGCTACAAGATCGTCGACTTCTTCTCTCGTGCTGTCATCAATTGTTGACACATCAACTTCTATTTTGTCAGTTTGATTCAAAATGTTGCGACCGAGCCAGATCAGCATTGTCGGATTTCCATCCATAGCCACTTCAAATTGTTTTCGTCGTAGAGAAATTTTACCATTCCCTCTTTTTAGCTTAAAAACTTCCGAAAAATTTTTATGATACGTTTTTTTGCACCATTTTTCAATGGTATCTGTATTACAGTCAAAATAACAACACAATTCTTCCAAAGTACATTGCAGACCACACAGTTTTTCGAATTGCTTTTGGTCGATCTGCTTTTTCGGTCTGCCTGCCGGCATATAATCACCTCTTCAATTCTTGCTCATTTTATATTTCCCCATTCTTTTTGCCTGTTTTTTATATATGATTTCAGTTGTGCCGTAGTATTTCCGCTTACGAGGGCGTCAAATCTCCTCGAAGCGTCAGCTTCAGATAACCCTTTAAGCACATTTGAGAAAATAAATGCGGCTTTTGCAACTGAAACCGCCATAGCACGCCCAAACCCATTGATTTCTTTACTTGAATAAGTTTTAGGTTTGCTCGGAGCTGACTTTCCGCCGCCTCCGCTTTTTCCTGCTTTAGAACTGCCTCTACCCACGTTTCTCTTTCACCCTTTCATTCAGAATTTTCCGCTTCTCTTCATAGTAAGACGGTATTCGTATAATATTGCCCTCTAAATCGTCGATCATATCACCGTAAAAAAGAATAGTTGTCGGTTCAAGACGATTCAGCATCTCATCATATCCTGCCTTAAACAAGCTATCAAGCTTGTTATTCCAATTCTTATCATTTTTTACGCCAACTGTTGATACTGCAACGGTTGAATGCTTTGGAATGCCGTCAAAGCAAAAATCGAATGTATCTCTATCACCCCATACAACATCGGGGATAACGTCAATTCCCATATACTGCCAATAAGCAGCGCACCATTGACGTCGATAACATGAGAGTATCTGTAACGCTTTAGGGAAATCTGTATACAGACTGAAATCAGGAGATATCACAGCCTTAAATTCTCTCAATCTGTTAATATACTTGTTAGGCTCACGCCATGCCGATATGAATTTATAATCGTCATAGTAGAAGTGTGCAATATAGTTTTCAGGGTCGCCGACCTCTTTCCAGTCCATAAACCTCAACATTTTATCGCCGGTTGTTTGTGTAGCTTGCATTTCGGGTATGCCATAGAAGCCTGTGCATGGAAACTGCATCAAATCTTGATTTTCAAAGCAGTTATGTTGGCATGACGGATCACGCTCATCTATTATTTCCAATTTTTGCGGATCGCTTTCCACCGATTCCAAATCATAATCGGTATGTAATGATTTGAAGCCAAAATCGGACATATCAATTTCTAAAATATCGTCCAACTCAAGAGAAAGCAAATCAAAATCCCATTCAGCTGATTCAGCCACTTTATTATCGGCAAGCCGAAAAGCTTTTATCTGCTCTTCGTTCAAGTCACTTGCTATAATGCATGGAACAGTGCTTAATTTCAACTTCTTCGCCGCCTTGTACCTTGTATGTCCACAAGCAATAACGCCGTTAGAATCAATTACAAGCGGTACTTTAAAGCCGAATTGCCTTATAGATTCCATAACCGGCTTGACAGCATTATCATTTTTGCGAGGATTATTCGAATAAGGTTTCAGATCGGAGAGCTTCTTTTCGACTATGTTCATTATTATTTCCCTTCACATTCGCTATTTCCTGTATCACAACAGCAATCCAAGCATATATTTTTCAGCTCGTACTTTGAAAAATATTCAAGATTTTTGTCTGCAAGCCGTTTGTGTTCACAGCAGAGATAATTCACAACAGCTTGTTATTCACACCTTTAATTCCAATTTACCTGACATCAAATCAGGTAAAAGTGCATCTCTTAATTCTGTTAAATATTGATTCTGCATTGTATTCAGCAAAGCTATCTGATTTTTCCAAACGTTCAATAATTGAATCAGCATTTCAGGCAAAATTTCTTTATCGTTAGCCTTAAAAACAAATTCGTTTTTATTCTTTGTGAATTGAATATAATCACACTTTTCAAGTTTAATTCCTAAGTTTCCCATTTGATATACAATATCTTCGGAATTAGCTTTATCTTGTTTATATAAATCCAAATCAAAACCGAATTGCTTCGCAAGAGTTTTATTTATCACAAGTTTACAAGAATTCTGCATTCGCACAATATAATTGTAATTATCCGCAATTTCTTGATAATCTCTATGTTTAGGCTCTTTATATTCAAATTCAATGTATTGCGCAGGTGAAAGGTTATAGTTGTTTTGCTGAATATCCGATATTGTAACGGTTTTTGAAAATTCGGGAATATTATCACATTCTCCACATAATATTTCAATGGTTTCAGGCGTTAATACATTTACAATTTTCGTGTATGTTCTGTTGGTGTGACTTGCGTCGCCAAATTGACCGTTTTGTTTCCGTCCTTCTTCTTTATATTTTTGTCGTGCATCAAACATTTTTATTTCTTGATTGCCGCAACTAAAAACTATAATACAAGTCGGAATATCTGTACTTTCAAACATACTTCTTGGAAGCGCAATTACTTCTTCGATATATCCATTGTCAACAAGATATTTTCTTATCTCTAATTCAGGCTGAAATTGAAGCGCACCACACGGCAAAACAAAAGCGCATTTCCCGTTATCTTTCAGCCTTGATAATGCGGTTATTACAAATGCGTAATTTGCATTGCTGCTTGGTGGGATAGGTTTATTTTGGAATCGTTCATCTGCTAACATAGGCATAGGGGCGTCCCATTTTATGTTATATGGAGGATTAGAAATAATTTCATCTGCTTTTATAGTTGGAATATGGCTTATTACTTCAACGGTCGAGAATTTATCGCCCTTAGTGATTCGATATGTTTTTATGGATTCAAGCGTGAGCACGTCTCTGTTTATTACATAGCCATTCATGTTACGAACAGCCATATTAAAAAGCAAGAATGAAATAACTTTTGTGTCAAGTTCTTCACAAATGAAAAGTTTTTCAGGATTATCTATCCATTTTTGAATAGTCAATGCTCCAGAACCTGCGCAAATATCATAAACAATTTCACCACCTGTTTCTGTAATTTGCGCACAAAGTGTGCAAATGCTTTTTGGTGTATAATCTTGCTTTTTTTCTTTGCGGTCTGCTTCGTAATATTGAAATATCTTTTGCAACCAGTCAACACTTAAATCTTCAACCAAATTGCAAAACTGTTGATATTTCTCTGTATCGCAATTTATGACTGTTTCTAAAAGTTTCCCGCTCAATTCAGAGACAGACTTTACTTTGAAAATCTGCAAAGTCTTTTCACAAAGTTCTTTTAATTCCATATTTACCTCACTATTGGAGCAGCAGGCGTGGATTTGCACCACGCATAACATCTTTTCTACTTCATGTGCGCACAATTCATGGGATTCTCATGTCTGAATCATTCGCGTCTACCTATTCCGCCACTGCTGCATATGTGGTCAAGTTTTTAGGCTTGACCGTGTTCTTGTTATACGTATTCTCTCCAATGCGCAGCAAAGTACGAGGTTTTTATAATCTCGCCTGTTACCAGATTCCTCATAGTGACTCTGCGGTTAATGTGCTGGATTCCCTCTTTCTCCATTTTCGCTCTTGCAATTGACCTTAGTATTTTTCTCATAATAAGTACTCCTTTTGTTTTTGAAATTATTATAATATGTGGTTAGGAGTATCAGACTTGAACTGATACTATAAGTTCCAAAGACTTAAGTTCTGCCAATTAAACTAACTCCTAAAAGGCACCCGATTTTCGGGTAAGATAAAATAAAAAATATGTGTAAAACAAAAGAAAGGAGATACGGAATAATATAAAATTATCCCGTATCTCCAGTATAACATATTGAAAAATAAAATGTGTGACATTCGTGACATTTTGAAAATTTTTTCAATTTTTTTTGAGATATCTTGAAACTCTTTGCTTAATAGCCCCCTCTGTGCAGCCGTCACCGATTCTGAAAGCTACATCTTCCCAATCGGGAACTTTTTCACCCTCTCCTATTGACTCTATGCAGTACATCTTTATCGCTCTGTATACTTTGTAATCAGGAATACTTTCTACAAAACGTTCTATAGTCTTAGTTCGGCATTCAAGTTCGTTTTTTCGATACAAAAGCCATATTGATGATTCTTCGCTTACACCACCATTAAGTTCATGCTTTATTTCTCGCAATTCTGAACAATAAGAACGATATCTTTTTAGTTCATTAAGCGTCATTATTTTTCTCCTTTCCGATAGATATTCACATAGTTATTGCGGATAATGTATTTTTTCTCTGTGTCATGAGCTGTCACCTCCGATTGTATTTTTTAGATTTTCAACAACCCAATCTAAAATCATTAAAATTTTTTTACGCTCATTATTTGCTTGCTGTGGGGTATCAAAATGTCCTAAATAAAACGTCTTTCGCATAATGGTTATTCTTGCGCGATATTTCTTAGCATTTTTATCAAAATCAACTCCCACATATCCTGACGAATTGTTACTTGAGATGTTATCAAACTTAAACACCTGAGAATGATCTTTAATCAAGTGCTTAAATCCTTTTGATTTGCAACCGCAATTTCTTGTTTTACCGCTTGTCAAGTTTGTCCTTCTGACTTCAACTGTATTCCCACAAACACAGATGCATTTTAAATACAGATATTCAGATATTCTTCTGCCGTCGATTACAGTAAGATCACCATAACGCTTGCCGATAAAATCATTAACCGTGTATTTCATCTTCACCACCTCCGTCCATTTTCGCACCGCAGTTTGGGCAGTATTTTGCATCACCGACAAAAATACTATCTTCAGTAAAATCAAAATCCGAATGGCATACAGAGCATTTGTACCAACTTCCGAACGGATTTGTTTCATCAATCGGGCACGATTCCCATTTACCATGCCTCACAGACTCGGCTTCGATTGTGGGCAGTTTTGCAATTTCATCATGGATAGTATCAGCTATCCCTGAATGTCTACCTAAGCTTGTTCCGTGAGTTGTCCCATAAGATTCTGCTATCTTTAAAGCTTTATCCGCATCAATCAGTCTCATTTTCAGTCCTCCTAATCCATATCGGGCAATATTTCTACACCTGTAACAAGTTGAAGAAACTTTTTGCCGTCATCATTTACATGATATAAATGCTCCCGACTTTTCGTCATAAGTCCTATTTCAACAAGCTTCTCCATATCCTCAATATCACGTTTTCCTGCATCAAAGAAGTTGCGATACGGCTCATATTTGCGGTACTTTGTGCCTTTCACTTTCATGGCATCAAAGCCGATTGTATGCTTCATGTCGTCTATCTGCTTGTATGTAACGCTCTGTATCTTCTCATAGTCAAACATTTTCTTTCTCTCCATTCTGTTTTTTATCCGGTTGTGACGGATAGCTGTTCTGCTTTTTACAAATGTGATCGAGTTCACAAATCGGTTCATACGATTCTCCGCACTTTGGGAATTTCACAACAGTAAAGCAATGCCACGGAGGATATTTCGGGTTTTTATGCATTATGAATTTCCTCCTCAAAATGAATCTTCACAACCTCAACCGCAGCCAGATATTCCCTGGCATACTTACTGTCGCCATGAGTTTCCTTGACCTTTGTTTCAAATTCAGGAACAGTGCCACTGAAACAACCGCAGGAAACATGAATATGTCCGTCTTTGCACTTGAAAAATGTGGTATTGCGGTTTTCAGACCCAAGACCCTTGAAACAAAGATAATCAGCATCGTCGCTGACCTGAGCATCGCCGCTGACCCAAGCATTGCCGTTGACCTGAGCATTGCCGTAGACCTGAGCATTGCCGTAGACCCAAGCATTGCCGTAGACCCAAGCATCGCCGCTGACCTGAGCATTGCCGTAGACCCAAGCATTGCCGTTGACCCAAGCATCGCCGCTGACCTGAGCATTGTCGCTGACCCAAGCATTGCCGCTGACCTGAGCATTGCCGTAGACACGAGCATTGCCGCTGACCTGAGCATTGCCGTAGACACGAGCATTGCCGCTGACCCAAGTATCGCCGTAGACCTGAGCATCTCCGTAGACACGAGCATTGCCGCTGACCTGAGCATTGCTGTAGACCCAAGCATCACCGTCATGCGACAGATTGCTTTCTTTCTCAACATATCCGCCCATATCTCCGGCTTTAACGTCCCCAAAGTCCCTTACGGCTTTTATTCGGTAAAGTGTTTTGCCCCGGAAAGTTTTGATTTCTGTTGTTAATTCGTATTTTTTATTCATTTTTCAATTTCCTCCTTTTCGTAACAAGAGCATTCAAACAGACTTTCAGCAAATTCTAAGCCCTTTTCAAGCTCCTCGTAATATTTCTGAATGCCGTATAACTGTTTCTGATGTTCAAGGCTCTGACTTCGCCGAAAAGCTTCGATAGCTTCTAACGCCTTGTCTGTGTCGATGCTTGTTGCTTTATACATTCTCTTTATCCTCCGATTTCTTAGCATTATTGTATGTTTCTGCGTTTCCATACACGCAGTAAGTACAATATTCGCCCGTATACTTACATTTAGGCGGTGTAGTTTTTCTTGTGGGTAGTGTATTCATTCGCTGATATTCACACATTGCTTTTAATTTCCTTGATTGTTCAGCCAGTCGCAGTAAGCCTGTGCTTTTTCTTTGTCAAGAAATACTGCATTGTAATTGTAGATTTCATCATACGGTTTATCGTCTGAAATGCCGGATACAATCTTAAAACGATCTTCGTCTTCGTTACAATATTCGTTTTTAAAACGCTCGTACCGGTAGAAAAAAGTAACAGTTTTTTTGAACGCCTTATTGTCGCTCTTAAATTCGACAACAGTCGCTTCTTTTGGGGAGTAAATATATTTCGTTTCACGACAACGGCATCGCTCTGTTAACTCTGTACCTTGCGGAGATTTAAAATGAATATAGCCCTGATCGTCACATTTATCACATTTTTTATGCAGACATTCCCATTCGCCTGCAATACCCCAAGCTGTCTGCATTTTATCGCTTAGAAGCTCTGACAGTCTTAGCTTCTTAGCTTCCCGCATGGCATCATTCTTCGCGTTTTCTGCTTCTGTTTTCGCCTTTTTAAGTTCTGCGATTTTTTCATTCCAGTTTTTCCTTAAATCCTGCATAAGAGCAAGTTCCTGTTCCAATTTTGCTATTTTGTCTATGTATTCCTGTTTAACGACACTTCTGAGCGAGTCTTTAAACTCCTCAACCATTTCGTCAAATTCTGACGGTTCATAGTAAAAATCTTCATACATTGCTTTCTTCTCCTTTCAGCAGCTCCTCCGTTTCGTCCGATTTCATGAAACATAACCAATGGGTATTGTTATGTTTCCCGCTGCGATTTCCGAACAGCGGATTTATAGGGCATAATTTCAAGATTTCTTTGAGTGGTATTTCTACCTCGCTCCACTTGAAAATTAATACGCCATTGGGCTTTAAAACACGAAAACATTCTGTAAAACCGTCATGTATCATTTTCTTCCAATTGCCCTCCAAACGGCCGTATTTCAATTTCAGCCATGAATTATCTCCTGCATGTTCCAAATGTGGAGGATCAAATACAACAAGATAAAACTGATTATCGTTAAACGGCAGATCGGTAAAATCGCATACGGTATCAGGATTGATTTCTATGTAACGATTCGGGTAAAATTCATGTTTTGGAACTTTACGATTATCGCAAAATTCTACATCTGAATTACCTTTATCAAACCAAAACATCTTGCTGCCGCAACATACGTCCAGTATCTTTTTGTTCATAGCGAGTCTCCTTTCAGCAGCTCCGGATTGTCGTGGATGTTGCCGATGACTTCAAATTTGCTGTATCCATCATCAACGAGGTTAAACCCTCTGCTGTGGTTTTTTAATCGAAACAAAGCAGGCTCATATTCCACCACAAATATGTCATAATCGTTGACATTGGAGTGTCCAACAATCTTTCCATACTTTTTTGTTTTTACAATATCCCCCTCAAAAATCCTCACGCCGTTCTTGTCATAAAGTCCTGTAAACTCTCCAACAGTTTTTTCAATAACAACCATTTTACTGTTATATGTTGCTATGATACAGTCACCCTCATGGTCGTTATATGGAACACCATAGCACCAACCTGTTCCATATTTAGGATCACGTTTCCCTCTGAATAAAATTTCACGGTTCATATTTATTCCTCCTGTGTTATATCTTAATTTTCTGAACATATCCGCACTTTCTGCATCGATATGAGTACATAAGCCTGATCGGTTTGGAATTTTCGTGATATTTTACAACTACCAATTCTTCCCAGTCATGCTTACAAAAGCATGACCGAAAATATTGTATTACTGATCTGATCATATTCATTCCTCCACTACCTGCCGTCCGCAGTTTGGACAGTAACTAAAAGCATACGCCTGTGTGTCCCAAACATAGTGACATTCGCTGCATACAAGCTGCATTTTAAGGTGTTTTCGCATTCCTTGTTTGCCGGTATAGTATTATACCAGCATTTTTCCAACGTTGTATACGGCATCTGCAATGCTTCGATAAACTTGACGGCAGCATCAAGAACATCTATGTCATGCTGAAACACATCGTCCATAGTTCCGTCAGCTTCTCTGTGAGATTCCGCGTCTTTTTTCAGATCGTCAAGACCTGAGATTATTTCGCTTGTATTCATATATTTTCACCACCAAATCAGATCGCACTTATTGTCAATGCACTCTTTGAGAAGATTCTTGAAGTCCTTGAACATTGTGCAATCAAGATCGCCTGCATAACCATAGCAGACGTCGTCGTCATAATCCTTTACATGCTTGTAAATTTCCTTGCAAGCTCCGTAATGAATTTTTCCTTCGCAATCCGACTGCAAGCAAAAGTCAACTACTTTCGGATTTACCGCTTTCCTTTTGAGCAGCTCTTCTGTTTTTGCGTCGAATTTTTCGAAATATTCTTCTCTGCCGAAAATAAAAGGCGCTTTGTCGATAGTATCGTAATGCCTGCCGAACTCGGGACTGCATAATTCAGCTACTTTCTTACGGAGCATCAGAAATCCTCCATATCCAATGTCAAGGCTTATTTTGCCTTTTTGGCTTTCCAATGTGATTCCCATGTTTTTCCTCCTACACAAACATTTTCGGCGGCGTTATCATTCCCTCGCCGCCGCATCTTCTCCACAAATGCAGACAATGCGGATGAATATTCACATACTCCGATTTCGGCGGGTGAAACTGAATTACGCATTCGTCATCGTTCCAGAACATATCCTTGACTTTGCACATTTCGTCCCAAGACGGCGTTTTATTCGGATATGAGACGGAGACGTGTTCCCAGCCGCCGCCCCACGAAAAAACCACCGATAAAGGCTTACCGCGTGTGCCGTTGAGATAAATATCCCCACATCCGCCGTCGATTCCAAGCTGCTCAATAATAAGCTTGTCAGCCTGTTTTAATTCCTGCAAACTCTTCATGTTATATCATTATCCTTTCTTCATTTCTATCTACGATTTGCCTTATAGCTTTCTCAAGTTCACTTTTCTTCATATCTTTGGTGTCTTGATAATCCGCCTGACAGTCAATAAGGTCTCCTTTGCAGTCATACTGCTCAAGGCTTACAGCGTAATATCTTTCTACGACTTCGCCTCCGCTTAGACAGCAGCCTTTTTCACAGAAGATATTCCAGCGTTCATTTATCCAGTAATTTCCTGTACTGGCTTCGGAAACGCTACCATAAATTTCATCTACAATTGCTCGTACCAGTTTTTCATGTTCCTGCTCTTTAAAAGATTTTGTCAAATTAATCACCACCATTCTAAAACAAAGAAAGCTGCATTTCATCGTACTCTACTTTGCAGTGTATCATTTTTCGATGAAACAATTTAAGTTTCTTCGCTCTATCACACTTCAAATCAGCCATGTAGGTATTGCTCACTTCCGGCGGTACAGGCACTCCCATAATTTCAGGAAGTTCTATACCGTTTTCTGTGCATATATCCATGATCTGTCTTCTGCTGTACAGAATATGATTCCTTGTGAGATTCATGTTGCTTCCGTCACACCAAGAAGGGTCGTTGCAGCCATGTTCCTTGATGCCTTTCCATTGCCGTATCTCACTCTCTATATACTCTGACAACTGCTTGATTTTCTCCTCTGGAGATGCTGCATTTTTCTTCATTTTGAACCTCCTCCGACCGACTTCACAAACTCCTTTTCATCTTCAAGATGAATGGTAATTTTGCTGAAGCCTCCTAAAACTGATTAACAAGCGATTCGTATTTATCTGCGTCAAAACCGTCGCTCAATTCTTTTCGGACGTTATCCGAATCAAGCCATTTCTGCAATGCCAGATAACAGTTCTTGTACGTTCTGCCCGATTCTTCCAGATACACGTCCATTTTTTTGATGTACTTCTCGATATTCGAACGACCGTATTTTTCAACAAGATTATTATACTCGTCGCCGGTCAATCGAATATGCTGAAATTCTCCGTAGGTGCGGAGGGCAGGGGGTTCGGAAACGGCTCTGCCGTTTTCCCTTCCTTTACTCTCCTTTACTTTACTTTTCTTTACTTTACTTTCCTTTGTTGCATTATTGTTGACATTAATCGGAGTTTCTGTAACATTAATTTGAGTTTCTGCAACAGAAACGGGAATTTTGGGTGCATTTAATAAGCCCTCTTCAAAATCATTTTTTTCGAGAAGGTTATATTCAACAATTTTTGACTGTCTACGTTCCACCGCTAATAGGTATCGCTCCTGAACGCCTCGAGAGGTTATCACGTTTCTTTGCATAAGCTCTTCTGAAAAGAGATTATTCTTAGCAAGACAAAGGATAACTTCTTTGACAGTCTTTTTGTCCCTCGCCCATCTGTTTCCGATAGACCTGATTAGCATAGCTGCCAGCGTATCAAGATTTTTGAACTGATAATAATATCCGTTCTTGTTGATAAGACAAAGCAGTCTAAAATATATCACTTCACCTAAGGGACCATATTCGTTTTGCACATCAAAAAGCTTTTCGTTCTCAAAAACGTCATTGTCCAAAGGAAGGTAACTCAGCCCTCTTTTTATCGGTCGAGCCATAAGATCACCTCCATAAAAGGGCGAAAATCGGAGGTTCTTAAACCTGAAAACATTGAATATCGAAAAAAGTTTACAAAGATTTAAAATTTATGCCGATTTTCAAATCCCGCTTCAAATCTTAAAACGGCGCGTCGTCGCCGAGAATCTCCTCAAAATCAGCGAAATTTGCGTTTTCGTACTGATTTTGCGTAGTCGCAGCCTGAGGTGGAGCGCAATTTTGAGTTTCTGAACTGTTATTCCTCGCCGTCTGATTATCGCTCTTACTGCCGCAGAATTCCACGTTTTCAACAAGAATGTCGGTCGTGTAATGCGTAACGTCGGAGTGATTTTTGTCCTGATATCTGCCCGTTCTGAGCGTTCCTTCGATCGCTGTCATCTGACCTTTCCGGAAGTTGCGGTTGATGAATTCAGCCGTCTGCCGCCATGCCTGACAGCTGATAAAATCAGCTTCATATTCGCCCTGTTCGTTCTTGATACGGCGATTTACCGCGACATTGAATCTGCAAGTGCTTATACCGCTCTGCGTCTGTCTGAGTTCGGGGTCGGCGGTCAGCCGTCCCATGATGATTACTTTATTCATGTTCATTCTCCTTGATCGTGATGTAGACTTTCGGCGTTTCTCCGTAATATTTGCGAACCGTTCCCGACACTATCTGCGAATCGTCGTAATAAGCAACGCCGTTCAGGCTGTCGGCGATTATTTTCATAATGTTGTCGACATCGGGCTTTTTCGTCGGTCTGATTATATCCTCACGCATTTCGCGCGATCTCTTCTTTCCTGCCGATTTCGGAATCGCAAATACCGCGTCGATCTCCATTACAAGCGGCACGCCCTTTGAAAAAGCTTCATGCCCGCACTGCCGTTCGTATTCGATTTTCACAAGATTTTCATAGCTGACCGTTTTTTCGGGAGTGTACGTTTTTACGAAATTCCCCGTTTTCGAGAATCTCGGACGCCCTTTCCCGACGGGTTCGCCCGGTACTGTGAATCTTTTTTCCATAAAATTCAACCTCACAAATTGAACTGTTCGTTGAGGATTTCCGCACGGCTTTTGGATGGTTCGCAATCCTCAACTTCGCCCTCGACCTGAATTCCCATAAGCGTTTCGGGGCAGTAAACTCTTGCAAAAAAGGCTGACGCTCTGTAAGCGAGCATCTGCTCGGGCATCGTCTGCCATTTACTGCTGCTTTTGTTGTACCAGCCCTCGTCTTTCGCCATTTTTATGGTGACCGTCGTTCCGTTTATCTTCGTACCGTCGGACAGCTGTGCGCTTATGTAACAGCCGCGATCGTCGGTATTCGGCGTTCCCACGTAGTTGGGCAGGACGTTCGAATAATGAGACTTTATGAAGCTCATACAGGCTTGACCGCTCCAAGAGGGCTTACCTTTTACTACGTATAAATTCTGCATAACCATAAGCGGTGAAACTCCCATTCTCTGAGCCATGTCTATCGCAACGCAGACGTCGTCGGCGCGATTCTGATACTGCTGAGGGATAAGCTGTGAACGACAAAGAATTTTCGCGAGGGAGTAAGATTGCCGAAAATTCGCGATATATTCGTTTGCCGAATTCATTACGGCGGTATTTTCGGGCTGCGATGCCAACGTTATTTCCTGTTTATCTTCCATGATTTTCTCCTTATCTGAATCTGTTCAACGCCCATACGGGCAGCGTTAAACCGTGAATTTTATTTTCATATCCGTTCCATTGATTATTTCTTGCGGCTTCTTCATACGTTTTCAAATTGTCCAGAGCGTCGATTTCGCCAAGTTTTATGAATTCCTCGTCGGCAGCGAAAACGCACGCCTGATACGGAGGTTCTTTCTCGACGGCGATAAAAACGAAGTTTTCAACATCGGCTCCGCAGGCTCTCAAACCTCTGAGATACCAAGCTGCCTGAACGTGATAACGGTAATCGTACGCCGATTTTACGAAGCTTTCTGGGCTTGCGTTCTGCGTTGTTTTGAGGTCGATAACGCATTTGAGATCGGTTCTGAGGTAATCGGGGCGGCATTTACATTTAACGCCGTTCTCGTTCCAGAAATACGAGTTTTCAGCTTGTCCGCCGCGAAGCAATTTCGAAGCTACGGGATGATTTTCAACGGATTCAGCCGCAAGACACGCCGCCGTGTATGTTTTTATGTCTGCAACGGTTTTTCCCTCAGAATTTGCAAGGAATTCATTCCACTTCTTTTTCCCCTCCGACGTGCGCCTATCGGCGACAGGAGCGACCGCGTATTCGTTTTTGAAATCGTTGGGTTCAAGCACAAGTTTGTGAACCAGAGAGCCGAAAAGCATTGCCGCAGTCTGCTCTCTCGGATTTTCTTTTACATACTTGTAATACGCGGGCGATCTGTTTATCAGGTCGAGATCGGATTTAGATATTGCCGAATCCGCGTGATATTCGGCGTTGCTCATCATTACGGGGTTGTCCATGTATTCAGCCCTCCCTGCGCGAATCCGATATGCATTCCACGCAGAATTCCATGTCGTCCAGCTGATAGTATATATCGCCCTCGAAAATTCTTTCGCCGCATAAATAGCATTTCGCGATCATCGCGCTCGGTTCGGAATTCGGACAACTCGGGTGGCAGGGCGTTTGTCTGCATTCAGCGCACATTTTCACATAACCTCCTGTAATAAATTTCAAGCAGATTCGTTCCTCTGCATTTTTCAAGGACTTCTTCGGGTGAGATAAACGCTGTATCGCGCGAAATTCTGTCCAGCACGAAGAGTATTTCCAACGCTTTTTCGTAGTCGCTCATGATTCCGCTTCAACCTCCGCTTTTATCTTTTCAAGTTGTGCGATTATGGCGTCAAGATGTCGATCTGCGTCGTCTGAACTGGTCGCAGCCGAGAAGTAATCGGTAAAACTCTTGCTGGGATCCCAGCCGCCATAGTAAACATATCCGTCAATCAGATTGCAGTGCGGCGACCAGTTGACGAAAACAGCGGTTCTCTTTTTCCCGATATCATCAACTTCGGGCGGGTTGATCTCCAGTGCAAGCGACATGATCTTCAAAATTTTTTCTTTGATACTCATTGACTTTTCCTCCGTTTTCTGCTATAATAGCAGTGTAAGTATTTTTTTATTTTTCTTTTCCGTCTGAGGTTTTCAGACGGATTTTTTTGCATCAAACATCTCTGCTGTCTCTTCCCAGTACTCGTTGTCCTCCTGATCTCCGTCTGCGGCTGCTCTGTAGTACTCCGCGATTATCGGAGACGTCTTGTTTCTCTCGACCGCAAGTTTGAATTCGCTTATTCTCCTATCATGAAGATAGTCGCGAATATCGTTTATTGATGCGATTATGTAAACCGCTGCTGCAATCGCTCCCAATATGATCAGAAGTGTTGCCGCTCCGTCGGAGAGCATGAATCTTTGCGTCATTTTAACTTCTCCTTTTCTGATTTTTCCTTGCCATATACTCGCCGTAGGTCATGCCCTCTGCCATAGCTGCGTCGGCATCATGCGCAAGCTTTCCTGCTGAGCGTATTACACGCTCGTAACGCTCTTTTCTACGATGATCGCGTACGTGTTCCTCATGACGGTGACTGGCGCATTCCGTACAGTATTTTCGCCATGCCACGCTTTCACGAAGCTCCGTTCCGCATATCAGACAGGTTTTCATCTTGCGCCTCCGATCACGCTGTACTCAACGAAATGCAATCCGAAAGAAAATTCTATCCTTTTCATCGCTTCATACAGACTGCTTGCTGTTACTGTTATGCAAAACGAATCTCCTTTGCTGTTTCTAAGCTTTATTCTGTAGACTTTCATTAGGATTGAACCTCTCCTTTGAAGAATCTCTCAAAAGTATTGAATCCATATTGTCCTTTTGTCAATTCCATAATTTCACGGACTGTGTATTCTTCCTTAATTTCATGCAAACTTTCAAGAAAATTCTGTGTGCCCTGCCGGCAAGCACCTGTTATTACACGATACATCATGACAGCATCATCTTTTTTTACAACGTTATCCAACGTCAGGCCGTTGTACTGCTCTGCTCCTCTGTCTTTGGCTGCCTTAAAAGCTATATCCGCAATTCCATCGCTGAATTTGTCACAATGTGCATAATATGTTTCGTCTGAAACAACGTTTTGTCCATTGATTTTTCCTGTATACAGAGTATATCTTCCTGCTTTTTTTGCCTTTTTTATGTGTACCAGAATGTTATCTGCATATAGATATTTACCTTCCACATAATCGCCATTTTGTAAGTGTTTGTAATTTCTATTACCTGTGATTTGCGTGCCGCTGAGGTCGAGCCAGCCGCCAACAGTAAGATTATCAGGTAATGATGTGATCTGCGTGCCCCTAAGGTCGAGCCAGCCGCCGCATTCTTCCATGTGCTTATTTAACTCTTCGAGTGCTGGATTATTATTCATTTTTATTTTCCTCGTATAATAAATTTAAGGGTAATTTAAAGAGAACCCATATGAAACC
>CAJTLC010000019.1 GCA_910576995.1 uncultured Ruminococcus sp.
ACTTTTTTGATTTTTTTCTATTTTGCTGTCTACTTTATTGACTATGGTCCATCATATTCATATTCGACATTAGAACTGTAATCAACCGGCACAGTGGGTACCGCAGTTGTAATGCTTGTTTCAGAAGAAGACGATGTTTCAGTAATATTGCTTATTTCTGTAACAATACTTGTTGTTGTCACTTGCTGAGTTGTTACATCTGTACTTTCTGTTGTAGTCGTAACAGACTCTGTTGGTTGTGTTGTAACAGATTCTGTTTCTGTAAATCCGAAACTTTCAACATCAATATTTCTTCCTTCAAACATAAATGAATCAGATACAATTTCAATTTCTCTTGCAAAAATTCTGCCATAAAGAGTACCCTCGCCACGTATTGTGACTTTTCCGTTTGGGGCATAAATTATTCCATGATAATTCATTTCCTTTGCAATATTAATAGTTATATTTCCATTTTTTGAACCTATAATCGATTTCGTATTATTGTTATTTTCTATTTTTCCTGCATTTATATTAATGTCGCCATTCGACAATAAACCGGCATTTATCTTCAGCAATCCTGGCGTTTCCGTCATATATCCCAGTTCAGAATCCACGTCACTCATATGAATATCATTAAGAAATTTTTCAGCATTTCCCACTTTTGACAGAAGTTCAATCGGGAAGTCAGCATATTCGACACCGCTTATTCGTCCTATTTTTTCACTTCCGTCCGGCTGTTTATTAAGACTGCGTATTCCTGTAGGTATGTTATAACTGTATGTATCAAGATAGAAACCTGTTGACGAACTTGCCTGATATTCATTTATTCCATTCTGAGCTGCTAAAAAACCTCTCATTATATCAATGTCCGACGCTGCCATAATTATCGCACCGCTTTTCACCATAAACAACCCCTGCATAAGCTTGAAATTACAATTTATAAGGGAAATCGGATACTGTGAGTAGAACACAGGCAATTTTTCATATCTGCTTAAATTACAGTCATTCATATCTTCAAACATTACACAGCTTCCTGCTGCCATAAGCGTATTTTCAACATTTAATTTTGATTCATCTGCATCTTTCCCCGAACCTCTCATCAGGATATTCTGATTAGAAAGAATTTCACTGTCTGTAATATTTATATCCTTAGCAGTATAAACTGCAATTGAACCTGTTTCATTTATAATTGCTGCATTATCAGCTGAAAATCCTTTTTCAGCCGTACCAAGAAGCAATTGACCTCCCGGCATATATATACACTCAAGCGACGGAAAATTTCCTGCAAGATTAAGATTTGACCAGCTTGTCTTATAAATATATTTCAAATTAGGAAAATCACCGATAAGCTGAGTTCCGCCTCCGTTTTCAAGCTTGATTTCCTTAACATTTTTATAATCACCATTCAATGTACAATTTCCACCACTAATTTTAATACTTTTTGCATCAGCACCCGAAGGATTAACTGTTGAATTATCCCACTGTGCCTGAATCACAAATGATTTATCGTTGCTAATAGAAAATACCGGATTATCCTGCTTTAATTGATATATATACTGCGACACAGCGTCATCATTAAAATTATTGCTGATAGCAGCAGTGGGAAGTTTATCATAATTTTCCCAACCACTGCCAACATTCTGCTCCTGTATAGGAATAAATCCACTTTTTCTTGCAAGCTCCAACACGTCCTTTTGACCTGAACCATTTTCAGCTATACTTATGTCAGCATCAAAAAGCGGAATTATTGTTTTCCATTTTTCATAATCATCATATGCTGATGTAAGAAATCCTGCACCGAAAATTCCTGTTTTTCCCTCTCCGTTATCTTTGGCGGAATCATCTTCAGATATGGTATCCGATAAAACGTGAATACTCAAATCAGAGTCAGATAACATCGGATGATTAAATTCCAGCATATTCTCATCTATATTATGCTGCAAATATTCATAATCATTATTTTCAGTTGCTTTTAAATAAACATTATCCCACTTATCAGGCAATTCTATTGCATCAACACCTTCAAATTTTCTGCCAGTATCTAAAATAAGAAAATCTTCTGAAATTTTTCCTGATGCTACCACATCACCATCAATATAAAAATCAGTTCCTGTTAAATATATGTTGCTATTTGACCTTACATCTCCGTCCATACCAATGGCATTCATTCTGCAATCAAGCGTAATATTACCATTACTGCTCAACATAGTGTAATCCCAAGGATTATCCGACGGTTTTTCTTCAATATACTGAACTGCTGCCGATACTAATGCTGATGTCAGAACGCTCGCTGTCAAAGCCACAGTTAAAATATGCGAACCTGCCATTTTAATTTTTTCCATATAAATCCTCTCGATTATTTTGCTGTAGATAGTCACTTTTAAAATAACAATGGCATATTTTTCTGCACTTTTCAACATCTATCGGACAAACGTACCAAAAAACTGCACGAATCGGCCATTGAGTTAAAACATTAATCAATATTTGCTGTTAATCATGTTGAATTTCAATATAATTGTCTATGCTGCTGACTGTTTTCTTCTTTGATACCAAGTTCTTCTTTTTTCTTCCGAATCATTCTCCTGAGCCGACTGTCCGCCACAGACTGCATCACTTCTCCTTTTCCACAATAAAAAAAGGTTGAATTTCCGCAAAAATTCAACCTTTACATCGTCATATTCATTTCAGATTCTTCCGATAAATCTTCGTTTACCGAATCCGCTTCTACCTTTATATCAGGCTGAATGTGTTTCTCCACAAGTTCCTTTGCTCCCGGAATGTATTGGGAATACCGTGCATATGACGTACCCTCGGACTCGATTATCAGACCATCGCCCTGTTATTCATCATAAATCAGAATACAGTGATAATTGCCCTCCTTGTCGCAGTACATTAGGTCAGCGTTCTCCGCAATCAGCCTGTGGTCACACAGCGGATGTCTTTTCAGCTCGTCAAATTCCGCATGGGGGACTGCAATCGCTTTCTCAACCACGCAGAAGCTCGTTCGGAATTCAGATTCCTTGCGGAGCAATGCAGCGTTGATCATCAGTTTGTTATCATTATTCATTTCATCGCCTTCCTTTAATACAAAAAGAGCCGTTTTTATCGGTTTCTCAACTTTGTGAGATACCAACAAAAACGACTCTTAAACTTTGTATACTATTTTTCTTCCTATTTTTCAGATTTTTTTCTTTTTCTGCACATAATCCCCTTTGAAATTGGTTCATATCCAGCCCAATGACAAATATCATCTACGGTTTTTACTATAACTTTTTCGGCGATCTGATGCAAAAAATCCCCGAATTTTCGGGGATTTTTGCGTTGTTATCTATTTCGTTGCAACAAATTGGTCGAGGTGACAGGATTCGAACCTGCGGCCCCTACGTCCCGAACGTAGTACACTACCAAGCTGTGCCACACCTCGTTATACATTCAACATTAATATTATACACTAAAAATACGCTTTTGTCAATACTAAAAATTCAATTTCTCATAAATTTTATTTTTTAACATTTGTTTTCTTGACATATTTTAAGAAAAATGCTAAAATATATTCATATTACAAATATCCGGAGATGAATTCAATGATCAAAGAATACGAAAATTGCAATCTATGTCCTCGAAAATGTGGAGTAAATCGCTATAAACAACATGGATTCTGCGGAATGGGAGTATACCCTAAAGCTGCAAAAGCGACGCTCCATAAATGGGAAGAGCCTTGCCTTTCATATAAGAATGGCGCAGGTACGATATTCTTTTCGGGTTGTAGCCTGCAATGTGTTTATTGTCAAAATATGCAAATAAGCAGCGGTTTCGGAGCTGACCTTACAATCGAAAAACTCAGCGATATTTACCTCCGTCTTCAGGATATAGGCGCAGATAATATTGAACTTGTTACGCCGAGTCACTTTCTTCCTGATGTGATCGCATCGCTTGATAAAGTCAAACATTTACTTAAAATTCCGATAATTTACAATAGCAGCGGATATGAACTGATCTCGTCCATCAAGCAGCTTGACGGCTATATTGATGTCTACCTTCCTGATATTAAATACTATTCCTCAGAAATTTCAATGCGTTATTCAAACGCGCCTGACTATTTCGAGCACGCTTCCAAATCCGTGCTTGAAATGATCAGACAGACCGGAAAAATAAAATTCAACAATGAGGGCGGCTTGATACACGGTACTATAATACGTCATCTTGTGCTTCCGTCATGTCGTCATGACAGCATGAAAATTCTTGATTGGATAGCTGAAAATATTTCTAACAATCAAATTCTCATAAGTATAATGAGCCAGTATACGCCCTTTGATTTTATTCCAAAAGATATTACCGAACTTCACCGCAAAATAACGAAAATGGAATACAACAGCGTTATCCGTTATGCCGAAAAACTTGACATTAAAGGATTTATGCAGGAAAAATCATCCGCTGACAAAGAATATGTTCCAGACTTTGATTTATCAGGAATAAAATAGGCTGCCGCGATTTATTTCGCGGCAGCCTATTGATTTTTTGCATAAAAATGTATAAACTTACAGCTTGTGAAGAGAAGTTCTTAGGTTTTAAAGAGAAAATCCTCATCAGCAAGTGTAATAATATCACCATCATAGAATTCCGTTTCAGTTTCGCGCGCAATTATCGAGTGATTTATATATGTAAAATTAGTCGAATGCAGATCAGTAATAAAATACCTGTTATTTCGTGTCGCAATCTCCGCATGAGTACGACTGATAGCTGTATTACCAGTAATATAGCCATCAACGAATTTTCTCTCCTTACCAATACGATAAATTGGTTTATTTATGGGGAACTCCTGATTATTTCTTTTTCGGATAAGCCTCGGATTTTTAGGTTGAATATTTTGCTTAAAAGGATTATCGATTGAACTAAGCAGCACCGTTCCACCGATTTCTTCTTCATCTTCCGGATAATGCACATAATCATTTATCGGAGTAAATGGAGGAGGTGTAACATCTGGAATATTCAACTTATTTTCCATCTTTTTGAATGGCTCAGGATCAGACTCTACCGTTGAAGTCTGAATCGATTCAGGCTTGAATTCCGGAACAGCTTTCCGCTCTGGTTCAATTTCGGGTTTCAGCTGTGGAATTGATTCTGGCTTAAATTCCGGAACAGCTTTCCGCTCCGGTTCAATTTCGGGTTTCAGCTGTGGGATCAATTCAGGATTAAATTCTGGAACGGCTTTCCGCTCTGGTTCTATTTCGGGTTTCGACTGTGAAATCTCATCAGATTTCACTTCTGAAATTGACGTAGGCGCTGTATTCACTGGTGCAGGCTTAAAACCTACAATAGGCGGAATAAGCGGCTTAGGTTTGAAATCCGACACAGGCACATAATCATCATCAGATTCATCTGGATTGATCAAAACGGTTTCCCTATCTTTAGGTAAAGACGCAAGATGCTCCTCAGGAAGATATTCAGGTTCT
Source organism: uncultured Ruminococcus sp. (assembly GCA_910576995.1). Taxonomy (GTDB): domain Bacteria; phylum Bacillota; class Clostridia; order Oscillospirales; family Ruminococcaceae; genus Ruminococcus. The sequence continues at coordinate 5,433 of CAJTLC010000019.1, forward strand.
GACGACGCGTCTTGCACCGGCATATTCAATAATTCAGTACCGCGTTCTTCAGGCGATATATCATTTCCATAATGCTGCTGTCCAGTCATATTAGAATTATTTCCCTGTGCGGCTGATTCTTCATTAATAAGCAAAGTTCGATCATCTTCAGCAGTTTGCTGCATTCCCGACGGCTGCTGATACTGACCGTAATTATTCACAAACTGCTGATTATTCTGTAGATTCTGCTGAGACGGAATCATAATATCTCGCAGAATTATAGAAGCGTTTTGATCTCTTTCAACAAGAAATCGCGTAAAAGCGTCCAGCGAAAAGAATTTCTGCTTACTGCAAAAATCAATAAATTCATAATAATAACCACAATTTTCCTGCGGACTTGGTTTAGCAGCATTAACTATGGCTTTGATAAATCCGAGTATATCAGCATAAGAGCGAACTGAAACCATTGGAATATACAAAAATTTCAGTTCATGATTCTGCGGATTCACAAAAATATATCTCATATCAAGAATTATATTATTTGGCGGAATATTACGCTGCTGAAGTCTGCCAATTACTGCGACGATCTGCGCAAGAAGAAAATAAAAATGTCCTCTCTGGATAATATTTCCAAAATACTGTGCAAGCGGAATGGAACGCGGTGCAACGCACTCGATCATAGTTTTATTGAACATACCTCCGTTTTTCAGCTGCGGAATGAAAATACCCTTAACAGGATACTGCGCGATCATCGCAATATCCTTTTCTGAAACAGTTTCATTTTTTTCAATGCTGACGTGCACAATAGTTTGATTATTATTATGTTTTATCTTGAATTTCAATTGCCTTACCTCCATTAAGATAAAGATCTATATATTTACTTTACCATATTCTAAGGAAAAAGTCAATCCTTTATTTGAAAAATCAAGAAAATCTGCCGACAAAATGGCTTATTCAGTTGATGAACATAAGTTTGAATATCAGCATACTGTTGTGTGCCGAGGAGAATGATGCCGACAAACGGATTTTCTCTCAGCATTACCTGATGATTTGCAGCAAAGACGCATATAATAACGATATGCCATATAGTTCATTATCAGCGCTCCCACCCATGCTGCCGCCTGAGCATAAGCGGTCGAATTAAATCCGACTGAATCAATAAACAATACAACAACAACTATTCGTACCGCCATTTCAAGAATTCCGGAAATCATCGGAACAGTCGGTCGTCCCATACCCTGAACGCCGCTTCTGAATACGAATAGGAAGTCGACTGCAAAAAGCATTATTCCGCATATTGGCAGATATTCCGCTGAAAGTGCAACAGGTTCTTCGCCGTTCATCATGAGCATTGAAAGCTGTCTGGGGAAGAATACCATGCACGCTCCGAGAGTTACATATGATATTGCTGCAATTGCAAAGCATACTTTTAATCCGGAACGTATCCTGCCATACTCTTTTGCTCCATAGTTTTGGCTTGTAAACGACGACATCGTAAATCCTGCGGTACACGCCGGCTGCATAAACAAATTTATATATTTGCTGCAAGCAGAATATGCTGATGTATATGCAACTCCGAGTCCGTTAATAAAATATTGCAGAACTATACAGCCAATTGCAGTTATGGAATTCATAAGCGCCATCGGAATCCCGTTAGCAATAAGTTTTCCGCAAATACTGCTGCATTCCTTGTAATCTGACTTTGTGAAGCGAATACTTTCGATAGTGCGCAATTTTGCAAAACATACGGCAGTAGAAACTGCCTGCGAAAATACAGTTGCAGCAGCCGCTCCTTCAACGCCTGTTTTGAATCCGAATATAAACACAAAATCAAGAACGACGTTTATTACTGACGAAATTATTATCGCATAGAAAGGAGTTTTGCTGTCTCCTAATGCGCGAAGTATGCCCGACGTCAGATTGTACGATAATGTTACGGCAAGTCCGGCGAAAATAACATAGCCGTACTTCAAACTATCGTTAAGTATAAGCGGGTCGGTCTGCATTACATCCATAAGAAATCGCAGAGTTGCCACACTTATAACAGTCAGCAGGATAGAAAAAATTATAAATAATTTAACAGTTGCGGCGACGCTTTTGCGAAGTTTCGCGTAATCTTTTGATCCGAAATTCTGAGCGATTATTATTGAAAAACCGTTCGCCAAACCCATTGCAAATCCGAAGATCAAAAATGTTAGCGACGACATATTTCCGACAGCAGCGAGTTTGTCATCCCCAAGTCCTTTCCCGACTATGACGGTATCTGCTACAGTATATATTTGCTGAAGCATATTTGTAAGAAGCATCGGGAAAAAAAATCCCAGTATAACGGGCGTAATTTTGCCTTTTGTCAAATCAGTAGTTTTGGACATAACAGCCACCTCCAGCATAAATAACTTCAAAAAATTTGTATTTTGAAGTCACACTTATTATAGCTAAAGCGTTAGTGAAATTCTTTCAAAAGTATTGCTTTTATTTCAAAAACATGATATAATTTTAATGACCATTCAGAATAAGAACTTGTTCACATAGGATTTGCGCGCAGTACTAAGCATACGCGGATGAGCAAAATCAAAGGTTTTGTTATCTACGTAATTTTCGAGCATAATTTTACCATCCTACGTGAACAAGTTCTAAATATGTGATATGCTTTCAAGGAGGCGATAACAATATGAGTACTGAAAGAGATTTGAATTATAGGCTGTTTCTTCATAAAAACAACGGCTTTGAACGAACTTCCATAAACCTTGAATACGAACGATATGCGGATATTCGCGAGGGCAGAGTTGAACAGGTCAGAAAAAATCTTGAACTTATAAAAATGAATTACCTTGCAGGAAAAGGTGATCTATCCGACGATCCCGTCAGAAACATTCGATACCATGTAATTATTGCTGCTGCATTGATAGCGCGCACCTGTATCAACGGTGGAATGTCTCACGACGAGGCGTATACTTTAAGCGATATTTACATACAACGCGCTGACGTTTGCAATGAAATCGAAACTCTTATTGACTTACTTGAAGAAATGAATATCTATTTTGCAGAACGCATGAAAAATATAAAAAAAGTCCATGCCGTATCTATCCATGTACGGAAATGCATTAACTATATTTATGATAATCTTAATGAAAAACTAACTTCCAACGAATTGGCAAAAGTCATCGGACTTAATGAAACTTATTTTTCACGGCTTTTCCACAATGAAACAGGGCAAACGATCAATGAATTTGTTCATGCGGCAAAAATCGGAGTCGCGGAAGATCTGCTGAAATATTCCGATTTTTCGTATGCCGAAATCGCGCTTTCCCTCGGATTTTCATCTCAGAGCGCCTTCATAACGCTTTTTAAGAAAATCAAAGGAATAACTCCCAAAAAATACCGTGATCTATTTGGAAGATGAGAACAGGCGCTAAAAATCTGTATTCATATGAACACAAGCTCTAAAAAACACGGCATTGCATATACTTGCAATGCCGTGTTTTTTACTTGATAATCCTGCCTTTTTCAGCCTGATTACGAATGATTTTCTTTGAAGTCGTCTTTTCAAATTCTTTCTCCCTGATACGCAGGCGACGAATATTTTTTGCTGAGATCATAGAGTTGTTGATTTCCATAACCTTATTTTCGAAAAGTTTCTCAACTTCCTCAGCCGACATTTCCTTGCAGAAGTCGCCATTTGGGAATATCTCCGCAGTTATCATGCCATCCTCGCTGTAAACAAGGATTTCTGATATAAAATCAGTTCCTGCGAATTTATTTTCAATTTCTTCGGGGGAAACATTTTCGCCGTTGGAAAGAATAATAAGATTCTTTTTTCTGCCGGTGATAAACAGTTTTTTACCGTCCACATAGCCAAGATCGCCTGTTCTGAGCCATCCGTCAGCCGTAAGAGCTTTCGCTGTTTCAGCTTCATCTTTATAATAACCTGCCATGACTGACGGGCTTTTTACCATTATCTCCCCTTCTTCTATCTTCACCTGACAGCCGTTGACTATAATTCCTACGTCTCCTGCGCATTCAGTGTCAAAACGATCTGCTGTCGTGATTCTGGGAGAACATTCGGTCATTCCATAACCCTGTCCCATCTGATAACCCATTTCATGGTAAGCCTTCTGAAGTTCAGGCGGCAGATATGCTCCGCCGCTGTAAATCGTGGTCAATCTATCTCCAAACACATTTTGTGCAATTGCTCTCAATGGTAATTCAGGATGTGCTTGTGAAACAGCTTTTATCTGCTTGTATATAGTTTCAGCGATCATTGGCACTACCATAATTATTGTAGGACGGAAAAGTTTAAGATTCTGAGCTATTCTCATCATAGAATCGTTTATGCAAAGCTGATTTCCGTATCTCAACGAGCAAAGTATATCGCAGGTAAAGCAATATATATGATGTATCGGCAAAATAGACAACACCACGTCGTCGGCTGTACTTTCGTTATCCTGACACATTGCATTGTCGATCAGATTTCTGTGAAGAAGCATTACGCCCTTACTTTTGCCTGTAGTTCCAGACGTATAAGAAATTGACGCAAGCGCGCCGGGCGAAACTTCGTCCAACTCAACGGGATCGTTTTCTTCCAGAATCCTTGACAAATCGTTTTCAAATGAAATGAATTCCTTCACATTAGGGCATTTTTGGCGTATTTCGTCTGTCATCGATTCGTACTTTTTATCATACATAAATACGGAAACGTCCGCACGATTAAGAAGATCGCATATTTCGTTGCACGGAAGCTGCGCGTCAAGCGGAACGCAGGCATTTCCGCCGCAAACCGTTCCGAAATAGCTTACCAGCCATGCATAACCCGAATTACCGATAACAGCGGTATGAATAACGTCGCTGTACTCTGAACAAATATATCCTGCAAGACGGCATGAATCTTCATAAAGTCGCTTGAATGTTTTTTCAGCAATTTCCTTGCCGTTTTTCTCGCGAATAAATACTCTGTCTCCATATTCGTTCGCCGATTCTCTCAAAAGATCCTGAAGAGTTTTTATTTTAGTTTTTTCCATAAATCTCACCTTTTATTCTGAAATTTTCTCAGAACTTGTATCAACATACGCAGCGTCTATTGATACAAGCTCTCAAGATAGTTGGCTGCGTCCCCAACAGTACGAAGCTTTACAACTTCGTTTTCGTCTACCATAATATCAAATTCCATTTCAAGATCGCCGAGCAGACTCATGAAATCGTAAGAATTGAATCCAAGGTCTTCAATAAAACGAGATTCGGGAGAAATATTCTCCGGATCAACCTCCACATAATTGATAATTAATTCTTTCAGTTTTTCAAACATAACAATTCTCCTTTTGAAACCTGTTTCACAAGATGTTAAGACAGGTTTTAAATAATTTCCAGTATATCGCCGATAGTCCTGTCCTTATTTTCGATACCTCTGAAAAGAACGCGGCAAAGATAATAATAGAAATACTCCATTTCGCTTTCTGTAACGGCGTCCGCACGATATTCGAAATTAAAATTTAAACCGTTGTCCTCGGGACGATGCATTACTGTCAGGTAAAGAGGCTGCGATGCAACGCCATTCGTATACCAGCAGCTTTTATACGGTATATCGGGCATTTCTGGAGTATCCTTATTTATCGTAAGAGGCTGATAAGTAAGCGTGATACTCTCATAACTCGTGCCGGGCTGATATTTCCAATGCTGTCCCCTCTTCATCGTATATTCGATAGGATCGTAATTCGCATGGCGGAACATCTTGCTCTGCTCTGCCTGAATCATTCTTATTCCCTCTAAAAATGTAAGTTCAGGCTCCATAATCGTTCTCAGCGGGAAGAAATGAACTCGCGTACCGCCCGAATATTTTTCGGAAAGAGTTCCCCTGCGCGCTACACAAGTTTTAACGGAAACATCTTTTTCATTATCGTTAAATTTCGAAAGGACAGTTCTCATTCCCATGAGAAGCAGACTTGCCATTGAAACGTTATTTTCCGTGCAAAAATCCATAAGCCGCGCAGAAGCGTCCTGCTCAAGATGATAAACCGAAATTGCAGCTGTCGGGTCTTTTGAAACCACCATCGCCCATCTCTGCCCGGGATTATTATTTTCCCTGCGCTGAGTAATAAGTCTGCCCTGTCCCGAAAAATCGGTATACATTGGCTCGCTTCGCGAAATTTCCGCCATCCAGAATTCTTCATCTTTTTTTCGCGCAGCCGAATCCGCTTCATACGCGAGATCTTTTTCCAACTGGGGAATATACGGTCTCATTGGACTTTGCTTTATATTTGCATCATATTTAAGAATGCTGTAATTCTCCAGAACCGCGCGGTCAAATCCCACTATCGCGCTTGAATCCATAGTCATATGATCGACTTTTAAGTAAATGCCGTTGAATCCATCGGGCATTTTAACCATAACAACTTTATTCATCGGTGAGTTGAACCTCTCAAACGGAATTGCCGTCCAGCGCTTCATCTCATCGTTTGCCGCCTCTTCGCTCCAATTTGAGAAATCGCGGAATTCTATATCGCGTTCCTCAAAAGGAACGATATACTGATAAACCGTTCCGTCATCGTCCTGAATAAATCTAAGACGCATAGTATCAATTTTTTCGTATGCCATGTAAACAGCCTTTTTCAGCAGATCAAAATCCACATCCAGCTTAACATAAAGGCCTGTTCCAATGCAAAGAACCTGTACAGGAGAATATCTTATCGTGTAATAATGAAGTTTCTGCGCCGCTGTAAGCGGGTAACATTTCATTGCCGCACCGTTGATAGTGAATTCTTTCATAAATTCCTCCGTGATCATAAATTCTCTCCAAGAAAGCTGCTTATCTTCTCTTCGCAGGCATGCGTATCTTCATAATAAGCCGCTCCATGTCCCGCATTTTCAACAAGCAATATTTCTTTTGGAGATATACATTCTTCATAATTTTTCTCTGTCATCCATACGGGTACGAAATTATCCTCCATACCGTGAATAAATAAAATCGGTATATCAGTTGCTTTAACAGCGTCAAGAGTTGAATAGTCGCTGAATCCGTATCCTGCTTTCTTTCGGCACATTCTGTCGTTTATATTCATTATCGGGAAGGGCGGCAAATGATAATCCCTCTTCAAAATGTGTGCGAACACGTCGTATGGAGACGTGAATGCGCAATCCGAAATTATCGCCTTGACAGATTTCGAAATTCCGCTGAATCCTGCGGTCATTAAAGCTGTAGTTCCTCCCATTGAAACTCCATAAAGCACAATTTTTTTGGAATTGTCAAAACGCCTTTCAACATACTCTATCCATGATTTACAGTCGAATCTGTCAAGAATACCAAAGCCTATATACTGACCGCCGCTTTTTCCATGACCGCGGTGATCGACTATCAAGCAGTCGTATCCGAGTTTATGGAAAAAAACTGCAATAGAAGCGCAATTGCTGATACCCGTTCCTGTATATCCGTGATTACATATCACAAGTTTATTGCTTGGAGTTTCCGACGGAAAATAATCGGCATGAAGCGTGATGCCGTCACGCGCCCCTATCGTTATGTGTTCCAATTCCTGCGCCTGAAGCCATTCGCGATTTGGAACCATAAATTTCTTATATTCTTCCCATTTAGACATATCCGCCATTTCGCTGAGATCGACTTTGAGTTTATCCTGTCGTGGTATCGTACTGTCGAAAAGTTTTTTCGCTCCGACTGCACAGGCAATACCTCCGGCAGAAGCCAGCCCAAACAATGCCAATCCAAGTTTCTTCATCATGCTGCCGCCTTTCAATCATTAATTTCAAAGTTATAGACTATTAGTCTAATAACATTTTTAAGTACCGCAATTATTCTTGACTTAAAGTCGAGAAAATATTCGCTTTATTTCCGATAAAAACGAATATGTTCTCTTTAATTTCGACTGTCAGTCGATTTATTACAGTTTTAGTATACTCCTTTTTCGACCGTTAGTCAATACATTTTTTTTACAAACTTCTATTGAATTTTAATGACGATTATGGTATAATAATACAAGGCTGATAAAAAATAGACCTCCTCGGAAACTAAGAACTTGTTCTCATAGGATTTGTATGCGTAATTTCCTATGTGGACAGATTTTAAATATGAGGAGATCTAATATATGGAGGATAAAAATGAGTGAAAAAAAAATCGACATTATTCTTAATTCCGCCGAGGAACTTATGTGCAGCGTTACGCAGCCAAATAAGGAAATAACCGTTGACATGATTGCGAAAAATGCGGGTATCGGCAAGGGCAGTATTTATTATTATTTCAAAAGCAAGGACGAGATCGTCGACGCAGTCATTGAGCGTTCTTATTCCGCGGCTATCAGGGAATATTTCAACGATATCCGAAATTGTTCAAACACATTTGAAAAAATAAAAACGCTTTTCCGCGCTATTCTGAAAGAGGAATTCTGGGACAAAAGTAAAAATATAATAATTACTCTTCATCTTCATGACGATATAGTTATTCACTATAAACTTATGATGACAGCAATAAAGACTGTATCTCCTCTTCTTACCGCTCTTTTGGCTGAAGGACAGTCGGAAGGTTCGATACACACAGAATCACCAAAGGAAAGCGCTGAAATGATAGTCGCAATGCTGACATTCCTGCTAAACAGCAAGTTTTTCCCTTCAGACAAGGAAAGCGCGTTAAGGAAAATGAAATTATACGCCCATGTTCTCGAAACCTGCTTTGAAACTCCAAAAGGAAGCTTTGATTTCCTGTTTACTCCGCCAGAAAAATGAAAACGCGCACTTTCGAAATTTATCGAAAGTGCGCGTTTTTTAGAATTGTTTTTTATTTGCAATAAGAGTTTGGATTTTATATCCAACCATCGCTCCAAAAGTATTATTGAACACGTCGTCGAATTCCATAAGTCCTCTGCCGGTTATAAATTGAGTAATCTCAATGCATACGGAAAAAAGGCATGATACTGCAAAAACACTCTTCCATGTGACTTTTTTCATCATTGGCAGCATGAAACCCAGCGGCATCAGCATAACAAAATTTCCTATGATCTGTTTTATGTAAAACCAGCGTTCAACGTTGCGGATAACATTCGCAAATTCCCAAAAAGGAGTGAGATTTGCGCGATGTTCGCCGAATTCACGATCAATAAGCGTTACCCACAAAACTGCAAATATATATTCGCAAAAAAACAACATTTTATATTTCTTCAAAATGCCCGCTGTATTTATGTCTTTTAAAACCATGTTGTCAAATCTCCGATTTTAAGCAGTTATAATATCGTTTGCCTTATGAAGTTTCAGCTTTTCAACAGCCTGCTCTCTCATTTTATATTTCAGAATCTTTCCTGCTGCATTCATAGGGAATCCGTCCACAAAGTCCACGTATTTCGGGCATTTATGCTTCGCCATACGTTCAAGACAGAAATTCCTGATCTCTTCCTGATCAGCAGTTTCGCCCTCTTGAAGAACTATGCAAGCCATTATTTCTTCCCCGTAATCTTCATCAGGAACACCAATAACCTGAACATCCTTTACTTTCGGGTAAGTATAAAGAAAATCTTCAATTTCCTTGGGGTAAATATTTTCACCGCCGCGGATTATCATATCCTTGATTCTGCCCGTGATCTTATAGTATCCGTCTGAAGAACGGCGTCTTGCAAGATCGCCGGTATGAAGCCAACCGTCTGAATCAATAGCGGCAGCCGTCGCTTCCGGCATCTTGTAATAACCTTTCATGATATTATATCCTCTTGCAACGAATTCACCGTCAACGTCGTCGGGAACTTCCTGATTGGTCTCAGGATCAACGATCCTGCATTCAACTCCGAAAATCGGACCTCCTACCGTATTTACACGCTGTTCGATAGAATCCGTAGTTTTACTCATTGTCGTGGCAGGAGAAGCTTCAGTCTGCCCATATGTAATGCATATCTCCGTCATGTGCATCTTTTCGAGTACTTCTTCCATCGTCTTAACGGGACATGGAGAACCCGCCATAATTCCCGTTCTCATGTGCGAGAAATCAGTATTTTCGAAATCAGGATGAGCGAGCATTGCGATAAACATGGTCGGTACGCCATGAAAACAAGTTATCTTCTCCTTGTTGATGCAGGCAAGTCCCTTTCGCGGAGAAAATCTTGTGATAGGAGACATTGTCGTGCCATGTGTCATCGAAGCCGTCATCGCAAGAACCATTCCGAAACAATGGAACATAGGAACTTGTATCATCATGCGGTCTGCCGTTGAAAGATCCATGCAGTCGCCGATAGCCTTACCGTTATTTACAACATTATAATGTGTAAGCATAACTCCTTTTGGGAATCCTGTAGTGCCTGACGTATACTGCATATTGCAGACATCATGGATATTGATAGACTTCCGAGCTTTTTCAACTTCGCTGTAAGGAACGTTCTTAGAAAGCTTTACCGCTTCTTCCCAAGTAAAACATCCCTTATTCTTTGAATCTATGGTTATAACATTCTTGAGATAAGGCAATTTTTCGGAATTCAGCTTACCGGCTTCGCATGATTCCAATTCAGGACAAAGCTTATTAATTATGTCAACATAATTAATATTCTTGATGCCGTCAATAAGAACAAGCGTATTGGTATCCGACTGACGAAGCAGATATTCCGCCTCATGTATTTTATACTCGGTATTGACCGTTACAAGAACCGCGCCTATCTTAGTTGTAGCCCAGAAAGTTATGTACCATTGAGGAACATTAGTTGCCCATATTGCAACATGATCACCCTTTTTAACGCCCATTGCAATAAGCGAGCGCGCGAACGTGTCGACATCGTCGCGGAATTCGGGGTATGTTCTTGTATAATCCAGTTCGGTATATCTAAACGCATATTGATTCGGAAATGCGTCGCACATTCTGTCAAGAACATCGGGAAATGTATAATTAATGATGCGTTCTTTAGGCCACGGGTAATAGCCTGTTCCCTTAATGCTTTTTTGCAGATCATGCTTGTGCTTTTTCTTGTATGGAGCCATGTATTCGGCAAACTGAGGAATAACAATACCGCCGTCGCTGAGATCTTTAGCCCAGCGCTTCACCCATTCAAGAGAAATATAGCCATTGTAATTTATGCTTTCAAGAGCAGCGATCATTGATTTTATCGGGATATCGCCATGTCCGATCATTTTGTATTCGATCGTTCCGTCGGATTTAAGAACGCTGTCTTTGACCTGAACAAATTTTATGTGTTCGCCGAGATTAGCAATAGTAGAGTCCGCAGATTCACCGTTATATCTATATGGGTGATGCATATCCCAGAGAGCAGCTATCTTTCGGCTGTCAACTGCGTCCAGAAGCTTTGCGAGACGGGAAGAATCACTGTACACTCCGTTTGTCTCAACGAGAAGCGTAACGTTATATTCTTCAGCTATGGGAACAAGTTTTTGCAGTGCAGAAGCAATATATCCGTCATCTACATCTCCATGTGGCTCTGGTTCAAGATCGCCGAGGATTCTAATGTATGAAACACCGAGTTTATTCGCAAGCTGCGCATAAGCTAATATTTCTGATTCAGCTGCGGCAAAATCAGCAGGGTCTTTTAAGCACGCTCCCGAAGAAAGACAGGATATCTCAATTCCGAGACTGCTGAGTTTTTCAATGGTTTCTGGAAGCATAGCGTCCGAAAAAGGTTTTGCCTTAACCGAAAATATTTCATCGCCCAGACCGCGTACTTCAATACCGTTGAAACCAAAATCTTTCGCGATAGAATAAATGTCAGACCATGCCCAATCGGGACAAGCCAATGTAGAAAAACTTATCTTCAATTTCATCATCTCATTTCATAAATAGTATTACACTCGTATTAATAACCTGTTTAAAACAGGCATTAAGAGCAATATATTTTTAATTATACCATAATTCTCTTTATAAATCAAGTGGTTGCAGAAAAAAAGAGTGGACATATGGCGAATATTATGGTATAATATAAAGAAAAGCCATAAGGAGAAAGTAGAAATGAGAAAAGCACCACAATACAAGCGCATTATTAAAAGACGTTTAATGTTTCGGGCTGCTCTTGAGCCTACTCTTTTTCTCGATATACTTTTTCATCCTTCTTCTGTTTCTCCTCAAAAGTAAATGCTGTTGCCGTGAAAATTATTTTCGGAAATATTGACATTTCCATTTGAGTATGATATAGTAGAGTTGGATAATTATAAGAGAGCATTCTCATTAATTTAAGTGATATGGAGGGGTTGTATTTGTTCTGTAAAAATTGCGGAAATAATGTTGATCCGAAAGCTGCTGTCTGTGTGACCTGCGGTGCGCCTACAGGATACGGTGAAAGATTCTGTTCGAACTGCGGATCTCCATTGCAACCGGGAGCGCCTGTTTGTATGTCGTGTGGAGTTGCAACAAAAACTGTAGTTCCAGGGGCAAAATCGAAAATGGCAGCCGGTCTGCTTGGAATTTTCCTTGGCACTTTTGGTGTACATAATTTTTATCTTGGATATATCGGTAAAGCTGTTACCCAGCTTTGTCTTTCAGCAGGTTCTATCCTGCTGACTATCATTACTTGCGGCGTTGCAGGCGTAATTACTCCATTTATTATTCTTGCCGCTTCAATATGGGGACTTATCGAAGGCATTATGATACTTTGCGGAAGCATCAGCACCGACGCTCAGGGAAATCTTTTAGGCGATTAATTGGAGGTTATTATGTTTTGTAAAAATTGCGGCGTTAAAATGAACGACAATGCCGCCGTATGTGTTAGCTGCGGCGTTGCAAAAGGTACAGGAAATAATTTTTGTTTTAACTGCGGTTCTAAAGTTGATCCATCTGTTGCTGTATGCATGAATTGCGGCGCACCAATAAACGGTTCTGTTTCTGCGCCAAATGCAAAATCAAAAATGGCTGCAGGTCTGCTCGGAATTTTTCTCGGCGCTTTCGGTGTACATAACTTTTATCTTGGATACACTGGAAGAGCCGTCGCACAGCTGCTTATCAGCGTGCTTAGCTGCGGAACGCTTGCGGTTGTCAGCGAAATCTGGGGGCTTATTGAGGGAATCATGATCCTCTGCGGCAACATCAATACCGACGGGCAAGGAAATCCGCTCGGTGAATAGCCTTAAAACTGTAAATTGCAAATTCTTACAGTTTTATATAATTATTTTAAAATTTTCAGGAGGTCTATTATGAAATCAAAAATGGCAGCGGGATTGCTCGGTATATTCCTTGGTGGTTGGGGAATTCACAACTTCTACCTTGGTTTTACTAAAAAAGCTATCATTCAGATCATAGTTTCAATCTGTACTTGCGGTTTAGGTGGAATCTGGGGATTAATTGAAGGAATCATGATTCTTTGCGGAAAAATCAATACAGATGCTAACGGTAATCCACTTATCGACTGATTATCGCTCAACAAACATCCCCCGGCAAAGCCGGGGGTTTTCTAAATACAACAAGGCTGCATTTTCAATAATGCAGCCTTTCTTTATAAGAATCGTTTTACATAATTACAGTAACTTCGTTAACATCAACAAGCTTATCTGCTGGAATATAATTGCCGTCTAGCTTTTCGCCGTTAAGAACGATCTCCTTCACGCCGCTTTCAGAATGAACGGAATTATCAACAGTAATATTCAGCTTCTTTCCGCGGAAATTCTTATGTATCTTAAATCCGTCCCATTCAGCCGGGATAGACGGAGAGATAAGCATTCCGTCAGCATCGGGGCGCATTCCGCAGATTCCCTCAACGCATCCTACCATTACCGTAGAAGCCGTACCTGTCAGCCAATGAACGTGCGAACGTCCCTCAAACGGAGAAGCTTTCGACTCTGTAAACTGACCATGAACATATGGTTCCATAACGCGAATTTCAGCTTTTTCATTCATAGCGGCAGGCGAACTTTCCATAAAGTACTCAAACGCTCTGTTTCCATGACCAAGAAGCGCTTCAGCAAGAATCAGCCAGCCCTGAGACTGCGAGAAAATTCCGCCGTTTTCCTTGGTATCGTCGTTGAAAATGTGCATCAGCGCGCCGTCGAAATAATGATCTTTATAAGGCGGTTCAAGAAGTTTTGCGCCATAAGGCGTATTGAGAATTTCATGAACGCTGTTCATCGCTTTTTCAGCCTGATCTTCAGATGCAAATCCGGAGATAACGCTCCACGACTGAGGATTCAGCCACATATTAGCTTCAGGATCTTTCTTCGCGCCGACTATTTCTCCATTATCACGAATTCCGCGTATAAATCTGTCGTCGTCCCAGCACTTTTCCAGTGCCTCGGCAAGCTTCGCCTGAACATCGTCAATATATTTAATGTATTCGCTGTCGTTTTTCAGGATAGCCATTTCTTTAATAGTTGTCATCGCATAGTAAAGCTGGAATGCAACAAAAGTAGATTCACCCTTAGCGCCCAGACGGAGACAGTCGTTCCAGTCGGCATGAAGTCCGGCAGGCATATTATGATCGCCGAGACGTTCCATGGAGAATCTTATTGCATTTTTCAGATGATCGTAAACAGAAGCTTCGCTACCGTTTGCATAAACGATGACTTCGTCAAGGAAATTAACGTTTCCGCTTTCTCCGATATACTTGACGATAGTCGGGAACAGCCACAGCGCGTCGTCTGCACGGTACGAGGGATGACCTGTTTCCTTAACGTATTCGGGGTCGTCGGGAGTATTCTCATGACCTGCATTGTGATTAAACTTAACAAGAGGAAGTCCGCCGCCGTTGTCCACCTGAGCGGAAAGCATGAATCTGATCTTTTCGGCAGCCATTTCAGGATCGAGATGAATAATTCCCTGAATATCCTGAACCGTATCGCGATAGCCATAGCCGTTTCTAAGACCGCAGTAAACAAATGAAGCCGCTCTTGACCAGATAAAAGTCATAAAGCACTGATAAGCGTTCCAAACATTGATCATGTTGTTGAATTCAGCAGACGGCGTTTCAACCTGAAAATTGGAAAGCTGACCGTGCCAGTAATTTTTAAGTTCGGCAATTTCAGCGTCAGCTTTGCCCTTAACCTTGTATTCGTTGAGAATAGCCGTCGCCTGAGCGTTGTCGCGCTGACCGCAAACGTAGATAAGTTCGGCAGTTTCGCCTGCTTTAAGTACAATTTCACTTCTGAGCGCGCCGCAGGAATTGGAATTATAATTCATCTGGTTATTGCATTTTCCGGATTCTACTGCGATAGGATTGGAATAGGTTCTGTAAGGTCCAATAAAATCGCTGAGTGAACCGCAGCTGTCGGCAACGGGCGCGCCAACCATTCCAAGGAATCTTTCGCGATGATTCGAACCTGTTTCGTCGCGTCCGTCGTTCTCGTTTATATGCTGAATAATTTTGTTATCCTCAAAACTTGTACGCGTAATAAAAAGCGTATACTGGAGATTTACCTGATCCTGCTCATAATTATTATCGCTTGTAAATTCACAGAATCCGTAAACGGAAAGTTTTCGCTCCTTATCGCTGTTATTGGTGATCTTAGCTCGCCAAACTTCAAAAGTTTTGCCATAGGGAACGTAATATGTAACTTCCGAAGCGATATTGCGGTATTCCGCGGAAATAACGGTATAAGCCGTGCCATGTCGGCATTCTGATTTGTACTTATCGAGGGGCTTTCCTACAGGCTGCCATGAAGCCGACCAATAATCGCCGTCCTCGTCGTCGCGGATGTAAATATAACGTCCGGGCAGCGCCATATCGGAGTTGAAACGGAAACGGAGATGTCTTCCGTTTGCGCCCGATTTCACGAAACTGTAACCAGCCGCATTATTGGAGATCATCGCTCCGTATTCCGGATCACCCAGGTAATTCGCCCACGGCGCCGGCGTTGCAGGATTTGTTATAACATATTCCTTGTTTTCAAGGTCAAAATATCCATATTTCATAATTTTCCACTCCTTAAAATCGTCTCATCTCTCATGACGAAATATGCTTTTTTAATTATAACATCTTTTAGGATTTTTTGCAATAGTTTTTATATAGTTTTTTCATATAAATTGATTTATCCTTATCCGAAAAGATCAATTTGCACTTGATATTTATGAAAATACATGATATAATAAATGTATAAGTTTACTAAGAACCTGTTCGCATATGTGGACAGGTTCTAAAGGAGTTTGCCAATGAAATTACTTGCAATAGACGGAAACAGCATTCTTAATCGTGCTTTTTATGGGATAAAGCTGCTTTCCAATAAAAAAGGCGTATTCACAAATGCTATCTTTGGATTTATGAACATTTATCTCAAAAATTTTGCCGATGTAAAGCCTGACTGCGCGGCGGTTGCATTCGATCTGAGATCGCCTACTTTTCGCCATAAAGCTGCCGAATATTATAAGGCGAACCGCAAGGGAATGCCCGAAAAATTGGCACAGCAGCTGCCCCTGATAAAAGAACTTCTCACCCTTATGGGAATAAAAGTTGTGGAATGCGAAGGTTATGAAGCGGACGATATTCTCGGAACGCTGTCAAAAATCTGCTCCGATAGTGGAAACGAATGTTTCGTACTTACAGGAGACAGAGACAGTCTACAGCTTATCAACGATAATGTGACTGTTCTTCTTGCTACTAACCGTGAAACTATTCATTACGATACTTCCCGATTTACGGAGGATTACGGGTTCGAGCCCGTTCGTCTTATCGATCTGAAGGCGCTTATGGGCGACAGTTCTGACAACATCCCCGGAGTTGCGGGGATAGGCGAAAAAACAGCTTCCGCTCTCGTAAAGGAGTTCGGAACACTTGAACAACTTTACGCCTCATATGCCGATTCTTCACTGACAAAAGGCGTTAAATCTAAGCTGGAAAAGGGCGAAGATTCCGCAAAAGAAAGCAAATGGCTTGCAACGATAGTCAGCGACGCGCCCATAAATACCGACCTCGACTATTATAAGATCGGCACACCCGACAGCGAAGGCGTAAGCAGGCTTCTGACCGAACTGGAAATGTTTAAGCTGCTTGATAAACTGGATATTTCAGCGTCTGCGGCATTATCATCTTCCAAAATTTCCGCTGAGGAATATCCGCCGATCGAGATCGATATACATGAACTGACCTCGGAGACGATTTCACAGCTGAAAAACGTCTGCTTTATTTTATATGATGATAAACTTGAAATTTACGAAAACAGCCGCGTTTACACTACGTCGTCGCAAGAACTTATCAAGGAGTTTCTGGCTTCAGACTGCGAAAAAACGACTATCGACGCCAAGCCTGTATACCGTCGAGCAATGGCTTTGGGAATTTCGCTGAACGCCCTTAAAAATGACGCCGCTATCTGCGGATACCTGCTGAATCCGGCTTCGTCCGAGTATTCCGTTGAGAAAATGTGCGCGGAATACGGAGTTCGCTACCGCACGGAAAACGGCGATCTTGCCGATCTGGTTTCTCTGGAATTTCTTGTGAAAGAGCTCTGCAACGCGATCGAAAACGAGGGCATGACTTCGCTTCTCGAAAATATTGAAATGCCGCTTACGGAAGTTTTGGCGGCAATGGAGCATTCGGGCGTGGGAATTTCAGCCGACGGTGTGCGTGAATTCGGAAATTATCTGACGGAAGTGATCGAGGAAACGCAGCAGATGATATTTGACGACGCAGGGCATGAATTCAATATTTCATCTCCAAAACAGCTTGGAACGGTGCTTTTTGAGGAAATGGGGCTGCCCACAAAAAAGAAAACAAAAAGCGGCTATTCCACCAATGCGGAAGTCCTCGAGGAACTGCGAAATTACTCCCCTATCGTCGATAACGTTTTAAAATACAGACAGTATACAAAGCTGAATTCCACCTATGTTACAGGGCTTCTCGATAAGATTGCAGACGATGGCAGGATCCATACCTGTTTCAAACAAACCGAAACTCGCACGGGCAGAATTTCTTCTACCGAGCCAAATCTGCAAAACATTCCCGTCCGCACAGAATTGGGAGCGCAGATGCGGAAATTCTTCGTTGCAAAAGAGGGAAAAACGCTTGTCGACGCGGATTACAGCCAAATCGAACTTCGCGTTATGGCACATCTCTGCGGCGATAAAAATATGCTGGAAGCTTTTAATTCCGGAGAAGATATCCATACATCCACGGCTGCGCAGGTTTTCGATATGCCATCAATAATGGTTACTCCCGAAATGAGAAGCGCCGCAAAAGCCGTAAACTTCGGCATTATTTACGGTATCGGCGCATTCTCGCTTTCTAAAGATATCGGAATTTCTGTAGCGCAGGCGAAAAAATATATTTCGGACTATCTTGCTAATTATCCGAAGGTAAGCGAATTTATGGAATCCACTGTAAATGGAGCAATACAAACAGGCGAAGTCGCAACGCTTTTCGGGCGAAAAAGAAAAGTTCCCGAACTTTCTTCATCAAATAAAATGATGCAGGCAGCAGGCAAAAGAATAGCTATGAACACCCCTGTTCAGGGTACTGCCGCCGATCTTATAAAAATGGCAATGATCAATGTATATCGCCGTTTAAAGGCGGAGAATCTGAACGCGGAACTTATACTTCAGGTTCATGACGAACTGATCATCGAATCCGATATTTCATGCGCCGAAAGATGTGCGGAATTGCTTCGTGAAGAAATGGCAAACGTATTTGAAATGAAAGTTCCGCTGTCGGTAGATGTTCATATAGGAAATAGCTGGTACGATGCAAAGGGGTAAAATATGGATAATATTGCAGCAAGATTTGGAAATAAGATCGCGATACACAAAATAGATGAAAAAACAAATCCAATAGTTTTTGAAGCTCTTTCTGCACTCGATAAGAAATGCGTCGGCGCTGAGGGGTGGTCGGCTGAATCGTTCAGATCAGAAGCTGAAAAAGAAAACGGAATAGTAATATGCGCATATGCCGATATGTGCGCGGTAGGGCTTATATGCGGATTTTTTGCTGCTGACGAAGCCGAGATTGCAAGTATTGCTGTTGACAGTAATTATCGTCGGCAAGGAATCGGCGATCAGCTTATTACGGAATTTCTTGAACAGCTTCCGGAATATACATCAAGTATTTTTTTAGAGGTTCGCGAATCTAATATCTCTGCCCTTTCACTATACAAAAAGCATGGTTTTTCTTCTGTGGGAATGCGTAAAAATTTTTACAGCGAGCCAATTGAAAATGCGATCTTAATGAAAAAAGCGCTATAAAAATAAATTATAGTCGCCCTACTTGAAATTGGAACAAAAGAAGCTGAATAAAAATTTTTCATAGCAAGGCGGAGGAGGAAATCGGGCTGACGCCCGGTGACGACGACAACACAGCTATGAGAAATTTTTATCAGCGAACTTGTTTTGATTTCAAGTATGGCGACTATAAAAGCAGATGAATAAACGCTCATCTGCTTTTATGATAACGTGAATAGATTTTTCCAAAATCATAGTTACAGAAATTTGGATCGAAACTATAATTTATTGCAAACGCATAAATTTGTAGTGATGTTTGTAATACATTGTAAAAAGAATAAACAGCAGCAAGTTGTGAGCAATCATGCATCCCCATGCCGATTTGAGTCCGCCGCCGAAATAATTCGTACAGACGAATGTGCCAACTATTCGAACGCACCACATTCCAAGCAAATTAAAAATAAAAGGCGCAACTGTTTTCCCCTGCCCCTGCATCATTCCCTCGATAACGATCGGAACTCCATAAAAAGGCTCGGAAACGGCAACCATGCAAAGCACCGACGCTCCGAGCGCGATAACCTCGCCGTCTTTTGAAAACAGCTTCATAAGTTCAGGAGCAAAAATAAAGAGAAATCCTCCAGAAATTATCATCGCTCCCACTTCAAGAGGAATTATCGTTCTCGACAGGCGTTTCAGCCGATTTTTATCACCTGCTCCGTAGGCATTCCCCGATAAAGCGGCTGCGGCAGTTTGCATACCGTATCCCGGAATGTAAAACAGCGACTCGACTGTATTAGCGATCGTATGCGCAGCCGCAGCAGTTTCACCGAGCGCGTTTATCATAGAAGCAAACGCTACATATCCCAGCGAAGTTGCAAAACGCTGAAGCATATTTGGAAACGCTACGCGGAGACATGGTTTAAGAACGGTCATATCTGGGAGGACGCTTTGCCCTTTAGGAGAAATTTCTTTATGCCTCCAGAGCATGACCGTAATTGCAATACCTCCGAAAATATATGATATTGCACTTGCGGCGGCTGCGCCCTCTATTCCGAGACCTGCTCCCCTGACGGTAAATGATCTTCCAAAAATAGCTGCCGTTCGCGTTGGGTAGATTAGCAGGAAATTAAAGATAATATTAATTAAATTAACTATTATTCCAACCTGCATAGGAGTTTTTGTATCTCCGGATGCACGCAGAACTGTTCCGAAAATTATACTTGCTGTTCGGAACATCATAGGAATGTACAATATCAGAAAATATCGCGAAGCCATACCTTGTATTTCAGGATCTACGCGCATCCAAACTGGTATCACTCCACTTAGGGATACGGTCAGAACAGTGAATAAGATACCGACAGCTATTACTGCCGCAACCGCCTGAGCCGCGGCTTTTCTGGCTTTTTCTTTATTGCCTGCACCAAATGACTGCGCTATAAACGAAAGGAATCCAACTCCTATAGCGGAGATCGTGCTGCCGATAAGCCAGTTAACCGTAGTTGTTGCTCCAACAGCCGCCGTTGCCTGCGTGCCGAGCGAGCCAACCATCGCTGTATCGATATACTGCACAGCGGTTTGCAGAAGCTGTTCCAGCATTGTCGGCACGGAAAGCGTCAGTATAACGCGAAGCATGATGAAAGTTTCGCCAGATTGGCTTTTATTGATCATAATTTCCAAAGAATTTTTCGCCGCCGCAGTAAATTTCGCATTGCGCAGCAGGATCGTTCATGATTATCTCCCCCAGTACAGGAACATCGATACGCCCGCTTCTGGGATTTTTAATGCTGACAACACGCGAAACAATATCAGCCACTACGTCGGACTTTTCAAAACAAAGATCGGCGTCGATCATTTCACAGTTGATTATACGAAGATTTTTGCAGTAACAGAACGGCTGAGTGCCTATTATCCTGCAATTTTCAAGAGTAAGCCCATCAGAATACCACGCAAGATATTCTCCTTTAATGGTACTATTGCGTATGGTAATATTCTTGCTGTGCCAGAAAGCGTCCTTAGTATCGAAAGAACAGTTGTTGAATACGGCGTTTTCGATGTATTGAAATGAATACTTTCCTTTCATGCGGATATTTTCCAGTCTTATATCTTTGCTGCGAAGCATGAAATATTCGCTTTCGGCAGTTGAATCAGTAATCGTTATTTTTTCAGTCGACCATCCGAATTCAGGCGAAATAATGCTGCAATTATGAATATTTATATCATAGCACTCGCGAAGAGCTTTTATACCGTGAAGCTTGGAATTTTCAATTTCAATGCCGTCGGAATACCAGACAGCGGCGCGGCACATCGGCGTCATTTCTGTATCGCGTATCCTGAGATTGTGAATGTGCCAGAAAGGATAGCGAAGGTTACAATAGCAATTATAAACGGCGATATCATTCGATTCTTTAAGAGCGCTTTCGCCGTCGGCAGGACCGTCAAACGAGCAGTTTTCAACTATAAGACCGCGGCTTCCGTATAAAGCCCTCTCTTCATCAAAAGTTTTGTCGGAAATATTTATCATTTTATCATACCTCATATGTACATTTAGTTTTTACTTATTATAACACAAAATAACATACAAATCAACCCTAAAATCCAATAGGTGAATCATTCACAAAAAAATCATACCGAATTTGTAGAAATCGCCAATAAATTATATTTATATAGTCATTACTTGATTTATTATAGATAATAATGTATAATTAAAATAGATAAAAGACAGTATTTAGGGTGTGTTGACACTATCCGAAATGCTCGGATTGCAGATATATTTTTCGTATTTCAAGGCAAAAATCCGCCGGCATACTGTCGCACCACGGGCGTTCCCTTCGGTCATATGACAAGAATTTTTAACGCAGAAAGACGGAAAATATATCTGTAAGACGTGCGTAGAGCGGTAGCGTCAACACACCCAAAAACCTGTCCACATATGAAAATCCATACATAATCTCTATGTGAGCAGGTTTCTATACTAAATGCCATATATCATTTATTTAAGGATTGAGAGTATGAAAAAATATTTTACGACGACAGCGATATGCTGTCTGATAACTCTCTCTGCTTGCGGTGAAAAAAGTAAAACTGCGGTTGAACCTGACGGGAAACTCGATCCGTGTACGCTTCGCTTTTCATGGTGGGGCGGCGACGATCGTCATGAAGCTACACTTAAAGCAATAGAACTGTGGAATAAAAAAAATCCGAAAATCGAAATAATTCCCGAATACGGCGGCTGGGACGGATGGACGGAAAAAGTCAGCGCGCAGATAAGCGGCGGAACCGAACCAGATATCATGCAAATCAATTACGATTGGCTCATTTCATTCTCGCCCGACGGAAACGGTTTTTATGATCTCAGAAAGCTTGATAGTCAGCTTGATATCACAAACTTTGACGACAGCGTTATTTCTTTTGGAAAAGTCGACGGAGTCTTAAACGCTGTAACCGTTTCAATCAGCGGAAGAGGTATGTTCTATAATTCCGAAACTTACAAGCGGCTGGGGGCGGATTATCCCGAAACCTGGAGCGATCTTATTGCGCTTGGCGAAAAATTCAGCAGCGAGGATATTTATCCTATTGATCTCGATATTCAATCAGGCGGAACGGCTTGGTATCTTGCGGTAGTTTACATTCAGCAGCAGACGGGACGCCGTTTTATTTCTATGGACGGCGAATTGGGATTCACGGAAGACGATATCAGGAACGCCCTTGATTTTTACAAACTGCTTGAGGAAAACCATGTTATCAGAACTGTTGACGTCCGGACGGATGAGGACGGCAGCGCGTCGCTTTATCAGTCTCCGGAATTTATCGACGGCAGAGTTGCAGGCGTTCTGGAATGGGGTAGTTCTGTCGGAAAGTATGAAATGGCACTCCCAGACGGCGTTCTTGAAGCAGGTCCGTTACTGTCGGACGATAATGGAAACTGCAGCGGCTGGATGATAAAGCCATCCGTAATGTACGCATTGTCGAAGAATACCAAATATCCCGACGAAGCGGCAGCTTTTATGAATTTCCTGCTGAATGATGAAGAATGTGCGGAAATCCTCGGCACCACAAGAGGTATACCGTCATCCCATAAAGTTGAGGAGCATCTTGAGAAAAAGAAACTTCTGAAAGGTCTCGCACAGGAAAATGACGAGCTTCTCGAAAATCTTGATACTGTAACAATAAGCCCATATATGGAGCTTTCTCAGTTGAAGAATATCTACAATACAACAATTGAAAACGTATCTTACGGAAAAATTGATACGCAGGAGGCGGCACACGAAATGTATGTTTCTATCAGCGAATATCTGGAGAAGATAAGAAAATGAAAAAACGCGTTTATCAAAATCCCGTAGGCGTTGGGAAGTATACGGGTTTGATGCTGATAATTCCCTTTATATTAGGATTCTTACTGTTCACTCTTTATCCTTTCTTATCATCGTTCATACTTGGCATAACAGATTACGACGGCATACATGTGCCTGTTTTTTCCGGTATCGACAATTATGCGTCGATGCTGAAAAACCGCGAATTACGCAACGCTGCATTGGTAACAATAAAATACACTGTTATCCTTGTCCCTTTGAAGCTTATTGTGTCGCTTGCCGCTGCGCTTTTGCTCAATCTGGAATTAAAGTTCATGGGAATATACCGCACGATTTTTTACATTCCTTCGATACTCGGCTCAAATTTAGCTATCGTAATTATGTGGCAGTTTCTCTTTACATCGAACGGTCTGGCGAATCAACTGTTCGGTCTTATCGGAATTGAACCGATAGGCTGGTACGGAGATTCTAACGGAGCAATGGCTATAATAATCCTTCTTCGCTTATGGGAATTCGGCTCGGCGATGATCATTTTTCTGAATGCGCTTCGTGATATTCCCCGTGAATATTACGAAGCTGCAAAAGTTGATGGATGCGGAAAGGTGCGAAGTTTTTTCAGTATAACTCTTCCGCTGCTGAAAAACGTGATCTTTCTGAATCTTATTTTACAGCTTATATCGGCGATGCAGGAATTCAATGCGCCCTACATGATAACCGGAGGCGGCCCCATGAAAAGCACCTATACGGTAGGAATGCTGATATACGACGAAATGTTCCGATACCGCAACGCCGGCTATGCGAACGCGGTATCTTGGGTTCTTTTCATGCTCATTACCGCAGCGGTGATACTTTTATTTGCACTGACGGGCAGAAACAGGGAGGAGCGCGTATGAAAAAATTTCTGATATATCTTTTCATGACGACTGCCGCTCTGGTAATGATCTATCCCCTCTTGTGGCTTGTCGGGGCAAGCTTCAAATCAAATGAAGAAATATTTTCGTCGCCGTGGTTTATTCCGGAAAGTATAAACCTCTCGGTTTACAAGAAAGCGTGGCAGACTGTGACCGGACATAACATGGGACATTATTTCTTCAATACATTCAAGATCATAATTCCAAAAACGATTTTTACCGTGATCTCCTCCACGCTGACAGCATATGGGTTCGCACGGTTCGATTTCCCATTCAAAAGGCTGTTTTACGCGCTTTTTATGGGTACAATGTTTATGCCTGCCATTGTAACGATAATGCCGTCGTATCTTATGTGGAGCAGGATAGGCGTTCTTGATACGTACATTCCGCTTACTTTGCCTGCATTATTTGCATCCGAGGGAACTTTCGTATTTATGCTTATTCAGTTTTTTAAGGGGATTCCGAAAGAATTCGACGAAGCGGCGCGAATTGACGGCTGTAACTGCATACAGCTTCTTATATACATACTTGCGCCATGTATTCGACCTGTAATAGTGTCGATCTCAGTGTTTACTTTTTTATGGACAATGAACGATTTTCTGAATCCGCTGATCGTGATAAGTTCTGTAGAGAAGTACCCGCTTTCTCTGATATTAAGGCTTTCCGCAGACAGTACAGGAAACGGCTATGAGCAGAACAAAATAATTGCGGTATCTGTCATCGGTCTTATACCGTCTATTGCAATATTTGCAGCTGCACAAAAAAAATTTATAAGCGGTATAACCGCAGGAGGCTTGTCGGGATGACAAACACAACCTTGATCGAACAAATCGCTCGTGAATATATTGAAAGACTCGTGCTGACCTCCGAGCCGCTTAATCCGAAATGGAACAGAGAAAATTATATTTTTAAAAAGAAGCCGAAATGGAATTATATGGATAGCTGCATGATAAGGGCGCTGCTGAAATATTCGGAAAAAACAAATGATACGCGTATGATAGCCTATGCTGTGAAATTTGTCAACAGCTATGTAAACAAGAACGGTGATATACCGACAATGTCGGCGGCTGATTTTAATCTTGATAATATTTGCGGCGGAATTAATCTTATAAAGCTTTACAAAATGATCGGCGACGAACGTTATCGGCTTGCTTACGAAAAACTCTATTTGGAGCAGCTTGCAAAACAGCCGCGGCTAAAATGCGGATGCTATTGGCATAAGGCGATATATCCACATCAGATGTGGCTTGACGGAGCATATATGGCTCTGCCGTTTTTGGCTGAATATGGCAAAATAAACAACAAGAGTGATTTGATCAGCGATGCGGTGGAACAACTGAAATGCATCAGAAAAATAATGCGCGACAGCAAAAGCGGACTTTACTATCACGGCTATAATGAGACGAGGGAAATGAATTGGGCAGATAAAACAACCGGGCTTTCATCAAATTTCTGGCTGCGTTCAAACGGTTGGCTTTGCGCAGGTCTGGCTGATTTTTATGAAATAACCGAAGACAGATTTTGCAGGAATATGCTTTTGGATCTTTTAGAAGCATTAGAAGCCTGCATGACCGAGGAGCATATGCTTATGCAATTGCCCGCTATTCCCGATATTCCGGGAAATTATCCCGAAACAAGCGGAACTCTTTTATATGCCTATGGAGCGATCAAGGGGTATTGTCTGGGAGCGGCTGAAAAAAAATCTGCTGACCGCGGAAAAGCGTCGCTGAATACAGTAACGGAGCGTTATATAATTCACAATAATGGAATTCCCGTTTTGAAGAATATTTGTCTGATGGGCGGACTGGGCGGAACGAGCGAGCGCGACGGTTCTGCGGAATATTATCTAAGCGAACGAATCGTTGAAAACGAAGCCAAGGGAATCGCACCATATCTTATGGCAGCATCTGAATTGTATAGCAGCTCTATTTCGAAGAACACTTTGCTGCCTGACGGCTGACGAGAACTCTTCTATCGCGCTGCCAAGATTTATCCACATTGAAGATATCCAGTGGAATGTAAAGCGACGACACTTCAGCCGTCGCTTTCTACTGTCTTTTAACATGTGAACACGCTCTACAGTTGTCATATGAACCAACAAAAAATCCCATAAGAATAATATAGGAAGAAAAATCACGCCGAGCGATGTTTCTGTAGGAAAACTCGCTTTCTTCGATTTTATGATATAAGTGGCTCTATTCAGCATTAGTGGTCATTAAGAGATATTAAGGCTAATGTCATTAAGCTAGAACCTGTACCAATAGCATGCAAAAATAGGAAAATTGTAGTATAATAGAAATATGATAATCGAAAATAAAAGAAAAGCATATGAAAAATACTTTTGAAACATTTTACAACATAAAGGTGGACATTTCAAAAAGACTTGATTCCACCTTTAAAGTCATGCCCAAACGGTGGAAAGTTGAACGTACTTTTTCATGGTTATGTCATTCCAGACGTTTTTCAAAAGAATATGAAATCAAAACTGTTTATGCT
The DNA here is from genome assembly GCA_910576995.1 of uncultured Ruminococcus sp. Classification (GTDB taxonomy): domain Bacteria; phylum Bacillota; class Clostridia; order Oscillospirales; family Ruminococcaceae; genus Ruminococcus. The sequence continues at coordinate 32,174 of CAJTLC010000019.1, forward strand.
GAAACTATGGTTATTATTTCACATCTGCACACTCTGTTAAATCGTTTTTTGCTTATTGGTACAAGTTCTCAATATAATCATGTAATAACATAACTGCATTACAAAGAAAAAACCTTATATATCTGCAAGATTTAAGAGTTTTCTAAGTTTGTTGATTTTGCCGACCTGCTGTGCGTTGAGATTCAGCAGACTTTTGTAATGCTGAATGACCTCGCTGTTTACAGCATGAACAAGAATGGGTGCTTCCTGACATATCAGTATCAAGTTGCCGTAGCTGTCATCATGTGATGCGCTGTAGGGAATTTTATGATGACAATGAATTTGCTTCAATAATTTGCCGTGACTGACATTATCAAAGAATGACTTTATATCCACGTCTACAACATAATGTAAATGCTGTGTCTGTATCATTTTGTAGACCTGAGAGATAGCATTTTCTGCACTTCTGTTTGGTCTGAACCCATTGCTTCGCTCAAAGAATTTCGCTTCGCATATAGGCTCAAGTATCTGCAAAAAGCATTGCTGTATCAGCCTGTCCATTATCGTGGGTATGCCCAGCGGACGGGGTTTGCCGTTGTCCTTTGGTATTTCTACTCTGCGGATTTTATTAGGCTGATACCATATAAGTCTTTTCTGTATGTGTGAAATTAAGTTGGATATGCTCCATTTATTCAAATCTTCGATTGTTTTTCCGTCTGCTCCCGCTGTTTTACTGCCTTTATTCCTTTTAATGTTCCTGTAAGCAAGTTTGATATTATCCTCACTTGCCACATATTGCATAAGATGTCTGAAACAGCAATTGTTCTTACTTTCTGCATACAGCTTATCAAGTGTACTTTGCAAATCGTAATATTCAGCATTTCGCAAACGTGCTTTCTTTTTCGGTTTATTCTTTGCCAAAGTCAGTTGCTCTCCTATAAGGATTTCGCTTTTCTTAGTCTTACCCGAACCTTTTGTTTTCAGTTATTTAAGTTTTAATGATATTGAATGACTAACGGCTATCCCTCCACGGCTTGTTATCACCGCTTCATAGGTACTGTGCCGTCGCTCTCAGTCAGATAAAGAAACGTTGTGTATTTCCGTTTCAACACTTCATCGTGTGCAATCACTCCGTGTTCTGACCTTTCCACGTTCCGATATTCCTATCTGTACATATATCTGTAGGCTTTGGCTTTAGTCCTGTATGCTGGGCGGCTCCTGTAAAGCCGCAGGGAATTTCATAACGAATAATTTTACTTTACCTCACATACCTCCGCTTAACGAAGAACAGCATTTCTACTATTTAGCGCTATAGACCCGTACATTCGCCATTTCGTCAGTTGCTTCTTAGCAACATTCTCACCATAGATATTTTATAGACCTCCGGCATATCATCTGCATATCCCACCTCTGGGACACTTGTCGCGGCTTAACCCGTTTGGGCAGACTTCTGCCGACTTCAGCGGACTTTACACCATTATTACATTGCAATAATTACAGCATACCGCAGTATCAAGTCAGGCGTTTCAGGACGTTACTCCCTCATTCCACCTGTCGGAATATCAGTTCTCCAAGAACCGTATTCAAATAATAATATATTTTCATACGACCTTGTGCGTAACCTTTTCAGTTACGAACGTGTCGTACGTTCATGTACTTTATATGCTGCGGAAAATTCTCTTTTACTTTTCTGAACGTTTCCAGTGCATAATCAGATGCGAGAGTATCTCCCGGTCCTGCAACCTTGATCTCGTGACATATTTCCAATGCTTTTTTCAGTATATCAACGCTTTCGTCGGGAGTTATGACCTTTGAGGTTACTCTGGGTCTTTCTTCGTCATCGCTTATCACTCTGTCGCAGAACCGACAGGCAATACTGCACCCGGGACTTACAGGCAAATGGATTCTTCCTGTGTTATTTTTATGTCCACCAAAGCATGGATGCGAATTTTGCAGATCTTTGTATATATTGCTCATTTAATTTCACCTCTTTTGGCGATGCTGAGCGGATTTGAACCGCCAACTTCGGTTTTGCAGACCTATGCCATTCCAACGGCTACAGCATCATCTACAACCTCTAAAACAAAAAGACCGGAGGAATCGTAAGTGAAATTCACCTAACAAAACCTCCGGTCTTTCCGTTCAGTCTTTTAACCTGTATTTTTTTGTTTTTTCTATTTGTACAATGAGAATGATACTTCCGTATTTTGTGATGCTAAGAAGCTTTTCAAGCATTTCTAAATGCGAATGCTCCAAGGATCTGCTTTTTCACTACTATTTCGCTCATTCAAATTCCCACCATTCCAAAAGTGTTCATCAGTTATTGCTGAACAACGGTGTAGACAAATATCTGTCGCCCGAATCAGGAAGAAGTGCAACAATAATCTTTCCTGCATTTTCAGGACGCTGTGCAAGGATAGCTGCTGCCTTGAGCGCTGCACCGGAGGAGATACCTACAAGGATTCCCTCGCTCTGTGCAAAACGTCTGCCCTCTGCAAACGCATCTTCATTTTCGATTGCGATAACCTCATCGTAAACGGCGGTATTGAGCGTATCCGGAACGAAACCTGCTCCAATGCCCTGAATCTTGTGAGGACCCGCCTTGCCCTCTGAAAGAACCGGACTGCCGGCCGGTTCAACTGCGACAACCTTCACATTGGGATTCTGTTCCTTCAAATACTCGCCGACACCTGTAACCGTACCGCCTGTGCCTACACCTGCAACAAAGATGTCAACCTTACCGTCTGTCTGCTCCCAGATCTCAGGACCTGTTGTTGCCTTATGAACTGCAGGATTTGCAGGATTGACAAACTGTCCGAGAATGACAGAACCCTCTATCTGCTGATTAAGCTCCTCTGCTTTTGCGATAGCTCCTTTCATTCCCTTTGCGCCCTCGGTAAGTACAAGTTCAGCGCCATATGCTTTCAGAAGATTTCTTCTCTCAACGCTCATGGTATCGGGAAGTATGAGGATCGCTTTGTATCCCTTAGATGCTGCTACAGCCGCAAGTCCAATACCTGTGTTGCCGGAAGTCGGCTCGATGATCGTTGCACCGGGCTTCAAAATCCCCTTGGCTTCGGCATCTTCAATCATCGCCAGTGCAATTCTGTCCTTAACGGAGCCTGCCGGATTGAGATACTCCAGCTTTGCAAGAATGGTTGCATTGTTTATTCCAGCTTTCTTTGTATAGCCGTTAAGTTTAAGTATCGGTGTACCGCCGATAAGTTCCAATGCGCTTTCCTTAATATTGCTCATGATAATTACCTCCGTAAAATAATTTCTTGGTTATCCTATTTTTTGTATAGGTTTTATCGGGTATGTACTTAGTATACACCATATTTTTCATTTTGTCAAGGGGTTTGGAAAAATTTCGTTATATACAAAATCTATTGAAAACCATAGACTGATTCAATAACCAATATGAAGTTTTTCCTGCCTGAGGTGCCAGAAGAGAATCGTGTGTAGAAACGATAAGAATGTGATCGTTATTGGCATATTCGTTCAGAACATTACGGACGATTTCAGCGCTGCCGGCGTCTAAATTTAATGTGGGCTCATCCGCAATCAAAATCTCCGTATGAAGCGGCAAAATTCTTGCCAGCATTACTCTGCGGTATTCTCCGCCGGAAACTTCTGACGGATAGGATTTCAGAATATGCGTGATACGCAGAATTTCAAGAAATGTCTGCAATTCTGTTTCATCTATATTTCTGCCGCTCAGCTCTGACGGCATTCTTATATTGTTCAAAACATCAAGTTCGGGAATCAGAACGTTTCCCTGCATCATATATTCTTGGTGGCAAAGCCTACGGTACTGAAAAAATCAGAGATTTTATTACCGAACATCATGCTGAATATACCATTCCACCTAAAGCAAATAATCCGAATCCTTGGTTTTGCGACTTCTGGCTTTACAAAGAGTGTCATTTGGTTGAATGCTTTTTCAATAAAATTATACTTAACTCTATTGCAAAATGTCCAAAGAATGCTGAACAGAAATTTCGTATGTCAAGGCGGAGGAGGAAAGCGTGCTGACGCACGGTGACAACGACAACGCAGACAGACGAAATTTATGTCAGCATGAATGGATAGTTTTCAATAGAGTTAAGTATAAAGCTTTTCGCCGCATGGCTACTCGTTATGACAAGCTAGCTTCGTCTTTTCTTGCCTTTGTTCATATCGCCGATTTTTCACCGCTGCATGGGTGAAGAAACGTGATGACACCCACAAAAACAAAAACTGAAATCAAAAGATTGATGATTCCGGTTATTTTAAAACTTTCTTATTCATATCTGTAATCTCCTTTAATATAGTATACTTTTGATACGGTCAAGCGCCTCTTTCAAAATGCTTCTCGGACAGGCAACATTGATACGCTGGAAACCCTCTCCGCAATTTCCGAAAATTTTTCCGCTGTCAAGCCATAATTTTGCATTATGAATAATTCGCCTGTCAAGCTCCTCCGCAGACAGTCTTGTTTTGTGAAAATCAAGCCACACAAGATATGTACCTTCAATGTCAATCATGGAAACATCGGGGATATTTTCAGAGATATACTTTTTTGTAAACTCAATATTCTCCCTCACATATTCAATCATTGACTGATACCATTCTTCGCCGTAACTGTATGCCGCTTCTGTTGCAACAAGCCCCATAATGCCAAGCTGACTTGTTCCGGCTGCATCAAGCTCCCTGCGGAATTTATGCTTTAATTTACGGTTCGGAATGAAAATATTTGACATCATAAGTCCGGCAAGATTAAATGTTTTGCTTGCAGAGGTACAGGTAACGCTGATATTCTCAAATTCTTTTTTCAGAGCTGCAAACACATGATGTTTGCCCTTAAATACAAAATCCGCATGAATTTCATCACTCACAACAATTACGCCATGTTTGGCACAAATATCGCCAAGTTTAACAAGTTCTTCCGCAGTCCAAACCCTGCCAACCGGATTATGTGGACTGCAAAGGATAAACAGCCTGACTTTTTCACAAATGATTTTCTTTTCAAAATCTTCAAAATTAATATGATAACGATTATCGTCTCCAAGATATAATTCATTTTCAACGATTTTTCTGCCGTTGTCCCGAATGACTTCATAAAACGGATAATATACAGGTGTCTGTATCAGAACACTTTCACCGATTTTCGTATACGCTTTTACAGCCATCGCAAGTGCAAATACAACTCCCGGAGTTTTAATCAGCCATTTTTCCTGAACGTCCCAGTTATGATGTTTTTTCATCCAGTTTGCCAGAATTTCAAAATATGGCGTCTGCACTTCGCTGTAGCCGAAAATCCCATGCTTCGCACGTTCAATCAGAGCATCCTCAATATATGAGGAAGTCTCAAAATCCATGTCCGCAACCCAGAGCGGAAGCACATCTTCGGGCATACCACGTCTTTTAGCAAAATCATATTTCAGACATCTTGTATTTCTGCGGTCTATAACTTTATCAAAATCAAGATTTCTCTCAGACATTCAATTCACGCTCCGTTTCCTGAAATACTTTTTCAAGTTCATAAATCAGATCCTCCGCATTTTCAATACCCACTGAAAGGCGCAGCGTACTCTCTGTAATTCCGTTTTTCTCACGTATTTCCTGCGGTACATCTGCATGAGTCTGCGTAGTCGGATATGTGATAAGCGTTTCCACTCCGCCCAGACTTTCCGCAAATTTTATCATGCAGACTTTTTCCAGAATCGACAATGCAAATTCCTTGCTTTCAAGCTGAAAAGTCAGCATTGCACCGAAACCCCGTGCCTGTTTTTTCATTGTTTCATGTCCGGAATGTTCAGGCAATCCGGGATAAATAACTCTTGTGATCGGTTTCTGCAATTTAAGCCACTCTGCGATTTTTAAAGCATTTTCCTGTGCCTTTTCCATACGGACAGCGAGTGTTTTGATTCCTCTTAAAATAAGAAAAGAATCGAACGGAGAAAGTCCCACCCCTGTTGTTTATATCAGGAATGCAAATTTTTCAGCTATATCAGCTCTTTTGGTCACTAAAAATCCCGCAAGCGTATCATTGTGACCGCCAAGATATTTCGTTCCGCTGTGTACTACAATATCCGCACCCAAATCAAGCGGATTCTGAAAATACGGCGACATGAAAGTATTGTCAACTATCAAAAGCAGACCATGCTTTTTTGCTATTTCCGATACATCAGCAATATCTGTCACATTCATCATTGGATTAGTCGGTGTTTCAATATAAACAGCTTTTGTTTCAGGCGTTATGAAATTCTCTATATTCTCTCTGCAACAGTCGATATTTGAAAATTTAATGCCGTTTTTTTCAGATACATTTCTGTGACTCATGACATTGAAGAAGCGGTTTTTCTTGCCGACAGAATTGTAATTATGACGCCGAATCCCGGAAAAATCAAATGCGTTGTCACAGTTCCGCTGAAAGGACACAGAGAACGTACAGCAAGCGATTTTTTACAGGTTCGTGATAAGATATTTGAACTGTTCAATATGAAGCATGAAGAACAGATTGAGTATATTATTTGAGTATGGATAGGAATTGTGAGAGCCGGACTTGTTGTCTGGCTTATCTTTTATGGCTTTCCTTCGCAAGTTCTGCATCTATATAAAAATTGATATAGACTGAATCTATTAAAAGTTAGAGGAAAAATGTATTTGGCATGGTGTCAATATAGTGATATAATGTCATTAAAGCATACTATGTATATGTGTAAAATGAGTATAATAGCTATAGGAGGGATAACATGGAAAGGTCAATTGAAACAAAGTGTCTGCATTTAGAAGAAACAGAGGGCTGCACAGTAAATTATGGTGCAATCAGTTTTGAAATTTTCCAGCCCCACCAATTCAATATATTTATCTGCAATTTTACGTCGTTCTTCTTTGGGAATTTTTTTGGATTCAAGTCCGAGTTCCACATTTTTTTGAACGGTTCTCCATGGGAATAAGCCGTAATTCTGAAATATCATTACATTGTCCACGGACGGTTCTTTTATCTCTTTGCCGTCAATTTTTATGCTTCCTGACGTTATCGGAGAAAATCCTGCAATTGCATTAAGGAGCGTACTTTTTCCACAGCCCGACGGTCCCAGCAGACATATAAATTCCCCTTTATTCACAGACAATGAAACGTCAGTAAATGCTGTGAATTTTTCTCCATTCTGCAAAAAATTCTTTTCTGCATTTTCTATTTCAATATACATCAGTCCGCACCTCCCCATGATTTAAGGATTTGTTTTTCTGCAATTTTTAAGAGAGTATCAAGAATAAGACCGATCAGACCTATTACTATAATATCCGCAAAAAGTATATCCGCACGAAGATTATTTCTTGCGCCTATCACAAAATAACCAAGTCCGGACTGCGCTCCGGTCATTTCGCCCGCAACAAGAAATACCCATGCAGTTCCTAAAGCAAGATGTATTCCGTTTGCTATCTGAGGAAATGCGGCAGGAAAAATCACTTTCCACATTATCTGCGGCTGATGTATTCCGAAGTTTTTTGATACTTTTAAATAAATAGTATCAATTCCGCCAACCGCTGAAACCGTTGACAGTAAAACAGGAAAAAATGCTGCAATAAAAATAATTACAATCGCCGGAACATCGCCTATCCCAAACCATAAAACAATAAACGGCATCCATGCCATAGGTGAAATGGGACGAAGAAGTTGTAATACAGGATTGACATATTGAAACACTTTCGGAAGTCTGCTGAGTATAAGTCCAAGCAAAACAGCAGCTATTACCGAACTGATATAACCTATAGCGAATCTGTACATACTTGCTTTAATATGCAGTATAAGGACGCCGTTTGAAGTCATTTCCCACAAAGCCTGAAATGCCTGTAAAGGAGACGTAAACAACGCAGAATCAAATTTGCTTACATTAAAAATGATCTGCCATATTGCCAATAAGACAATCAGAGAAATAATAACATTTTTCAGAGAAAGTATTTTTTCAATCTTCACCAACTCTATTCATTCAAAATTATTTTTCACAAAATCTGCATAAGAAGGAGGATTTTCAGACAATCCGTATGATTTCACTTTTTCAGTAAGAACGGCATAATCTTCTTCCGTAATATCAAGATCATCGTAGGATATCCATTGCAGTGACAGTTCCAAAACATCCTTATCCTGATTCAGATATTTTTCTGCCGTTTCCAAAGCCTTTTCTTTTGTCAGACTTTTTCCTGCCTGTTTATAGCTTTCAACAAATATCTTTGCATCATTTTCACGTTTTTCAATAAACCTGTCTGTAAGCACCAGTCCGCAGCAAAGCGAATCTTCCCAAAGTTCTTCCGAAGTAAAGAGTACCTTGCCTGCACCCAGTGAAACCGCTTTTGCGCCAAACGGTTCTGCTACACAATATCCGTCGATCTGTCCTCCAGCAAGCGCTGACGGCATTTCTGTCGGTGCGAGTTCTGTAATATTTACATCGTCGATTGTCAATCCTGCCGATACAAGAGCGTCGTTCAGGAGAATGTTATGTGATGATTGTCTATGAGGAATTGCTATCGTTTTTCCTTTGAGTTCGCTTGCGTCTGTAATATCATTAGATGCAATAAGCACATTTCCGTCTTTATGACCAAGCGCCACAGCTTTCAGACCTATTCCCTGCTCCTTTGATTTCATTGCAAGTTCTATAAGCACGGATGCTCCGTCAACACGTCCTGAATTTAATGCGTCCATAAGTTCATTCCACGAACCGTACTTTACAAGTTCAACTTTCAAGCCTGTCTGTTCCGAAAGTTCATCTGCTGTTTCAAGTACGGCAAGTGAATGCGTGATCGGCAGATAAGCAATTTTTATTGTATTATCATTGGATTTTTTTCCGCAGGCTGACAGTGAAAAAAGCAACGCTCCTGCTGTCAGTATCGAAATAATTTTTTTCATATATATATCATCTCTCTCAAATTAAATCAATCCCAGCCCAACGCTTTTCGTTTGGCTTTTATATCCTCAACAATTTTATTTCCAAGTTCAGTCGGGTCAGTATCAACATACATAACTGAACCGAGCAATTCTCTTGTACCGTCTTTCAGAAATTCGATTACATTCTTTGAACCGTAGATCTGTGCTTCAACGCAATGATACGAATTTATGCCCATTAATCTGAATCCCAGAGCCGCATCTATTCCCTTTTCATTTCCCCATTCAGGCGATGTAAAAGCGTACGGCATTTCATGCAGAGCCTTTCCGAGTTCGCCTGCAATTCCTGCAAATATTCCGGAAGAACGTGTATTGTCGATACATTCCCCGACGTGCCATACAGGCGGCAGATCAGGAGTTAAAAATTCCCTGAGACTTTCGCCTGTCTTATCCAAAGCGGAAGTGTTACAGTAACCGAGTTTCATAAGCGGAAACGATGCACAGCCATTTGATAAAATAAGAATATTGTTTTTTAACAGTACGTCTGCAACGTCAACAATAGCCTTTTCGTACAGTACTTTGGGATTGTTACATCCTACCATATTTACAATACCGAGAATTTTTCCTGATCTCAAAGCATCGGCAAGTGGCTTCATACTGCCGAAACGTTTATGTACGTATTCAACGGAAAATCCCACTTCTGCTTCGACCTCGTACGGCGGAATGTACACAGGGATTCCCTTACGCTGCTCGAAACTCTCAATAGCACGAGTCACGATTTTTTCGGCAAGTGCCTTGGTTTCCCCGATATTGGAATGGTGATGATCGTACTCATACCGTTCCGCACCGGGCAGCCTTGCAGAATCGCTTGTGGTGACAACTGCGGTTTTAAAGCATTTTGCAACCTCCATAATTGACGGGAATACGTCCTGAACGTCTGCAACCCATAAATCCAATGCACCAGTACCAAGCACCAGTTCCGCAGATACAGCATTCGACAACGGAATGACGCCACCGTAACGATACATAGCCGCCAGTCCGGAACAGCATATACCATAAAAAAGTATTCCCTTAGCGCCCTTTGATTTTGCAAGTTCTATGAATTTTTCTTCCTGTCCGGTCTTGACGATCTGGCTGACAAGTGTCGGCAAATGTCCGTGAACGGCTATATTGACATAACCTTTTTTCAAAGCGCCGATGTTGACTTTGGACGTCACACGATCGCCTACACCAAACAAACTATCCGTTGCAATATTTGCTCCCACAACGCCTGAAAATGTAAACGCCAGTCTGCATCTCAGGAACTGCTGCATAATACTTTCCCAGTCGCCGTCAATCGCACAGCCTGTTTTATGATATGCTTCAAACACCTCATGATAGGCGCTTACTGGCAATATATCAAGATTTTTCCACACTTCCTGACGTTCGGGCGGAGCGCAGGCTTTTATTGTTTGATATTCATTCGGCTCTGTACGCGACATATCTTCAAGAAGCACATTGGCTAAATCTATAGCTATTTTCTTTGTTGTACGATGTTTTGTCTGAATTCCAAAAGCCTCTGCTGTCGTTCTTATCTTTTGTTCGCCCATAATCGGAATATCAAGCTTACCTTCCGCTGCCCATTTAAGAGAAAGAATAATTTCTCTTGCGTGCATACCATGCTGTGCTGCACCTGCTGCCGCTGCTCTGAGAAGATTTCTTGCAACGATCAAATCAGCGTCTGCACCGCATACTCCGCGCGGAGATTTTGCTGTAATTTTACAGGGTCCCATGTTACATATCTTACAGCAGATTCCGGCAAGCCCGAAACTGCATTGAGGTTTCTGCCTGTCAAAGCGATCGAATGCCGTGTCAATGCCAAGCTGTTCGGAACGCAAAAGCATTTCCTTAACAGCAGGATCGGGAGTTTGATCTATAACATCCTGCTTTGATGGGAAAGTCTTTTTATATTCCGCAACTGCATTCATATAATCACGAATAAATGCGTTCGGGTCGTTATCAAGTTCCTCCTGATGATCTGCCTTAGCGACTATTGTTGGAATGCCATGCTTATCAAACCCGATCAATGCACGATGCGAATGGATATGCGTTTTTTCATTGTTATGGTTATGCCCGTGATTATGATTATGTTCGCTCATAGTTTAAATCTCCTTTTTAAATATGTGTTTCGGGTCGGTAATAAGCAATCTGACAACCCATGCAACAAGCCCCAATGCAACTGCCGAAATTCCTAAAAACGCATCGTTTACCATATCATATAAAGACGGCGTAAAAAATTCCGCACGAAGTTCTGAATATTCAAATACTGCATCAGTGAACCACATTAATGATGCGCCCCAGTAGATGAAGCACAATGTTGAAATTTTCATCGTGTCCTCCGATGTTTTTCTGTACCAGATAGCGGTACAAATGACAGCAGCGATCACTGTTACCAAAAGCGTCATATTTTTTCACCTGCCATATCTTTTGTGTAATTCGTGCTTTTATCCGAAATGTGCGACGCTGCTATCATGCCAAGCCACGCCGCTGTCACTGTCAATGCCATTCCTACACCGACGGTTGAAACTTCATTCAGCATAGCAACAAATGATTCGGGACTTTCTGCCGCTGTCAGAAACGGAAAAAACGGATGAACTTCTCCATGCCATACGTGTTCAAATGCCAATAAAGAAGAACCGCCCCAGAGCAGCTTTGAAAGCCACTTGACCTTTCTCGAAAAGCCTGCCTTGACATGTTTCACATCCTCTGCCATACACATCGTTTCCGATTTTTTCTCCTTTGATTCTAAAATACGTACTGCAACTGTTGCTGCAATTGCTTCTGCTGCCGGAACAATAAAGCAAGCCATATCCTATCTCTCCTATCTTATAAATCATTATAATTCATATCTTTTTAAATATGAATAACATACTGTTCGTTATTGCACTTACATTGCATATATACATAGTATGTTTTAAAATATTATACCATAACATTTGCACAATGTCCAATACATTTATTCTATAACTTTTAATAGGTTCAGCCTATATCAACTTTTTCTTACTACAGCAATTTCACTTGAAATAGAGATAAAACCTGCTAAGAAAAATCAATAGGCAAAATAACCAAAAATAAAGTTTTTGAAAAGAGGAAAAAGGGTATAACAAAGCTGAGGTAAGAAAGAGGAGTTTCAAACGCCATATGTATATAAACTGATGGAAAAATCATTACTTAGAGTAGAGTTCTATGACTTTTCCATAGTAAACACGAAGGAACTTGTTAAGACCTGCGATCATAGCTTCCTTGCCGCATTTGCCATCGCTTCGTTTCTTCAGAATAAAATCATAGACAGGATCGTCAATAGGCTTGTGTTTAATAAGAGACTGCATGATCTCATAACCTGTCTTACGGAGATATGCGTTCCCTCGTTTCGAGATCTTTCGTTCCGTGGCGTTGAATGCTCCCGACTGATAAGGCGGAGCATCGATGCCGGCATAAGCGATAAGAGAGTGCTTATTTTTGAAACGGCGAACATCGCCTATTTCGGCTATTATGCGAGGTGCAAGAACATCTCCGATACAGTTCATATCTCTGATAACAGAATATTCAGGCAAAGTCTTGCAAAGAGCCTGCATTTGTGCTAAAATGGTATTGCGTGATTCCTCTGTTGAGTGGATCAGCTTTATGGCTTCACTGACAGCAATTTTGACGGATTGGGAGTTAGGAAGCGATGAGATACCGTTTTGAGCAATGGCGAAGATTTCGGCTGCCTTGCGCTCGTTACAGCGGTATCCCATTTTCTTTGCCCACTTGCAGTAATCGGCGGTGAATCGCTTTTCACCCATATCGATAATTTTATTGTAATGAATATATCGGTTTACAAATTCTGTCAGTTTATGATTATCCTTTTGATTCTGGAGTATATCGTTGATTCCGGGCATTACCTGATCAAGTAGATTACTGAAATTAACCTTCGCTTTTACAAGTATAGCGGTAATCTGATAATACTGTCTTGCAAGAAAACGCAGCTCATCGTATGTATCGGGAGAAGCATAAGCCCGGACAAGTTCACACCAATATGTGATACCAAAAGAGGCAATTCGTACAGCATCAATCTTGTCGGTCTTAGCACGGCGAATGCTCTGAGAGCAATATCTCTTCATTCGGAGTGCATTTACACAGCAGACAAAAATGTTGTGCGACGACAGGTAAGAAGCGACAGGTAAATGATAATGTCCTGTGTCTTCTAAAACAACACGGGTTTCCTCTTCAAAAGAATTGATAAGAGAAACCAAGGAATCAAGTTCATCGGCAGTGTGTTCTATGTCAAAAGGCGGTTTGACGACTTCACCACCCGGCTTTAATATGCAAACTGTGCTCTTTCCTTTTGAAACGTCAATGCCAACACTGATCATAATGATAACTGCTTTCTTAAAATGATATGTAATGTTTCCGCTCAGAAGCTTATTAAAATTCATTTTGGTTAGTTACGCGAACGCTGCTATGAAATTTTCACAGCAGGTACAACCTGCTTAATCGAATTTGATAATAAGAAGGCGGCTGACGCTTTCATCAACGAACGCTAAGTTCCAAGGAGGTGCCGTCAGTCCATTACCTTCTCATTATACTAAAATAAGCATAGCCTGTCACTACTGTGTCAGCAGTTTGGACTATGCTAATATTGTACCAAAGGAGGTGAATAAAAATTTTTCATAGCAAGTCGGAGGATAATTTCAAAAAATGAGGTTTTAAACAGTAAATGTTTAAAACCTCATTTTTTCAAATTTCACACCAAAAAATTATCCGTTCTTTAAATTAACTTTAATCCTGTTCAAGTTAAGCACTTACTACAGGATATGTATTATTTTTAGAGGTGCCTTTATATGCTGTAATCATCGCCGTTTCCTTCACGATCGGCAATATCCTGCACAGTGATACTGTCAAGATAGCCTGTGATCTGCCGATAAAGTCCCTCCCAGACGTAAAGCGTGGAGCATTGCGCCTTTCGCGGACAATCATTGACTTCGTATTCAAGGCAGGCGATAGGAGCAAGACTTCCCTCAGTTGCACGGAGAATATCCCCGACTGTTATCTCGCCGGCTTTTTTTGTCAGCAAGTATCCGCCTTTGTTTCCACGGGTAGTCCGGAGCAGACCGGCTCTGTTCAGCATGGGTACAATTTGCTCGAGATATTTTTTAGAGATATTTTCGCTTTCGGCGATCTCTTTCAGCGAAACATACTCGTCGCATTGGTGTTTTGCCAGATATACCGCCATTCGCAGTGCATATCTGCCTTTTGTTGATATTTTCATACCGACCACTCCCTGATAATATTACTATACCTAATTATATCATAGATTTAGTATGAATTCAAGTGTTTTTCGGAAAATTATTTCACAGCGTCAAAGCCGTTTCTGAGGTCATCTAAAATATCGTCAATATGCTCTGTACCGATAGAAAGACGAACGGTATTTGGTCGTATACCGGCGGAAAGCAGTTCTTCCTCGGTCATCTGGGAATGTGTGGTGGATGCAGGATGAATCACCAGCGACTTTACATCGGCAACATTGGCAAGCAGTGAGAACAGCTCCAGACTTTCGGTGAACTTCTTTGCTGTCTCGGCATTTCCCTTGATTTCGAAAGTAAAAATCGAAGCCGCACCATTGGGGAAGTATCTGTCGTAAAGCTCCTTTTCTCTGCCCTGTGCGAGAGACGGGTGATTGACACGCTCAACCTGCGGATGATTTTTCAAAAAACCAACGACTTTCAAAGCATTCTCCACATGACGTTCCAGACGAAGCGAAAGCGTTTCCAGTCCCTGTAAAAGCAGGAATGAATTGAATGGCGAAATAGTCGCGCCCTGATCTCTCATGAGGGTCGTGCGGAGCTTCATGATGTAGGCGATATTGCCGCAGGCCTCGGTAAATACAACGCCGTGATATGAAGGATTCGGTTTGGAAAGTCCAGGAAATTTGTTATTCTGCGCCCAATCGAATTTACCGCTGTCAATAACTGCACCGCCCATAACCGTGCCATGACCGCCTATGAATTTCGTAGCTGAATGTACCACAATGTCAGCGCCATGCTCGATAGGTCTGAGCAGATAAGGAGTCGCAAAAGTATTGTCCACAATAAGCGGAATGCCATGTTTATGAGCAATTTCGGAAATCGCTTCCAGGTCGATGACATCGGAATTTGGGTTGCCTAAGGTTTCAGCATAGAGAAGCTTGGTGTTTGGTCGGATAGCCTTTTCAAAGTTTTCAGGATCTGACGGATCAACGAAAGTAGTCGTAAGACCCTGCTCTTTCAGAGTATTGGCAAAAAGGTTATATGTACCGCCGTAAAGATTCACGGAGCTGACGATGTGGTCGCCTGCCGTTGCGATATTCTGCACTGCGTATGAGATCGCCGCCGAACCCGAAGCAGTAGCAAGAGCTGCCGCACCGTCCTCCAAAGCCGCAATTCTCTGCTCAAAAACATCGGAGGTCGGGTTCATCAGACGTGTATAGATGTTGCCGCCCTCAGTCAGTCCGAAACGTCCTGCTGCCTGTGCAGAATCTTTGAAAACGTAGGAGGTTGTTGCGTAGATAGGCACAGCTCGTGCATCTGTTGCCGGGTCGGGAGATTCCTGTCCGACGTGAAGCTGTAAAGTTTCAAATTTATAATTCTTACTCATAATAATAACCTCTGATCTTATTTATTCTACCTGATTGGTAGGCTATGTTTGTATTTTATCACACTTTTCCTATCTTGTCAATAGGTTTTGCGAAATTTTTTGAAAAAATTTGTTAGAACCTGTTCAGTATCTTATATATTCATCGCATCGTAAACAGAGATACTGTGCATCACAGAAGTAAATATTTTTCCGTGGTTTGTACCTGAAAACAGCTTTTCACCGTTCCGAAAGGCAATGAGCTGTGCTGTCGGAAACTCCGTCCATACGCCGTTTCCAAGAGGCTTGGTGCTGAAATAATAGCCGTTATCGGTTTTCAGATAAAACAGTGTTCCCTCCATATTTTTGTGGACGTACAGAGTTTCACCGTCCGAGATGAGCAGGTTCAGCTTGTTGCGCTCAGAAAGTTCCTGCACAACTTCATCTGCGACTGCAAAACGTTCGCTATCATTACCTGGACGAACCTTGTTCAGCTTGTCAAGCAAATACAGAAAAACACGCTCAGAATCCGTATTCCCATGCTGTGCCGAGCGATATGAAAAAGTCCTGTTTACCGCATAAATCGTGCCATTGTGAATCAGCGTCCAGCATTTTCCGGATGCATCCGTTCCGCTGAACGGATGGCAGTTTTCAGTTTTGACCGCACCTGCTGTAGCAAGTCGTATATGTGTCATAAAATGCTTTTGCGGCTCGGTTGTTAGAACGATTTCCTTTGCAAGCGCACTTTTTATCGAGCTGACAGCCTCTTTTACGATTTTAAAATTTCCGCGATGTTCTCGATATATTCCCCAGCCGTGAGGGTGCTGCACACCGTGACTGAAAAATTCCGTTAAATATCCGCTTATATCTTCATTTTCTTTCAGACTTGCACCGAATAATTCGCACATTGCTTTAAGCTCCTCTCATAAATTTTAACGCAGTACCTTTGATTTTCTAAAAGCTTTCTTTTCTGATATGCAAGTACTTTTTCAGCATAGACATATCCCTCAAAAAACTGTTCCATTTGGGTGATTATCGTCATTGCCTCATCAATATAATGCTGATCGGGCATATATTTTGCAGCTTCCTTATGATCGAAAACAGCTTTTTCCTGTAGCTTTGCAGTAAAATCGAAATCAGGAAGATGCAGCAAGTACAGCATCAGAAGATGTGCAAATTCGGCATCTTCGCTGAAAATCCCCACATCACTCAACGGATTCAAGTCAAACATTCGCAGCTCAATGTGGTCGATACCATTTTTCAATGCATCAAGACTGTATGTACCCTTTGGCTTCAAACGGACAGGCAGATACAGCTCCGCAGGCGACAGAAGAAACCCGTCGTCAATATAGCCTTGTATGCTGTCGGTGAATGATTCAATATCGCTGTAGTCAAGAATCGGTATGAATTGATTCCAGTAGCCGTGCCCGGAATTTCTCATTGAGCCGTAACCGCTGAACATCTTACCCGAACTGCCTGCTTCAACAAATGAACGGTCATATATCGGACTTGCAGCGGTCAGCAAAACGATCAGCCAGCTATGCCGAAAAATCTGTTTCATAAGTCTGAAATAAACATTATTACTGAATTGCCCGAACTCCTGCCCGATATCCTTGATTTCGCGGAGATACTTTTCTGAAAGTGAAAAATTAAAATGTATTCCCGAATAAAGCATCATAGGTTTGCCGTACTTCTGTTCAAGCTGTTTGCGGTAATTGAACTTTGATAATTCCATACCGGTATGGGCAACAGGGATTTCCGATGCGTCTGAAAAATGAGGAGGATTTGAATAAATATAGAGATCTTCGCTGTTTTCAGCAAGTTTTTTTCTTGCAGTCAAATCCCATTCCGCAAGCTCTTCGATTGCATTTTTGACAGAATCATTCACGCCTGTAATAATTTCAAGCTGATTTTCATAGAAGTCACGCTGCAAATGCGGATTATCGAAAGGGTGCGGAGTCTGGGCAAGTCTGCCGTTTTTATCAATTCGGAGCGTTTCACGCTCCAAGCCGAATCCGCCCTCAAAAAAATAGTTACCAAATATATTCATTATATCACCTCAAAAGCGTCCGCCTGAAAATATCAAGCAGACGCTACTTTTCACATTAAATTGTATAGTCCAGTTTTCTTTCATCAATGATACGCTTGGATTTATGCTCCGAACGTGTGTCAAGACCGCCGTCGGGATGTACGACAACTTTGTAAGGCTTTACGCCGATTCTTGCCTTTAATGCCGCTGAAACCGTCTCTGCAACAGAATCATCAGATGCAGGATTATCGGAATTTTTCTCGATCTCAACGGAGTATTTGCAGGTGAAATCCTTTTCAAATACACGAATAAGATATTCGCCTGTCACGCCGTCAAGTTCTCTGATAACCGCCTCAATATCGCTTGGGAATACATTGACAGCCGAAACGATAAACATATCGTCCTTTCTGCCGTTAATGTGGATTCTGCCGTGAGTGCGTCCGCATTTGCAGGGCGTGTTGTCTATGTAGCCTATGTCGCCTGTCTTGAAACGAATGAGCGGTCTTGCGTGTTTACGGAGCGTTGTGAACACCAGTTCGCCCACTTCGCCGGGCGGCAGAATCTCACCTGTATGAATGTCGATCGTTTCCACAAGAATATGATTTTCCGCAATGTGCAGACCGTCATGATACTCGCATTGTGCGGCACAAGCGCCGAAAATATCGGAAAGTCCGTAAAAATCGTAAACCTCAGCGCCCCACAGATCTTCAATTGCCTTTCGCGTTGCGTCAATAGAACCGCCAAGCTCTCCTGCAACGATAATTTTTTTGATAGACAAATCTTTTTTCGGGTCGATGCCCGCTTTTTTCGCTTTTTCGCCTAACTGCCATGCATAGGACGGACTTGTCCAGATGATTGTCGGCTGGTAGGTTTTCAGAATAAACAGCAGTCTTTCGCTGGGAAGAGTACCGCCCCAGATACACAATGCGCCAAGGTTCTGTGCGCCGATCACATCAGGACCTCCAACATACAGGGAGAAATTCAGGGCGTGTACATAGCGGTCATTTGGTCTCATGCCCACCTGCCAGAACCAGCGGCTTTCCGTATCCTGAAATTCATCAAAGTCCTTTTTAGTAAACGGACTCATTGTAGGCACTCCCGTCGAGCCTGATGATGTAGAAATGAACACAACATCTTCTTCGGGAACGGCACACAATTCACCAAGGAACGAGCCTACACCCTGTGTGTCACGCTGCGTTGTCTTGTTGATGAAAGGGAACTTCTGAATATCGGCGAGAGTGTGAATATCTTCCGGCTTTACACCCGCTTCATCAAATGAACGCTTGTAATAGGGCGCGTTGTCATAGGCAAACTTCACGATCTCCTTCAAATCCTCAAGCTGCTTCTTTTCAAGCTCCTCACGGGGCATTGTTTCAAGTTCCTCATTCCAGAATTTATTGTTAACGTCTCTTGTACTCATGTTACATTACCTCCAATTTTCTTCACAGTGTTCCCTGTTCTGCTATTATTATACACCTATTTTACCTATTTGTCTAATATGTATTATCTATAACGAGCTATAGATTCAGTCTATAGGGCATTACCTTTTCCAACGCAAAAGATACTGCTGAAATCTGTTGAACAGAAATGTCACAGCAATAACAACAATACCAATGACAAGCAAACCGGTAATCGTGCGTGTATAATCGCCAAAGTCAGAGTAGTACTTGACATAGTAGCCCATGCCGTCCCTTGCTCCGATCATCTCGGCTGATGTCAGGAGAATAAACGACACGCTGAGTCCCTGATTGCAGCCGAGGAAAATTTGTGGAAGCGATGCCGGAAGAATAACCGATGTCAGCATGGCAGGCTTTTTCACATTCAGAACTTTCGCAGAATCTATAATTTTCTTGTCAACGTTCAGTACGCCGCTCATTGTACCTGCAAATATTGGCCAGAATGACGCCAAAAAGATCACAAAAACCGAAACGGAACGGAATGTGGGTAAAAGTGCAATTCCGTATGGAATATATACGATCGGCGGAATAGAACTGAAAAATTTTGTCAGATATGACGCCGCATTTCCAATCCTCCCATTCAATCCGATCAGAAGTCCTAAAGGTATAGCCGTCGCCGCTGCCAGCAAAAATCCTTGAATGATAATTCCTACAGAGCTTTTGATATTGGTTAAAATAACAGTTTTATCCTCTGCAAACTGAGCAATCACTTTTCCGGGAGCAGGAAAAAGCAGATCATTAAGCAAATCAAATTTAGCCGTCGCCAAAGTCCATGCTGTCAGAAACACATAAATAAAGCCAAAAATATCAAGCGTCAGCGACAACGGTTCTTTTCTCTTTATCAAAAAGGACAATACGATCACAACGGCTTCTGCTGTAATCGCAAAGGCGATCAGACTTGACGTGCAGACTTCTTTTGGCGATTTATCCGGCAAAAGCTGTATGAGCATAAGAATAACGAAAAAAATATGCGTAACTCTTAAAAATCTTGCTTTTATCGTCATAAAACTACCTCGTTTCCGCCGATCCTGTCGGCAATATCGTGGTAAAACATAGACAGCAGCCTGCTGCGGAATGCGGCATAATCCTTGCGTTCGATCAACTCTTCACGATTTCTCGGACGCTCAAAAGGAACTTCTACAATATCATAAACTGTTCCCGGATGTGATGTCAGCACGACGATTTTATCGGAAAGAAAGATCGCTTCGTCAATGTCGTGGGTCACAAATACCACCGTTTTTTTATTTTCGGAGTTTTCTCCCTCCCACAATTTCAAAAGCAGCTCCTGCAATGCAATACGATTTTTCGCATCAAGAGCGCTGAACTGGTGCTATACTAAAAAAGTAGACAGAAAAAAGAAAAAGTAGTAAACTAAAAGT
>CAJTLC010000020.1 GCA_910576995.1 uncultured Ruminococcus sp.
ATATTTTAAAGGAGCTGTCCCTAGTACGAGAGGACCGGGATGGACGCACCTCTGGTGCACCAGTTGTCACGCCAGTGGCACAGCTGGGCAGCTAAGTGCGGAACGGATAAACGCTGAAGGCATCTAAGCGTGAAGCCGCCCTTAAGATAAGATATCCCTTCTTTATGAGTAAGACCCCTTATAGACTATGAGGTTGATAGGTTCATGGTGTAAGTGCAGCAATGTATTTAGCCTGCGAATACTAATCGGTCGAGGGCTTTTCCTTTTGTTTCTTTTGAGTTCTCTCTCATTTACTTGCTTCGCTTTTTTCAGTTTGCAAGAGTCGGTGTTTATGGCGCAGAGGTCACACCCGTTCCCTTTCCGAACACGGAAGTTAAGCTCTGCTGCGATGATGATACTTGGCTGGCGACGGCCTGGGAAAATATTTCAATGCCGGCATCTTTTTTAACGGAAGTCCCTTTAGACTTCCGTTTTTCTATAAGGGCCATTAGCTCAGTTGGTCAGAGCATTCGGCTCATAACCGAACGGTCCGGGGTTCGAGTCCCTGATGGCCCACCAGCTGCGAGTTGCTGCGGGCGGTTTATGTTGCCGCTCGTAC
Source organism: uncultured Ruminococcus sp. (assembly GCA_910576995.1). Classification (GTDB taxonomy): domain Bacteria; phylum Bacillota; class Clostridia; order Oscillospirales; family Ruminococcaceae; genus Ruminococcus. The sequence goes on from CAJTLC010000020.1 coordinate 599, forward strand.
GACTCGCTTATTTTTAACTTGAAATCATTTTGCGTTATAAAATACTTCCCCATAATGTACAGAAAGGACGTATACCTATGAAAGCGCGTTTTCATCTTCCTGATTTTGCAGGACATTTTAAGCTGAATCTTGTTTTTGCCGAATTCCTTGCGCAGCAACCTCAATATTTTAGGGAGGGGGTTGAAATTGCTTCGGTGTACGGTACTTTTCCTCCCGCTTTATGGAATGGAGGGCGTACACAGGGAGGAATTTGTGATAAGAATTTTATCAGGAGCGTTATCAAGAATTTCAATGAAAGAGGAATTCCTCTGCGATTTACATTTACTAATCCCATGATTGAAAAGAAGCATCTCAGCGATAATTTCTGCAATATGGTGATGCATCTCGCTGATAACGGCATGAATGAAGTGATCGTTCTTTCACCTTTGTTGGAGGATTATATCAGAAAAAACTATCCTAATTATAAAATCACCAGTTCGACTTGTAAGCGTATTACAGATCAAGAACAGCTTTGTGCGGAGGTTGAGAAGGATTATCATATTGTTGTTATTGACTATGATATGAATCATGATTTTGACACTCTCAAGAAAATCTCTGATAAGAAGAAATGTGAATTGTTGGTTAATGCTTGCTGTAACCCGGGATGTCCAGTGCGCACAGAACATTATAAAGCGGTCGGTGTGCAGCAGATTGCATATGCAAATCATGTAAGGAAATACCATGATGCGCCGTTTAACATAGAAAATATCAAGAGAGAGCATCCGGAAATATTGAAATTCGATGCGTGTCCATGTACAGAAAGAAATTTATTTGAAATTGTTAATCTGAAAAACCATATATCTCCTGATGAGATATGGAATACATATATTCCTATGGGATTTGAACAGTTTAAGCTTGAGGGACGCACAGCCGGAACTCTTAATCTTGTTGAACATTATATGTACTATATGATAAAGCCTGAATTTAGAGATCAGGCACGTTTCGAATTTTTGAAGTGGTTAGTTCAGAATGACGTTATCAAGATTGATGAATAATAATTTTTAATAACTATAGCTTTTTATACAGATTGTTGATCAGACAGCAGATAAGATTGGCAGATAGCATTGTTTGTTGGAGGTTAAAATGACAACATTTTATTTTGTCCGTCATGCGCAGCCAGATTTTACATGGAGCGACGATATGACTCGTCCGCTGACAGCAGAGGGCGAGAAGGATTCCGAAAAAGTTATTGACGCCTTTAAAAATATACATATCGACGCCGCATTTTCCAGTCCGTATCTTCGAAGCGTTAAAACAATCGAAAAAACTGCTGAAATGCATGGATTGAAAATATATACTGATATGAGACTTCGCGAGCGCGGCAAGGGTAATAACGGAAACAATATGGAAATGTTCAGACGGCGCTGGTCTGATTTTGATTATCATGAGGACGGCGGAGAATCGCTTCGTTCTGTACAGGCGCGCAATATTTCCGCACTTTTTGACATATTGGACGCATATTCCGATAAAAGCATAATGATCGGAACTCATGGTACTGCGTTAAGCACGATTCTTAATTATTTTGATGCTGATTTTGGCTGCGATGATTTTTTACGCATAATTGACTTTATGCCATATATTATCCGTTTTGATTTTTGTGGAAAAGAATGTGTTGCAAAGAAAGAAATATTAATAGTTGAAAAAACGTTTAATCAATGAAAACTCCGCAGATGTACAATTTCTGCGGAGTTTTTTGTATATCGCCGGGGAGTGTCAACACACCCTAAATTTCCCAATCGTCGCACAAGCGAGTGATAGCTTCGGTAAGACGGCGCATATCGGCATTTGCCCTGCCGTTGGAAGATTTGATAAGCCGCGAAAGTCTCTCTGAAGCAGATATAAGTTCGCTGTAACAAAGGCTGATATTGCCGTCGGCGATTCTCTTCTTTTTAACGGGAACAGCCTTTGCGTCGACGGTTATCGTTCCTGAGATCAGGTCGAATTCCGCACCGCTGAAAGGAGCGTATGAGTCGATATTCAGCTCGTCTTTGATTTTTTGAGCGAAACTATCTGCCGATTCTGCACTGCCGTGAATCACAAAATATTTTTTAATTCCCGCAACAGCTTTTGCCCAATTCATAAGTCCGTTCATATCGGCATGACCGCTGACTCCGGGGAGTTGCCTGATTTCAGCTGAAACGTGAATAGTTTCGCCGAAAAGTTTAACATTTTTCGCACCGTCAACAAGACTTCTTCCAAGAGTATTCGTTGCCTGATAACCAACGAAAAGTATGGTATTTTCAGGTTTCCAGAGATTATGCTTGAGATGATGCTTTATTCTGCCGGCTTCGCACATTCCGCTTGCTGAAATTATCACTTTCCGCCGCGTATCATTGTTTATCGCCCGTGAATCGTCGCTGCTGACAGTTCTGATCAATCCCTCGAAAGACAGAGGATTTATACCGCGCCTAACATAGCTGAGGGCTTCCTCGTCATAGCAGCTTTCGCGGTTGTTAATGAAAATATCTGTTGCCTCGTTTGCAAGGGGACTGTCCACATAGACGGGGAATTCGTCATGCCCGGCAACAAGATCATTATCTTTGATCTGCCTGATAAAATATAGCATTTCCTGAGTTCTGCCTACGGCAAAGGATGGTATGATCACGTTTCCGCCGCGGTCAAAGGTTTTTTGCAGAATATCCGCAAGCGCGGCAACATAGTCCTTCGGGCGCGTATGGATTCGGTTGCCGTAGGTGGATTCCATTACAGCATAATCTGCCTGTTCAAAATAATCAGGATCGCGGATAAGCGGCTGATCAATATTGCCTATGTCGCCGGAAAAGATAACGGAACGCTTTTCTCCGTTTTCAACCATAGTCAGGAGGATTCCCGACGAGCCGAGAAGATGTCCTGCGTCGCGGAATTCAGCCGTAATTCCGTCGCTTATCTTTATCGGCGTATTATATTCATGAGGAATAAAAAGTTCGATAGCGCCTATCGCGTCGTTCATTGTGTAAAGAGGTTCATAATCCGGATCGCCGCGGCGTTTCGCTTTTCGGCTGCGCCATTCAGCTTCAAATTCCTGAATATGCGCGCTGTCGCGGAGCATAACGCTGCACAAATTGGCAGTTGCTTTTGTCGAGTGGATCTCGCCGCAGAATCCGCCCGCATAAAGAAGCGGCAGCAATCCCGAATGATCTATATGAGCGTGAGTTAGCAGAACGAAATCTATATCTGACGGCGGAACAGGTATCTGAGCATTCTCGAAATGCTCCTCGCCCTGCTGCATTCCGAAATCCACCAGAAATTTTTTTCCGCAGGCTTCCAGATAAGTGCAGCTTCCCGTCACTTCGTGGGTTGCGCCGATAAATGTCATTTTCATAAAAACACCGCCTTTTAAATATGTTTGTAAGATGAGCATTGAGCGATAATGTCAACACGCTATATATAATTATACCATATTAATCATAGAATGTCTATAGTTTTATGTGAAAATCGCAAGAATTGATTTTTGCTTTTTAAATATGGACAAATAAAGAAAAATATGCTATAATAGTTATCGGCTTAATGAGCCGACCGGATAAAGATTAAGAGGTGTAAATAAATGAATAAAAAAGAAACTGCGGAGATCAAGAAGAATTTTTCTGATAAGAGCGGATTTTTCATAATGGAAAGAGTGATGACGGGATTCGTTGACGCAGAGAAAAACGTTCGCTATCACAAGACGAATTCTTGTCTGACAATGGCGGTGGAAGAGCATGACGTTTATGATGAAACGCTGAAAAAGGTTCTTAATACAAACGTCGGCAAAAATTTTTGCGAATACGAATTTCCGAACGAGGCTTACGAGGAAGGTAAACCGCAGGAAATTTTGTATTCGCTGCTTCGTTCCGAGTTGAAAGACGAGGAGATCTGCGAAAATTTTATGAATCATATCGCAAATAATTTACAGCATGAAGGACCGTATGCCGTAATTACCGCGTATTGCGTTTACACTATCAGGCGCAAGGACAAAAACGACGAGTACGCCGAGGGCGAAGACGAGCTGTACCGCTACATACTGACGGCGATCTGCCCTGTAAATACGGGCAGCGACGGATTTGTTTTCGATAGTTTCAATAATGAGATAACCAAAAAGCTGAACACGGAACTGATTATCAGCAAAGCGCCCTCCGACGGTTTTCTTTATCCCGTTTTCAGCAACAGAAGCACAGATATAAATCATGTTATGTGTTATATGAAATCTGCGGCAAAACCAAATATTTCGTTGGTTGAGGATGTTCTGGGATGCAGTTTCGTAATGTCCGCCGACAATGAAAAGGAAAGCTTCAGAAACATTCTCAAAGGCGTTGTGGGCGACGATCTGGACTATATGGTAATAAAGACCGTCAACGAAAAGCTTCAGGAAGTTGTTGATAATAATAAAGACGAAACGGATACAACGGTCATCGACAACAGCGGATTGAAAGAGATTCTTACGGAGATCGGTATTCCGCAGGAGCGCGTTGAAATGACCGCGCCCGTGTATGAAAAGGTGTGTGGAAACGCGCCTCTTACCGTCGCAAATCTCATTGAAAACAAAACCGTTCTCTCAACTCCGGGCATAACGGTAAATATAAAGCCTTCTGCTGCCGATAAGCTCCGCACGAGCGTGGTTGACGGCAGAAGATGCCTGCTTATAGATATCGACGACCCTACTATCGAGATAAACGGTCTGCCCGTTACGATGAGCTGAAATGAGCGGTAATGAAAATATCGGCGGTTCAGCGGAGATCAGCCCGAAAAATGAGAAGCTGCGCCGCCGCATCAGAGACCATTTTCATTTCAAGCGGCTGAAAGAACCGGAAACTTTTGTAAAATGGCTGATAACAGGCATTATTATGGGAATTCTGCTCGGGCTTATCGGCGCGCTTTTTCATCATCTTTCAAGTGAAGCGGAACGTATACGCGGCGCTCACGAATGGATGATATATCTGCTGCCGCTTGCCGGAGCGGCAATCGCAGTTTTTTATGACGCTATGAATTACAGCCACGACAAAGGCACAAATCTGGTTCTGCTTGCCGTCCGCGACAATAAAATAATGGGTATTCATCATGCCGTCTGTATTTTTGCCGCAACTATCATTACGCATCTTTTTGGCGGTTCAAGCGGAAGAGAGGGCGCTTCTCTGCAAATTGGCGCGGCTCTTGGTTCGTTTGCGGGACGTAAGCTGAAATTTGACGAGGACGACAAGCGAATCATGACAATGTGCTGTATGAGCGCGATGTTCGGGGCTGTTTTCGGAACTCCCGTTACTGCGGCGATTTTTTCTATGGAAGTTATCAGCGTAGGCATTTTCTATTATTCAGCTATCGTACCATGCGTTGTATCGTCGCTGACTGCAAGTTATATCTCATCGCTTTTCGGAATACATCATATTGAAGTTGTTGTCGATCTTCCGCAGGCTGAACCGTCGCTCTACCTGAAAACCGCGCTGATAGGCGCAATCTGCGCATTAGTCAGCATACTGTTCTGTATGGCTATGGGCAGCGTTCATAAGCTTTTCCGCAAAATAAAAAATCACGCGCTGAGAGCGGCTGTCGGCGGAATTATCGTCGTAATTCTCACCCTGATCGTCGGAAATTACGAGTACAACGGCACGGGCGGCGCAATGATCGTTTCGGCTTTTGACGAGAATATTTTTGAAGGCGCATTTTTGATCAAGATGATATTCACTGTCATAACTCTTGGGTCGGGATTCAAAGGCGGCGAGATTTTTCCCGTATTTTTCATTGGTTCGTCGCTGGGTAATTTTATCGCTCCGCTTATGGGGCTTGATCTCTCGCTTGGAGCAGCCGTGGGAATGATCTCTCTTTTCTGCGGCGTTACAAACTGCCCGATAGCTTCTATTCTGCTGAGTATCGAGCTTTTTGGCAGCGAGGGGATAGCCGTTTACGTACTCGTCTGCGCTGTCAGCTATATGCTTTCGGGCTACCGCGGATTGTACAGCGAACAGAAAATTCTTTACTCGAAAATCAAAACTAAATACATTAACAAAAAAATTGGAAGTTGATTTGTGCGAATAATTTCTGTATTATCTTGACAAAATTAATCGGCTGCATTATAATGAAATTATATATTATTAATATTCAGGAGAATTATTATTAGAACATCTGTAGTTATCGCATGCGGAGGAAATTCCACGCGCATGGGAGGAATCAATAAAATATTGCTTCCCTTGGGCGGCAGGTTGGTTATCGGGGTGACTATGCTTGCTTTTGAGAAGTGCGAAAGCGTGAGCGAGATAGTTATAGTTGCGCGTGAAGCTGATATTCCGCAAATCAAAGCGGAAGCGGAAGCCGCAGGCATAACCAAGCTGACTGCCTGCACGGTTGGCGGAAATACGCGGCAGGAGAGCGTGATAAACGGCGTTCGCTGCATTTCTAAGGAGACGGAACTTATAGCCGTTCACGACGGCGCGCGTCCGCTTGTCAAGACGGAGCATATTGAAAAGGCGATACGCGACGCGTCGGTATTCGGCGGTGCAACTTTGGGAGTTCCCGTAAAGGATACAATAAAAGTTGTGGACGACGGTCTGATCACCGATACGCCGCCGAGAAAGTCGCTGTATATCACGCAGACTCCGCAGATTTTCAAGCGCAGCCTTTATTTTGAGGGCATAGATTTTGCGCTGGAACACGGTCTTGATTTCACTGACGACTGTCAGCTTGTCGAGGCTGTCGGTGGAAAAATTTATATGACGATAGGGGATTACACGAATATAAAAATTACGACTCCGGAAGATATAAAATTGGCGGAAACGCTGCTTGAAATGAGGGAGAACTAAGCGATGGAATATAAGATCAAAAAGTTTGATATTACAGAACGGGATATTATTGACGATAAATACTATTCCGACGATTTGATCGCCCCTTTGTGGTGGTCGGTAAGTATTTACGACGGCAAAGAAAAGTATGAAGCCGATCTTGCACGATTTACGCCTGCGCAAAGAAAGGTTTTTGCCGTTATCTGGTTTGATTCGGAGGTCAATAACGGCGGCATTGATCAGTTTCTTTTTAATTCCACGGGAATTGTGTGGGAAGACGCGCTTGCCGGTTTTAAGCTTATCGGTGCGGACAAATGCGCGGAAATACTGGAGCGCGTTATTGAAAAATGCGGAGGAAGTATTCCTTTTGACCGTGAGGAGCGGCAGGATATGCTTGAAAAAATTACAGCCGATCCGGATGATGAAGACGAATGCCTTGATATTTTCGAAGAAGATGACAGGGAATATTATGACGTAAACGATGATATTGATGAACTTATTATGAATTATGCAAAAGCTCATGCAAGCGAATTTGTTTTCAGCGGAGAAGTGGAAGTTCCCGCAAACTTTGAATAGGAGATGAAAAATATGTTCAGAATAGGACACGGCTATGATGTTCATAAGCTTGTCGAGGGCAGGAAACTGATTCTCGGCGGAGTGGATATTCCGCATAATGTTGGGCTGCTCGGGCATTCCGACGCCGACGTGCTGATTCATGCGGTAATGGATGCTATGCTCGGTGCGCTTGCACTGGGAGATATCGGCAGGCATTTTCCCGATACTGCGGAGGAATACAAAGGCGCAGACAGCATGAAGCTGCTTGAAAGAGTTACAAATATCTGCCGCGAAAGCGGATATATCATAGGAAATATCGATGCGACGGTAATTGCCCAAGCTCCAAAACTTGCGCCGCATATCGAGACTATGAGACACAATATCGCGCAGGTTTGCGGCTGCGATATTTCGCAGATAAGCGTGAAAGCGACTACCGAGGAGAAATTGGGATTTACTGGCGAAAAACTGGGAATATCGGCTCATGCTGTCGCTTTGATGATAAAAGATGAGCAGCCTTAAGGCAACACCGCACAAAGAGCGCCTGACGGCTTTGCACGTCATCTGCTTGCATATTTTCCGTCATCTTGCACAGAAATTCCTTGAAATGCGTCAGCATTCCTGCGTCATTTCTATACAATCTGACGAAAAATCTGACGGCGCATCTGCCGCACAATCTTTATGCGGTGTTGCCTTAATAATTTTATACTACTTGACAAAAGATATAATAAATAGTATAATAGACCTCCTCGGAAACTAAGGTACAGCCGTATGACGAAAGATTTTGTCATACGGCAAGGCAGACGACGAGAGCGGGCTGACGCCCTCTGAGGAGGATAACGCAGCCATATGGCAAAGGATTTGACAGACGGTGTGCGTTAGTTTCCGAGGAGGTCTAATATCCTATATAAAAATGCCGTTCAGGCATAGGAGGGAATATGGAGATAATTATTGTGGGCGGAGGTAAGGTCGGCAGTGCGCTTGCAGGCGTTCTTTGCGAAGAACACAGCGTGACCGTTATAGACCTGAACGAGTCCAAGATCAATTCTATTATAAATGATTACGATGTAAAGGGCATAGCCGGAAATTGCCTGCGCACAGATATGCTTTCCGACGCAGGCGTTGAAAAATGCAATATTTTTATTGCCGTAACTAATTCTGATGAAACTAATATTTTATCATGCCTTATTGCGAAGAAAATGAAGGCGCGCCATTGTATCGCCCGTGTGCGTGATCCCGAATTTGAAAAGCAGCTTGTGTTCATGCGTGAAGAACTGGGCATAAGCATGATGGTCAATCCTGATTACAATTCCGCCAACGAGATCGCGAAAGTGCTTCGCTATCCCGAAGCTATAAATATTGAATCTTTCGCAAAGGGCAGGGTCGATCTTGCGGAAATAAGGATAACGGCAGGTAGCATTCTTGAAAATATTGCGCTTTCGCAGCTTTCGCGCAGACTCAGGCTCGATGTGCTGATATGTGCCGTTCAGCGCGGTGAGGAACTGATAATCCCGAACGGAAATTTCGTGCTTCATGCAGGAGATAAGATCCATATGACGGCTTCTCACAGCAATATGGTAAAATTTTTTAAGAGCATCAGCGCCGCATACAGAGAAAAGCGAGTAAAATCGGCAGTTCTGATCGGCGGCGGACGAGTCGCGTATCATCTTGCGCAGCAGCTGCGCGAAATGGGCGTAAAAGTCAAGATAATCGAGATAAACGAAAAGCGCTGTCTGGAACTTAGTCAGCGGCTTGATAAGGTCAGCATAATCTACGGCGACGGTACTGATCATGATGTTATCAAGGAAGAACGCGTTTACGATGCGGACGCGGTCGTAACCCTTACGGGTATTGACGAGGAAAATATCCTTATGTCGCTCCTTGCGAAAAATAACGGCGTCGATAAGGTCGTTACCAAGGTCAATCGCATAAATCTCATGCAGCTTTCGGGAACGCTAAACCTCGACAGCATTATTTCTCCGAAGTCTATCACGGTCAATCAGATATTGCAGTACGTTCGTGCGAAAAAGAATACGCAGGGCAATAATATTGCGACCTTATACCGCCTCGTGAACGATCGTCTTGAAGCTATTGAATTCGTTGTAAAGGAACGCCGCGACTATATCGGAATCCCGCTGAAAAAACTGAAACTGAGAAGCGGTATCCTTATTGCGAGCATCGTCAGAGGCAGCGAATTGATAATCCCAAAGGGCGACGACTGCCTGATGGTCAACGACAGCGTTGTTATTGTCACCACCAACAGAGGATTTGACGATCTGAAGGAAATATTCGCGTAGGAGGCTCAGCCGTTCAAATGAATTACAGAATGATAGTTTATATCATGGGGCAGATTCTTCGGATAGTCGGGCTTTGTATGCTTCTTCCGATAGCGGTAGGCGCGATGTTCGGGGAAAGCCATGTTATAGCGTCGTTCGGCATACCGTCGCTTATAACGATATTGATATCGATTTTATTCACGCTGAAAAAGCCGTGTAACACCGCCGTTTTTTCGATGGAAGGATTCGTCAGCGTTGCTGCTTCGTGGATTGCAATGTCGGCGATAGGAGCTATGCCGTTCGTGATTTCGGGCGAGATCCCCAATTATATAGACGCGCTTTTTGAGACCGTATCCGGGTTTACCACGACGGGTTCGACGATTCTGAGCGATGTTGAGAAAATGTCGCGCGCGTGTATGTTCTGGCGCGCATTTACTCATTGGCTTGGCGGAATGGGCGTATTGATGTTTGTGCTTGCGGTAATGTCAAGCAACGACGTGCGCACGATGCATATGATGCGCGCGGAATGTCCCGGACCAAACGTCGGACGTCTTGTTTCAAAATCAAGCTTTTCCGCGCGTATTCTGTACGGAATATATCTTGCGCTTACGCTTGCGGAGATAATCATACTTGTTATCCTGAAAATGCCGCTGTTCGACGCTGTCATCCATGCTTTCTCGTCAGCCGGAACGGGAGGTTTTTCTCTGTGGAACGACAGCATAGGTCATTACAACAGTCCTGCCATTGAAATGGTTGTAGCGGTGTTTATCATTCTTTTTGGTATAAATTTTAATCTATACTATTTTATAATCATACGCCGCTTTTCACTCGTATTCAAGAACGAGGAACTGCGCGCATATCTGGGAATAATCGCCGCTTCAACAGCGGTTATCACGCTGTCGGTCATACATCAGTATTCATCTGTTCTCGAAGCGCTCAGAAGAGTTTTCTTCATGGTCGCCTCAACTATAACTTCGACGGGATTTGCAACTGCGGATACGGCGCAATGGCCTGTATTTTCGCAAACTCTTCTCCTGATGCTGATGTTTATCGGCTCATGCGCAGGCTCGACGGGCGGAGGAATGAAAGTTTCGCGCATTTTGATAATAGTCAAAACAGGCGTCAGAGAACTGAAATATATTGTCAGCCCACGTGCTGTGGCAGCGGTAAAACTGGACGGAAAACCCGTTGAAAAAGATGTTATCAGAGGAGCGAGCAATTACCTGATAATTTTTGCGGTGATCTTCGCGGCGTCATTTTTGCTGATCTCCCATGATAAGTACACCATTGAGGAGAGTTTTTCGGCAGTCGCTACCTGCATAAACAATATAGGATTCGGCGTGGGAAGATTCGGTCCGACGGGTAATTTTGGTGGTCTGGACGCGTTTTCAAAGCTGGTGCTGTGTTTTGATATGCTCGTGGGCAGACTGGAGATCTATCCGCTGATAATGCTGTTTGCCGCGAGAAAGGTATAAAACTGCATAATAGCGGGCGGTAAAAATCGGCTGTAATGGCTGAAATTAACAAAAAGCATGAAAGAAACGGTTTTTTTGGGAATATCCCTTGACAAACCGTTTTTTTTTGTATATAATATATTGGTATGCTGTACAAGTTGTATACGTATACGCAAATTTTGAAAAAGGAGGAAGATTATGCCTACATTTAATCAGTTAGTTCGCAAGGGAAGAAAGGATCTCGAGACTAAGTCCACTGCTCCTGCTCTCCAGAAAGGCTACAATGCTAAGAAGAAGGTTCAGATCAATCAGAGTTCACCTCAGAAGAGAGGCGTTTGCACTGCTGTAAGAACCGCTACGCCTAAGAAGCCTAACTCGGCTATGAGAAAGATCGCAAGAGTTAAGCTCACAAACGGCTACGAGGTAACTTCTTACATTCCCGGTATCGGTCACAACCTTCAGGAACACAGCGTAGTTCTCATCAGAGGCGGACGTGTTAAGGATCTCCCCGGTGTGCGTTACCACATCATCAGAGGCGCTCTCGACGCTCAGGGCGTTGCTAACAGACTTCAGGCCCGTTCCAAGTACGGCGCAAAGAGACCTAAGCAGAAGTAAGCTTCTGACATATGCAGCTTTCGGCATGCTGTAAAAAAATGCCGGACATTAAAAAATAGGATAACTACTATCGCAGGATAAATGCGGAGTTTATATATAGAGATATATTTGCCTCTGCATTGGTCTTGACGCCAAGATTCGGTGAAGTTTGCAGAAAATGCAGTAATCGGGTCTTACGAGTACCTATGAATTCATGAATATATGTGAAGGAGGGAAGCGAAATGCCAAGAAGAGGTAATATCGCAAAGCGTGATGTATTACAGGATCCTGTATACAATTCAAAGCTCGTTACACGTCTCATAAACAATATTATGCTGGACGGTAAGAAGGGCGTTGCGCAGAAAATTGTTTACGGTGCATTCGAGATCGTTGCCGAAAAGACAGGCAAGGACGCACTGGAGGTTTTTGAGCAGGCAATGGAGAATATCATGCCTGAACTGGAAGTAAAGGCTCGCCGTCTCGGAGGAGCTACTTATCAGGTTCCTATGGAGGTCAGACCCGAAAGACGTCAGACTCTCGGTCTCCGCTGGATAACCAAGTATTCCAGACTCAGAAACGAAAAGACCATGAAAGAAAGACTTGCCGGTGAGATCCTCGACGCTCTCAACGGTACAGGCGGCGCTTGCAAGAAGCGTGACGATACACACAAGATGGCAGAGGCAAACAAGGCGTTTGCTCACTACCGCTGGTAAGCGTCATTGTGAGAGGAAGATATTATGGCAAGAGATTGTTCACTTGAAAACACCAGAAATATCGGCATCATGGCTCACATCGACGCCGGTAAAACTACTACGACAGAGCGTATCCTCTTTTACACCGGTGTAAATCACAAGATCGGTGAAACTCACGAGGGTTCCGCTACTATGGACTGGATGGAGCAGGAGCAGGAGCGTGGTATCACTATCACTTCCGCAGCTACTACCTGCTACTGGGCAGGTCATAGACTTAATATTATCGACACCCCCGGACACGTTGACTTTACTGTTGAAGTTGAGCGTTCGCTCCGCGTACTCGACGGTTCTGTAACCGTTCTTTGCGCTAAGGGAGGCGTTGAACCGCAGTCTGAAACCGTTTGGAGACAGGCTGACAACTATAAAGTTCCCCGTATGGCTTATGTAAATAAGATGGATATTATGGGCGCTGACTTCTACCGCGTTGTAGATATGATGAAAGACAGACTCAAGTGTAATGCCGTTCCGATTCAGCTTCCTATCGGCGCTGAAGACGAATTCAAGGGAATTATAGACCTTGTTGAGATGAAGGCTTATATCTACTACGACGATCTCGGAAAGGATATCCGCGTTGAGGATATTCCGGAAGATATGAAGGAAAAGGCTCAGCAGTATCACGACGATATGGTTGAACACGTTGCAGAGCAGGACGAAGAGCTTATGATGAAGTATCTTGACGGCGAAGAGCTGACTCAGGAAGAGATCAAGAAGTGTATTCGCTCCGCTACTATAGCTAACCATATGGTTCCCGTAACCTGCGGTACTTCTTATAAAAACAAGGGCGTTCAGAAGCTGCTCGACGCTATTATCGACTATATGCCTTCTCCGCTCGACGTTCCCGCTATCAAGGGCGTTAATCCTGATACAGACGAAGAAGTCGAGAGACCTTCTTCCGACGACGAGCCGTTCTCGGCTCTTGCGTTCAAGATTGCTACAGACCCGTTCGTTGGTAAGCTGGCATTCTTCCGCGTATACTCGGGTATTGTTAATCAGGGTGATACGGTTCTTAACGCTACAAAGGATAACCGCGAGCGTTTCGGACGTATCGTTCAGATGCACGCTAATCACAGAAAAGATCTTACTACTGTTTATGCAGGCGATATCGCCGCTGCGGTAGGTCTTAAAAATACGACTACAGGCGATACTCTCTGCGACGAGAAGCACCCTGTAATCCTCGAATCCATGGAATTCCCGGAGCCTGTTATCCAGCTCGCTATCGAGCCTAAGACTAAGGCTGGTCAGGAGAAGATGGGTATCGCTCTGGCAAAACTTGCCGAGGAAGATCCTACTTTCAAGACATGGACTGACGAAGAAACAGGTCAGACCATCATCGCAGGTATGGGCGAACTTCACCTTGACATTATCGTTGACCGTCTCCTCCGTGAGTTCAAGGTTGAGGCTAATGTCGGCGCTCCTCAGGTTGCTTATAAGGAAACCATCAAGGGCAGCGCAGATATTGACTACAAGTACAAGAAGCAGTCAGGTGGTTCAGGTCAGTACGGTCACGTTAAGATCCGTGTTGAGCCTAACGAATCCGGTAAGGGATACGAGTTCAAGAATGCCGTTGTCGGCGGTTCTATCCCCAAGGAGTATATTCCTGCTGTTGATGCCGGTATTCAGGGCGCTACAAAGTCCGGTATCCTTGCCGGTTATGAAGTAGTTGACGTTAAGGTTGAACTTTACGACGGATCTTACCACGAAGTTGACTCGTCGGAAATGGCGTTCAAGATCGCAGGCTCGATCGCTTTCAAGGAAGCTCTCAAGCAGGCAAACGCCGTTCTTATGGAGCCTGTTATGAAGGTTGCGGTAATCGTTCCCGACGATTACACAGGTACGGTAATCGGCGACCTCAGTTCACGCCGCGGTCAGATACAGGGACAGGAATCCAGAACGGGTTCCGTTCAGATCGACGCTCTTGTACCGCTTTCCGAAATGTTTGGATATACTTCCGACCTCCGTTCCAACACACAGGGACGCGGTCAGTATACTATGGAGCCTCACAGCTATCAGGAAGTGCCTAAGAGCATTGCTGAGAAGATCATGGCTTCAAGAGCTAAAAACTGATTCCGCTTTTTTACGGAGACAGCATTAATTATAAATTCTTGTGTTTTGGCAAAGTTTTTTTGCCAAAACACTTGAAATTACCAAAAGAATCTGTTATAATGTAATTACAGATCTCTGAATCTTATTTTAAGGAGGAATTTTCCAATGGCTAAGGCTAAATTTGAAAGAACTAAACCCCATGTAAACATTGGTACTATCGGACACGTTGACCACGGTAAGACTACTCTTACAGCTGCTATCACAAAGACTCTCGCTATGAAGGGTCAGGCTAAGTTCGAGGCTTACGATATGATCGATAAGGCTCCCGAGGAGAGAGAGCGTGGTATTACTATCAATACTGCTCACGTTGAGTACGAGACAGACGCTCGTCACTATGCTCACGTTGACTGCCCCGGTCACGCTGACTACGTTAAGAACATGATCACAGGTGCTGCTCAGATGGACGGCGCTATCCTTGTAGTTGCTGCTTCCGACGGTCCTATGGCTCAGACAAGAGAGCATATCCTTCTTGCTCGTCAGGTTGGCGTTCCTGCAATCGTTGTATTCATGAACAAGGCTGATCAGGTTGACGATCCCGAGCTTCTGGAACTCGTAGAGATGGATATCCGCGATCTTCTTTCTTCTTACGATTTCCCCGGCGACGATACTCCTATCATCATGGGTTCTGCTCTCAAGGCTCTTGAAGCTCCCGATGATATCAATGATCCCGCTTACAAGCCTATCATCGACCTCATGAACGCTGTTGACGAGTTCATCCCAAGCCCTGAGAGAGACGATGCTAAGCCTTTCCTTATGCCTATCGAGGATACTATGACTATTTCTGGTCGTGGTACTGTTGTTACAGGCAGAGTTGAGCGTGGACGTCTTAATGTAAACGAGCAGGTTGAGATCGTTGGTCTCTCCGACGAGAAGCAGACAACTGTTGTTACAGGTCTTGAAATGTTCAGAAAGACTCTGGACTTCTGCGAGGCTGGCGATAACGTAGGCGCACTTCTCCGTGGTATCACAAGAGATCAGGTTGAGCGTGGACAGGTTCTCTGCAAGCCCGGCTCAATTCATCCCCATACAAAGTTTGCAGGTCAGGTATACGTACTGAAGAAAGAAGAGGGCGGTCGTCATACTCCTTTCTTCAACAACTACAGACCTCAGTTCTACTTCAGAACAACTGACGTTACAGGCGTTGTTACACTTCCTGCTGATAAGGAAATGTGTATGCCCGGCGATAACGTTGCTATGGACGTTGAGCTTATCACTCCTATCGCTATCGAAGAGGGACTTCGTTTCGCTATCCGTGAGGGCGGCAGAACAGTTGGTTCCGGCGTTGTTACAAAGATCAACGAATAATTAAGTTCTTCAATAAAAAATCCCGTCGAGGTTTCGGCGGGATTTTTTGTTTAATAAATGAAAAGCGAACCATTTCCTTCGCATTTCTCTTGCTGAACACCACAAAGATATTCGTCGCCTTTTGAATTGAATTTAAGAATATAATCAATACCCTTTAATCCAATACCTGCCGGATTTCCTTCACCTGCTGTTACAATAGCTTCTGTTATTGTCCACGCGCCGTCTTTAGCATAATCACTGACAGGAGTAGAAGTTCCCTTTATGGAATCTTTAGTTCCGGTTGATGCTGCACCTTTAACAAGATCGAATCCGACATTTACGACCTCATTATCAGATTCAAAGCCTACAGTATCATAAAGCAAACTTGAAGTATTTGCCATTTCGTCTGTTGTTTTTCTGCTTATATATGAATTGTAGTTCATATCGTTTGGATCGTCAGTAATCTGGATATATCCGCCGGCTGGAACTTTAAAGCTGTAATCTTGTTTTGCGTTTGAAAAGTCTCCATCAACATGGGCGAATTTCCCTGTAAATAAATCTTTGAATCCGGCACCCACACCAGAAAATACTTCGGGAATTGAAGAAGGATCTCTTTGCCCTTCCATGTATACACGCTCAATCGGTTGTCCATCTTTGTTGTAAACAGTTATTTCTGTGTAAGTTTTATGTGAATTAGTAATAGTGAAAGAAACATTTGTAGAGCCGTCGCTGTTCTTATGATTTTTAAAGTTATATATACACGCATTTCCCTGTGGTAAATAACGTTCATCAGAGCCGAATTTTTCACTTATTGCATTGCTCGAATTGTATGAACAATCATCGTTGCCATTGATAGTGCCTATAAGTTTAGCAAATAAAACAGGAGACATATCCTTTGAATAATCAAGCATAGATTTTATGACATTGTCATCATATTTGTCTGAACTTAAAGAGCCGCTATATAAGAAATATTTAAGAAGATCTTCGTTTTCTTTATAATAATTGTCTGTGTAACCCTCGGATAGCTTGTTTATTCTCTCTGCTTCCTCAGGATATGCCTTTTCATAAAGTGAATTGTACAATTTTATTTTTTCAATGTCATCGTTGGTCAAAGTGTCATTAAAAGAATCCTTAGAAAGTTCATTTAAAGTTTTCTTTATCCTGCGAACGTCATCCTCCGACAATTCCCCATTCGCATTATTGTTAAGATATTTCGCATACTCCAAATCGTCGCCGCCGACAAGAATTCTATGATCGGCGTCCTTATAAACATTCCCTATTTCTCCAAGATTTACGGCAAACTTCATCAGCTTAGCCGAAGCAGACGTAAGTCCGATGCATTGGCGCGCCATTTTCAATTTCGCGAGACTTTGCGATGTGGTTTTCATGGGAATCTTTGTCATAGTGCGCTCGATCTCGAGAGCAAGCTTAAAAATTCTTTTGCTTTCATCGCTAAGATCAGTGGCTGTATGCTGTAATGCGTCGTAATTGACTTTTATAGTTGCCATAAATTTCACCTATCCCTTAATAATATTCATTGATTCCGTTTCCGCGCGGTGCAGATCGTTAGCGTTTTCCCTGACGGTCTCGATGATTTTTCTTATATTTTTAATGTAAGAACGGCTGTTTTCCTTGAAAAGTTCCAGCTTTGAGCAGTACGCGGCAGCATTTTCGCCCTGCCAGTTCGAATGAAGATCAGAAATAGAAGCTTCTGTTTTAGAAATAAGTTCTTTTTCAAGCTGATTTGCCAGCGCTTCAAGATCGGCTAAATATTTCATAGTATCGTCATAATTAAATTCAATTTTGCAGTTGCTCATAAGTTTTCACCTCAAAAAATCACGTCGTCGGACAATGACATGGGCTTTTGTGTATTATCCGATTCGGTTTTTTCATAAATTCCCGCGATAGCGCCGAGATCGACGACCTGATCTTCTATCCCTGCGGCAGCCTTGTTTATGCGATCTTGAAAACCTGCATATGTATGGCGAATTTTATCAGCGGCTTCGCTTGACCAGTAATATTCGGTTCTGATAACGGTCGTGTTCAGCTCGCTGAAAATACGCCTTATCTGACCGAGTTCCACGCGAATTGAATCGGAAACTGTTTTCAGCGTATCGGTATTAACTCTGAAAGTTGCATTTAAAGCCATAATTTCACTCCTAAATTTTAATTGATCTGATCATTGATTCCGCATTGGCAGCCGCGGAATTATAAGTTTTATTTGCCTGTTCAAGCGAATCTCTGTATTTTACAAGCGTATTCAGTACGTCGCGCATTTCCTGAATATCGCGTTCAGCGGAAGTGGTGAACGCCTTTTTTGCCGCGCCCTCCCACATAAAATTTAAGCGGCTGAGAGCGGATTCGGTTCGCGAAATACATCTTTTCAGAGCCTCGATATTGCTGCTGATACTTTTTATATCGCTGTTTAGTCTGTCGGTCTCGATTTTTAAAATATTTGCCATAATATCGCTCCTTTATAAGTGATTTATTATGGTTCAATTATAACATATAATTTGTAAATTGCAAGATTTTCTGATATTCGGTATGAATTTTATGACGAACGACTATATAGTCGGGAAAATATGTATTGTTTATATAATGATATTTCTATTTGCTAACAGCATATATATATATATATATATATATATGCGGATGTTATATTAAAATGTAAAATTATGAAGTGGATTTTAGTAGAAAGTGCTGAAATTTGTCAGAAAAATCTATTTTTGCCAAATATTAGTTGACATTATAATGGAAAGGTTGTACAATATTATCATGTGATAGTTGTATGAAAATACTCTTGCTTCTTTCACAGTATAATTTTAAAAATCAAGCGGAAAAAATGTCGTTTATCCCAAAAAAGATGCATTTTGTCATAAAAATGGAAATTTAAGTAAAATTCAGCTATAATAAAAACATGGAAAAACCTTAATCTTAAACATGGGAGGGCATGGTATGAATCTTCAGACTATGGAAAGCGACGTTTTACTGCTTCGCATGACGTCGGGAAAAATCACCAATACAGCCGAAACAATGCTCGCTGACGAAAAACGTCTTCAAAGCAATATACTCAGGCTGTCAAAAGCATGGTCGGGCAACTCGAAAGACGCATTATTCAAGGGTTTCGCGGAAGAGCAAGCCGAACTGCAAGCCTGCGTAAAGGAATTTAATGAGATTTGTCTCATTCTCCGCGAAATATGTAAGGAAGATGAAAAGACCGAAAACGTTCTCAGCGAGCTTGTCACAAGCATAGAGTTATAAGACTGCGGGAGGGACGGCTATGAATGATAATAACATGATAGATATCAATATTTCCGAAGCTATGGATTCTATGGACTCCATGATGGTTTCGGTATATCGTCTGCAAAACGCTGCGGAGGGTCTTCCGGCGTATATCAGAAGCACGGGTTCTTTCTGGAAAGGCAAAGCTGCCGATGAATTCCGGAAAAACAGCCTTAACTGCATAAAGCGGCTTAATAATGTTCTTGAGAGGATAAATTACCGCGCAGGGCAGATGAATAATACTTTGCATGAGTTTCGCACTCTTGAAGCGACTATCAGAGGCACGGACGAACTTCCGGGCGACATACTTAAATAATGCTGTACACAGAGCAATCTGTTACATATATGGGCGTATGCCGAAAATTGCGGTATATCGCCAATTATAAGGAGGAACATATGAATATAACAAAATTATTCACGCGCACATCGGCTGCGCTGGCAGCCGCTGCAATGGCTGCTTCGATGACGGCGGTCTCGTTTACGGCGTCGGCTGAATCTACTGCCAATGCTGCCGTTAATGCGGACAGATCGGGCATTGTGCAGGTTGAGGCTTATTATCAGCCTTCAGGTGAGAAGCCTATTACAATTCAGACAGGTACAGGATTTCTTATTAATGAGAATACTATCCTTACATGCTGGCATGTGACAGATTTTATTGATGAAAGGACTAAAGCAAGTAAGGAAAAAACCGAAGAAATTAAAGAGTCTATCGAGGCATATTATGAAATAGAAACAGGTGAAGAACATAAATTTGATGAAGATTATATGGGAATTCAGATCGCTGTTCTCGGAGATGTTAAAGAGCCTGCAAAAGTAATACGCGAAAGTGTAGAGGGCGATTACGCTATTCTTACAATAGAAACTAATCTTACCACTAAAACTCCTCTTGCATTGTGTGACAGTGACGCTGTTGAGCAGACAGAACAGGTTTATGCCCTTGGTTATCCTGCGAATAACACTGACTTCCAGAAAAAACTTAATTATGCTGCTTATACTGACAACGATGTTACTATTACACAGGGAAATATTTCAAAAACACACTTTGTATCAACAGATACTAACTTGACAGGCGTTCAGCTTTTGCAGCACAGCGCATATCTCAGCGGCGGTAACTCAGGCGGTCCTCTCGTCAATGAAAAGGGACACGTTGTTGGTATGAATAATGCATCATCTAATCTTGACAACTATTACTACGCCATCGAGATGAATCAAATCAAAGATCTTCTTGATATCCTTGGTATTGAATATACAAAGTGCGATTGCAATGGTGAACAGCCAGACCCTCCAACACCCACAACATCTGAAACAGATAATCCCAATCCTGATACAACTGCACCTACTCAGCCTACAACAGTTGCACCTATAACTACTACTGATGATGGTGGTGGTGGAAAACCTGATACACCATGGGTACTTATCGGAATTCTCGGAGCAGCAGCGGTTATCGTAATTATTCTTATAATCATACTCGTTGTGAAGGGCGGCAAAAAGCCTGAACCCGTACCGGCAGCTCCCGCACCCGTACCTCCTCGTCCTCCCATTAATCCTACTCCCGCTAATCGTCCAATATCACCGTCTCCTATGGGCGGTATGGATAACGGCGCAGGCGAAACTTCGCTGCTCAATGCAGGCGCAGGCGAAACCTCGATTCTCGGCGGCGGCGCTGCTGTAAGCAGAGTTACTATTATCCGCAAGAAAACAGGCACTTCTATTCCCGTAAATGCTACCGAATTCATCATTGGTAAGGAAAACAACAGAGTCAACTACTGCGTAAACAATAATGCGGTAAGCCGTCAGCACGCTAAGATCTCCGTAAGCAACGGCAGTTACTTCATCACCGATATGAATTCAAGCAACTTCACATATCTTAACGGCAGAAAGCTTCCTGCGAATACTCCTCAGCCTCTCCACAGCGGCGATATATTCAAGCTTGCCGATGAAGAATTTGAATTCAGAGGATAATTTATGAGATATTTAACAGCAGTACATACCGACGTAGGTATCAAGAAAAAAACGAATCAGGACTCCGCCCTCATTATGGAGGCGGAGACCGATATCGGAAATATTTTGCTTGCTGTTATATGCGACGGCATGGGCGGCCTCTCTAAGGGGGAGGTCGCGAGTGCCGCATTAATACAGGCGTTTTCCGACTGGTTCAAAAATGAACTTCCTGCAATTATAGGTCAGGGGTTAGATCATAGGGCGGTTTTCAATGCTTTTGGAAATATTGCCTTTGAAATGAACGCCAGAATAGGCAGTTATGGAGCGAAGTGCGGAGTAAGCCTCGGTACTACGGTCGTAGCCATGCTTTTTGCCGGCGGTCGTTATTATATTATGAATATCGGAGATTCGCGTATATATAAGATGTCTGATACGATATATCAGCTTACCAAGGATCAGACTTATATCCAGCGCGAGATTGATCTCGGCAGAATGACTCCCGAAGAAGCCAGCGTAAGTGATAAGCGCAACGTGCTTCTCCAGTGCGTCGGCGCAAGCGATTCGATCATTCCCGATTTTTATTCCGAAGAACTGAAACCCGGCGATTGTTATCTTCTTTGCTGCGACGGCTTCAGGCACGTTGTTGCCCCGCATGAATTCTTTGCGCGTATGAATTCACAGATGATGACAGATGAAAATACGATGAAGGAGACTCTTGTCTACTTCACGGAATTAAATAAAAACCGAAGGGAAACAGATAATATCACGGCTGTTCTCGTTCGCGTGGATTGAGTGTGTTGTTATGCTTGAAATTGGACAGATAATCGACGGAAAATATAAAATATTAAACGTAATAGGCAAGGGCGGAATGAGCGTTGTTTATCTTGCTATGAACGAAAGAGCGAATAAGCAGTGGGCTATTAAAGAAGTCCGCAAGGATGGCACGCAGGATTTTAATGTTGTAAGACAAGGTCTTGTCGCCGAGATAGATATGCTTAAGCGCTTCAATCACCCCAATTTGCCGAGTATTGTAGACGTAATTGACGGAAATGGTTCTTTTCTTATCGTAATGGATTACATAGAGGGAATCGCTCTTGACAAAAAACTACAGGAAGAGGGCGCTCTTCCGCAAAGCAGCGTTATCGAATGGTCTAAGCAGTTGTGCGATGTTCTTGGTTACTTGCATTCCAGAAAGCCGCCTATCATTTATCGCGATATGAAGCCGGCAAACGTTATGCTTAAACCCGACAATACGATAACGCTTATTGATTTTGGTACTGCCCGTGAATTCAAGCTTTCAAGCGTTGAGGATACCACGGTACTCGGTACGAGAGGATATGCCGCTCCGGAACAGTACGGCGGTCAGGGTCAGACTGATCCCCGAACCGATATATATTGTCTTGGCGCGACGATGTATCATCTTGTTACCGGTTATAATCCCGCTGTTCCGCCTTATGAAATGGTTCCGATCAGACAGATCAACGAGCTGCTTTCATCAGGTCTGGAAGCGATAATTCTTAAATGTACCCGTCCAAATCCGCCCGACAGATATCAGTCGTGTGCGGAACTTATGTACGCTCTTGAACATTATCAGGAACTGGACGCCGAAAGTCAGCATATTCAAAATATAAAATGGCGTTCGTTCATTGCGGCGGCTTCTCTTGCAGTTGTTGCGCTTATCGGCGGTTTCGGTTTTTCTTTGGCTAAAAATGTGCAGACTAAGTCGACTTATGAGAGTTATATTGAAACAGCGACAAATTTACCGTTCGATGAACGTGTTCAATACTACAAAAATGCAATCGATCTTCGACCTGAAAAATATGAAGCTTACAAACAGTTGCTTGATTACCTTAATCAGGATGATGTAATAGATGTAAACGATTTCGGAATAATTACGAAAAGTACTGATAAATTGAGCGAACTTAAAAAAGAAGATCCCGAGAAATATGCGATTTTTTGTTATGATTGTGCAATTTCAATATATTTTAATTACTATGATGTTAGTATTACCGAAAATATGAGAAATTCAGAAGCGGCAAGACAATCAATTGATTGGTTTGGTAAAATTGATGAAAGTTTAATTAATTCGGCAGGAAAAAAAGCTAACCGTAATGATTATGATAAAATGTGTGATAAAAAAGAAATTTTGCATAGCCTTGCTAAATTTCAAAATACACCTGTAAAAGATAATCAGGATAAGTTTAATGAAAGCTGGGATAATTATACAAAAATATTAAATGAATATAATTTGGTTGAGGTTGCAGGCGATTACAATGTTGCTATTTCTTTTTATAATACCTTTGTAATTGATGTAAATAACTACTCAGCAAATTATTTGGCGTATAAATCTGCTGCTGAAATTGATTCTAACCTTCAAATAGTAACTCAAAAATTAAATGAAATTGAACCTTTGGTAAGTCAAAATCCAAACCAATTGGAGAAAATTGCAAAGATAAGAAATAACATTAAAAGTACCAAAAATAAGATAGTAAAGAATGAAAACTTATCAGCGGAAGGAGGCACAGCACAATGATCACTTCCGTTATAATGGCGGCAGGCAATAATGAAAATTTAGTAAACGTTTTCGGAACGCTATCGGTTGTCTGCTTTGTTTTAGCCGCGGTTTTTGCGGTTTTTGCTGTTATTATGTTTTTTATATTTGATATAAGAAATATTTTTGACATGAGAACAGGCCGTGCGCAAAAACGTGTTATCACCGAAATGGAGGCGGAAAACGCGCTTACAGGCCGTTTGATAAATCCAAACGCAAGGGCGAAAGGCAAGGGCGGCAGGAAAAAGAAGCCGCAGGGAAGCGGACAGCATTCCTCATTCTCCGAAAAGCTGCAAAGAATGAAAGAGAAAGATACACCGAATTTTTCTTCGCAAAATTATCAGAACTACCAGCAGCAGTATCAGCAGCCCTATAATGGCTATGAACAGGCATATGCTCCGAAACCGCTTATGGATGTTCCGCAGCCTGTGCAGAATCCGACCCCCAATTATGCTCCAAACAGTTTTACGCCGCCTGTTGATAATAATATGAACCAGACAACTGTTCTTAGCAATGATAATGAAAATCAGACAACAGTTCTTGGCAATAATGATTCGATGCAGACAAGTGTTCTCGGCAATGATGATTCGATGCAGACAAGTGTTCTCGATAATAATGATTCAACGCAAACTACTGTTCTTTCGCATGAAGTTTCTATTCCTGCACCGTCAATTGCAAATGCTCCTCAGCCTGTTCATAATGTTGCGCTGAACGGAGAACTCGGCAAAGCGGCAGGTTCAATTGATTTCAAGGTTGGCGACGGCGAAACTTCCCGGCTTGACAAAGAGGCTAAAGCGGCGGCTGCCCCAAAAGTACATTTTAATATCGTGAAGAACGTTATGCTCGTTCATACTCAGGAAATTATACAATAAGGCTATAGGTGTAATATGGCTAAAAAAAATAACAGTTTTATGCGAATATTTCTCCTTATGCTGAGTTCGTATTCCTTAGCTCCTTTAAGTTTTTTTGCAATGCCGTTTGCAGATTTTGAGAAAGACGGTATACAGCGGATTCTTGCGTATACATCGGGCGGACTTTTCTGGCTGGGTACAATCGTTGGAAGCATTTGTCTGACTGTGCTGAACGTTATACGAAAAAAGAGCGGTTTTGGCAAAAAAGTGAAAGGCGTACCGGGAATCTTCCGCTTTTTCTCATGTAAGCAGGGCAAAATCATGGATATTTTGTTCGGGGCATTTTTGTTTATGGCGATCTTATTTACTGCTGTAAAGGCAATTCCGCAGGATATATCGCTTATCTCCTACGGAACTGCCCTGTTTTTCGGAATTATGCATTCAGCGTTCAACGGTAAAAATTTTAAATTCTTGAAGCAATACCGTAAAAAAGCGTCAAAGAGACGCTGACGCGCTGCTTTGAGGCAATTAATAATTAGAAAGGATAACGGTTATGAAAGAAGCTAATTTCTTTAAACGTCTATCTGCAATTACTTTGGCGGCGGCAATAACTGCTGCTAACGTAGGATTTGATTTTCTTCCTTCCGCTAAAAAGGCTGCTGCCGAGCCGAAAGAAGAAAATTCAGTAACAGAGGCAAAGACCCCTGAGATAATGACGCAGAAGTCTAAATATCCAACAGCTCTCAGCCTTGTAGTTGAGAAAAATGATAATGGAGAATCTGTACTCAGGGCGAGCGATCCAGCTGTATTCAATAAATATTTTACAGCTGAACTGATAAGCCTTGACGCTCCAGCCGAGGGTGAAGAGCCAGAGCAGGCGGAATTTTCTGCTGACGGAACTGTAATTCGCAAGGGTGGACATTATACTGTCAATATCAGAGCAAGAATCAACGAAGAGACGGGTGAACTCGTATACAATCCGTATAGAATTATTGGCAGCGAAATTGCGATAGCAGATTCGGCAGATGTATCAGATTCTGAAACTGCCGATCAGGAAATCGCAGTTATTGAAGATGCGGCGGCGGAGGAACCTGTTCAGACTGAAATTGAAGAGATTCCCGTGATTACGGAAACTTCCCTGAATATATGCGAATCCGACGTAAATGCGGCAGTCGGAATGTTTGATATGTCGCAAAGTCAGAAGCTTTACTATACTGTTGTTAAGGCGCAGGATTCATATAATGTTATGATTCCCGACGATTACGACGAACTTTTCCTGAACGGAATTGATGAAGAGGGCAACGCTTTCTTTAATGCGGCAGGCGAAGAGGTTCAGGTCAATTTCAATGAAGTTGAAATGAATATACAGATAGCAAATTTTGCCGAGCTTAAAGTTAAGGATTTCGCCGAGCCTGCGGAATACTCCGTTGAGCGTTTCTGCGGCGAGGAGGCTCTGCCATATTACTATGGCGAGATCGTTAAGGTCACCCCCGCGAGCGGTTATAATATCGTAATCAATGATATGAAATTCAGCGACGCCGTTTCAGTGGCGATCAATGACGACGCGGTTACGCCTGAGCAAGTTGCAATCAATGTTTATGAGGGCGAAAATCGGTCTCAAAATTTCACTTGTACAACAGAAAACGGCGTGGCTACTGTTCAGCCTGCCGAAGGTAAACTGAATGGTATGAAGTATACTTTGTCGGTTGAGTCCGGGGATAATGTAAGGCAGGAAAATGGCAGACCGCTTACTTTTTCGCTTGATGAATTTAAACCTGAAAATGGCAACGTTCGTGTTGATGCAAGCGGAATTGAGCCTGCTGTGTTTCAAGGATTGTCAAAGGAATCAGAGGAAATTACGTTTTCTCGTCCGACTGAACCGCTTATTAATTTTGTAAACGGCACGGCGACTGATAATACTTGGTATCCGAATGGAAAATTAATAGGTGCAAAATTGTCTTTTTTAGCTAAGTCTGTTAAAATCAACAATGTTTCTATTAAGTCTACTACAGGTAAACTATATGCAGCATATGACGCGGCTGGTAAGCTTACAGGCGGAGATAACTCAATTATAAGCGAAGATGCAAGCGTTAGCAAAGGTCAATGGCAATTTTTCATAAATCCCGAAGGCGTCAATAATCTCCATGAAGATCTTTATCTTGATGTTGATTATACTCCTGTTAAAGAGATAAAATTTACACTTGGCGTAGAACCCCCAAAAAACGATGCCAACGTTATTGGTAAATTAAATGGGACAGAATTTAAGGACGTAAATAACGAAAATATTGATGGAATTTTGCAAAGTGATGCTAATCCAAATGATAATACTGTAACATTTACTACTGATGACAAGTGGAAAATTACAAAAGTTAAATATAACAACAACGACATTAGCCCTGAAAATGGACGTTATAAAATTGGTTCTGATGCAAAGGTAAAAGAACTTGGTAAACATGAATTTGTTGTTACTTTGGAGCGAAAAAAAGTAAAAGTAAATGTAACTGGGGAATTTAGCAAGCTTCATAGTCTAAGCGTAAATAGTAAGACAATTACTGAGCAGACAACAATCAATGATATTGATGCAGGAACGATTAGTTTTGTGGTATATCCTAAAGTTGGATATTATGTAAATTCGATTACAAGAATTGATGAGACTACTAAAAAAGAAACAATTGTTTATAGCGCTGGAGATGAAAACAAAGAAAACAAAGAATTTAATTTATATGGACATGGCGAAATTAGCCTTAATGATGAATGCTTACAGAATGCAACTTATGATATTAATGTTGTAGAAGTTGATGAAGCTGAAAATATTGAACCAAAAATCGACTTAGATGAGAACTATTACGAACAAAATGGAAAAGAATTCACAATTATATCTGGTGTTGAAAAGTATAATATAAGTTTTGTTGATCGTTTATTTTATGATGTTGGACAATCAGAAAAAAATTATACAAATGCAATTGAAACTTCTGAGAAAAAACTTAATCCTGATGCAGAGGAAACATTTATCTATTACTTTGTTAATGGAAAAAAAATTGAGAAAGTTACAGTTAAGATTAGTCCGCAAGGCGATACACCTGAAATTACTGGATTTACAGTTAAAAAATCAAGCGCATATAAAATACTTAATATTCTGTCTTTTGGTATTTTCTCTAATGATAAGATTGATATTACAGTTTATGCTAAAAGCACGAATAACAACTTTAATATAAGCAATATCCAACTTTTTAATAATGGTGAAAACATTGACCCAAATGAAAACGTTGAATTGCATCAAGAAAATGACGGAACAGGAATAGCTTATAAAACATTTACTCTTACAAAATCAGAATCGCCATATAACTTAACAGCGCAGGCGTTTTCTAAATTTAGTGAAAATACGAAAGAATGTCCCAGTCCTGTTTATACGATTAATGTTGATAAAAATGAAATTGGTGAGGTAAAGCCAATTTCAGTACCAGTGGTAAATGAAAATGGAGAGTATATCGAGCCAAAACCCATTATCATTGAAAGTAAAGTTCCGACGGTTGAACTTAGAGCGGTAGAGCCTATAGTAATAAATGATGAAAAGTGGTACAATGATGATGCTTATATATCAGTAAATGCTAAAGATAGTGCTTCGGGTGTTAACAGAGTTGAATATTCGATTAATGAGGGCGAAACTCAAACATTATCTTGTGAACATAATGAGATTTGTAAAGATCATAATTGGGAAAAAGGCATTAAAATAAATAAGATGGATGGAGTACATACATATACTGTAACCGCCCGCGCTGTCGATAATGCCGGTAATAAAAATGACAAAGAGGCTTCTGTTACAGTAAATATTGACGCCGCGCCTCCTGTAATCGATAATGTAGAAGCATATATAGTAGATGATGAAAATAACGAAATAAAATATACAGGTCAATGGACGAATAAGAAAGTTCATATTGATTTTACTGTAACTGATGAGGGTTCGGGCGTTAATCGTGAGACAGTCAAAGTTAATGGAAATAAGCCTGAGTACGATCCAGCAAAGGGCATGTATTATTACACTGTATCTGAAAATTTCTCAGGAAGTATCACTATTAATGCTGAGGATAATGTCGGAAATCCGGCAGATGAAAAATCATTTGAGGTTCATACGGAGAAAACAAATCCCGACATAGAAGACATTATAATAACTGATGAATATGGCAATTTTATAACGCCAAATGAAGATTTAGAGTACAAATATATTTTCAATTTGCCTGCTAAAGTTAATGTTGTAGCCAAGGATACAGGAACGATACAATCCGGTGTAAACAGCGACGTAGGATTGCGATTAATATGGGAAGACGGAACGATATGGCAAACATTGACACCAACTTCTGTTGAAAATGGAGTTGCATATTTTGATTTGCCAAGCAGTATAGAAGATCATTATTCTTTTGATGGTCATATTGAAGTCATGGCTGTTGATAATGCTGGAAATAAAACATTAAATGAAGCAACTAATAGCGAATGGATTCCACATGAATTGCTTATCGCAGAAAACCCTGAAAGTCATGCTTATCATTCAAGTGCAGAAATCATACTTCCCGAAACTCCATACAGAGATAATAATGGCAATCCGCTTTACAAAGATGCTAACTCTGTCACTTTCAGAGTTTCTGATTCAGCGTCGGGAATCAAAAGTATAACTTACACAATAGACGGAGGAGATGAAATTAAAGTAGATCCAAATGATTGGTACCACGAATCTAAACGCAATGTTGCAACATTTGCAGAGGGAACGATTAGTATTCCAAATATTGAAAAAAATGGCATTAAAATCACACTCACAGCCTACGACTACGCAGGCAACCCAATAGGAATATATGAAGACAACGAATATAAAGGACCGGTAGAACAAACAATCAGCATTGACAAAACCGCCCCTGATATAAGCGTAACATTCAATCCAGCAGGTTCGGCGAATCAGGAATTCTTCAACAAGCAAAGAACCGCGACAGTTATTGCAAAGGACAGAAATCTCAGATTGGATAATCTTAAAGAGTTGATTGATGTTACAATAACGAACGCTCTCGGAACATCAGCCGCACCTTACAAGATAACCAAAGACTGGACGCTGGATAAGAATATAAAAGAGGTTGCAGGCAAACCAGTTGAAGCAGGCGAAGAGGTTTATAAATGCGAGATCACTTTCGTGCAGGACGCAGAGTATACGTTCGCATTAAGTGTGGAAGACCTTACAAAGCAATTCAAAAAGAGCGATACGTATAAATTCACTATCGACACGACCGCACCGAAGCTCAGCATTACTTTCGACAATAATTCTAAGGCGAACGATAAGTATTACAATGCAGGAAGAAAAGCTACGCTGACTATCAACGAGCATAACTTCGCGAAAAATAAGGACAGCGTAAAGAGCGTTCTTTCAGCTAAGGGCGCAGACGGAATTACCGCAATGGACAGCAAGGAAATTTATGACGGAAAGCTGACATGGACTCAGAGCAAAACAAACAAGGACGAGTGGACGGCTCAGGTCAACTTCAATAAGGAAGGCACATTCGATTTCAGCATGGCGTATACCGATCCCGCAGGCAATAACGGAAACAACGCAGACAGCGGCGAATTTATTATTGATACTACCGCGCCGACGATCGATCATACATTTACAAAGGGCGGCAATAAGCTTGCTACTGACGGCGATTTTGTTCCGCACGTTGTTTTCAGCGATTACAATTTCTTATCCGAAAATCAGATCGGAAACAACTGCAAGGTAACTATCAGCAAGATAGGCGAAAACGGCTTGTCATCGGAAAGCTTCTCGTCAACATCGCGCAGCTATACTTCCAAGAGAGCAGATTCCCCTGTAACTTTTGAACAGGTGTTTGATATTTTCGACGATAAGGTTGAAGTTGACGGTATTTATGAGATAGCTGTAAAGGCGGAAGACCTTGCCGGAAATGTTACCGAAATAAACGATATAACGGTTTCTGTCAACAGATTCGGTCCGACTTACATGATAGTTAACGAAGAGGCTAAAGAAGCTGTCAAGAAGTTCTCGGTAAGCGGAATTCCGATAAATGAGGAGATTGATTTTGAGATTGCTGAGATCAACGTTACACCTAAGAAGAGCAAGAGTAAAATTACGGTAACTGTTGGCGAATCCATTAATGAACTGAAAGACGGTTTTAAAACTTCCGAAGACAGAGTTTCACTTGAAGAAGGAAGTTGGGAAAGCAATGAAAACGGCTGGTATCAGACTTCCTATAAGATCGATAAGAAAAACTTTGCGAATGACGGCGTTTATATGATCACGCTGGATTCCGAGTATGAAGAGAAATCATATAACAGCGAGATCGCAAGATCGCCAAGAACTAAGCTTGCAGCTTCATTTTCAGTTGACAAGACAGCGCCTTCTGTCATTATATCGGGCGCTGACGAGGGCGAGTATAAAGAGTCGGAGATCGATCTGACTGTTACTTTCTCGGACAGAAATCTTTATGAGATCGACGAACTCAATTATAATGCAGATAACGAGGATCAGTCCACGTTCTACATCAAGATCAACGACAAGCCCCATAATATCAGCACTCTTAAGTCTCAGTACGGCGCGGAGATTACAAAGAATGAATCCGGAAACATTGTTATAAATTTCACTGTTAAGGCAGACGGCAAGAATTCAAAGCAGGTTGTCAGCGCATTTATAAAGGATAAGGCAGGCAATAGCTCGGACATTGAAAGCAAAGACTGCACAGTCAGATTCACTCTTTTGGTAACAAATAACTGGCTGATGATAATTATTATTGCAGCAAGCGTACTTATTCTTGGTACGGCAGTTTTCTTCGTTACGAAAAAGGTAAGAAACCGCTGATATGAAATCGTTTGAAATTCCCGTTAATTACGTGATCAACGACACATACAGAATTATCTGTCCCATCGGAGGCGGTGGGACAGGTATAATTTATCTTGCAGAACATTTGCATCTGCAAAAAAAAGTTGTACTTAAAAAAATAAGATCGCGCTATAAAACGAGCAGTTCCGTAAGGCAGGAGGCGGATATACTGAAGTCTCTCCACCATATGTATCTGCCGCAGGTGTACGATTTTATTGTATATGACAATGATATTTTTACTGTTATTGACTTTATTGACGGAAGTGACATGGATAAGTATATATCGTCTTATACTGCTGTCACGGAAGAACGGCTGGTTAAGTGGATGTGCCAGATGTGCGACGCATTGACGTACATTCACACTCGAAAACCGGCTGTTTTTCATAATGATATAAAGCCGGCAAATATTATTGTCAACGAAAACGACGATATATGCCTTATTGATTTTAATATTTCTTCCGACGACAGCGAAGCGATACTTGGCTTTACTCCTGCTTACGCTTCTCCGGAGCAGTATTTCAGAGTGCTGACCTTAAAGCGTTTGGAGGAACTTTACAATCTTGCACCTGTTTTCAGTGGATTCAGCGGAATTATTGACGGGCGTTCCGATCTTTACAGCCTTGGCGCGACATTTTATGCAATGGCGGCAAGAATTCAGCCGGACGTTAAAAATGTGGTTTATGGGAATCATATTCCGCTTACATCTGAAATGTGCGGATTGAGCGACGGTTTCTGCCGGATTATCAATAAGCTTATGAGTTTTCGTCCCGAGGATCGCTATCCGAATGCGGAAGAGGTGCGAAAAGCCATTATCAGGCTGAAAAAGCAGGATTCGCGCTATAAACAGTATCTGATAATGCAGACTGCGGCTATTCTTGCTTCCGGAATTTTAGTTGCGGGCGGAATTTTTATGATAGTTCACGGCGCAGCTCTTGAGCGCGCGAGGGATTTCAGCGGCAGATATGCGGAATTTACAGCCGCATATGATTCGCAGGATTACAGCCGCGCCGCCGAAATGGGAATTGCGCTTCTGAATGATAATGCGAAAAGCAGGATAATCAGCCGCGGCGAACGTGGAAATATATATTATCTTATAGCAATGTCATATTATTGTCAGGGGCAATATAATGCGGCGGCGGAATATATTGAGGAAGCTTTGAAAAATGCGGCTGACAATGATAATCGCGGCGCATATGAAATGGACGCGGCTGTCATATATGCGTATCTTGACGGTTACGATCAGGCGAAGCAGCATATTGATACGGCGTATTCATATGGTATCGGCAGCGATTATTATTACATGACGCTTATGCAGATCTGTTGCGCGCAAAAAGATTACGACAGCGCGATAGGCTGTTTTGGAGCGGTAAATACTGAAAATCTTGATCAGGCAGGGCAGGCGAAGCTTTATGAATTGGCAGGCGACGCGTATTATAACAAGGGCGACAGCGTTTCGGCGGCTGAAATGTTCGGGAAGGCATACAATGTCAGCGGCAGCATTTCCGCGGCAAGAAAGCTTGGCGAACTTCATTTTGCGCTCAGCAATTCAGCGGCGAATGACAGCGAAAAATTAAACGAATTGTCAAAAGCTGCTGAATCTTATTATGCGGCATATGAAAGCGAATTCTGTATCGTTGAAGATTTGGTCAATCT
Organism: uncultured Ruminococcus sp.; assembly: GCA_910576995.1. Lineage (GTDB taxonomy): Bacteria > Bacillota > Clostridia > Oscillospirales > Ruminococcaceae > Ruminococcus. The sequence continues at coordinate 33,545 of CAJTLC010000020.1, forward strand.
TGCAAAAATATACCGTTTTACAGCGAGGTATTCAGGCAGCGGAGATAATTATAAGAATGCCGAAACTGTTCTTATTAACGGTGCGGAAAAGTTTCCCGGAGATTATAGAATTTATCAGCAGCTTGCCATTACGTATTATAATATGGGCGACAACCGCAATGCTTCGGCTTATTGCGAAAAGGCTCTCGAACTGTTCGGAAATCTGCCCGCCGATCGTCAGACGTCTGAATATAACGATGATATGCAGTTTTTAGAAAGTATAAGAGAGCAGATAAAAGGTGGATAACGATGCTTTACATAGTTCTCGGTGCAATTTTAATAATTCTTGGTGCAGCGGCAGGGATAACTTCATTTTTCCTGCTGCGAAAATATTATAGTAACCTATTTTAATAGCAGGTGGTTGATATGAAAAAAAAGAATAATATACTTATAATTACAGCGGCTGTAGTACTTCTTGTTATAATCGGCGCTATTTGTGCAGTGCTTATGACGCGCGGCGGTTCTTCATACGAAAAGGAAGTCAGGCTTGCCGTGAAATATTTCGAAAGCGCCGACTACGATAATGCGATAATCAGCTATGAAGAAGCTCTCCGAGCCGACGCGATGAGCGAAGAAGCTTATATTGGTATCGCGAAGTCGTACAGAGGGAAAAATGATCTTAAAACTGCGCTGACATGGCTGGATACGGGATTTCAGAAGACGTTTTCTCCAAGCCTGCTGGATATGATCAGCGAATATCAGCGGATGCTTGAAAACGGAGAAAATTCTCTTGTATATGCTGTAAACGAAGTTTTGGCAGGCGCGGCTTCGGCTGATGTGTATCATGATATGCTTATTCTTTACAGCGCGTATAATTTCGGAAATTACTCGCAGTATTATACTTTTGCGCCGTCTACAGGCGATACGAAAAAGGTTATAAGAGAAATTCCCGTCACTCTTTATTTCAGTTCCGCTCCGAATGAGGTTTCCATACCCGAATATATCACCGTAAGCGATATGAATTATATCTTTACGGGCTTTACAACGGGTATGAGTTACGAAAGACTTTCCGCTCTTAATCTTACTGGGCTTAAATTCGGCATGAGCGGCGTTCTTGGCTGCAATGCAGTTGAATTCGACGATAACGGCTGTCATGTTGCTATTGAATGCGACGAAAGCGGAAATATCGTTAAACGCACTCCAAAGAACCGTATTACTATCCAGAATTTCACCGTAGAGGGTACTCAGATTCCTTCCGATTCTCAGGACGCGACAGAGCCGGCTGCAAATGTTGAAGAAGCGACTAATTCAGCAGCAGATACGGTTGAGATTAAAGGTTTTATACTTGATGAAAAGTCGGGCAGCGGTCTTGGCAATGCCATGATTGAGATAGCCAAGGGAAAGATCAAGGATAGGGGAAAAATATTTACCGAAGTCCGCACGAATTCAAACGGCGACTACAGCGTCATGCTCGAAGCGGGGACATATGCGGTTACGGTATCATGCGACGGATATATTTCGGCGACCGAAGAAATAATTATCAGGAGCGATCAGACGATGACGAAGCATGATTTCAAACTTAAAGAAGAGAAATCGAATGCCGGCATGATCAGATTCGAACTGACATGGACGGGCAGTGATGATCTTGATTCGTACATCGACGGAAAAACCGCTTCCGGACGCAAGGTGTTCACAAACTTCCTGAATCGTACTGTTGAAGATTCCGACGGCGAAACGATCGCTGCTCTCGATATCGATCAGAGAACTTCCGGCGGCAAGGAAACTACCGTGCTTTATGATACTTCCGGCGAATACGAATTTTTCGTTTTGCAATTCGACGGAAACAATAATCTTGGCGAAACGGGCGCGGAAGTTAAAATTTATATCGGCGAATCCGAAACTCCTGAATATACGCTGAAAATACCGGAAGATATTGATACGAACACATGGTCTGTATGTACTGTAAGCAACGGAAAGGTTAATATTATCAACAAGGGCGTAAATAAAAGTACGTCGGGTTATAATAAAGGCTGATAAGCCTGACAGATTTCAAAATCGGTTATGCAGGCTGCATAACCGATTTTTGAATAGAGCCTGTTCACATAAAAAATAAGGCTGGTGAATAATGTGATCTTAAAAATTCTTATAATAATTGCAGCGGCTTCTGCTATTGCGGCGGCGGCCATATTTGCGAAGCTAAAAAGCGAAGAAAGGGAAAAAATGTATCGTGCTGCGGAACGAATAATTCAAAACGAACTCCTCGACAATTCGCTGAAAAATCCGTTTTTAGGCGGCGCAGTCATTGATAATTCCGCCGACTGCCGTCTTATGGTAAATATTAAGGTGAAGCTGGAAAGAGACAAGCAGAGTTTTGTATTCAATCCTGCGAAAACAATAAAAATAGGCAGAGAGCGCGCCGGAAATCACATTATCGTGAACGAAGCTACCGTTACTGCGTATCATTGCGTGATATTTATGTCTGCCGACGGAAAGCCTGTTTTGCAGGATTCCTCCGCAAACGGAACTTATGTAAAGCGCGGAATGAGATCTTATCATCTCATGAATGGTCAGACCTGCGTGATTGAAAACGGCGACAGTATAATAGTCGGATCGGTAAAGCTTAAGGTCAAGCTTTTCGGTTTTGACATTTCGTGGATATAAAGGAGGGAAGTTCTATGATCCTGATGATTTCGCGGACGGATATGCTTAAAGAATATCTTTTGCCAATGTCCGACGGAGTGGATTACGAGATAATTCTTAAAAAAGACGTGTACAGAATAAACAGGGATATTCACCTTAAACTTGAGAATACCGAGGGAAAATGGTATATCAAGGAAAGCGGGGAGTATTCCGTCAATAATGTTGAAGAGGGTTTTTGCAGGATAGCCCTGACTAATGAACTCCGTCTGCGCTTTCTGACTAAAGATAAGGAACTGTTTCAGGCAATTTCCATAAATACGGTGAAAAATTCTCTTGCTTTTGCAAAATATGATATTTCGCGGCAGAATAATATAACCATAGGCAGCAGCGAAGATAAAAATATTTCATACTCGTTTATGAAATATATGTCCAAGGATCATGCGCAGCTGCGCAGAAACAGCGGCGTATGGTATCTTGAAAATACAGGGGCGAACGGCACTTTTTTAAACGGATACAGAATAAACGGCTTATCAGCTTTGACTTTCGGCGACGAGATAAACGCTTTCGGTCTTAGGATCATTTTTCTCGGCAGCGTTCTTGCGGTCGGTTCGCATTACGGAAACCTTGCTGTAAGAGGGCTTACGGAAATGACAATTCCTCAGGCGGGCGACATGAAGCCGGCAGGCGTTTCGGAACGTACTTATTACCACCGTTCGCCGCGAAATATTCCCCGTATCTACTGCGATAAGATAACTATCGAAAGCGCGCCCGAAGCGAGATTCGGAAAAAAACGTTCGCTTCTTGCGCAGATAGGGCCGTCGCTTACAATGGCTCTTCCAATGCTTCTGGGCTGTATGCTGTCGATGTATGCCATGAGGTCGAGCGGAAGTTCCAGCGCGTTCATGTATACGGGACTTATTACGGCGGTAGGTTCGGCGCTTATCGGCGCGGTATGGGCGATAATGAATATACGCGAGGAACGCCGCGACGAGCGTAAGAATGAAAACATCCGCTTTAATGAATACGGCAGTTATCTTATTGAAATTTCCGAAAAGCTGAAAGAGCGCTATTCCGGCAACAGGAACGCCATGTATACCATGTATCCAGCTCCCGGTGAAAACTGCCTTAAAACTTCGGAAAGCGTCGATCTCTGGAACAGAAATTTCACTCACGAGGATTTTATGTATTATCGTGTAGGGGTAGGAAATATTCCGTTTCAGGTAACGATCGAATCGCCGCAGGAACGCTTTACGCTTGGTAAGGATTTTCTCCGCGATAAAGTGAAAAATCTGGTTGAAAGCTATAAAACTCTCGAAAATGTGCCGATCGGCGTCGATCTTTTCAAGAATCATCTTTTTGGAATGATAGGCGGCAGAAAAAAGCGCGGCGCGATTCAGCTTATGTACAGCATAGTTTCCGGAATCGCAGCCTGCAATTGTTATACGGACGTAAAAATGGTTTTCATTTACGATGATAAGGAAAATTCAAAGAAATGGGATTTCGTAAAGTGGTTTCCCCATGTCTGGAGCGAAAACCGACGTACAAGATATGTGGCGTCCAATTCCAACGAACTAAGCGACGTAATGTATGAACTGGTAAACATTATGCGCCGCCGTGACGAGAATGCGGGAAATAATTCTCATGAAAAATTGCTCCCTAAGCCTCATTATGTTATTTTCGTGTCTGATCCGCGTATATTGGAAAATCAGCTTATTGCGAAGTACATTCTGAAGCCGTCTCCCCATTACGGTCTGACTACTATGATAATGGCGGAGCGATATGAGGAACTTCCAAACGAATGCGTGTACATACTTGAAAATACTGACAGCTTTAAGGGATATTACAAAACGACGGCAATTGCGGAAAAGACCGAGATAAAATTTGATATGGTGACGACGAATGAACTTTCTGCGTTTGCTAAAAATCTTTCGGATCTTCAGGTGCAGGAGATAGAGAGCGATACGGAGATTCCTGCCGTGCTGGATTTTTTCGAAATGTACGGCGTGGATTCGCTGGAAAAGCTGAACGTGCTGGAATTGTGGTATAAAAACCGAAGCTATAATTCGATGCGCGCCCTTATTGGAAAGAAAGCCGGCGGTGCGGACTGTTATCTTGATATTCACGAGAAATTCCATGGACCTCACGGACTTGTGGCAGGTACTACGGGTTCGGGCAAAAGTGAAATTCTGCAAACGTATATTCTTTCTCTTGCTCTTAATTTCAGCCCCGACGACGTTGCGTTTTTCATCATAGACTATAAGGGCGGCGGAATGTCGAACCTTTTCTCCGATCTTCCTCATATGGCAGGCGAAATTTCTAATCTTTCGGGAAATCAGGTTCGCCGTGCAATGATCTCCATAAAGAGTGAAAACAGACGCCGCCAGAGAATTTTCAGCGAATACGGGGTTAATAACATAAATCTATACACCCGGCTTTACAAGAGTCACGAAGCGAAAATTCCTATTCCGCATCTTATAATCGTTATTGATGAATTTGCCGAACTGAAACGCGAAGAGCCTGATTTTATGAAGGAACTCATCAGCGTTGCGCAGGTGGGGCGAAGTCTCGGAGTTCATCTTATTCTTGCAACCCAGAAACCAAACGGCACGGTAGACGACAATATCCGCAGCAATTCCAAATTTCATCTCTGTCTCCGCGTTCAGGACAGGCAGGATTCCAACGATATGCTCGGCAAGCCGGACGCGGCTTATATCACTCAGGCAGGCAGATGTTATATTCAGGTCGGCAACGATGAAATATATGAACTGTTTCAGTCTGGCTGGAGCGGTGCGGTTTACGACAGAAATATGTCCGATAAAAACGATAATATCGCGACAATGATCACCCTTACGGGCAAACCTGCTGTCTACGGCAGCCGTACTAAAATGAAGCGCCGCGAGAGAGAACGTCTTGCTTGGTACGATTATATCATACAGATGATACGCTATGTCAAAGGCGAAAATATTCCTGATGTGAAGCTAAGCGAACTGAATCAGAAAGAGCTTGACGAATTTTCGGATTCAGTATACAAAATGATGTGTTCCCAGCAGGATTACGAGGGCAGTTCCAACAATCGCACCAATGTATTTAATTTCGTTAAGCTTTATTCGCAGGGAATAATAACCGACGCAGCGTCAGCAATGGCGGTAAACGGAAGCGGAGTAAGACTGCCCGAATTAAAGGAGCGCACGCAGCTTGAGGTTCTCGTGAAGTATATAAGATCTGTTGCGGAAAATGGAGGATTCAACTATAAACTGCGGCTGTGGCTGCCTGTTCTTCCCGAAATGCTGATCTACGGCGACGTTGTAAAGAATAAGAAGCCGCGTCTTGCCGATGGGAATTATGCGCCTCTTGATGAAAGGGATTTCACTCTTTCGGCTGTTGCGGGACTTCTGGACGATCCTGAAAATCAGCTTCAGCTGCCGACCGCTGTGGATTTTGCAGTCGACGGAAATCTTGCGGTAATAGCTTCGGTATCGACTGGTAAGAGTACGTTTTTGCAGACGCTCATCTATAGTCTTGCCAATAATTATACTCCCGACGAACTGAATATGTATATTCTTGATTTCAGCAGTCATCGTCTTGGCTGTTACGGTAAGCTTCCCCATGTGGGCGGATTTATTACAGAGAACGACAGCGACAGGATCGCGAAATTCTTCATGATGACGGAACGCATGATGAAGAATCGCCAGAATGAACTTAACGGCGGAAGTTACAGAGACTACGTCCGCGCATACGGAAGAAAGATTCCCGCTGTTGTTATATTTATTGACAACTATGGAACATTTAAAGAAAAAACAGGCGGCGTTTACGACGACGCGGTAACGAGAATTTCCAGAGACGGTCAGGGTGTGGGAATTTTCCTTGCAGTCAGCGCAGGAGGATTTGGTATGAATGAAATTTCAATTCGCACCGCTGAAAATATCAAAACTGTCGTTTGTCTCGAACTTGGCGATAAATTTAAATTTATGGAGGTACTTCGCAGCAATAAAATAAATATTCTGCCGGAAGCCGACGTTAAGGGACGCGGACTTGTTAAATATGACGACAAAATTCTTGAATTCCAGACGGCTGTTGCGGTCGAAGCTGAGGATGATTATGAGCGGTCAGAAAAGCTTGCGGCGTTCAGCGAAATGATTTCCGATTCATGGAAAGGAGCGTCTGCCGCGGAGATTCCGCATATTCCCGAAAAGCCCATGCTTTCCGATCTTGCGAGGGTCGCAGGATATAACGAGGCTGTCGGCAGCAAACGCTACCTGCCTATCGGTTATAAGGATGTCGACGCTTCGCTGGAATGCATCGATCTTTCATGTACGTTCTTGTATACATTTGCAGGAAGAAAGCGCACGGGTAAAACGAATGCTATGAAGATAGCTATTGAAATGGCAGCAAAAAAAGACGGCGATATTGTAATTATCGAGCGTGATAAAAATGAACTGATGCAGCTTGCAGAGCAGGTGAACGCTAAATATATTGAATCCAGTCAGGGGCTGTTTGATTTCCTTGCGGAGATAAAAGAACCGTTTGTGCGCCGTAATCGTCGTAAGCATGAACTTATGAACATGGGAATGGATGATTTTGAGCTTTATGAAGCAATGACGGAATTCAAGCCGGTGTTCATATTTATCGCGTCTATCGAGGAATTCCTGAAAATGGCGTATTTTCCTGATGATGGTGTGGGTCGGATGAACGGATTCCTTGAAAATATCCTCAATAAGGGCGAACTTCATAATATCTTCTTATTTGCCTGCTCCGATCCCGATAACAGTATAGATTGCATGGGATTTGCCGGATATAATGTTTATATGGACAGACATGAGGGAATGCATTTTGGCGGCTGTCTCGACAGGCAGAAGCAGTTTATGGCTTCTAATCTTAATTTTGCTGAACAGACAAAGTCGATGCCCAGAGGCGCGGCTCTTACGCCATACAAAGAGGACGATTCGCAGATGTATAAGGTTATTATTCCTGTTGTCGGAGGTGAAGCGAAATGATCTCTATGCTTATCTGTATTGCGGATGAAAAAGAATTGAAATTTATAGTTTCATATGTCAGGGAACTTGCGGAACTGGAAAGCGATGAACGCTGGGATCTGCGTATTTGCAGGAATGGCAAAGAAATTTTTGCGGCTGCGGACGAAGGAGAGGGGTATGATATCATTCTTGCGGATAATTCTATCCCCGAAACAGCGGCTGTAGTGGGAAAATGCAGGAGGGTAAATCCCGAAGCGCATATCATGATCGTTTCCGCAAAAGATCAATCCGCTGCGGACTGCATTTCTCCGGAATATATGAACATGGGTATAATCACGCGCCCGTTTACTCAGGAAAAACTTGAAAATGGGCTGCGAGAAAATGTCCGGAGTTTTGTAAAGAGAATGAACGACGGCAGAACGGAGAGTTCATTTATTCTCGACAGCAAGGACGGCAGGCAGTTTATACCGTATAATACGATATCGTATCTGGAATCCCGTGAGAAAAAGATCTTTCTTTATACAAATGCAAACGAGTATTCATTTTACGATACCCTTGACAGGCTTGAGGAGTCTCTTCCGCAGGGGAAATTTATAAGATGTCACCGCAGTTTTATCGTCAACCGCGATAAAATAAGCGGAATTGCCGTTTCTAAAAACCGCATAACCCTTGATAACGGAGAAATGATACCTATTTCGCGAACATACAAATCAGAATTGAAGGAGCTGAAATAACATGGATAATTACAGCCTTGGTTACGTTTTTACTGATACGGAACTGCAAATGCTTTTCAGTTGTCTGGGAATCGGCAGCACGTATGGTCTGCCCATAAAGGTGCGCAGCTTTACGGAAGAAGAGGAGATGCAGGTCGTTCGCAGTCTGGTTCGGAAAGATATTCTTAGTCAGGGCGACAATGATGAATATATTCTGAACGGCAGATTTAAAGAAGCTTTCCGCACAATAAAAAGCGGAGCAGGCTGCATTACATTGCTGTCAAAGAATTTTCCTTTGAACGGATATATTTGCTTTGCTGGCGAAACTCCAGTCGTATGGGAGGTCGGAGCGTATAACGACAGGAAATTCACCCTTACAACTCCGGACGCCGACAGCTTTTGCAGGAAGCTTACGGAGGAAAATTTCATTCCGTATATAAGCAGTTATAACGAGGGATTTTCCGCGGAATTATGCAGGCGAATTGAAGAAGCGGTCTCGGCGGCTGAACTTACGGGAGGATTTTCAGGTATGAATTTTGCATTTATAGCAAAATGCGTGAAAAACGGCGAAGTAAAATATTTGATATCGGGCAGCGAAATAGAAGGCAATTATCTTGCTGTGGTCAAAAACGGCGTCTGCACGATCGAAGAACATAGCCGCGAAAAAATCGTTTCGCAGCTGAAAAGTATGCTGGAAGGGGAATTCTGATGAGGGAGATAGAAATTTATGTAGCCGCCTCTTCGGAGTATTACAGCTTCAACATTGATGAAAACACTCCGCTTGCCGTGATAGCCGACGAAGTATCGGCAATGCTTCGGCAGAAAACGATGATTACAACTGAAAATGCGCCCGATATGATCTTTTACAGCAAGGAACGCGGTGAAATTTTAAACGGCACGCTTACTCTTGCCCAGCTTGGCGTCGCTACTGGGTCGGAATTGGGGATAATATAATATTAGAGCGTGTTCACATAAAAATAAAATGTACGTCCTTTCGGCAAATTTTTCTTGCTATGAAGTCGGGAAGGGGAGTGGATGAACTCCGCACGATCGTGCGGAGTTTCTATAATAGATTATATATCGTTATTTTCAGTCATAATTGAAAAGGCGCATTTGTGATTGACAATTGTATTAACGGTAGCGTCGCCTCCGAATTCGCCGTCAAGCGTCCAGCTTATCTGCTCATCGTTAAGGGCGGTGAAAGTGATCTTATCGGTTCTGAAAAATTTGATATATTCCTTATCGATTTCCTCTGAAATATTGAGCAGCGAATGAATTATATGATGAAGCTGAGCGATATTTGCGGGCTTTTTTATCAGAGTCACCTCAAAAAGACCGTCGTCCAGCAGAAAATCATTCATGGAAAGAAGTCCTGCAACGGAAGCGGAATTAGTTACCATTCCATAAATAAAATCGTCCTCGATCGAAGTATCGTTGTATTCAATGCGCATACGTTTCGAACGCAGGCTTGTCAGCTGAGATATACCGCTTAGAATATAAGCAGCATGACCGAGAATATTTTTGAATTGCTGGGGCGTTTCGTAGGTGACATTGGTAAACGCGCCGAACGCGACTATATACGTGAAGAAATTGTCGTTGAATCCTCCTATATCGCAGAGCATGGGTTTGCCATGCGTGATCCATCTGACAGCTTCCATTACAGTTTTTGGAATACCGATAGTTCTTGCGAAATCATTGGTTGAACCGGCAGGGATATATCCAATAGGGATTTTGGTTTCACTTTTCATGATACCATGGATACACTGGCTAAGGGTGCCGTCGCCGCCTGCACAGACTATCAGGTCAAATCCGTTGCAGCAGGCGTATTGAGCGCATTCGCAGGCATCTGTGCTATTCTGGGTGATGTGAATGGTTACTTCGTAATCGGATTTGTTAAATTCATCTATAATTTCTCCCAGTTTATCTCCGATAGTGGCACGTCCAGCAATAAGATTTACAATAAAATATAATTTTTTCATTCTGAACTCCTTTCAGCGTAATTTTTCGCATACATTTATTATAACGTGAAAGGAAAATAATTTCAAGGGGAAACATATAATTAAAAAATAAATTTTTTTAAAAAGCCTTGACAATTAAACAAAAAGATGATATAATAATAAAGCTGAATCAATCAGTTACAATTTAAGCACTGGGGTGTCGCCAAGTGGTAAGGCAGCGGACTCTGACTCCGTTATTTCGAGGGTTCAAATCCTTCCACCCCAACCATACTTGGACAATAAAATAGATGTCCACCGAAAAATCCGCTATATATAGCGG
>CAJTLC010000021.1 GCA_910576995.1 uncultured Ruminococcus sp.
TTTCACATCTGCACACCCTGTTAAATCGTTTTTAGCCTATTGGTACAAGTTCTAATAATAATGGTAAAAATCAAAAATATATATGTAATATGGTGCGGAATAAGAATATATTTATTTACTGCTGCAACACAAACAAGCATTACTAACGAAAAAATCAAACATCTTAACGGTGTTTTTGCATGGATTCCACCTGCAAAAGATCTCAAAGGCGTATAGAATAAAGTAAACAATAAAATTGGCACAAGCTCACCGAAAATAATTCCAACAATAATTATAGCTGCAATAAAAATTACTTTGCTGATGAGTACGTAAAAACCGTATTCCATAATTTCTGGATCTTCATTCGGAAAATATTTTTCAGCAAGCCTGTACAATCCATTCTGAAACAACTTCATTACTGCAATCAGAATTTCTTCATCTTCTGAACCTTGGACGGAACTTTTGGCTGATAAAGCCACCAAAGACACGTCTGGTTAGCAGAATCTCTTGCTGCTTTGTTGGCTGCTTTACCAACAACACGACAAATCATTTCCTTGATTTTCATTTATTTTCCTCCTTTGCATTATTGTTAGCATATTGTGAAATAAATTATGCTTACAATTATTATACAAGGTGTTCATGCTTTTGTCAACGCTTACGCACTAATCGCCGATATGACGCACTAAATGTCAAAAAACTTCCTGTTTTTAATAAAAAAGCAGGAATCGACAATGCTTTAAAAGCTTGTCAAACTCCTGCTTGGGAAACTTATTTTAGGGTTTGTACTAAGTCATTATTCAATTTTTCTGTGATGCAATAATAACATTTACGTTGACATTACTGTTACAGTTTTGTCCGCAGCAGTTATCTTTTCGCCTGTCAGCCTGTAAAGTGCGTCATAGGTGTACTCTACCGTTCGGTCAAGCTCCTTAACTTTTGTGCGTTAACCTAATAATTTTTAGATTATACCATCATGTTGTAGATGACAAAATATTTCACCAGAAGTCAACTCAATTCTCTGAATATATGTTTTTTCCATGTAAACATCAATTATAGATTTAATCATAAATGCTTTGGCATCACAAATATTAAACTCGGGCTTTATTTTTTGAAACATGTTTGCTCCTTTATGATTAACCTTATTAATTATTTCTTTATTTGATAATTCAAAATTCTTATCTGAAATACAAGCTATTAAATTTGTATAAATGTTATATTGGGGTTTATAATTCATCTCAAATTCAATATTCAATAAATCGTTACTCAATGATATATTGTATACATAACGTTCTATTATAGAATCATAGTTAAGATACATTCTTGATGATTCTACTAAAGTCAGAGAACTGTCATAATTATCTGAGCTAATAATATTTCCATCAGTATCATAGCGATTTATAAATTGAGACTCCATATCTAAGTTTTTATTGAAATATATCATTCCAATGACTTTGTTTATCCTTTTTTTCTTTAAATAATCAGGGTTTTCAATTATGTCTAAATCACTGTCGTAAAATTCAGCGATTGACATTTTCTTTGTTTCAATGAGAATATTCTCATCATATCCTTTAAGAATAACCATACATCACCTCCTAACTTATATGCGGAGCGATAACTCCGCATATAAGTTATTTTTTATTTATTTCTATTGCTAAAATTGTTTATAAAATCATCTAAAAGAGTTGGATATTTAGCGATATATTTTTCGTATAGTTCTTTTAAAAAGACAAACACTTCATTATCAAAATTTGGATTGGCTGCTCTTTCTTGATCATAGTATTTCTTTCCACGCCATCTGGGGTACTCTTTATCGATTTCTTTATGAATTTCTATGTGATCACTGTCGCTCATGTTGTAAGAGGCTGATCAGGATCGCCACCTAAATACTTGGGATCCGAATGATGCTTTTGATAATTATGCACCAGAACAGGCACATTACCAACGAAATAAGTATTGTAATCAGCAACTTCGAGGTTATAGACAAGAATTGTTTCATCAAGTTTCTCAATCTCAGAACCTGTAATTACAGCAACTGAACCGTCAAGTGTGAGTATTTCGTCACCTACAACAAGGTCTCCGGCAGCTACCCAACCACGGTCAATAACATAGAATGGGTGGTTAGTGGTTGTATCTATGTCACCGCAAGAAGTATGCAAGTGCAGAATTTCATCTACTTCATGTACATAAACCTTTGTAACTTCCTTGAGTGCTGTTTCACCTGTGAAAATGTTATATGCCCATACCTTATCGCCGACTTCAATTTCGTCAATGCGAATCTGTCCATTTTCCGCCGCAACAAGAGTATCTCCTGTAAAGCAGTTCTGATGCAGCGACATAAGCGAGATTATAAATTGTATGGAACGTGTTGCTACTAAATCCCAATCTTTGTTATTAGCAGCTTCCATTATGCTTTCCCACTCGGTTACCAGACCGTATCCGATCATTATCTTGCTGATAATTGGACCTATCGCTTTCATCTGGCACATACGGTTCATAAACAATCCAGTGATTACACCACAAGCAATACCTTCAATCATTTGCCAACCCGAAAGGTTAGGATCGTTAATGATCATTGCTATCTGCCTGCAAGTATCATAAAACGTTAAAACATTATTAATCATATTTAGCTTACTTTTCAGATTATAATAAATCCTCATATAGTTAAGCTCTGATGAATGATCAAGAATATTATTAATTGCACCTGATACATTAAGTTCACCTAATGTAAGGTATCCTGTAGGATCACTGTTCATCACAGGATTAGCATTTGCATAGAGGTATTTGTGCAGCGTCACAGGCTCAAATATCGAACCCTGATACGTATCCATTGAGATAAACGTACCCGTTGAGGGATTCATATATCTCGCACGAAGATAATAAAGTCCGGTTGTGCTGTCGAGCTGCTCGCCACAGTAAAGATAGCTGTTTTCTGTAGTGCCTGTTGATGAGATCAGATTGCCCCATGCGTCATAAACATAAGTGTCTGTTACTGCACCAGTGGAATCAGCAAGCTGTCTTACAGAGCCGTGACCGTCTGTCAGATAGTATGAGATAGCACCATTGCGTTCCTGAGAAATAATCTCAGCGCCTCTGGTATAGTAGCATTTCTCATTTCCGTTAGAATCAAGCTCCGCAAGAACCGAAGTGTGGATTTCATTTATAGCATTAGAACAAAGGATTGCAAATCAAAGATATCATTATATTTTTAGTTTACTGTAAATCCCTTTTCTAAAAATTGGTTAATCTTTTCACTGATGTATTTTTTTCCATTATTAACCATTCGATACTTTGTATTTTTTTTTATCCATTTACATAATTGATTATATATATATAAGAATTCATCATCTTTATTCATTTTTTGACTATTTGAATAAAAATACTTTTCAACCCAAAGTCGTCCACAAAAAATCTTCTTTTCTTCGTAATCTATTTTCGTTGGACTAAATTCTATAACGTAACTATTCAATCCATCAATTTGCCCCCAACTTTTAACAAATATATTATCCAAAAACTTTTTTTGAGTAATATAATAAAAATTCTTTGTAAAATCAATCTGTGAAACTGTTTCATAAAAAGCCACTTTTTCATTAAATGTTTTACTATCAATTAATTTACAATCAAGCATATAAATCAAATAAATTAAATCAATTTGTGATTTTTTATCTAATATAAAGTTTATTTGCATATTTTCTAAGCCACTCCTTTAGTGGTAAGTTTATATATTCCGGCAAGTGCTTATAGATAATCACTTGCCGGAATACAAATTAATCTACAGTATAGATTATAACTTCAATATTTGGATCGTTGTATGGAATATAATAAATTGGAACATTAACATTGTTTCTGTCATTTGAATTTAAAATATCTATAATGGCCTTTTTTTCTCTGCTTACAGGAGTTCCATCTTTATTTACTTTACCCACTTGGAAAATTGCTAATATTTCTTCATTAGATCCTGAGCCTTTTACTTCAACTGCATCTGCATATCGAGAGTTTTTATAACCGCCTGTTGTGTCAAATCTAACCTCATACTTTATTTCTCCACCGTTTGTTGGTGTAATACTTCCAATAGTATCTCGATGAGCTTGTCCACCTTTCTTACCATCAGGATTAGTTACAATGCCGCTTGATGTAGTAGCCTTATTTCTCGAACTGAGAGCCATATCCAGACCAGTAACAATACCATTAGCAATTAATCTGGCAACATCCGGACCAACATAAGGTTCCAGAGCGTATGTAATGGCATACTCCAAACCTGTATTTCTAAGCTGATGAATAATTTCTCGACCAATTTGCATAACATTGTAGTCATAAGCTACTTCATTGCTCATACTGCAAATTAACTTACGTTCGTACTCTATAGCTTGATCAATAGTTATCCATGCCTGCTTATAGAAATCCAGATCATTTTCAGCAGAATATCCACTCGGATCAACATTCATTACTGGATCAGCATTCGCATACAGATACTTGTGCAGAGAAGTCGGATCAAAAATAGTTCCAGGATAAGTATCCTGTGTAATGAATGTACCAGTTGCAGGATTCATATATCTTGCTCGGAGATAGTAAAGACCTGTTGTACTATCAAGCTGTTCTCCGCAGTAAAGATAACTGTTTTCAGTAGTGCCTGTTGATGAGATCAGATTGCCCCATGCGTCATATACATAGGTATCGGTTACTGCGCCTGTAGAATCAGCAAGCTGTCTTACAGAGCCGTGACCGTCTGTCAAATAGTACGAAATAGCACCATTGCGTTCCTGAGAAATAATCTCAGCGCCTCTGGTATAGTAGCACCTTTCATTTCCATTAGAATCAAGTTCTGCAAGAACCTGAGTAAGACTTCCACTTACATCGTTAAGATAGTAAGTATAATCGTTCTCAGACTTCTTGACAGTTCTGTTTCCTGCGTAGTCGTACTCATATTCCTCAACAGAAACATTATTGCCTTCCTGAACAGTCGCACGAATCAGCTTATTCTCAGCATTGTAAGTATATGCCGCCGACTTGCCCGATGATGTCGTAGAAATAAGATTTCCTGCTTCGTCGTACTTGTAAACGGTATCATTTTCCTTGACAAGCTGATTGAGAGCATTATAGGTGTAGGTTGTCTTAGTACCATTTTCGGTTTTCAAGATGCGGTTGCTTACCTTGTCGTAAGCGTAGGTATACTCTGTTACAGTTTTGTCCGCAGCAGTTATCTTTTCGCCTGTCAGTCTGTAAAGCTCATCGTATGTATACTCTACAGTGCGGTCAAGCTCCTTAACTTTTGTGCGTTCTCCGGCTGCTCCAAGGGTATACTCATATTGTGCCACAAGTCCGCCCTGTTTGTCAAGGGCTTTTTCGCTGATTAAACGGTTTACCTCGTCATATTTGTAAGATACGACAATTCCGTTGGCATATCTGACCGCTGACCTGTTACCATTTTTGTCATATTCATAGACTGTAGCATATCCGTTTCTGTCAACAACTCTCACAAGTCTGTCGAGCTTATCCCATTCATATTTTGTAGTTCCATAAGCCGTCTTAACGCTTGTCAGTCTGCATGAATCGTCATAGGTATATTCAACGTATTCACCGTTGGGATATACAACCTTTTTAAGTCCGTCCATACTGTCGTATGTGTACTTTGTTGTACCCGTGGAATCCTTGAAAGATGATAATTTTCCGTCAGCAGTATAGGAATATGTGACTGTTCCGTCCTCTGTGGTTTTGCTTGCTAATCTGTCAAATTCATCATATGTGTACGTTGTAAGTTTTCCTGCAAAATCGGTCGATGTAAGCACATTTCCGCTGATGTCGTAAGTTACTTCAGCAGTTTTTCCGAGAGCGTTTGTAGTTCTGATAACTCTGCCGAAATCATCGTATGTGTAATAAGTGGAATTGCCATTAGCATCGGTTACCATGATAAGATTTCCGACTTCATCGTATTTGTAGCTTGTGATATTTCCGAGAGCGTCGGTAACGCTTGTAAGCCTGTCAGCCCCGTCATAGGTATACGCGGTCGTATATCCGTGCTGATCTTTCTGACTTATCACACGTCCTCTTGCATCATATGCAGAGGATACGCTTGAACCGTCAGGATAAGTTGTTTTGATACGGTTTCCGTTGTCGTCATAAATGTAAGTGTGAACATTACCCTTTGCATCAGTCATGCTTTCAAGCTGAGAATGACTGTTGTACGCAAATTCTATACGGTTTCCGAGAGCGTCAATAATTGCGGTATTTCTGCCGATTGTATCATATTCATACTTAGTTACTCCGCCGCTTGTGCCTGTTGTGGAAACGAGGTTATAATTAGCATCGTAAGCGTATGAAACCACAGCTCCGTTGGGATATGTCTTGGTGAGAAGATTTCCAACCTTGTCATACTTCATTGTCACAGTTCTGCCGAGTCTGTCCGTTGCAGTAAGATTGTTGCCCTCACGATCGTATGTGAAAGATTCGGAAGTTCCGTCAGCATAAGTTATTTTCACAAGATTGCCCAGATCGTCATAATCATATGAAGTCTGTCTGCCTTTTTCATCTGTAGCAACAGAAACTTTTCCCATGCTGTTATACTCGGTTGTTGTGATATTTCCGTCGCTGTCAATGATCTTTATCAGATTTCCAGCTTCATCGTAAGTGTAATTTTCTGTAACAGTTTTTGAAACTCCCTCAGAAGTATAAGTGAGCGTTTTTGAGAGACAATTTCCATCGCTGTCATAGGTAAATTCAGCGGTAGTTCCTGCACCGTTTGTCGCAGTAATAACGTTTCCTTTGCTGTCATAGGTCATATTCATATATGTGCCTATTTCATCGGTAACTGATTTCAGATGGCCTCTGTTGTCGTAGCTGTAGTTGATTTCATTGCCGAGGGCGTCAACGGTAGACGAAGTATTGCCTTTTTCATCGTAGGTTACGCTCATTATGTCGATACCCATTGCATTAATAGATGTAACAAATCCTTTGGAGTTATATGCGTTTGTAACGGTGTTTCCCTCGGCGTCTGTCAGTTCAAGCATATTTCCACGCTCGTCATAGCTGTAATTTGTCACATTTCCAAGTGCGTCGGTTTTCGATGAAAGATTGCCGTTTTCATCGTATGTACTCTTTACAGTGTTGCCCATTGGATCGGTCTGCGAAGTAACGTTTCCGTTGTGGTCGTAAGTATATCTTGTAACTCCGCCGTTTCTATCGGTAATGGTTTCTTCACGTCCGTCAATGTCATGGTTGTAAGTAAGTACATTTCCATCAGCATCGATAGTTTTAATAAGTCTGCCGTTTTCATCGTAGATATTTTTTGAAACTCTTACGCCCCTGGGATCGATGATTTCCGTTAAATAATGATCTTCATATCTGAACGTTGTAACTTCGCCTGAAATGTCCGTAACGGACGCAAGATCGCCGTTTTCGTCATATGTGTATGATACGGTTTTTCCTGTTGGGGATTCAATACTTGTTATTCTTCCGCTGCTGTCACGATTGAATACAATATTATCTCCATCGGTATTTGCAAAACCATTTTTACCGAAATTTATTTGATTGCCATTTGCATCCATATAAGCCAAAATGCCATTTTTGCAATCTATCAGATACTTTGAACCGTCTGCTCTGGTAAGCTGCCATGTATCCGGATTAAACGAAATATCGTCATAATCTTCGTTGAATTTAAAGAAATATCCATTCTCATACATCCATGATTTTGTATTAATTGTTGGAATAAGTTTTGATTTGCTTCCGTCCATCGATTCAAAAGTGAACGATGCAGTCTTAAGTGATGACAAACCGCCGCTTTCGGCTTTCATCACAAATTTCTCAACTTTTCCATTCCCCCAATTCACAGAAATTATGTGGGATTTAGTAGGTACAAAATTGTATCTGTATCCGTTTGTTACCATATCCCAGTTTATGCTGAGATCACAACTTTTCGTAATAGTAACTCCACAGGTAGAAATATTCCAGCCGTAGCCGAAATCACCGCTTACGTGCCTGTCTCTGCTGTCGTAACCTCGTATTACTGTTATAGGAGCTCCGGCAACACTGAGATCCATATCCTGGAAATCCATAGAGAAATTGCCGATTTTCATCTGTCCTTCGACAGAAATCAGTATCTCGTCAGAAATGCTTATACCGCTTTTTCCCCACACGGTAAGTCTGATATTATAGAGTCCGTTGCGGAGCATTGTGGGATCAAATTCGCCCAATGAAGCGTTATTCTTTTTACTTGTTCCCTCGGAAATAAGAACGTAATCTCCACCGGCTACTGACTGATATTCAAGTCTGTATTTTTCAAAATCAGTACCGTCTGCACGTCCGAAAATATCCGTAGGCGCTGTAATTACATCTTCATCAATCGGATTGTAAATATTGGCTATCAGTTCCTTTTCTACATCTTCGCCGCCGACAGAAACTGAACAGCCTCCGCCGGAAACCTCGTATTGCACAACGTAAAATGAAACTTTATAGCTTCTGCAATTGTTGAAGTTATCCCACGCTCTGACAACAAGCGCATGAGGTCTCATCTGAAAATCTTTGATAACCGTCTGCCCGTTTTCATCAAGAGTCATTTCAACGCCGTCAAACAAACACTGGATCTTTTTAATTCCCGAAATATCTTCGGCTTTAATTGTTACGGTAATATCTTCATGCTCCTGAATATTCTTGTCCTTGCTTAATTTTATGTCCACAATAGGCTTGTCGGTTTCATAAACAAGAACTGTATTTTTTACGGTGATCGTTTCGCCGTCCTTAGTTTTTGCAGTTAAAACAAACTCGTTATCAAAAAGCTTTTCAGCCTTAAATTCGTATTCGAGATCTTTGTCAAGAGTGATTTTTTCACCGTTTAACGTTACAGAAATTGTCGATTTATCAATTTCATCTGAAGCAGTCACCTTGTACAAAGCCGTTGTTTTGTACAGAACGAAGCCGTCTATACTTGCGATCAAACGTCTGTCGGCTTCATCTTTTTTCAGAACTGTGATCCTTTTTTCGATAGTTGATTTTAATTCCTTTGCATCTTCAGCAGTGAACGTAAATATATAATCTCCCGCCGAAAGATCGCTAAGCGAAAATACGCCGTTCTCTATTGCAAGCGGCTTTCCGTTTAATTTTCCCGTAAGCGTAATTATTTCACGCTGTCCCTGAGCGGTAACAAGTCCCTCAAGTGAATCGCCCTCGACATACATTTCCTTATCGAAGGTCACGTTAATTTCGGGCGCTTTGGCTTCATTTACCTTAACGGTAGAAGTCGCAGTACCCTCGTTGTTTTCTTCATCGTAGGCTTTTGCGATTATTTCATAATCTTTAAGTTCAGCCTTTTTGACAGTGTAATTTCCGTCCTTATCAAGTTCGACTTCTTTGCCGTCAACGAGAAGAACCGTTTTTGTAACGCCGACATTATCGGTCGCAGAAACGCTTATCACGATATCGTCATCTTCAAAATAAGTGTCCTTATCGAAAGAAATCGTAACAGTCGGAGCAATCGTATCCGGCTGAACAGCGGTAATTGTAAGCTGTTTTGTAATTTTATTTCCCGACGGGTCTGAGGCAGTCGCTTTAACAACATACTTGCCCTCTTTGTCAGGTGTAAATACAGCCGTGTTGTCCTCGGATAAATCAACTTTTTTATTATTGACAGTCAATTCTGTATTGACAACTCCGTTGTTGTCGGCAGCAATAACGCTGATGTTTACTTTTTCGCCGACTTTGACTTCTGTTTTGTCAGCCTTGAGTTCAAGAGTTGGCTTTGTAACGTCTTTTGCAGTCAGAGTTTTTGAAGCAGTACCTTTATTTCCGGCTGCGTCAAAAGCGTTTGCACTGATGATGTAATCGCCGTATTTCAAGCCTGTTATCTTGAATTTTCCGTCCTTATCGAGTGTAACAGCCTCGCCGTTTACAAACACATCGAGCTTTGTAACGCCGACATTATCAGTCGCATTGACCGTGATAACAGCCGTACCATTTTCATTATAACTGCTCTTGTCAAAAGTGATTTTTACTTCCGGATTTTCCGTATCAGCTTCGATCACATTGATTTTTGCAGAAGCAGAAATCTCTTTTCCCTTTATGGTTTCGCCCTTTGCTTCAAGGATATACTCTGTTTCCTTGTCGGTATTTATTGGTACGATTCCGTTTTCGGGAATATCAATTTTTTCGCCGTTCAGCGTGTATTCAACTGATTTTATTTTATGTTCTCCGGTTACTTTAATCTTAAAAAATGCTTCACTTCCGATTATAGCTTCATCAGACGATGGCATAATTTCAACCGCAGGCACAACGCTGTCAACGATTATTTCGTATTCCTTAACATCCGATTTTCCTGCCCAGTCAAAGGCTCTTACAACGACCTTGTACGTGCCATCTCTGTTGGGCATTGTGAGTGAAAATTCGCCGCTGTCTGTTACATCAACAGGCGTATTTCCATTGAAAATTACGGAATACCATGATATTTCGGTATCGTTCAGTTTTTCGATTTTTGCATTGATTTTTTCGTTTCTGTCGGCATATTTCGGTAATGCGACCTTTATTTTCGGAGCCGCAGCTTCGTCCTGTTTATCGGGATCGATATCGGCATAGCTGTCGGCAGGCTCGCACACGATCGTGCGCATATTCTGAACAGTTTTTTCACCGTCGTTTACGGTACAAACAATATCATAGCTGCCCGTTTCTGCACAGATCACCGAAGTCATAAGTTTTGAATCATCTGCAAATTTTACGTTTTTATTATCGCACGACCATTTTACAGAAAGCTCTGATTTAAGGCAGTCGTCTGATAAAT
Organism: uncultured Ruminococcus sp.; assembly: GCA_910576995.1. Classification (GTDB taxonomy): domain Bacteria; phylum Bacillota; class Clostridia; order Oscillospirales; family Ruminococcaceae; genus Ruminococcus. The sequence continues at coordinate 10,736 of CAJTLC010000021.1, forward strand.
CTGCACGGATATTCAGCGGAACATTAACCTTTGTTACGCTCTTTGAAGCGATTTCAAGGATAGGTTCTGCGTTTGAAAATTCCGGCATTACAGCGTCCTCCGACATTACCGTAATGTCGTAAAGTTCGGGAGTTTTACCGTCCGAGGAAACCGTCATATTCACTTCAAGTTTTACATAACGACCTGTCAGACCGGAAATATCCTCGTAATTTTTTATTGCAATAGGTTCGCTGAAATTAGCTCCGTCATCGCTTGCAGAAGCGTTAACTGTAATAGTTCCGTCACCGTGACGAACGCCGTTCCAGTAAATGTTTTTCCAGTTCACAGACTCTCTTTCGCTGTCAAAAACTACAGACCAGCTTCCGCTTTCCGCATAATTGCTGACAGGGAGAGAAAGATCATCGGCGTACACAATATTCGGCTTTCCACTGCGGTCGTAGTAAACGCAGGAGGTATTCTCGATAAGATCCGTAAAACCGCCGTTTTCAGCGTTTACAGTCAATGGGATATCTATGCTTTTCTGCTCGTCAATTGTGATTCTGTCGAAGCTCCATTCAAGCGTAACGCTGCCGTCCTCGTTTTCTGTAATTTTGGACGGTTCGGGAGTTATTTTACTTGTGTCAACTGAATTTTTATTTTTTATCGTAGTTCTGAAAGTTGTATTTCGTCCTGCGACATTAAAAACTTCCGATGCGAAATACGACATAATTTTGCCGATATCCTCGGAAGAAGGTGCATTCTTGTAAATTCCGTTGCTGTTGATTGCAATATTCTGCATCTGGAGAGTTCCAGAACCGATCATCATCGCAAAAATTCTGATATCATTTTCTCCGGCAGATTTCGCAGATTCCAATGATCTTGAAACAGCCTCATCTTCGCCGTCAGATAACAGAATAATAAACTTTTGACGATTATCATCGCTCATATCACTAAACATTTTCAGAGCTTCATCAATTCCAACATATATTCTTGTACCACCGGAAGCATACAGCTTGTCCACTGCTGTATTAAGCAATTCCTTTTCAGAAGTGAGACTCTGCTTTATGCTTGAGGAATATGTAAAGCCCATGACTGCACAGCGGTCGTTATCTTTCATCTTTGAAATGATTTCTTTTGCAGCAGCTTTGGTTTGATCCATTCGACCATACCAATCCATGCTTCCTGATTCGTCTACAACTATGATAAGATCTACTGCGTTTTCTTCAACGTCAGCTTCACCGAATCCGCTTAATCCGTAACTGATTTTAACACTGTCACCATTTCCTGAAACGGCGCTTTTATTTGCGGAACAGGTGACTTTTACGCCTTTTCCGTTTTCAGTATCACCGAATATTTTTTCATATGGAACAGATTCTGCATTCTGTTTTTCTGAAAGCACAAGCTGATTGGGAACTGCAAGGCTCAGACCATTCAGTTCGCCTTCGTTGAAATCTTCATCGATAGTGTATGTTTTTACGATGCTTTTGGGTTCAACCATGTCAAAATTATCGGCTGTTACATTCAGAACGCTACCGCCGTAATTTATGCTGTCCGCCCATACAAATCCGTTAAGCGTCGTATCGTTGGTATTAAATTTAACTTGTCCGTTCGGAGCATACATCGCACCGTTAATATTGATCTGCGTTCCGTTGATCGTTATATTTCCGTTTCTCGAATACAGAAAAACTCTGCCTGCGGTATTGAACGAATCAACGTTATATGTGATATTTCCCTCGGCAATAATATAGCAGTCACCTTCAAAGGAGGTACTGCTGATCACCACATCGCCCGAAACCTTTATTGAGCTGTTTATAACGGTTTTATCCTCTATGTACGCAGGACTTTCTTCGTAATATTCATATGGCTGTGCGTTGTCGTGAATAATCTCGTCAAAATCAATCTTTTCAACCGATTCGACATTCTCGTTCTGTTCGTTTACCTCGATCTTCCAGCCGCTTGCATTAATGTTTCCTACAGCGTATATTCTTCCGTTTACATACAGCTCCGATCCGCCGTAATTAAACGATGCGCCGCTGTAAATATTTCCGGAAATATTGCTTTTCCAGCCGTAAAAACTCAAATTTTCAGTTGTGCTGGCAGAAAATAAAGCGTAATTCTTCATGTTGTTTTTTATCTCAACAGGAGAATCCACGCTTTCCCATTCGCATATAAAACCAAAGTTATCAAGACCGAAAAAAGTATCGTCCTCACACGTTCCGTCAGGTGAAAGATCGTTCCACTGACCAAATCCGGAATCCTTATTTAAAGGATTAGCTTCACGATATATCATCAAGGAATTTTCTGATTTCAGGTATCTGTCAGGCTGCTGATTTGCCCAATTATGATAGGAAAATTCCTCGTTTGTGATCCACTGCCAATTACCGTCATAATTCGAATCTGATGCGCCAAGCCAATACGCGTTCTTCGTACCGATAATGAGAAGTTCTTCAAGCTTGGCTTGTTCTTCATCAGACGTAATCGTTGCAAGATGACCGCCGAGACTTTCACAATATGCCTCGGCCTCGTTCCAGTTCATAGGCGTATCAAAAAGCTGATATCTGTGTCCGTTATAACTCGTGGTTTCCTGCAATTCATCGTCCTTTGCAAATGCAGAAATCGGCATAACAGTACAGAAATTCACAAGCATTGCCGCGCTGAGAACTCCGCTGACGACTCTCTTCATTTTTTTAGATTTTTTCATGTAACCTCCAATTTAATATAAGTTTTCAACATCAATATGCATTCCTATAAAATATAAATGTATATTGATTCTAACTGCTTACTATTCTTTGATTACGCCTGAATCTTTCATAAACAAAAGATCTCAACGGCGTATAGAATAAAATAAACAATAAAATTGGCACAAGCTCACCGAAAATAATTCCAACAATGATTATAGCTGTAATAAAGATTATTTTGCTGATAAATACATAAAAATCGTGTTCCATAATTTCAGGATCTTCATTCAAAAAATGTTTTTCAGCAAGCTTGTACAATCCATCCTGAAACAACTTAATTGCTGCTATCAGAACTTCTTCATCTTCTGAACCTTGGACGGAACCTTTGGCTGATAAAGCCACCAAAGACACGTCTGGTTAGCAGAATCTCTTGCTGCTTTGTTGGCTGCCTTACCAACAACACGACAAATCATTTCTTTGATTTTCATTCGTTTTTCCTCCTTTGTATTAATGTTAGCATATTATGAAATAAGTTATGCTTGCAATTATTATACAAAACGTTCATATGCTTGTCAACACTTACGCACTAATCGCCAATATCGCGCACTATTTGCCAAAAAGCGTCCTGTTTTTTAGACAGAACGCTCTTTTGAGTTTAATATTGGTATTGTAATTTTAACTTTAAATTTGTCTTCGACTACCTCCGCCTTGTATATTCCATCATATTTTTCAACGGCTTTCTGAACGTTTTTCAGTCCAAGACCCGAATGATTTTTCTTCGTGGTCACAAATTTCCCATTCGGTTTCTGCTCTACATTATTATAGCTGTTTGAAATGTTGATAAGCAGAAAGTCCGACATTTTTGTAATTATCAGTTTGACTTGCCTTCTGTTCTTTTCAAGTGCTTCAACCGCTTCATATGAGTTGTCAAGTGCATTTGCAAGCATTATCGTTATATCCATATCAGATATGAAACTCATATCTACATCGGTAATCAACTGTAAATTCTATTTCTTTCAGTTCCGCCTGAAGTATTTTATGATTTATTATTACGTCTAAAATTGCGTTTCTGCTCTTGAACTGCGGCTTCATTTTTTCCGTTTCTTCTATGAATTCTTTAAGATATTTTCTTGCCCTGTCCTCGTCGCCGATAAGTCCCGATAAAATTTTCAGATGTTTTTTGACATCGTGTGCCGTTCTTTGCGATTCATCATATTTTTCAAGCAGATCCCTATACAGCGTCATCTGCGTCATCGACTGCTGCTGCAAAAGTTCGTTTTCATATTTTATTTCACCGTTTTTGGCTGTTTTAAATATCAGATAGGCTGCAAGCAGATTTATGAACGTATACCCGCATAATGTCAATATCAGTACTGTTGTCGTTTTTTCATCCGATGCCAGCTTTGTTGTGTATCCGATCATTATCACCTCAAATACAAACAGCAGTATATATGCCGCTATTCCCGATAAAGTTATGCTTGGCAATTTCTCATTCTTTCTTTTCAGAAACATATATCCGGGTTCAAAAATTGCAAACATTACAAACCAGTTTATCAGATAACTGATTATCAGATTTCCTTCTTCAAGATATTCGTTTATTGTTTTATGCGCCAGGAGAGGTATCATTATCACAGATACGAATTCAGCCAGCAGCATAAACAGCAATGCGGATACATTGAATAAAATATACATGTATCCTTCAGTTTTGTAAAACAGCTTATTGTATATGTTGACTACTGCTACAACTAAAACATAATTTATTATGTCCATCTCATGCTCATGCAGTACCGCAAGCAGTATCGCTGCCGCTCCTATAAACAAATATTTTTCATATTTGAATCTCTCTTTTTTCTGCGGATAATAATGCGGATATATTTTGTCTGCAAACAGGAATAGTATCATCATCGATACTGTATTCATTATAATTGATACCATTTCATTTATCCTCCAGTCTTTCATGATAATATTCAGCCAGTATTGCCTGAATTTCTTTTGTTTTCTTTTCAGCAACCTCTACATTCGTTCCATTATCAAAAATCAACAGCTTATTTCTTATATCAAAATACTCAACTCTTGCCAGATTCACAAGATACGACTGATATGGTGAAACAAAGCCATATTTTCCATATTCCTTTTCCAGTGTTTTCAAAGTCGTTGAAATATTTATGCATTTTTTGTTATACATATGAACCTTGACTTTTCTGTTTCCGTCATATTCAAAGTAACATATATCTGAAATATCAGCAAAACAGTTTGTACCATCCGTTCGTTTCAATATTGCTAAATGCTTCTCATCTCTCTTTTCCTTGAGGAACTCGGTAAGTATCTCATTGATCTTTTCACGATTTATCGGCTTTTCAACGTAGTCATATGCGTGAACCATAAATGCTGCTTTATAATAATTTTTATAGTTTGTTACATACACAATTCTGAGTTTTCTGTTGGTCAATCTGATTTTTTGCGCAAGCTCTATTCCGTTCATCTCAGGCATATCTATATCAAGAAACACAAGATCATACAACGCCGATCTGTCTTCAAGCTTTATTCCGTTTTCATATCTGTCTATTATTACGTCTATTCCTTTTTTATCCATGAAATCCTTTACATATTCGCTTAACTCCTCTACCGCTTTTCTTTCGTCGTCTGCTATTCCTATTTTTAGCATATTTTTTCACCTCATTCAAATTATACCATATTGCAGCAAATTTTACAATGTAATAACTGCGAAAATTATGATATAATATAAACAGAACTTGAAATATACTTTCGTCAATTTCGCCCATTAGCAAAATATTATTTGTAATTGACGTAAAATAGGCATATATAAGCTAAAGACATACAAAAAACTGACGGCTGAAAAATTAAGCGGTAAGAGAAAGACGGCTGACATAATCTTTCTTGATCTGCATTGAGGGGTGGCAGTACCTGTTTAAAGTTATTGCAGCGTCCGCATGACCGAGCAGTTCGCTGAGAACTTTCGGATCGAATCCTTTTTCTATACATACAGTTGCATAGGTGTGTCTGAGAAGATGAAAATTAACATTACGAATACCGCAATTTTTTAGTATAGACTTAAATCTGTTCTGCATAGTTCTTGGTTCAGTAGGTTTGCTTTTGCCTGTAATGATATAGAAATCGTCGCCACTTTTAAAATTCAAGAGAATATCCAAAACAAATGCAGGAATCGGAACAGTACGAACAGAAGTTTTACTCTTGGGAGTTCCGATAATCACCTGTGATTTGCCGTTTTTGCTGACACGCTGAACAGTTCTCTTTACACACAGAACAGCATTGTCAAAGTCAATATCCTCCCATTTCAAGCCGCAAAGCTCTCCTACACGCAATCCTGTGAAAAGACATAGCAATATCGCAATACTCGTTTTATTTTGATTATGAATCAGATAATTTTCAAGTCTTTTTCTTTCGACAGAAGTTAAAATATCTGTCTGTTTCTTCTCAATTTTCGGCATAGTAAAATGCGTTTCCTTGCTGCCATATTCTCTTGCAGCATAATTCTCAATACTGCGGTATACCGTCATAATATCTCGGACAGATTTCGCGGAAAGTCCTCCTTTCCCATTAAGTCTGCCGCTGACCAGTTTAAGATTAATAAAATCATTCAGTTTACCTGTTGTCAGATTTATCATCAGTTCTCCGCCTAAAATCGGCAAAATATGCTTACTGACAATGTTTGCATAATTTGCATAGCTTGATTCTTTTACACGGAGTTTCGCTGCCGAAAGCCATTGCTCCGCCGCCTCACGAACCGTAAGTTTTATCAAAGAAACAGGCTGATTCTGCCTGATCGAATACACCTTCGACATCTTTTCCTTGACCTCGGAAAGTGTTCTTGCATATACGGATCTATACTTAATTTTTCCGTTATCATAATAACCGACAGGCACACGCCCCTCGAAACGTCCATCCTTACGCTTGTAAATATTACTTCCTCTTTTAGCCATAAAATCCTCCGTTCTGACTGAAATATGACGGTTTAACAACTTTAAATTCATGTTAAAATCTTATTTTCAGTACAAAAATTTTCAAAAAAGTCTTTACTTTTGCAAAATTTGTGTTATAATATAATTAAAATCATCGTAAATTCACCCAAAAACCACCTCGCTAATGGGCGAAATTAACGAAAAAAGGCATATCAGATTTATAATAAACCTGATATGCCATATTTTGATATATTCAATTTTATATTATGCTGACGTGTTCCGAAAATTTAATATCCGCTGCTTCCGCAAAAGTATTCGGAGTAATTTTTCCGTTTATCTTTATATTGTCAACAGCAGCGGTAAATAACTCTAAATACAACGGCAGTTCGTTCTTTACTTTATAGTGTATACCATCACGAACCAGCAAGCCTTTTTCCGCAAGAATTTTGTTGTCAAAATAAATTCTTGCTCCCGGAGTATATTCTTCGTCCGCATCGTGACAAAGCTGATTTTTCTGTTTGGATAAAACAACTATTTCACATTGAACTCCGCTGCCCAACATTATATAATCTCTGAAATCTTCGGGATCACCAAGCATAGCGCCTATCGGCTGAGTTTCAAAATCAGGAATCTCCTTTTTTAGAATATTCCACGTTTTTATGCATCCTTGCCTGCTTATTCTTTCATAATTTTCTGCTGTTGTACTGTGAACCGCAAACCTATTCTCATAAGGTCTTAATTTTCTGTCATATATTGAATGATCACCATATTTTTTCAAGGCCTTTTTGTATAACCGTTTGCTGCCGACAAAAATAACATTTCTATCGTACATCAGATTGTAATTAATGTAGTCCATGACTCTGTACTCCCAAAAATCGACTTTTCTTCCGATTATACACCCATAAAGAAATTTGGTTTCCGGCATTATATACCTGCTGCGATTCAATGATATACTGACCCAATTTTCACCATATTCTCCGTTTTCTGAGAACGAATTATATTGAGTTAATTTTCGTGTAAAATAAATTTTTACCATTTCTGAGCTCCGTTCAATTTAAATTACTATAATTATATCACATAAAGAAATTAATTTCAATAAAAATTGTATAATTTATAAATTAATACTGTTGCTGTGAGAGATCTTCCTTCATTCCGAGAGCCTGATTTTTCTCCTGAATCATCCTACGCAGCTTGCTGTCGATCATTTTTCTGCCAGACTGAAACTTATGATGATAGTCGTCCTCTATGCATCTGCTGAGATTTACAAACAAACTTAATATGGTACTTGCAAGCATTTCATTCTCAAATTTTTCCTGATTATCAAGGATATTTTGAGCATACTCATTTCCTTGCTCTGCGGATAAATTCAGATATTTCATAGCTTTTTCTTTGTCTTTTTGAATATCCTCTGTTCCAAAAAGATAAAGCCTGCCAAGCTGATAGCTTGCCCACATATTTTTATCTGCGGACTTTTCAAAGTATGAAATAGCTTTTTGAATATTATATTTTTCTTTTTGCAGATATAACTTTCCAAGTGCATACCGTGTAAATTCGTTATCTTCAGCAGAAAATAAATATTTTTCTGCCTTATCCAAATCCTGCATCACAATTTCACCATTGAGATACAGTTGTCCCAGTTTGTAACAAGAAAAAACATCATCGTTGTTCGCACATTCAGTCAGCAATGAAATGCCTTTTTCAATATTCTGTTCAAAATTTTTGCCGCTGATATATTCCAACGCCAACAGCCGTTTTGCGTACTGATTTCCCAGTTCTGCGGACTTTTCAAAATATTCAGCAGCTTTCTGATTATCAATTGATGTACCAAGTCCCTTGAAATACATCATACCGATCTGATACTGCAAATACGGCTTTATTTTCATAGCTTTCGACTCAATTTGAATAAATCCCTGCAAAGCTTTCTCATAAAACTCAAATGATTTTTCATCATCTTTTAAACCCGATTTTTCCATAGAATACAGATTTCCAAGATCATAAAGTGCAAGAACATTATTTGATTCTGACAGCAATAATTTTTCTGCTTTTTTGTAATCATCATTTTGGGGATCTCTGTTTAAAATTAACTTGTGAGCCTCCTTATACGAATCACTCCACTTGATATACAATTTGCTTAGAGGAGAACTTTCAACGCTGTCACTAATTATTTCATTGATCGCTGCCTTATCAATTTGTAGGGGAATATTCAAATCAAATTCAATAGGTTCGGGCAATTCAATTTTCATATCAACAGTTGGAAATTTCATTTGCATAACAGTACGGATAATCATATTCCGCACAGGCTGAAAAACCTTGTTCCGTTCCAACGGAGGGACATCTTTTTCCTTCTGCGTATATGTTTTGTACTTCGCACGTTCCAGTTCACACCATTTCTCATACATTGCCTTGATCTGCGGAGTTTTTGCCATTTCAGAAAATATTTTGTCTACAGTTTCCTTGATCTCTTTTGGAAGATAACCATACACTTTTTTGCCGCTGACAGACCGTAACTGAGTTTGTAAAGTCATTATCATTTTTTCAAGATTCTTATTTGTAAAACTGCTGTTTTGAATCTGTTTTGCAATTTCAGACATCTAATTTTCAGATAGTACTTTTAATTCGTCACGACTGAGACTCTGTTCCTGATAGATGCTCTGCAATTCATCGTGAAAAATATCGTTTGCAAAAACAGAACGGATTTTATTGATTCCATCTTTCGTAAGATATCCCTGTTTAGGATTGGTGGAGTAAACGATTAGATGAATGTGCGGATGATGAGTCGTATCGTGAAAAGCGGCATACCATTTCATATTGCACAACGGAATTTTCTGAGCATTTGCAATGTCAGAAATATGCCGCATAACAAGTTCACGCCAGCGCTCGGAGTTATCATAACCCAATCGTACAGCGTCCTCTCGCCTGAGAGAAACAACATGACTCCATACATTTCCCGGATGATGCGCAACTTCCTCTGCAACCTGATTCAACACAATCGGTTCATCACTTCCGTTGAAAAGTCCATGCTGTCCACGCTTCTCAGCTCCGGGGCGCATCGCCATATATCCAACAAAATTCTGACGATTACCAATTACATCCGCATTGCGTTCGATGATAGTGCTTATCAATTCGCTTGCATTTTCCGTTGTCGGATTTGAAAAGTAATCCTCATATTCCAAATATTTTTTTACTTCGGGAAAATCATTAATCAGTTCGTTTAACAGTTTTTTCTGATTCTCCGTGGAATACTTTTCACTTTGCTCACGAGTTTCAACAGATTCACGGGTTGCAATATATTTCGTGTAATTTTTTCGCTTTGTTTCAGTTTTTTTACTGCCGCTTTTCAAGTAGCGGCTTGTAACAATAATCTGCGATTTTGACATTCGCTATTCCTCTCTCTGATATCTGACAGCCTTTTCAAAATTAATCACACCGTTTATGCGTTTCACCTCATCAGTACACATCTGACGGAGTTTAAAAAGTGTTTCGTCCTCGATGTTATTCAGCGCCGCAAGCATATGAGTTATCGCACCAAGTTCAACCGCCATTTTGAACATCGCACGTGATAATTTCTGTTCGCTCCCTTTTACGATTCCCTCAGTGATCTCAGCAAGCTGCGGAGCAATAAACTCCGTTGCCGTATGCTCTTTATTCAAAAGATAACCGCAGTAAAAGCGCACTGCCTTTTCAATAAATTCAGAACGTGACTTACAGTTATCATGTTCAAAAAGCGTGTCAACAATTTCCATAGTTTCTGGAAAAATCTTAAGTCCAAATCTCTGCTTTTTATCCTCTGAGACGACTGCTGAAACCTCCGTAACACCTGCTTTTTCTTTTGTATTTTTAATAGTATCCGACTGCAAATTTAAAAACCTCCGATCTATGCGACTTCCAATCAAAGCCTTTATTTTCTGCAAATTCGGCGAGCTTTGCTCGACGATGTAAGCGTTTGGTCGCCATTAGGCGACCAAACTTTAACCAGCAATGAAATAAATCGCCCTCAACCCACCTCTGATTCTCCCGAATCCACCCATTTTCCAACTCTGCCACAAATGCCCCAAATCCGCCCTGACCGCTCTCAGGGTAAACTTACTCACTGGCTGCCTAACCTCTCAGTACAGGGCAACGTGGAGCGAACGGCGGCGAGTTACTGCTCCGGCTGATTTTCAGATTCAGCCAAAGCGTCATTTTTCGCTTTACGAGGCGGTTTCTTAGCCGCCGTCAACTCAATAAATTCACGGACGTTGGATGGCACATATTTCTGATAGAGCTGTTCCGAAAACTTTTCAAGCTCATCCGACAGCTTCAGATTTTTCTGTCCCAAATACATTTCCAGAGCCGTTAATTTCTCAGCGTCAACGCTCACGTTAACCGACTTTTTCATAGGCTGATACCTCCAATTTCCGGTTCAAAATCTTCCTCATAATCTTCTTCAAAATCCTCGTCAAGCTGCTGCTCAGACTGAACAGTCAGGACGGAATAAAGCTCCTGACCTCTGCCGGAGAGCGCTCCATAGGAAGTTATTTCACCCTGTTTGTGAGCCAGAACTTCCTGCCCGAAATCAAATAGATCTACGTTTTCAAGAATGACATAATCAAAATCCGCAGGCAGATTTTTTGTCAGATACGCCTTGCCAAACTCGCTTTGATTGGGAATATTTCTGTCAAATTCATAGTCTGTAAGATGATTAATGCAGTCAAGAGTTTCACCGATTTCATGAATATTTTCCAATTCCATAACCGCTTTCAGCTTCACAAAATCATCGTGAGAAAGCTGCAAAATCTGTCCTGCAAGTTCGTTTAATGTGCCGATTTTATGTGCATCATCAAGCATTAAATTCGGCAGCGCCGACTGAAAATCAAGACAGATCCCATTGCAAAAATCAGAAGTAATTTCCTTTTCGCACGGCAGGGAAATCCATTGTGCCTGTTCAATTTTTTCCTCCTCCGGCACGATCAGCAGACGGAAAAAACAGTTCTCAGGTCTGCCGATTTCAATATGAATATCGGGCGGTTCGTAGCCCGAAGTCACGCAGTAACGCTCGTTAATAAATACACCGTCCTCACGCTCCTGCATAAGTCTGCCGACTTTTTCACGATCAAGAAGTTCCAGAATCTCATCGGAACAGCTTTCAATTTCGGGCATCATTTCGTTTTCGATGACCATTTCGCCCAGTTCACGACAGTCCGAACAGGGATAGATTATCACTGAATCCAACCCGTAAGTCATTTTTAAAATATCCTCAAAACTGCTTTCAGGGTTAGTTTTCAGCAGACTTCTGAACGCTGTCATCTCCGAAAAATCGAGCTTTTCCAGACGTTCTGCAAACAGATTCAGCCGATAAATATCCGCTGAAAAATCCCTTAGACATAATGCAAACGGAAATTCCATATTGTCGTGTTCCGAAATTTCAAACCTCACGATCGGCTTATCATCGGAAATTTTCAGCCTGTCGAGCGTATCCTGAATCTCCAAAATATTCATTGGGAATTCCTTGATTACAGAAAGAAACTCGCCGTTTTTCAAATTTATCTTCATAAAAAATCACTCTCCATTTTCATTTTTTTCTTCTGTATTTTCTTCAGTCGGATTCTGAATTTCTTCAATTCTGTCCGTCACTTCCTGCGGATAATCTATGCCCTCAAAGGTACACCAGCTAACCCAGTTCCCCTCCGAAACAGGCAATTTTACGATGTTTCCCAAGTCGTATGATGCAAAAACCACATCGCCGTTAGCGACATAAATTCCGAAGTTATTTCCGTCAAAAAGTCCGATTCCTGCGATATCCGGCATGGTATCAAGTCCGCCGATCTCGTTGTAGAACAGTTCGTTGATACTCATATCAAAAGTTTTTTCTGTAGGAATATATCGCAAATACCCCATAATTAATCCCACATTATCGGCGCAGCGATAACGCACGTTTTCGTCAATTTCACCGAAACAGCCCTCTTGAAATCCCCAGCCTGACCGGTACGCATTTTCTGCCCAAGCCGCAAGATCGGCGCAGTTTTTCGTTCCTGAATCCGTAAACATATGCGGATCAATCGTCGTGTTCATCACAAAAGTATACGTCCGCATAAATTCATCAAAATCGATTTCAAGACCGTATTCAGCGTTTATCGCCTGAATTAAATCGCTATTTTCGGGGTTATTTTTAAACAGATCAACATAAGTCTGCACATCAAAATTTGGCACATTTTCAAACAAAGACAAATAAATGAGCTGCGCTTTTATGGTCTGATCTCCCATATTTGCGCTGATCATAGCGTCCTCGATAGCCTGTCCATGAGCCTGCATATTTTCCAGTTTTTCACGGCTTTTATCGTCCATATTATTCAAAAAATCCGCCTCGTTAAACTCAAATTCAACGGTCGGCGGCTTGATGCCGCCAATGCTTGAAAGCACGACAACCGGCGTCATAAGCAGGAAAATCAATCCAACAACTATGCTTCCAACTATCAACAAAAATTTATTCCGCTTGTTCTTGTCAAGCACAAGATCGACCGCCAATTTTTTCAGCAAAGCCTTGGCTGCGGCGGCTATTGCTTCTGTCATTTCATCACCTTAACCTTTCGTTTTCAACAAAAAAAGAGCCGCATTTTACTGCGACTCTCAAAATTATTTTATTCAATTTTCATGAAATCAACGGGTACATCTTTTGTCAGCCAGACTCCATTTTCTGATAAATAAAATGTATATCCATGTCTGTACATTTCTCCGGAAGCAACGGTATATACGACAGATTTTCCATGACGACTTCCAACCGTTACCGCTGTTTCCACATCTTTTGACAGATGAACATATAATCTGCTTTTAGGTTTTAAACCCTCTGCATTTATGGAATCAACATATTTCTCACCTGTACCGTGATACAGTATTTCGGGAGGAACAGCCTCTTTCAGCTCAACATCAACATTGATAGAATGTCCTTGATTAGCTCTGATCTTGCTTTTATCCTCATTAAAGCTGTAACGCTGCTTATTATCAGTTCGGACAATTTCTTCAAGCATAGGCATATCAATGCTATACTTTCCAGTTTTATTGATTCCGTTTATAAGTTCCTGAACGTTTGCCCATCCATGTTCGTCAAGAGATATTCCAATGACATCAGGCTTATGTCGAAGTATAAGGCTTATAAAAACACTTGTTTTCTTCATATCCATAAACTTTGCACCTCATTTCATTGATATTGATTATACCACATTTTTTACAGCAAATCAAGTTCTTTTCTCATCTTCCCCCCGCCTTTCCGAACAATTTCGCCTTGTGATCGGGCGCGTGGACTTGCAAAAGATACCGCTCATTTCCGCAGCGAAACAAACAAGTTCCGCGCTCGGAATAGCTGATGTGACTGTACTCCGATTCGAGCAATTGAAGGGATTCCATAAAGTCGACAGGGGAGATATTTCCGGGGTGAAAAAGGAAACTATAAGTCGGGATTGAGAACAGCGGCTTGGTAAATTCCTTGATCTCGGGCAGCAAAAAATCCTCAACGTTCTGACTCGCTAAAATAAATGCCGAATCCTTTTTACGAACACGCTTCATACCGTTGCGGATATATTCAATTGCCGTCATATTTGTTAAAAACAAATAAAGCTCATCCACGGCCGCAACGGTATTTCCCTTTCCTAAAAGCTGATTACTCATGTAGCTGAGAATGTTGAACAGCAGCGTATCCTTGAGCCTTTTGTTTGTATCCATAAGCCCTTTTACGCCGAAACAAATGAATTTTCCGTCACGGATATTTGTGTGACCGTCGAAATATTTTGTCTCAGCGCCCTTGCACATTGAGTACATTCCGAGGCAGATATTTTGCAAAATTTCCTCGGTATACAGGCATTTGCGGCTGCTGTCAAATGAGTGAAATTCCTTTTCCGTCAGTTCGTAAAAGTCCGACATTATGGGATAATCCTCGGATTTTAATTTTTCAAAGTCCGTGAAATCATCGATACCAAAACGCGCGTAAAGCTTCATCAGCATAATTTCTATGGTGTCAATTTCGGCGTCGGTAAAATCTTTGTACGCTCTGAAAAAGTCCTTTAAATAGCTGATATGCTGCGATAATCTTGTGACTTTTCTAAACGTTTCCGGACTGTCATCAGCAACTTTCTGACCGTCCGACCACTCTTTCGGTTCTAACGGATTTATCATAAATTCTCCCGACATCATATCAATATATGTGCCGCCGAGATTATTGCATAAGTCCTCATATTCATGTTCGGGATCAAGACAAATAATCGACTTCCCCGACTCCCGAAGATTACACAAAAGCAGCTTCATCAAATAAGATTTTCCCTGACCGCTGTTGCCGAGAATGAGGATATTTGAATTTGTTTTATCATCGGTTCGTTTATCAAAATCCACAAGAATGTTGCTCCCAAACTTATCACGACCGAGATAAAAGCCGTTTCCATCGGTTTTTCCACTGTAATTCAAGGGATACATATTCGCCACAGAACTTGCAGGAAGAACACGTTCAAACTGTCCTGCGAACACGTTGTTTCCTGTTGGAAGCACAGATAAAAAACCCTCTTTCTGACGGAGGAGCAGTCTGTCAACGCTGATTTTTGAACGCGTCAATTCCATCTGCACATCGGCTTGAATCTCTTTAAGCTTATCCTCGGAATCTGCCTTTAATTCGATAAAAACAGCCGTGTGCAGGAGAGGTTCTTTGTTGCGGCGCAGTTCCGACAACAGATTCACAATATCACTCATATTGTCCTCGGCTTTTATGCTCTCATTTACGTCATTGGTTGTGGACATCATGTGATTTTTGCGCATCGCTTGTTGCAAGATCGTTTTCTGCTCAACACTTGTGACAAGGCGGTTGTAAATTCGCAGAGTCACTCCGCTGCGGTCAGCAAGATGCGCAAGTATCGCTGTTTCTTCCGTAGTCGGCGGATATTCTGTGATCGCCCACACAGATTTATAAAAGTTTCCGCAGATGTAATGATCCGTGAAAAATCTGATTGCAGACGGTACGATTCTGTCAAAATAATCCTTTGTTTCAACGATTTCAAGCTGTTCTGCGGACAGCTCTTTTTTCTTTCGATTTTTAAATTTCATTGCTGTAGCCCTCCAAATTAAATTCATTTTCGCCCTCTGTGTCTGGAATTTCATCGCCGTACATACTCGCACCAAAATACAGCGCAAGCATTCGCTTCAACTCGTTTTTACTCATTCTGCGAGGCATAAATCCGTGGTCTGAAATGACTTTGCCGATACGGTTTACAAGTTCAAAAACCTGTTCTTCTTTTTCCCTGCGAAATCTTACGCAGAACATAAACTCCCTTGCTGATGACATCCCGATCTGTATATCATCAAGGAACGCAAGGTCGGCTGTAAGAAGTTTCTGTACGGCGTCGTTTTCCTCAGTTTCAAGCCTTTTTCGGACGTATGACTTGTTGCTGTCAAAACATTCGCAGGAGTCCATTGCTATTATTTCAAGGTCGGATTCAAGGCTGAGCAGAGCCGTTAAGTGATGTATCTTTGACTCCACTGATTCCGGCGAAAGTACTGATATATTTGTCGGTTCAACGTGAAAGAAAACGAACTCCGACTTGTCCGTTTTTACGCCGTATTTCGTGAAATTCTCAAATCCGATAAGTTTCTGAACGCTGTTTTTCTTTTTTGCCATTTAATTTTTCCTCCATAAAAACAATTGCTGCGAAGTCACAAAAAACTTCACAGCATTTATCATGTAATCCAGTATCGCCGTGTCCTCCGCACGAAGTGTGAGGAACGCATAACAGGCTGTCATTGCCATTGGTACCGGAGTCCACAGCTTCGCAAAAATCATTATCGAAACAATAATTCCTGCGCAGATAATAATAAAATCCCGAACATTCCAGCACCACAGCTTTACCGTTGCCCTCAAATTTTCGGGATAAATATACGTTTTCATTTTTGAAAATACCCCCTTACTTTTTCGCTGAAGCGATCATTTTCGCGGCCTTTGAACCCATAGAAACGGTATGGCTCACACTCATCATATTTACTTTCACGCTCGTTTCCAGTCCGAACATCTGAGCAATTCTCGGAACTTCATTTGCCGCAAGGCAGATTCCCACTGCCAGCATAGCATGCTGAGTGAAAGTCAGCAGTCCGACATAGAGTATGGTAGTCTGCAAAAACGCCGTCAGACAAGTGGCGATAACTTGCTTGCACCAGCCGTAAAATCCGTCTGTGTATCCTCTCGGAACTGAAAACATATACAGACTTCCGATTGCTATCTGACACAGCAATATACCGCCTCTTTTGATGTTTGCAAACACAACTTTTATCGTGCAGTAGCCGAAAAGTATAATAAAAAACAGTCCGAACAGCGACACATCCGAGGAAAGCGCAATAACCACGCTCAACGCTGTTCCTGCAACCGTATCGCTTGTTGAGCCTATGAAACTTCCCATCAGATCTCTTGTAAAGCTGCCCTGCATCGAAATACAAAACGAGTACAATCGCTGCGGAATTATCGTTATCAGACTCGCCGCCATGAAGCCCTTCAGCACGTTCAGACAAGTTGTCTTAATGCTGTTTTGCCCCGATTCATAGGCAATTGCGCAGTCGAAAACTGCTACGATAAATCCGCACACAAACAATATCCACCCCATATGATGGAACAGCGTTATGAACGATCTCACCCACGCAAGGCTGAAAATATCCGCCGTGCTTTCGTTGATAAACTCGAATAAATCGGCGATTGCCCCGTAAATCAGATTAAACAACCACTCAAACATTATGTCCCATATTTCGTCGGTAATTGCGTCCACAGCCGAACCGACCGTGTTATCCCAAAGTCCCGATATTCCGTCGCTTATCCAGTCAATCGCATCCCCTATCCAATCGAACATCACATCACCCCCAGTTTGTAAATATTTGAACTTGTGCCGCCGTTATTCCGCACTCTGTTACGCCTTGTGATGAGCCGCTTTTGTTCCAGTCCGTTCAGCGCTCTGAACACCGTCCTTGAACTGATTTTCAGCTCCTTTGCTATGGTTCTTGCAGAAGGGTAGCACTCGCCCTTTTTGTTTGCTTTGTCGCATAAACAACGATATACCGTTATTTCACGATGATTCAGCGGCATATCGAAAATTATTTTTGGCATGAACATTTTTATTCCCCCGTTCTTACGTTGAATTTTGGCTGAGTCGGAAACTCGAAATCTTCAGGTAATTCTGACTGTGTTTTTTTCGGCGGATATTTCATTTCAACCGCTCTGAACAGCTTTTCACGCTCCATATACGCCACAGATCTTGCTCCCTTATCAGGCAGGAAATATGCGTCTCCGAATTTTATTCCCCACTTAAAATACAGTTTTAAGGGCGATATCATGGGATGCGTGCCTGTTTTCATGACGATAAACTGACCTTTCGGCATTGATTTCAGCTCGTCCACAGTAAGAAGCGGTCTGCCGATCATCTGAAGTGACTGCGATTTTTCCTTTCCGCAAGACACAGATCCCGACTGCACAGTTTGCTCTCCCAACGCTTTGGACAGTACATCCGCTGAGTGGGAATTAGGAGCAAAACCGCCGAATATCGTCAATTGCGTGTTGTCCGTAATTATTTCCATGCCCTGTTTTCCGTAGTTCTGTTCAATCTGTGCAAACGACTGAATTATCGCCACGATGCTGATTTTTCGGCTTCGTCCTGCGGAAAACATCTCCTCTGCGCCCTCTATTTTCGGGAAAGTTCCGAACTCATCGGCAAAGAACATCACCCTGTTTTTCAGCGTACCACCGTTCTCGTCGGCAATGACCAGAATTTCTCTGTACAACTGCTGAATCAGCAAGCTTACCATGAAATATTTCCCCTGATCTTCTTCTGGGAGTATAATAAAAATCGCCGATTTTTCGGAGCAAAACTGCTCTGCATCTATCGCCGTACCGAAGCACAGCATCTGTTCAAGTTCCGAATCAAGAAAGCTGTTTAATCGTGATAAAGCTGTCGACATTACCGACATCATCGCCTGATCAGCTGAATTAAGAGCCGCACCTGCAAGCCATTTTGCCTTGTGATCGGAGGGCAGATTTTCCATTAATTTTGTGAAATACATCTTCTTTCCCTTGCCCTCCGGCTTGGAAATCAGGTCTTGTATTAGTTTGAAAACCGACACAATGTGACGTTCATTTTTCTCGCCGAATTCTGCTAAGAGCAGGATTACCGATGCGAGAAGTCCCTCCGCCGCGTCGTAAAAAAACGCATTTTGTCCGTAGTTTGAACTGTCCCCACCGCCGATGTTGATTATCGACTTTGCTGTGATTTTTGCATACTTTTCAGCTTTCGCCTTTGCGGATAAATTGGTTTTGTCGGACAGATACAAGTCCATATACTTGTTCACAAGGTGCAGAATATTATTTTCATCACTCCTTGTTGGATTACGCAAATCAAGTACCGACACATTGTAACCATAGCAGTTTTTGGCTATATTTCCGTAATTTCGAGCAACGTCTCCCTTCGTATCCGTGCTTAAAAACGACATTCCTGAAGCGCAGGCAAATTCCAAATTTGGGTACAGAAAAAAAGCAGTCTTTCCCGTTCCTGCTGCACCGATCATCAATGTGTGAACATCGCCTGTATCAACAAGAGCAACAGTTTGTCGCTGTCCCCTGCATCCGATTACAGTTCCCTGCACAGTCGGCAAATCCACGCCTTTACGCCATTTCTCAGGCTCGAATGGCAGAAAGGAAAAAGTCCGCCGTATCTCAGATTTGGTCGCCCATCTCGCAGTTCCATACTGACCGTCACCGACCGTTTTTGCCTTAATTCCGTTGATGCTTTTGTTGTCAAGCATATTCGCAATAACTATAAAGGCAATAAATAATACGCCAAGTATAACTAAAACAATTGTTTGTTTTTCATTCAAAAATTTGACCTCCCCTAAATTATTCTTCTTTTTGCTATAAATAAATATATTAAATTGGATAATTCACATTCCTGTGACACTGTGTCATACCCCCTATGACAACTCCTGAGCATAGACTTCCTCATCACTTTCCTGTTCGGATAATTCGCAATTTTCAGCAATATTCTCAACTTCGTCCGCACATATTTTCAATGCGCAGTCCGCAAGCTGATACAGTTTTTTGGCCGTTTTCACAGACTGTTCATACGTCCTCGCCAATTGTTTTAAATCTCTGCCGACCTCGCTCACTTTATCCCTTAAATCACGCTGTTTCTGCGCCCTGTGAGCCTTATCCGTATACGCACGGTATTCTTTTCTCAGTTTGATGCAGAGTTGATCAAAATCCGCCTTACAGCCTGCCTGACGCAGAAAAAATGCAGAGCCCGACAATGCGTACTCTGCAAGATATTTGTACTGTTCATTTTTCAGCGTCAGATTCAGATTTGAAAGCAGTCTGTCTGCATCGCATTCCAGCTTTTGTAGTTCACTGATAACGGCTGTATACCGTTGTTTTCGGCTGTGCGGAACAGCAGGCAAAAATTCAACGCCGTTAAGCTGCTTTAGATCTTCGTTAAAATCCTTATTTTTCGGAAGAATTCTCGAAATATTTACATAATTATTTTCACGCAAAACGTCTTTCAGCCTGTCAGCAGCATCAATTCCGCCCACATCATTGTCGGTACAGATAATAATTTCCGACAAATTTGAACGCCCTTTTAACGCTGTTAAAACAGCGTTTTCATACACGCCGTTCATGGCTATATATGAGTGTTTCTGCCAGTTTTTGGGATTCAAAGTGAGATAACTCAGCATATCTATCGGAGCTTCAAACACAAATAATTTCTCCGATTCTCCGAAGTGCGAAAAGCTGTATTTTGTGTCCGAACCCTCGACAGTCTGCCGGAAAGACCTTCCGAAAGTTGACGTTGATCGCTTGTGAGCCTGTCGTGGAATACCGTTTTCATTAACTCCCACAAAAACTGCATTGTGATGCTCTTTATCCTCATACAATGTGTGATTTTTCGCAAAATAAGTGATAATTTCGGGAGCAATAAACCGCTGTTTTATGAGATATGCGAACACTCTGTGCATATTTTCATTTGCGACCGGAAGTTTAAAGTTTTTCGGTTTTTCCTCACGCACAGCAGCTTTCGGCGGAGCGTGAGACAGCGGAGTTATCCTCTGTCCCAGAAGCTCCTGAACAGCCGTCGGAAAGTTCATATCGTAGTAATACTGCATGAATTTTATCGCACCGCCGCCAACCTGATTCTTGTGGTCAAACCACGTACTTCCCGACATTGTGATGCTGTCATGCCTGCCCGAACCGTCGCTGTAGATAAGCTTGTATTCACGTCCTGCACGTTCAAGTCTTTCGCCTCGCATACGCAGGAAATCTGCCAATTCTACACTGTTTGCCGTTATTTTTTGTTCTTCTGTAAATGGAATATACGGCACTTTTTTCACCTCCTGAATGCAAAAAAGTCCGTCCCTGATAATTAGCAGAAACGGACTTTTGCATATTCAAAAACAAATATTAAACGGCGCTTTTCGTATTCGTATTGCGCTGATCTGCGGAGGAATACTCATAGTCATTGCGCCATTGTGAAAAATAATTATTCTGTCACCGACACGAAAATTGCAGTTGCAGCGTGTATTAACGACAATTTCCTGATCTGTTTTGCTGTCACGGACAAGAAGCTGTCTGTTTCCGATTTCCAGAATTACTGCGCACATCGTCATCATAGCTATCACCTCGGATTTTTATTCCTATGAATATATTATGCTGCGGTCGATTTTTAGTGAATATCAGATATTCACAATCGTCCAAATATACAGCGGAGCGGTCAGCGTAAAGATAAGACAGCCGAACAGAATCGCCGCACCAGTCCATTCTATTTGACCATGTTTGCGATATTCCATATATAAAGTTCCGAGTTTAACAAACAGCAAAATTGCCAGTATTACGTCGATTACGGGGAATATGACGTTGTTTGTAACGGTCTTTATCTGACTTTTTGCAGAGTTCCATGTACTCTCAACAGCTCCGGCTACATCGCCCTCTGCGTGTGCGGAAATCACAGCAAAATTTAGGAAAGTTACAACCGCCACAAGCTCGCAGGCAAGCGCCCTTTTAATGTTTTTCTTCAAAATATCAGCCTCCATTCATTTCGACGAGTTTGCCCGTCAGGATAGTTCTTGCATTTTCAAATTCGTATGAACAGGTGGACAGCGAAATAAAGCGGTCATCTTCAGAAAAATCGGCATTTTCCCATACAACGGAAACGTTGTAAAGATGCGATAACCAGTCGTTTATCGGCGTCGAACCGTCATACAATTCATCGTACATATCCGCCTTTGCACAGGAGAAAAAATCCACCCTGTACACAGCTTCGGGAGTTGACAGCCAGCCGTATCTGTGGCTGTCAAAGTACGCAGAATCGGCAAAACTCAGCAGTCCGGCAAACATCGAACCGTTCTGCATATTGTGTCCGTAGACGATATTTATTGGATTCATAAACCGATTTTCGCAGCGGTAATCGAGGAAGATCGAACCCGATTTTAAGCTGCATCCATCGTAGGCATGATGCAGATAAAAATCATTGTCATCGCTCTGCATGATTGGGTAATTTATCGCAGTATCGGGAATATACAGCCATCCCACAGCATCGGGATACGCGCTGTTCATCGCCTGAGCCGAATCTATAAGACTTTGGCGAATATCATCGGGGAGAGTGTCTGAAACCGCAGTATTCTGCGGAATTTCAGCAGTCACAGTTGTTTCGGTACTGTCAGTTTTTATTGTATTTTTTGTTGTAGTTTCCGCAATCAAATCGCTTGTAATTTCGTCAAGCGTACCCTGCGAAACCGTTATCGGACGAAACGGTTCAAGGTCGTTTTCGGCGATCTCCTGCGCAATATCGTCCTTAAAATAAAGCATTGCGCCTCCTAAAAGGAGGGCGGCTGATACAGCCGCCATGAGTCCGAGTTTATTTTTTTTAGTCATTTTCCGTGTTCCTTTCGATAAAATCAGGGCATAATTCCGCGTATTTCCGCTCGATTTCAGCCTCTTTTTCATTTTTTTTTCTGCGGATAATCGAGGCAATTATCAGACCGCCAAGCCCTGCGATAACCATAATAATTGCGATGGGATTTCTGCCCATATCTCCCGTAGGAGGAGACGTTGGAGTCCACGGTGTATTGGGAGTTTCGGGAATTTTAACAGCTTCGTCAACCATTACAATTAACGGATTACCGTCCACGGAAATCGCCGTAGTTTCGGCATTTTTCAGAACAGCAGAGCCGTCCGCAAACACTTCAAATTCAATATCGGTAGCGATAACATAACCGTCGGGAGCTGCGATTTCCTTCAGCACATATTTGCCTGTAGAAAGTCCCGATATTACGTGGTTTGTACCGTCGGAAGTCCACTCGTCAATAATTTCGTCATTCTCGTCAATAAGCTGCATTTCTGCACCGGTCAGTTCATTTCCGTGAACGTTGCGCTTGCTGATCTCGACTGTAATTGGCTTATTTTTTGCCGATATTTCGATGATCTCGCCGTCCTCGGAAATTGTAACAGGATATTTTTTGTCGCTTAGAATATATCCGTCGGGAGCTTCGATCTCACGGACAATATACTCGCCGTAAACAACTTCCGAAAACTCGAATTTTCCCTGTTTATCGGACTTTGCGGTCATAATTGCATTATCCGTCGTGAATTCTTTACAATCGGTATAAAAGAGGCCAAACAGCGCGTTTTCAAGGGGTTCATCGGATTCATTCACCTTGATTCCCTTGACCGTTCCGCGCTTTAATTCATTAGCAAACTGTCCGCAGTTCACGGACACTGTAGCCATATCCTGACCCATATATTCAAAATTCACAAGGTACTTTTCGCCGTTTAAAATATAATGATCGTCCGTTGCAATTTCCTGAACATAATAGCGTGAAAATGGCAGTTTTTCGGCGATTACGGCTTTCATATCCTCGCCAAGTGAAACCTCTGCAATAAGTCCGTTTTCGGGAATTATTAATCCGTCAGCCGCTGTAATTTTCTCGTCTGCGAACAGTCCGAAGCGAACATTTTTATAGCTGTTTTCTGCCGATATTCCGTACTTTTCGTCATGCTCCATAAACTTTTCAAGGCTGATCTCAACGCCCTGATAATCGTTTTTTAAAGCACAATTTACTGCGTCCGTAACTGCAATTTCCTGTCCTGCATAAACAAGTTCAATTGCCTGTATTTCGGGATTTTTCACATATCCGTAAGGTGCGGAAATTTCCTTGATTTCGTACTTTCCGAGGTAAAGGAGATCACTTTCCGCATAGCCGTTTTCATCGGTCACAAGCTCTGCTACAACATCACCTGCATTGGCACGAACAGTTTCGTCGGGAGTGATAATGTCCTCGACTGCGATTACCTGAAATACGGCATTTGCAAGTCCCTTTTCCTCAAAAATGGGAGTGTATTTTTCATTATTTTCGCTTACGGAACTAAAAATCTCGCCTGTTTTCTGTACGCTGATTTTGCCTTTTTGAGCAGTATCCGACTTAACAACTCTGACGATATTCACGGCATTTTCTTCCTCTGAATTAGCGGCAGTCACGCTGAACGGAACAGGTGTTTTGTCCAGTATATAGCCAAAAGGTGCTTGCACCTCAACAAGCGTATAATCACCGTAGGGAAGTGTTTCGGGAGTTATCAGGAAACCCTCTGAATTGGTGTATAACGTGTCAACGCCCATATTTACAAGCTGATTTTCGGAATCAAAAATCTGAAATCCTGCGCCCTCGTAAGGAATTGTTTTTCCCGATTCTGCGTCGATTTTCATGACATGGATATATGACTTGAATGGAGCGTCGTTGAGGATATATTCGTAAGTTTTTCCGTTTTCTGCAATAAACACATCAAAATCGGAAACAAATGCAGCATCGTTGACTGTCTTTGTCTGACGGACAGTATACATGCCATAAGGCATTAACTTTGTCTCCGCAAAACCATTTTCATCGGTGATGAGATAGTCTTTTTCGCTGTCCTTTGCATTTTCAAAACTGCCAGCGGATTTGAGGAAAATTTCAAATTCAGCGCCCGGTTCGAGGGTTTCAACAACGTTTTCATCGTCATCGGAATGCTTGATAATGCTGATTTTTCCCTTTATTACGTCCTCTGTGACGTCAAGGGAGATCGGATTTATTTCGATCTGATAGTTTTTCGGCTCTGTACCGAGAGTATAAATCTCATTATTGAGCTGATAGCCCTGGGAATGACTCAGCTCCTGTAATGTGTAATTTCCGCACACGAACTCGTCAGTTATGAAATGTCCGTTTTCATCCGTGGTGTAGGTTGCCACTCTCTCGTCACCGCAATATAGTCCGTAAACTGCCCCTGCAAGACTTGCATCTCCCTGTTCTGATACGGTTTCGGAATCTTTTTTTGTAACCTCCGCTGTGAACTTTTTCAACTTGTTTTTAAAAGTGACCTCAACAGTTTCGTCCGCCTCAAGCGTTGTTGACTGCTCTGCCGGAACGACGTATCTTACCGGGACATCGTTCTCGCTGATTGTGTAAACAATAGGTTCGTTGCTGCCGTCAAACACAGGAATATCCGCAAGAAGAGCTGTTCCGTCGTTGCTTGTAGTCAACGTATATGTCTGCCCTCCGCCCGAAATTGTAAACGTTCTGTCGCCGTTCTGACCATCCTCGGACTGCTTGTTGATCTTAATGCTGCCCTTTTTCAGCGTATTTTTAAAGTCGACCACAACAGTCAGATCAGCATTTCCGTCCGTCAGGGTCACGTTCTGAGCCTTTGGAATCTCATATCTTTTCTCTGTATTGACCTCCGCAATATTGTACGAAATTGCACTTTTGCTGCCGAAATCGTAAACGTGCAGACTGTCAAATTCAGCGATACCGTTATCGTTTGTCACAGCATTTTTTGAATGCTCCCTGCCGTTTTCTGCCCATGAAATTTTAAATTCACGGTCAGAAATTACACCGTCCTCAGCAGTCTTGTTAACGATAATTTTTCCGCTTGTGATATTCTCCTGAACATTGACGTTGGAATTAGCTTTCAAAGCCACAACATCCGTTGACATGTCGTACCCCGTAGGAGCAGAAATTTCCTTAACGTAATACTGCTTGTCAGGAAGAGTTATCGAACCCGTACCGTCAGCGCCGATAGTGATCTCACCGACCTTGTTTTTGCAGCTTTTATCGGTGTAAACGCCGTACACCGCCTTAGTGTTGTCAATTGGACTTGTACCGCTGATTTTTACCGAATTATCGGTACTCAGCACCTTTGTGATACTGAATTTCACGTCCGATTTTGTGATGCGGAAAGCGTACATATTCATCGCCGTAGACTTCTTTCCATCGGTGCGATTGTTGATAACACAGCCCTGAGAGCCGTTGGATTCAATTCGCCAGTGTTTACCTCCGTCGCCCTTGCCGTCACCTACTGTTTTTGACGTTATCAAATCCTCGGAAACGCCGATATTTCGCAAATAATTGACTACATCGGCACGACTGTCGAATTCGCCCATATATATCCAGGAGTGATCTTCGCCGTTAAGATTATCAGCAATAACCACTGAACCGGGCGTGATCGTTGAGCCGTCGGCACACTCCCAATATTCGTAGGTTTTCGCCGCCTGAGTGTTGCTCGGAGTGGGCAGATTTGCCTTCTCTACGTCGATTTTCGAAGTCACACCACCGTAAGAAATGGTGCATTTATCGCTGACCGTCAGCCAGTGCATCGTGTCCACAGGAACGGGATTATTCCACGAAAAATCGCTTGTTTTGTAGCCGAGATAGGTCAGCGTGTAGTAAATCAGTCCCGAACAGTCAACGCCCTGATTACGCACATAATCGAGGGAAAGCGGACTGTAGCTGCCCTGATAGTACACGCCTGTATAGCCCTTGAAGCCCCAACCATATGGTGAGCCGAGGAGCGTTGCCGCCTGTTTTATAACCTCGTCTACGCTCGGAAACGCCGAATTTTCGGTAGTTATCGTATTTGCCGCCTTAGTCTGAACAGCATTTCCAATGTTTGTTCCGAGCATTGAAAAAGCGCAGAGTCCTGCTACGAACCCTGCGCCGATCTTCCTTATTTTATTTTTTAAACTGATCATTTCTTTCTCCTTTTTAATGCAAAAATCCCCGAATAATCGGGGATTACTGCGTATTTTAATTTAATTCGTCATAGCTGTGATCGCTTAACATATCGCCGTCTGCGATATGATTTCCATCGATGTCTACCACCTCCGTGAAGCCGTAATTGTAGTCGAGAAAATAACCGCCCTGAGCGTCCAGAATGTACCATATATCGCCGATTTTCACCGTATTTGCAACGTGACCGTACATCCCTGCGTTGTTCCAAATGATGTAACATGGCAGTCCGAAATTCTGACACATTTCGTAAGTCTGGCAGGCATAATTCACGCAAGTTCCGCTGCCGTTTTCTCGCATGAAATTGTATATTTCCAATGCCCTTTCATAGTCGGTTTTCTGTGGTATATCGGGAATTTCCGTGACGGGTTCTTCTGTCTGCACCGCTGTTGTCACGGAATCGACAGACTCTTTTTCTTCTGCATTCTCACTAACCGTGACAGTTGCCTGTGATTCCGTAGTTTTCGGCGGTGTTTCGAGGATTTCCGCTGTTGATACGGAATCGTCAGACCTCTTTTCTTCTGCATTTTCACTAACCGCGGCAGTCGCCTGAAATTCCGTTTTTGGCTGTGTTTCGGGAATTTCCACTGTTGTCCGTGCCGATTCTGTCGTTTCTTCGGAATCTGCAAACTCTTTTTCCTCTGCAATATCACTAACCGTGACGGTTGTCTGAGATTCCGTAGTTTTCGGCGATATTTCGGGCGTTTTCGCAGTTGTAGTGATCGGGGCTATCATATCCGAACAAGTTGTTGTGACTTTGCTTGATATTTCCCCGATTGTACTTGTTTCTGTGGTGATCCCTGATGTTTCGACTACGGTGTTTTCGGCTGTTTTTCGCTGTTCTCCGCAGCTTGTTAGCAGCGTCAGCAGTATCAGAATGGCTGTGATCTCTTTCATGGGATAAGCTCCTTTCGGTTTTTCTTTAGCATACCACAAAGGAACTCCCAAGTCCAGACTTTTCCCATAAAATCGACCTTTCTGACAGTTTACACAGCGGTTTTTACGGCAATTTGACCTCCGCATCACATCTGCTGAATTTCCGCATCGCAGATCTCCTCCGCATCATCGCACTCAAAATTCACATCATTAAGCACAAGAGGAGTATAAAATTCATCGGAATATTTCGATATCTGCTCGTCCGTAAGCGAACAGCTGTCCCATTCGCCGTACCTGTTCTGATAGTTTCCAGTCACGAAACAAGTTCCGTGAACAAGCACACCGCCCACTATACGGTTCGGCTCAGAGCCGTTCAAAAGAAATTCTTCATTGCAGAAGACAAGCGCGTCCCCTTTCGGCTCAAAATATATTGGCTCAATCAGACCTCCCACCACCGACTGCATAGCCTTGTAATCATTGGGGATTTCCTCAACATACGGCGTTTTTTCGGGTTCAAGCACGAGAATTTTCATCATTTCTTTCTCTGCCATTCTCTGCATCCTCCTGCCTCATTTCAGACGGAAAAACCGCAATTTCAAACTTGCCCGGAATAACAGTTATTGTGACGTTCAAAATTGAGCCGTCCTCAAAAAATACTCCGGGAACTTCGATATTGCCGTTGTCGTTTATAAAACCTTTTGTGCGTATTTCATTCTTTTCAAACATTTAATTTTCTCCTTTCAGACGTCCGGAAACGATAATTGACGGTGCATATTCTGACGTTCGCCCGTGTCGTAATTGCTGATAAAAAGTTCGTCATATACCGCTCCGCCGCTGTATCTCTGCCTGAGATTATCAATTCTGCTCACGCTTTCTATGCAGATTCCTTCACGATTCCACAACGCCCGGATTTCGGGACAGTCGTTGTAGGACACAAGAAATTTTCCCCTGCATTCCATAAGCGTATCACGAAGCCGGATATGGTCTTTCTTCGTAAATCCAACGTCTTTGTAATAGCTTTCTGTCGCAAAATACGGCGGATCACAGTAAAAAAAGCTGACGGGACTATCGTAATGTTTTATCAGAACCTCAAAGTCCTGATTTTCGATAACAACCTTCTGCAAACGCCGTGAAGCCATATCTATAATCGGAAAATCCTTCCATATGGAATGGGGCTGACTTGCAAAACTATCAAGATTGCTGCCGTAGCTGTAGCGGATAAGCTGGTAAAATTTTGCTGCCCTGTCGTAGTCGTGAAACCTCGGAAATAAGTCTTTTTTGTGCAAAAAAGCGATCCATCTGAAGTCCTCACGGGAATTTAGGACATAGCGTAATTTGTACTTCAGCTTCGCAGGATTATCACGGACACAGCGGTACAGATTCACAAGATTGCTGTTGAAATCGTTGAAAACCTCGATCTCGTTTTCCGGCGATTTTCTGAACAAAACCCACCCCGCACCGCCGAAAACCTCGATATATTTTTCATAAAATGGAGGCATACGAATAATAACCTCGTCACGGAGAGCTTTTTTACCTCCCACCCATGACATAAAACTATTCATTTTTCCTCCTTTCCGCCGCTTTCGGGGAACAGAAAAAGCCGTCTGACGGGACGTTTTTTTGCTCCCGACAAACGGCTTTAAACCTTATTTTTTGCCTGAATACAGGCTTTTATCAGTCCTTTCTTTTCGTTATAGTTCGCCGCATTGTTTACGGCATGGCACAGTTCACGGTACTGCCTGTCGGACAGCACGGACTTCGCCTTTTTCAGCATCGCCGGAACATCTCCGCTGATGGTGACTTTTGATTTTTCATACCTTTTTCTTGTCTGCATAATACCTCCCAAAACTCAAGATATTTTCATTTTCATCACCCCTTACGCATTGAAATTTTCCGATAAATAACAATTTTATCGTTCTAAACTCATGCCCTGATCCTCGCACATTTCATCCACGATGCCAGCCCCTACAAAAAATTCTTCCATAAGCGTTGTATTGCCTGTGAAGTTCGGAGCATTTTTATTATTCAGCGATATACAGCTCATTTTCGCCAAATTCTATCGGCTCTTTTACGATTACCGAGCCTCCATGATCCACTGTCACGCTTTTTTCAAGAGCACAAAAGCTGCCGTCATCGCCATATCTGAGATGATAACAATGCAGACCTTTCGGAATATCGGCGTCGGTCATTCGGCTGTTTGTAAACAGCGCAGTTTTCTCTTCTATTTCGATGATTTCAAATTCCTCATCGGGAAAATTCACATAATCTGTCTCGCTAGCATTCAGATACAATCCCCATTCCGAGGGATCGCAGTTAATAACACGGGCAGCGAATTCAATTCGCTCCCTGCTGCTTTCGGGATAGTATTCCTCAATGCGCTCGCCGTCAAAATAGACATATCTTCCGCAATTCATGCCAATATCCTCGTCTGCCCATTCATGCTCGAACACAATATCGGGAAACATTTCCGACAGCCTTTGCAGTATCGGATGCGGAGCCGACCATGCCGTCAGAAACGCCAGTTTTCCGTCCTTAAAGCCCGTATCCGCAGTATATCCGTAAGAATTCCACTTCGTACCCCAGTTGGCGATGCACCAGTTATGGCTGTCCACATCGTCTGGCATGGGAATTATCTTATTGAAATCCACCGAGCCTACGCCATATTCGTCAATCTGAATTTCTTTCAGCATCGCCTGTATACGGCGCTCATCCCCCGAAACAGCGATAATATTCGTAATATGATTAGGCATTAATTCATCTCCATTTCAAAATCTTCGCATTCATCCATTTCTTCTTCAGTGCAAGGATCAACATACTCCATAATGATCCCAAGAGCCTTCTCATAGCTGCCAGATGAGGTGACCCGGCTGCACATTTCCCTTGCTTCTTCCGGCATTCCGCTGCGTTTCAGCGTTTGGGAAGCTATTCCCATGACGTTGAAAATATTGCCGTCAGCGCCTATTATTGGGCATTTCGGGCGTTTATTTTTCTGCATTTCCGAATCTTCAATTTGTTCCTCAATAAATCCGCCGAGATGATTCGGAACGTAATCCGAAAGCCACGTGCTGCCGAAATTTTCTCTTGTTTCAAGTCGCCATATCGCTAATTTTCCAACATCCGGCTGAACATCGTCAAACGGAAACAGCAGACAGGTGATTCCATCATTTTTAAAGGTGTACACCTTTTCAAATCGGCTACCATTCCGCAGTATTCCGCTTTCCGTCAGCATATCGTTGATGCCGTCCACCCATTCCTGCAGATCGCCGCCGCAGCCCTGCAAAACAAGACCCTCGCTGCCGTTCATTTTTCTCAGATCGTGCAGAGAAATATTTTTGATCTCCATTATTGTGTCCACTCCTTTTTTAATCTGCCGATGACGTATCTCTGCCCCTTACCCGTGACAAGCGTCTGCTGATGCGTTTTAATCATATTTTGGGTTTCAAATACCGTTTCTTTTACCGAAAAATAGCCATTTTCAATATATTTCTGATAGGGCAGATTGTTCGACATGAGAATACCTTTTTTCCTTAGCCATTTAAACAATCTATTTCTCCCGATTGGAATATTTTCTTCCGCAGCAAGTTTCGCCATAGCGTTCATGTCGATGAGATTGGTTGTATCGGAAACCTGATTTGCGAACTCCACCAACGGCTGATCGCGCCTGATACGCTCGTTAAGCTGATTTATTGCCATCATCTGCAAACGGAAAAGATTCTGATATGGTTCGTCAAGAAATGGGAGATAGTTTTCAATAAACATATCCTCGTTTGCAACGTAGCCGCCTGTTTTGCGGATCGTTGGGAGTACGTTGGAGGTGACCCACCTACGAAATTCTTTAGCTTTCGGCATTTTGCTTGAGAGAACAAGACTGTAAAAACCTGACTCGTTGATGATAATAGTTTCCTTATTTTGATTTCCGTCAAAAATCATAGTCTTACATCTATCTTCCTCATCAACGTGTCTGTTCATATCTCGACTACCGTTTCGGTACTCGAGAATATCAGCAACATCTTTTCCTACAAACCACGGCTCTCCGTCCTTAACAAGTGTTCTTACCCTGCCGAATTCCTCACTTTCAAAAATCTTGATTTTATTTTCCATAAGCATTAATCTCCTTGTCAAATTCCAACAAATTCTTTGCAATTTCCACCACCACATTAACTGTAATGGAATTTCCTGCCTGCTTGTATAGCTGCGCATCGGACATTCCCGTTGCTGCAACTTTGTTGAACTGAGCCTTGCTATAGCCCTGCAAACGCCAGCACTCAACAGGCATGAGACGGCGAATTCGTCCTCTGTGAACAACTCCGTGCCTGTCCGTGACAGTTATCGTAAACATCGGTTCGTTGGGATTTTTTATGCGTCTGCCGTTCTGTCGGGTAGTTTCCTTGAATGGGTTGATTATCGCTCTCGGACCTTCTTCAAGAACTCCTGAACGCTCGCCTTTGTGCGTTCCGTTCGTAATGCCCAGATCCATTCTTGTATTCAGACAGCGGGCATTGTCTGTAATCTTTGGATTTTCGTTCATATCTACAAAAACAGCGGAATGCTCGCCTTTATGGTGTGACATTCCGCTGTTCTGTCGTGCTGTAATGCACCTTGCAGTCTCGGTGATTTTGGGATTTTCATTGTAATCAACCAGATACAGACCTGTTCTTCCGCCTCTGCCGCCCGAACCGCTGCACTGCATAACGGCAGTACCTTTCGTAGAGTACACCCTCGAACCCTGACTTCCGCCGATCAGCTGTTCAGGTTTTCTTTCTCTGCCATTTTCCGCATTGCCTCGTCCGAAAGAAAGTA
>CAJTLC010000022.1 GCA_910576995.1 uncultured Ruminococcus sp.
TCCTTTTGTTTCTTTTGAGTTCTCTCTCATTTACTTGCTTCGCTTTTTTCAGTTTCAAATTTTTTCGAAAATTTTTGAAAAAAGGCTTGACAAAAATTCATTTTTATGATATAATGTATAAGCAATATGAAATGCACCATTAGCTCAGTTGGTAGAGCAACTGACTCTTAATCAGTGGGTCCTGGGTTCGAGTCCCCGATGGTGCACCAACCGGCTCGTTGGTCAAGCGGTTAAGACACCGGCCTCTCACGCCGGTAACACCAGTTCGATTCTGGTACGAGTCACCAATTAATCGGTGCTTATGGCAATGAGGTCACACCCGTTCCCATTCCGAACACGGAAGTTAAGCTCATGCGCGATGATGATACTTGGCTGGCGACGGCCTGGGAAAGTAATTCAGCGCCGGTATTGATGTTCCTCCTTAGCTCAGTCGGTAGAGCACTCGGCTGTTAACCGAGTTGTCGCCCGTTCGAGCCGGGCAGGGGGAGCCAAGAAAAGCATTCATTCAATTTAATTTGGATGAATGCTTTTTTATTTTAAAGAGATTTAGAAAGTTCAATAAAAGGGACTCCTTTCAGAAGTCCCTTTTATTGTTGGATTACTTATTAATAGGCAGATCGGAGGCTTTATAAATTCCTGCGTCAACCTGCTGAATGGTAAGTGCGTCCTGAGCGGTAACGCCGTCGCCGTTGCCTGAAACATCGGCATTTTTCATGCCCTGAGTTGTAAGGCTATATTCATCCTTGTTAGTGAGGAACTGGAGAATAAGCGTTGCGTCGGCGATTTCAACCTTGCCGTCGCAGTTAGCGTCGCCGTAAAGCGTATCGCCCGTTGTAGTAGTTGTAACAGGCGACTCAGTGGTTTTGGGAGGGTTAGTTGATATGGGAACGTCATGCCCCTCTATGATAGAATGGAACGCAGGTTTAGCCTTGTAATCAGCGTCGAAAAGAAGCGGATATTTTTTTGCTCTCCAGCTTCCGTCGTCGGTAACGCCCCATACAATAACAGCCGAGATCGAATCCTTGTGTGCGTATATAGAATCCCAGATTCCCTTGTAGTAATCAGCCTGAACTTTGAAATCGGCGTCAGTAGGATTTTCGGGAGTTGTCGCGTCAAGTTCCGTGATTTGGATATCGAGTCCGAGTTCAGCGTACTTATCAAGAGCTTTGTTGTACATATTAACAGATGGGAAAGATGAGTCGAGACTCTGCCTTGCGTCAAGGTGAGACTGCATACCGATACCATCTATCACGCCCTTTGCCTTGAGATCAGTCGCCATTTCAACTATCGCATTAAGCTTGCCGTCCATGTATTCGTTGAAATCGTTATAATAGAGTTTGCAGCCTTCAGGAGCATATTTCCTTGCGAAAGTAAATGCAGGCTCGATAAACGAGTTATCGCCGAAAACCTGAACCCAAGCGGAATTATTAGAACCATGATCTCCCTGTTCGCCGGGATTACGAGGCGCGCCCTGATCGTTCCATGCTTCGTTAACAACGTCGCAGGCGTAAAAATCAATATCGGGGTAAAGCTTGATCAGCTCTTCGAAATAAGCCTTGATGTAATTTTCCATACGAGCAAGCATTGTTTCTTTATCTACCCACTCGCCGTCATCGGCATAACCAACCTTGAAGAACCAGTCCGGAGTCTGACTGTGCCAAACGAGCGTATGGATTCTCACAGGAATATTATTTTTCTGGCAGTAGTTGAGAAGTGGCTTAGCCGCGCCGAATGTGATTTGCGGAACCGTATCGTCGCCTGTTTCCTCAAAGTAAGCCTGACAAGCGGCTTTATCGAGAACGGCGTCAGGCTTCATTTCGTTGCCTGCCGTAATGCTTCCGCTGAAATGCTTTTCAACGATATCCATTGTAGGTTTTGAACTAAGCGCGGCAGGAGTCAGAGCCGTACCAACTTTGAAATCATTCACAAAAACGTCTTTGAGACCGGGAATATCCTGTTCGATCTCAACAGAAGGAACTTCGGTAATCGTAAAATCGTCGATGAAAAGATCGTCCGTGCCGCCCTCAAAGTAAACGTAAACATTCTTCATTTCGTCCGTGAAGCTGATCTTCGTTGGCGGAATAGTTACCCAGCCGTCCTCTGTGGGATAGTTCTGCTGGCTGATATTCTGAAGCAGATTATTGTACTTCGTTACGCCGTCAGCATTATCAAACTGGTTGCTGAGCGTAACATTTGTATAATATTTGCCCTTTACCTTAGCGCTTATGTAGTATTCGGTGTAGGGTTCAAGCTTATCGTCGAGGCGAAAAGCGGGACCGTTCCACTCTTTAGAACGTCCCGAAGCGAGCAGATATTTTCCGTCTATGCCGCCCTCGTCAGCAGCGGAAAGTTCGGTCGTATCGTTTTCGCCGCGGTTGCAGAACGCGGAAACGTCGCCGTCTTCAAAATCAAAGGAAAAGATTACCTTTCCTGTTGCGGCAGAATCATCGGCAGCAAAAACTGCATTCGCAGATGACATAAGCATTGCGGAAGCAAGAGCCGCTGCCGCGATTCTGTTAAAGTGTTTTTTCTTCATTAAAAAATCATCCCTTTCTTAGAACTAAAATTCTAAAAATACATCTCTCGGTGCGATAAAAATCACCAATATAATTATAACACAATATTAATAAAATGTCAAATTGTAATATAAATTTCCGCAAAATTTGGGCATTGCAATAAAAAATCGCAATAAATGAACAAGCTTTAAATATGTAAGAACTCCTTGCTTAAATCATAGTATATGCGGGGCTTTGCCCCACACCCCACCAGAGACGTTGGCTCTGAACTCTGCCAAAGGGTATGGCGCGTTCGCGATGCCCATTTGGAATCCCAATATTTATTAAAAAAGGACTTCTGATAAGGAAGCCCTTTTTTACTTTAGTTTTTACTTGATAGGCAGATCGGAAAGCTTGTAGATTCCCGCGTCAACCTGCTGGATAACGAGAGCGTCCTGAGCGGTAACGCCGTCGCCGTTGCCTGAAACATCGGCATTTTTCATGCCCTGAGTTGTAAGGCTATATTCATCCTTGTTAGTGAGGAACTGAAGAATAAGCGTTGCGTCGGCGATCTCAACCTTGCCGTCGCAGTTAGCGTCGCCGTAGAGAGTATTGGTCGAAGGCGTTGAGGGCTTTGTTGTCTGAACGGGAGTTGTTGAACTGCCGTTTGTATAAACCTTAACGGAATCAATCGTGAATTGTTTGCAGTCAACCCACCATGTACCGAATTTGAGTTCGCCGTTGTACTTGGTCTGGATTTTTTCTGCTATGGAAGAATCGATATTCCATGTGATAGTAGCGTTGTTTCCGCTGATAGTCTGTTCCATATCGTCTGTCATGTACCAATAATCGGGAGAAACGGAAGTAGACGTACCGAAAGCGCCCTGCCATTTGCCGATATTTCCGTTGGCGCTTATTTTAACTTCAACCTTTTTAATGGTTTCGCCGGAGTTGATACCGAAATCTTCCCACTTAAACGCAACCATTCTTTCGTCTTCGGGAAGAGTATTATAGTCGAAGTTGAAATTGGGCTTAACTTCATAAGCGCCGGGTGTGGAAGGATTTGAAGGAGTATTTGTTGATTTTGTCGTAACTGTAGTGTTAACGGGGGGATTATTTGAATTTGTTGTAACAACGGGCGTACCGCTGTACTTGTCGGTCTTTACAACGATAGAATCGATAGTGAAAGTATCGCATTCAATGTACCAGACGCCGAATTTCAGATCGCCGCTGAGAGTGTTGAGAAGCTTCGCCTGATCTGCGGAGGGATTCCATGTGATGGTCGCTGTCTTTCCGTCGAAATTCTGAGTCCATGCGTCAGACTGAGTCCAGTAGTCGGGAGCGGAAGAAGTTGAAGAGCCGAATGCCCCTTCCCACTTACCGATCTTGCTGCCGGAAGTTGAAATATTTACTTCAACTGATTTAACTGTTTCATCGAATCCAACGCCGAGGTCAGCCCATTTGAAACCGATCATCTTATCGTTTTCGGGAAGCTGACTGTAAACGATCTTCTGAGCGGGCTTGATCTCGTAAAGTCCGTTTGAAGAAGGCGTGGGAGGAGTAGTTACAGGCGGATCGATGCCGGGATTAGGATCTACAACCGAGCCGTTGTAGATCTTATCAACGCCCTTGATGCTTGTAGAGATAGTGGAGCTTGAATTTGTAAGCTGATACAGACCTGCTGCCGCGCCAACAAAACCTGCATTGTAGTCGCAGGCTACTTCATTGCACTTATAATCGTTCATATCGTCAGTGTATGAACCGTTTGAATCGGACGGACCGCCTACCAGTGCGCCGATAAGAGTAGGAGCGTTTGCCGCAACAGACTGCGGGTGAGTTTCTCCGTTGAATTCGTCGTAGGAATTATATCCGGAAGCCGCTCTGTGGTGAGGATTCTTTGCGGAATTGCTTGCAAATCCTGTGAGGAAGCAAGTATTTGCCGGGTTATCGCCAGTGAGATAATTCATCTGCTTTATGCACCAGTCAGTGAAATCAGCGCTGGAATTTTTGGTTGCAACGAGAGAAGTGAACTGCATTGAAGCATTGAGACGCGCGCTGCCCCATTCATCGCAGAAGAAGTAGCCGTTGTTTGTTT
The DNA here is from genome assembly GCA_910576995.1 of uncultured Ruminococcus sp. GTDB lineage: Bacteria > Bacillota > Clostridia > Oscillospirales > Ruminococcaceae > Ruminococcus. The sequence goes on from CAJTLC010000022.1 coordinate 4,591, forward strand.
TCTGCTGTGCGAACTGCGTAATAAAGCTGTTTACCTTATTCCAGTTGCCTGTAATGTGAGCCTCAACGCAGGCTGCGCCGAGTCCTCTGTTATCCCAGCCGTCGACCCATCCAAGATACTGTACCTGCTTGCTGATACAGTCGTTTTTGTATGATTCATCGTTTGTTGCAAGGTAGAGCCAGCCTGCTGCGAAAGCCTGTTCGTCCGTGCAGCCGCCGGAAGTATAGAAACCTGTAGGACCGTCCGTAGCGACCTGATTGTACTGCGTAGAGAATTTGTAAAGAGCCTTAGCGTACTTCAGATCTTCCGCATTACCGAAATTGAGATAGCTGAGGGCGAGCGAAGCTGCATAATCTGCGGCAATATCGCTTGCGCCGCTTGAAGTCCAGTACATTTTGCGAGTACCCTGAACTTTCTCCTGATTTTCGGGAGTACCCCAGTACGAGTGATCTTTGTTGCCGTCCTCCTTCTGATAGAGGAAGCTTGAAACGGAGTCGCCGCTGAGTTTTGTAGAAGCCTTAAAGAATTCGTTGAAATGATCGGAAAGAACCTTAAGGTGTTCAGCCTGACCCGTAGCATTGTAGGCGTCTTTGAATTCGTAGAAACTCCAGCCGAGTGTTGAAGCCGTGTAGCCCTGAGGAAGACCGAACATAGCGTGGTCGCCGGCGTCGTGGAATCCGCCCTTGACTTCGTCGGAAGTATGGCAGTCGTCGCGCCAGGTAAGAGCGCATTTTTCGCCTACCTTGTCGCCGCACATATTTGCGTCGTAAAAATAGAGCGAATACTGGAGAAGCTTAGCGTAGTCGTCCGAACCTGCCGCAGCTGTTGAGAGAGAGGGTGCAGCTACAGAAGCGAACGAACCTGCTACAGAAGCCGCGGCGATCATGCCGCTGAGGATAACAGATTTGAACTTATTTAATTTCTGCATATTATCATTCTTCTTTCTTTAAAATTAGAACTTGTGTTCCTTGGATCTGCCTGTGCAGATCCACAGCCTATAATACGTTTATACATACATTATACATAATTCTGAGAGGTTTTTGGTTACAATTTGGTTACAAAATTGCAGTTTCCAATATATTCTCCATATTCACCTAAAATATATGGTTGGAATTATACATAATTACCACTGCGACAGTTGGATTTGCAACAAAAAATTGAATTGTTATTAAATTCATGTTAATAAGTATTTATATAAATAAAAAGCAGTCTCAAATTGAGCCTGCTTTTTGTTACTTATTAATGAGCTGATCAATCTTCGAGAGGAAGATCGGAAAGCTTGTAAATACCAGCGTCAACCTGCTGAATAACGAGAGCGTCCTGAGCAGTAACGCCGTCTTTATTGCCTACGACGTCGGCATTGAGCATTCCCTGATTGCTGAGATTGTATTCGTCCTTGTTGGTGAGGAACTGGAGAATAAGCGTTGCGTCGGCGATCTCAACCTTGCCGTCGCAGTTAGCGTCGCCGTAGAGAACTTCAGGCTGCTGGGCGGTTGTAGTCGTGCTGCTTTCCGTTGTATCTTCGGCAGCAGTTGACGTAGTAGTCGTTGAAGATGTGGTGGTTGAAGTAGTTGTTGTGGTTTCTTCGGTTGTGGTAGTTACGGGCGGCTGAGGAACTTCGCCGTTTGCAGCCGCGATCTCTTCGGGATAAACCGTGACTTCATCGCCTATTTCCGCAACTACATTTCCCGTTCCGTAAGCGTTGTAAAGTCCGGCAGCCGCGCCGACGAGACCGACCTGATAGTCGAGAGCGACTTCGTTTGAAGTAGCGTCCTTGGCGTCAAGCTTGCGGAATGTGCTGAAATCAGTACTTGTCGGACCTCCGCAGAGCGCGCCGTAAAGCACATGGCTGGTGGGAACGCTTGCGTAATCTCCGTTCCAGCTGTTCCACTGACTCCAGCTGTCGTCAACGTAAAGTCCCGAAGCTGCGCGGTGATGCGGAGAAGTTGCCGCAACGTCGTTATATCCCACAACAAGGCAGACGTTGGCGTTGTTGTCTCCGAGGATCATATTCATCTGCTTTTTGCACCATTCGTTGAAATTCGCGCCGCTGTCGGTGTATTTGGAGGCTACGAGAGCGCAGGTCTGCATAAGGGTGTTATGGCGCGCGCTTCCCCATGAGTTCATAACATAGAACTGATTGCTGTTGGAATTTACGACGCCATTGATATAGCTGACGGGTTTTGACCAATTTCCTGTAATTTCGGCGTTTATAATAGCTGCGCCGAGCCATACTCCGCCGTAGTAATAGTCGTTTACCCAGTCGTTGGTGCTGCTTGTATCCTTGCTGTTGGCGTCGAGATAGGGCTGTTCTTTTGTTGCGAGGTACATCCAGCCTGCTGCCCATGCAATATCGTCCTCAACGCTCTTGTCGGAATAAGTCTGCTGATCATAGGTCATTTTGCGGTTTTTCGCGGCAAAATCGTACAGAGCCTTTGCGTATTTAAGGTCGTCCTCGTTGCCGAAATTTATATAATTCTGCGCAAGAGCGGCTGCATACTGAGCGGCAACGTTGCTTGCGCCGTCGGTGGTGGAGTAGTATTCGTTTCCGCCGCGTGCGCCCATCTGTTCGGGAGCGCGCCATTTTCCGTGATCAGCGCCGTCGTCGCCTATTTCGTAGATGAATTTCGTAACGTTTCCGCTGCCGTCGAGGGTAGTGCATTCTTTGAAGAACTGCGCGAATTCGTCGGTAATATCCTTGAGATGGGCGTAAGTGCCTGTTTTCTGGAATGCGTCGGAATATTCGTAGTACATCCAGCCGAGAGTTGAAGCTGTAAATCCTTCGGTTAGACCGCAGATGATTCCGTCGCCGGCGTCATGGAATCCCGATTTTACGGTATCATGGGGATGACAGTCGTCGCGCCATGAGAAGTGGGATTTTTCGCCTGCGCTTTCGCCGCAGTAATTGGCGTCGTAAAAATAGAGGGAATACTGGAGCAGGCGTGCGTAGTTGTCGAGATCGAGGTCGGCGGCGTTTGTTGTTACGGCAGAGCCTACAGCAGCCGTAACGGAAGAGGCGGCAAGCATGGCTGAGGCTGCCATTGCCGCAATTTTTTTTGTAAATTTCATAAAGAATCTTCCTTTCATTTTATCCGAAAATTTATTCAATTATATTATAGCATATTTTGTATAAAAATCATTAACATTTTATGTACAAACGCGTTATTTTCCATAATTTCGGCGTATTCATCAAAAAAGCTGTATATTTCTTGTGCAGGCTGACAGGGTTGCGTAACTGCGAAAAAAATGATATAATATGTATATGATAATTTGGGAGGGCGCGTATATGCCGAGATTTTTTGTTAATGAAGCTGATGATAAAGAAATTTTACTGACGGGGGAAAATGCGCGGCATATCGGGAGATCACTGAGAATGCGCGTTGGTGAAGAAATAACCGTATGCTGCGGCGGAATCGACTATAACTGCGAAATATCGCGAATAACGGAGGACAGCGTGATCGCCGCCGTTCTGGAGAAAGTTCCATGCCAAGCCGAGCCAAATGTGGAAATAACGCTGTTTCAGGCTGTCCCGAAATTGGACAAGCTGGAATTTATCGTTCAGAAAAGCGTAGAACTGGGCGTGTCGCACATTGTTCCCGTGCTTACGAGGCGATGCATTTCTCGTCCGAACGAGAAAGAATTCGGGAAAAAAACTGCGCGCCTGAATAAAATTGCCGAAGAAGCCGCGAAGCAGTCGGGACGTGGGATTATTCCCGATGTTTCGCCAATAATCAGCTATAAAACGGCGTTGGAGCGAATGGGCGAAATGGATAAAACGCTGCTGTTGTATGAACAGGGCGGAAATTCGTTCGGGAAAGCGGATCTTGAAGGCGTGAAGAAGATTGGCGTGGTCGTCGGCAGCGAGGGCGGATTTGACGAGGAGGAAGTTTGCATGGCTGATGAGACGGGCGCGGAGAGAATATGGCTTGGGAAACGTATACTTCGTTGTGAAACAGCACCAATAACTGCCCTCTCAATTTTGTTATTTTTAACAAATAATATGTAAAAGGTTGAAATTCGCAAAAAAGTGTGATATAATATAAAAGTAACTTTTAAAAGGCTTTGGAAACTTTTGAAAGCTGCATATTATAGAATCGGTCGCAAGCGTTTCGATAATACAGCGCCGCATTGCTGCGGGTGAATTTCTTGCGAAGAAAAGAGGAATAAAAATGAACAAGATTTTAGCCGGACTTCTTATCACCGGAGCTGCTGTTGCAGTTGGCGTAGTTGCTGCCAAGGTAATCAAGAGCAAAAATTCCGCGCCTGATTACGATGATGACGATATGTTTGATTATCCCGATCCTTACGATACAGATGAGGATGTGAATTTTGCCCTTTCAGACGAACTTGACGAAGCTGACGCCGATAAGGCTGCCGAAGAGGCGGAAACAGCTGAAGAAGCTGTTGAAAAGGCTGAGGAAGAAATTTCTGAAGATAAGGAATAATTACAAAGAGGGCAGCAATGCCCTTTTTCTTTTTATACTTATTGCTGCGTTTTTTTGCTTTACCTTGTTGCGATTTGTTGAATCTTACAAAATGATAAAAAAGGCTTGACAATTTCGAGCCTATCTGGTATAATATAAAAGCTGTCAAGGACAGTACAAAATTGTCCGAGGCGTAGCTCAGCTTGGTAGAGTGCTTGCTTTGGGAGCAAGATGCCGCAGGTTCGAATCCTGTCGCCTCGACCATGATTTGCGCAGCGTTTGGCAGATTTTGGAAAATGAAAAAAATTTTGAAAATCTGAAAAAAAGGCTTGACAAATATAAAAAAATGTGATATACTTAATAAGTCAGTTAAGCTGGTGTAGCTCAGTTGGTAGAGCAGCTGATTTGTAATCAGCAGGTCGGGGGTTCGAGTCCGTCCACCAGCTCCAGTTTATCGGTAACGCCGATAAATGTTATGAATCTGAATGGGAGAGTTCCCGAGTGGCCAAAGGGGGCAGACTGTAAATCTGTTGCTTTTCAGCTTCGGTGGTCCGAATCCACCCTCTCCCACCAGTTTTCTTTAATAACCTCAGTAACTCCGCTGTTTGACAGGCGGATTTTTTTATGCCCGCAAAAAAAGCGGATTTGCACGGAAATTCTGCGGTAAAGTTCAGAAATATATAAATTCTGCAATAGGAGTAATACCATGTTAAAAGCTAAAACAAGATATACAGTAAAGCATTTCAGACAAATAGTGTGGAACGGCAGAACTTTCGCTGTGATAATTATTTTATATGCAGCATTAATCTTGAATTTTGTATTTGCAGGGCGTTTACTTACCGCCAGAAAGTACGGTGCAAATGTTGATATGCCTTTGGGACTTGAAGCGGTATTTATTTTGATTTCGGCTCTATTCCTCATTTACCTCACATTCTTTTACGAAAAAACGCTGTTTAAGCGGTATCAGCGCATATACCCCAACAATGTTATCAACTGCACTTTTGATGAAAACGGTTTTACTATTGATGAATGCGGCGATACCAATAATTTGCATCAGCAGTTAAGCTACAGTATGTGCTCTAAGGCAATTGAAAATCGAGAGTGGTTCGTTATATACATTTCAAGAACATCGGCGCACATTATAAAAAAGTCTGAAATAACACACGGAACTCCCGAAGAACTTCGCCAACTGCTGACGGAAAATCTGGGCAATAGATTTAAAATAAGGAGAATGATATGATCAGAGCAGATGTAACTTATACCCTCGAACACTTTAAAACATTGAAAGTTGTGGATATACCTTTAAAAATGCGAATATTTTGGCTCGCGATCAGTGCTGCAAGCACTGCTTTTTCCGTATTTGCCGTTCTGACGGGAGAGAAATTTTTTAATCTTTTTACCGTACTCGCTATGGTTTTATGGTCTGGAACGTTCTTTTATATTATATTTAATTATATATTATTCAGTCCGAAGAAGATGTTTAAAAAATATAGTGAATCTCAGCCCGACAGTCATGTTATTCTTGAATTTGAGGATAATTTGCTTAAAACAACAAGCGAATCCCGAACGACAAAAGGCGTAAACGAGTACCGCTACGATGTTTTCGAGGCTTCATGGGAAAACAACGATTTCTTTGCGATCCGCATTAAAAACGCGGGAGCGTTTATTATAAAAAAGTCCGAAATAACCGACGGAACGCCCGAAGAACTTCGCCAATTGCTTACAGACAAGCTTGGAAGCAAATTTGAAATAAGGAAGTAACTTTTATGACGGTATATCGTACTCCTGAAGTTGGGAAGCTTGGTTCAAAATTTATAAAAGCAAAACCGCTGTTGACTTTGTTGTTTGTTTTTACTTCAATAATTCTTTGCATAGCAGTCAGCATAGCCATGATAATTACAGGCGAGCCTGAAACTATAAGCTGGATATTTCTGATAACCATGATATTTTATATTATTACAATATGCAGACTGGTCGTTATGGCAGACATTTGTTTTAACGCTCTTGTCGCAAATGATGATGGAACGCTTATTTATCTTAATTTGGGAAACGTTTTTATGAATCCCAAACTTTTCGGGGAGCAGTATCACGATGTAAGCGGTCTTGCAATAATCATTGAATGGTTCAAGGCTGCCAAGCGAATGAAAATGTTTCAAAATGAAACGGATTTCGATAATTTTATTATGAGCAGAGATGTTCTTAGTTCCGGACATTATGTTAAAAAAGTTTTTCAAGTTAAAGTAAAGAAAAAATATATCATTGCCAAAGTCAGATTGAAGCAGTGCAATGCAGTTAATAGTAATATGTTAACAGAATTTACAAAGACGATACGCATACCTAAAAAATTTATAAACTCCGATATTTCGGAAATGGATTTACAGCGTTTGCTTATGATTTGAGGTGAAATTATGATAAAATTTGATTTTTCACTGTCGAAAGAATATTTCCGAGCCATTCATCATCATAGCGTGAGATATTGGGTGGGGAAGGCTATAGGCGCAGCGTATATTGCGTTTGTGGTATATTATTTATATGCTTTGTGGTTTTTTGGTGCTTTGGGAAGAATAGCGCACGAAATTAGGTTTTATTTTATTTTGTTTTGCGCATTCATAATCGTGCGTTCGATGATTCTTTCGATACCGTCCGTAAGGGCATGGCGTGCAAAGCGTAAAAAGATCCGCATCAGCTTCATGATTTCGAATGAGGAGATCAAAATTAATGCTTTCGACGGCAAGGTCGATACTTCCCACATTTATCCGTTCAGCGGAATTAAAAAAGTTGAAGAGAAAAATAAATATTTTACGATATCATATGTTTCAAGCAGACAAAAGCAATACCTGTTGAAATCCGATATAACCGAGGGGTCTGTCGAAGAATTAAGGCAGCTCTTAACCGATAATCTCGGAGATAAATTTAAATCTGCATTCTAATTAATTTTCAGGAGGAATATAAAATGATCAGAGAAGATTTAAGAAATATCGCAATTATTGCCCACGTTGACCACGGCAAAACTACGCTTGTTGACGAAATGCTCAAGCAGGGCGGAGTTTTCCGCGAAAATCAGGCGGTTGCGGAGAGAGTTATGGACTCCAACGATATCGAGCGCGAGCGCGGTATCACGATTCTTGCAAAAAATACGTCTGTTATGTATAACGATATCAAGATAAATATTATCGATACGCCCGGACACGCCGATTTCGGAGGCGAAGTCGAACGCGTTCTCGAAATGGTAGACGGCGTTCTTCTGCTTGTCGACGCCGCGGAAGGTCCTATGCCGCAGACGAGATTCGTGCTTTCTAAGGCGCTTGAAATGGGACATAAGATCATTGTTGTGGTAAATAAGATAGACCGTCCCGACGCTCGTCTTGACGAGATAGGCGACGAAGTTCTCGAACTTCTTCTCGATCTTGACGCAAGCGAGGAACAGTTGGAATCGCCCATTCTTTTCTGTTCGGGAAGAAGCGGAACGGCTTCCCTCAGTCAGTACGAAGCAGGCACTGATCTGAAGCCGCTTTTTGATACTATTATAAATTATATTGAGCCTCCCAAGGGCGACGAGACAGAACCGCTCCAGATGCTTATCTCTTCTATTGACTACAACGAATATGTAGGACGTATAGGAATAGGCAGAATCGTTCGCGGCAATATCAAGGTGAATCAGCAGGTTACTGTCTGCGATTATACCGGTTCGAAGAAGAATTACAATTCCAAGATAGTTTCTCTTTTGCAGATTCAGGGACTTAACCGAGTTCCCGTGGAATCAGCCGAAATGGGCGATATAGTATGGATATCGGGCATTGACGGTATCACTATCGGCGATACGATATGCGCTGTAGATACTCCTGAGCCGCTGCCTTTCGTGAAAATTTCCGAGCCGACGGTTGAAATGACTTTCTCGGTAAACGACAGCCCGTTTGCAGGCAGGGAGGGCAAATATGTGACTTCCCGTCAGCTTCGCGAGAGATTGTTTAAAGAATTGCTCAAAGACGTTTCGCTTCGCGTTGCGGAAACCGAATCCACAGATTCGTTCCGGGTTGCGGGAAGAGGAGAAATGCATCTTTCCATTCTTATTGAAAATATGCGCCGCGAGGGTTATGAGTTGGCGGTTTCAACTCCGCGCGTGCTTTATAAGGAGGGTGAAGACGGCAGACGTCTTGAACCTATCGAGCGTCTTGTTATCGACGTTCCCGAAGACTGTGTAGGCTCGGTAATGGAGAAAATGGGCAGCCGTAAGGGCGAACTGGTTTCCATGCATCCGCAGGGCAGCCGTATGAGAATTGAATTTCTTGTGCCTGCAAGAGGACTTTTCGGCTACAAGAGCGAATTCCTGACGGATACAAAGGGCGAGGGCATCATGAGCCATGTTTTCGAGGATTATCAGCCGTATAAGGGCGATATCGACCGCCGCAGCACCGGATCTCTCGTTTCCTTTGAAACGGGTGAAGCAGTCACATACGGTCTTTATAATGCGCAGGAGCGCGGTCAGCTGTTCATTCCGGCAGGCACGCAGGTGTACGAGGGAATGATAGTCGGCGCGTCTCCGAAAAGCGACGATCTTGTTGTAAACGTGTGCAAGAGAAAGCATCTTACGAATACTCGCGCAAGCGGAAGCGACGACGCTCTCAGACTCGTTCCGCACAGAATTCTCAGCCTTGAAGACTGTCTTGAATTCCTTGCCGACGACGAACTTCTGGAAGTTACTCCCGAAAGCCTTAGAATCCGCAAGAGAATCCTCAGCAATTCTCAACGCGCAAAAGTTCGTGCAAAGCAGTAAGAACCTGTCTTCACAAGATATAGCGCACGTCTTTTCAGCAAATTTTGCCGATTGCTGCGTTGAAAAAGCTCACCATACGACAGTATGCTTTCGCTTTTTCTCCTTGCACTCGACAAAATTATGCTCGAAGATCCGCACACAAACCTTGTGAAGACAGGTTCTAAGATTTTTCTAAATCTCATGAAACTTTCACTGTTAATTCATGTTATGATTATAAATTTAAGGTAGGATTAAGACAAACGCTGTATCATGTATTTGAAGTACATGATTAGGAGAATAAATATTATGTTTAAAAAGAAGTACATGGCGATCTTGGCTGCGGCAGTTTGTTTGCTGAATCTTTCCGCGTGTTCGGACGAGAAAAAATCTTCGGATGGCAGTTCGTTTTCCGTTGGCGAAAACGGTTTGACGGAGATCATCACTCCCGAAGAGGGCAGTCAGGAATATGAACTCGGCAGCTATCGCGTCAGCGAAAAAGGCACGAAACTTTATTATGACAGCGAGCAGGTTCCCGACGAACTCATGCTTGCGCTGGAAAGTTATTTTATGTCGTTTCAGGATAAGGATTTCGCCGCTTATAAAAACAGTCTTGCCTTTGATTATGCCGAGCGTTATGAGGAATATCTTCAGAAAGATTACAGCTACGGTCTGGATAATTCGTTTGATATTCAGTGCGGCAACATCAGGGATTCCATGAAATGCGAGATAACGGGAGAATACGACGCGTCGGAGATCGACGACTACAGCGGAGATTTTACCATAACGCGCGTCAAAGCCGATCTGCCCGAACTTGCGGAGGGCGAAACCATTGAAGACCGCACAAAAGAATTTTTCAGCTATCTGGATAAGATTTTTGAAATGGACTATTACGAATACATTAAGGAACAGGCTGACGATATAAAATATCTGACGTTTTATATAATTGCCAAAGGCGAGGACGGAGAGGAGCACCGCATAATCAGCGGAGTTGATATAGTTTTTGCCGAAAAGGACGGAAAATATTACACATTCGGATAGGAGATGGAACAGAATATGAAAAGTTATTTTTCTGTAACTGCGGCTGCGTTATCGGCAATGATGATGGCGGCGGCTATGGTCGGCTGCGGAGACGACGGAGGAAGCTCTTCATCAGACGGTAATAATATGGTCGGAGCAGGTTTTGCGGACGGGGGCAGCGATGTAGCTGAAAAAGATTTGCCTTACGGCGCAACCATTCTTGAGCGTTCAAGGGAAGAAGATGAAAATCTTGATATCAAGATAGCTTTTGACAAGCGTTTTTTCATTGAAGACGAGGATAATCCCGATTACAGTGAAATTTATAAGATACACGATTATGTTAAATCGATAAACGACAAGGACGGCGATCTGCTGAAAAGTTTATATTATCCTGGCTATCTTGCAGATGTTACGAAGTCAAAGGGCTATGAGAACGAGGATGATTATGTAGACTCCTTTTTCGGCAGCATTGAAGAAGCGCTGGGAGAGGGATTCGAGATAGATTATATCGACGTATCCGACTGCATTCTCGGAAGCGACGATGCCTCGGCAAGTTATATAAATACGTGCAACAAAGCTCTTGCCGATATTTCAGGCGTAGATATACTGGACAAGGTGACGTCCAGAAAAATAGTCGAGATCGGCGGCTATTCAACCTACAAGCAGGGTGAAAACAGCTATCAGCTTACGAATCATGTAAATATTCCATATCTTTGTTTATACACGATAGACGGGCAAGTTTATATTATGTAAAGAATATTTGTCATAAATATTGGGTTTCAAAAGAGATAATGTTCTCCTTGCATTATGCCGCACAAGTAAAAATTATGTGATGTGATAATCAAAAAGGCATACCGAAATTTTGGTATGCCTTTTTGATTTTTTATATGATTCACGTTCAGATTCCGGCAGAGTAGTTGGGAGCTTCCTTTGTGATATAAATATCGTGGGGATGGCTTTCTTTAAGTCCCGCGCCCGTTATGCGTACGAACTGAGCCTTTTCGTGAAGCGTCGGGATATCAACGCAGCCGCAGTAACCCATACCAGAACGGATTCCTCCGATAAGCTGGAAGATAGTATCGGCAAGAGGACCTTTAAACGGAACGCGTCCTTCAACGCCTTCGGGAACGAGTTTTTTCGCGCCTTCCTGGAAATACCTATCAGTCGAGCCGTTAGCCATTGCGCCGAGACTTCCCATACCGCGGTAAACCTTGAACTGACGCCCCTGATAGATTTCAGTTTCACCGGGAGCTTCCGCGCAGCCTGCGAGGAGCGAGCCGAGCATTACAACGTTTGCGCCTGCCGCAAGAGCCTTTACAATATCGCCAGAATATTTGATGCCACCGTCGGCGATAACGGGAATTCCGTACTTCTGAGCAACGCAGGCAACGTCGTAAACTGCCGTGATCTGCGGAACTCCGATACCTGCAACAACTCTTGTGGTGCAGATAGAACCCGGTCCGATACCAACCTTTACGCAGTCAGCACCTGCCTTGATAAGATCTTCGGCAGCTTCGGCGGTAGCGATATTTCCTGCAATAACTGGAGTATCCGGGAAAGCTTCCTTGACCATGCTGAGACATTTAAGAATATTCGCGCTGTGACCGTGAGCGGAATCAAGTACGAGAACGTCCGCCTGAGCCTCGATAAGAGCCTTTGCACGGTCGAGAACATTAGCCGTAACGCCGATTGCCGCTCCGCAGAGAAGTCTGCCCTGAGCGTCGCGCGCGGAATTTGGATACTGTACGGATTTTTCGATATCTTTTATAGTGATAAGTCCCTTGAGATATCCCTCGCCGTCAACGATAGGCAGCTTTTCGATCTTATGGGAACGGAGTATCTCCTGAGCCTGCTCTAAAGTAGTACCTACCGGAGCGGTTATCAGGTTATCCTTCGTCATAACGTTTGAAATTTTTTCGTTGAAATCGGTAAGGAAGCGCATATCGCGGTTAGTGATGATACCCGTCAGCTTGCCGTTTGCGTCAACTATCGGAACTCCGGAAATACGATATTTGCCCATAAGTTCATCAGCGTCGGCGACCAGCCTGTCCTCAGTGAGGGAAAAAGGATCAACGATAACGCCGTTTTCGGAACGCTTCACTTTATCGACCTCTTCAGCCTGCTGCTCGATCGTCATATTTTTGTGAATGATACCGATACCGCCTTCACGGGCGATAGCTATAGCCATGCGTGAATCCGTGACCGTATCCATAGCGGCTGTCATGATCGGGGTATTAAGCGTGATCGTTTTCGTAAGCTGAGTGCCGAGTCTGATCATATTCGGAGTAACGTCCGATCTTGCAGGTATAAGCAGAACGTCGTCGAATGTAAGCCCCTCTTTCTGAAATTTGCTGTTCATGTCGGTAAGCATAAATAAATCCTCCTTATCAATTATATTACCTTTAATCATACCAATTTTTCAGCAATATGTCAATAGGTGAACGCGAAAAACGAATATAGAAAATAGCTGTGCAAAACCTGTTCATTTTGTCGAAAAAGCTATTATGCGGTTGGCAGAAGCGTTGAGAGGTAGGCGTATTTTGAAAGTATCTGCGAAGAATCGTCGGGTTCTATGATATTGTTTCTGTTCATATCGGCAGCTATCTTCTGCTTTTTTGTAAAGGTAAGCGGCGCGCCCGTAGACGCGCGTGCGTATTCCGATAAGGCTACAGAGGCGTCGTAAGGCGTAACTGCTCCGTCAAAATCAATGTCGCCCTCTTCAAAATTCAGCATATCAATAAAATCTATACCGTTTTCATCAGCATATTTCTGAGCGGCGCTGCCGTTTTTTCCCTTAATGAGAAATCCGTAAACAGGAATATCCGTTCCCGAATGAGGATCGTTCTGCATTCCGAGAGCGTTTTCACCGATAGTCTGAACATTTTCAGGAACGTCTATATCCGCGTTGGGACAACAGAAAAAAGCTTCATATCCGATAGTTTCAAGACCGCTTGGAAGCGTAACTTTTTCCAGCGCGGGACACGAGAAAAAGCAGTCGGCAGGAATAACGGCAATTCCTTCTCCGACAACGACTTCCGTAAGGGAGGTGCAGCTCATAAACGCGCCCGTGCCTAAAAGTTTAACGCTGTCGGGGATGCTTATTGATCTCGCGTGAACTGAACCCTGAAAGGCGAAATTCGCGATACCCGTAACCGTACAGCCGCCGAGTGTATCGGGAATGCTTATCTCAGTAATGTTTTCGTCAGCTTCGCCGCGGGTTATAACTGCGGAATTTCCGTCCGCCTCAACTGAAAAAGTGTATTCTACGCCGTCCACGGTCAGGATTCGGGTATCGGCTTCCGCAGCGGACGAATAAACGGGAACAGCTGTCAGTATTACGGCAGCCGCCGCTATTTCAGGGATAAATTTCATGTTATACCTCCTTTTTCACTGTAACTCCGCCGATGATCACAAGCCGGGGGTCGGACATAAGTTCCAGAGGCGAAACTCCTGCGGCGTACAGCTGGATATCGGCGTCTTTGCCTGCGGTAAGACTGCCCGTGCGGTCGTCGATACCGAGAATTTCGGCAGGCGTTATGGTAAGGCTGCGGAGAGCCTGTTCGGGTTCAAGACCGCCCTTGACGGCAGCCAGCGCGGAGATCGGCAGATATTGGATGGGAATAACGGTATGATCGGTACATATTGCCGTTTTTACGCCGTTTTTCGCAAGAACGGCGGCGTTTTTCAATTCCAGACCGCGCATTTCTGGTTTGCATCGATCGCAGATTATCGGGCCGCAAATGACGGGTATATCCTCTGCCGCAAGAATATCGGCAATTTTATAGCCCTCAGTACCGTGTATGATAACGAGTTCAAGAGAAAATTCCTTTGCGATGCGCATTGCCGTGCATATATCGTCCGCGCGGTGGCAATGGAAAAAGGCTTTCTGTTTGCGTTCAAGAAGCGGCATTAACGCTTCGCATTTTATATCGTATTCCGGCGGTTCGTAATTTTCGTTGTCGGAATAGTAAATATCCATATCATGGGCATATCTTCGGGATTTATACAGACCCTCGCGGATAATTGCAGCCGTCGCCATTCTTGTTACGGGAGTTTCGCCCTTATCGTTATAGACGCGTTTGGGATTTTCGCCGAGAGCGAATTTTATTCCGCAGTTTTTGACGAGCATCGAATCGGCTTGTCTGCCGTAGGTTTTCACGACGCATATTTCGCCGCCGCAGGCATTCGCGCTGCCCGGACATGACGCAGCGGCAGTGATACCACGCATACGGGCTTCTTCAAAGCAGCGGTCAAAGGGGTTTATTCCGTCGATAGCGCGCATTTGCGGCGTAAAAGGATCGGTGGATTCGTTGCAGTCGTCGCCCTCGAAATCCACGCCGTCCTCGATTATTCCCAGATGCGTATGAGCGTCGATAAATCCGGGGAGGAGAGTTCCGCCGCATCCGTCGATACTGTCCCCGGGTATTTCGACGGGCGATCCGCTTCCTACAGCCTTTATCAGACTGCCGTCCGTTTCCAGCCAGCCGTTTTCGATTACGCCTGTTTTGCTGTCCATTGTCAGCAGTTTAACGTTGTAAATAAGCATTTTTTCACCTATATCCTTTTAACTGCGTCTGCGATAAGTTCCACGGTCTCGATAGGGCTGCCGCTGCTGTCTATGCAGATAGTCGAGTGTTTCATGTAAATTTCACGGCGCGCATTGAATCGCTGTAAAAGTTCTTCTTTAGTTGAAGCCGCGGCTATGGGACGGTTGCTGTCTCCGCAGATACGGCTGTAGCAGGTCTCGAAATCCACATCGAGGAAGATCACCGCTCCCGATTCGGCGGCAGCCTTTGCGGAATCCGGATTCAGCATTGCTCCGCCTCCGCAGGCTACAACAGCGGTTTTGCCGCACAGCGATTTGATAGTTTCGGCTTCCACGGCGCGAAAATAGGGTTCGCCCTTTTGCGCAAAAATATCGGGGATAGACATTTGCTGTTCCTTAACGATAACTTCGTCGGAGTCGTAAAAATTGCAGCCCAGTTTTTTTGCGGCAAGCCTGCCGACAGTGGTTTTACCGCAGCCCATAAAGCCGCATAAAAAAATCGTCATGGTCTTTTCCTTTCTTGGCGAAATGAATTTGTGTGTTTATAACGAATTCATTTTATTCACTTCATTTTCTACGGCTGTAATTATGGGCGAGATATCCTCCGCCGTAAATTCTCCGCCGTACCAGTATTCGTGAGCCTTGACAGCCTGATAAACGAGCATCGCAGCTCCGCCGACGGCAGTTCTGCCCAATGCGCGAGCCTTTTTCATAAGCAAAGTTTCGGTTGGGTTATATATTACGTCAAAGAAGCTAAGACAATTCCCGATAACCTCGTCGGAAACTGCGCATACTTCCGTTTTCGGGTACATACCAACGGGAGTTGCGTTTACGAGCAGATCAAAATTCCCGCTTATCTCATTGATCAGGCAGATCTTCACGGACGCTCCGGCGCATTTTGCGAGAATTTCAGCCATGACAAGCTGGGCGGTCTGTATATCCTGTGGAATCACGGCAATAGTCAGTTCCGCGCCGTGCAGAGCGGCTTCGATAGCGATCATTCTTCCGACGCCGCCGCAGCCGAGAAGCAGAACCTTTCCGCCCAGCGGCAGCAGTTCCGCGGAACGGAGAAAGCCGTCGCAGTCCGTATTATAGCCCGTTATCACGCCGTTTTTATTGGAAATGCAGTTTACCGAATTATATCTCAGCGCGCTTTCACTAAGCTTGTCGGTCATTGAGATTATCGACATTTTATGCGGGATAGTAATGTTGAATCCCTTTAATTCGCGGAGCATATCGAAATTATTTTGCAGATCTTCGGGAGCGATATCAATAAGTTCATAGCTGTAGTCAGAAATGCCGCTTAACTGAAATAATTTCTCGTGTATCATAGGCGACATTGAATGACCCAGAGGATGACCGATAAGACCGTATTTATCCATAAATTTCAGCTCCTTCCAATGCTGCGAGCGAGTCGATATTCACGGCTGTCACGCCCTTTAAAGTCTTTTTTACGAGTCCTGTAAGAGCTTTTCCGGGTCCGAATTCGACGAAAAGTTCCGCGCCGTCAGCCTGCATTGCCGCAAGTTCGGAGGTAAAACGTACGGGAGAAACGATATGTTTTGCCAGAAGCGACGGCATATCGCTGAAATCAGTAAGTTCGCCGCCCGTAACGTTTGAATAATATTTAACTTCGGGGGACTTGAAATTGATCGTTTTAGCCGCTTCGTAAAATTTATCGGCTGCGGACTGCATGAGTTTTGAATGGAATGCGCCCGCAACGGCAAGCGGTACGACTCGCGCTTTAAGTTCGGCAAATTTTGCGGTAACCTCCTCAATGCCTTCGGGAGTTCCTGCGATGACCGTCTGCTGCGGAGAATTATAATTTACCGCCGTTACATAATTTTCAGCCTGACTGCAAATTTCCTCGATCTTTTCGGGAGCAAGCTTCATTACCGCAGCCATAGCGCCTTTTGATTGACGGGCAGCTTCTTCCATGGCTTCGGCACGCGCTTTTATCAGGCGGAATGCGTCTTCGGGAGAGACTGTTCCCGAAATCGCAAGAGCGGCGTATTCACCCAATGAATGACCTGCGACGCCCTGAAATGCAAAGCCTTTTTCCATTGCGGCTGTAACGGAAGCAAGGGAGTTGATCATTATAGCCGGCTGAGCATTGATCGTTCTGGACAATTCTTCCGCAGAACTTTCAAAGCAGATCGCCCTCATATCGCGCTCCAGAATTTCCGAAGCGATATCGTAAATTTTAGACGCCGAGGGGAAGGATTCAGCAATATCTTTGCCCATGCCGGGAGTTTGCGATCCCTGACCGGTAAAAAGTGAAATGTTCATAATTAAAAGTCCTTTCATAAATTATAGATTATCATGATTTTGAACGATAAAATTTAAACAGACTGGTTAAATTGACGAATTTTCAAAATCGACGAAATAAAAAGTTAAAATCATATTGCAAAATATTCGGAAATGATTTACAATATATATGTATGGCTTTGATCGCCGCAGCATTGCCGCGCCGCCTCTGCCATATTTATAATAACATATATTTTGAATTTTTACAACAGTTTTTTGCTAAAATATAAACTTGGCTTTAAATTGGCAAAGGAGACATCATATGGGTATAAATATTCTTGGAATGGGCAGCTATCTGCCCGAACAGGTATTGACAAATGACGATTTCAAAAAGTTTGTCGATACCAACGACGAGTGGATAACAACGAGAACGGGTATACGTTCGCGTCATATGGCAGGTTGGGAGCCTACATGGTATATGGGCAAGCTTGCCGCGCGGAAAGCTATTGAAAATTCAGGCGTAGATCCGAAGGATATCGGGCTTGTTATTTGCAGTACGATCACTTCGGATTTTCTGACGCCGAGCGTTGCAAGCCTGCTTCAGTATGAACTTGGCATCGAAAACGCCGCCGCTTTTGATCTCAACGCAGCCTGTTCGGGGTTTGTTTATATGCTCGATACGGCGCATCGCTATCTGAGTACCGACGATAATCTTAAATATGCGCTTATCGTTTCCGCTGAATCCCTTTCACGTTTTATTGATTACGAGGATCGCGGAACGTGCATACTTTTCGGCGACGGAGCTGCTGCTGCTGTAATCGAAAAAAGCGACAAAATGTATTCTTCATTCCTCGGTTCGGACGGCAGCGGCGCGCGCAGACTTTTCGCACGAAGTCTTGAAGTTGCTCCCGAAGTAAAGGTCGACCGCGTTTTTGACAGCGGATTTCCGGAAAAACCGCTCCGTCAGCTTTATCAGGACGGAAAGGAAGTTTATAAATTTGCGGTAAAGGCTCTCCCGAAGGCGTTTAACAAGGCTGCGGAAAAAATAGGCGTTACCGTTGACGATATCGATCTTTTCGTACCGCATCAGGCGAATGTGAGAATAATCGAGACTGCCGCTAAAAATTTAAAGGCAAGCATCGATAAATTTGCGGTAACTCTCGATCACCACGGCAATACATCGAGCGCTTCAATACCTCTCGCACTTTGCGAATATATAGAAAAAGGCGCTGTACAGCGCGGACAGAAGCTTGCTCTCGTAGGTTTCGGAGCGGGACTTTCCTACGGCAGCGTTATTATTGAATATTAAGGAGACGTTATTATGAAAACAAGGATTACAGAACTTCTTGGCTGCGAATACCCGATAATTCAGGGCGGAATGGCTTGGGTAGCCGAGCATACCCTTGCGGCAGCCGTATCGAATGCCGGCGGAATCGGACTTATCGCAGGAGGCAGCGCTCCTATCGATTATCTTCGCGATCAGATCCGCAAATGCAAAGAGAAAACGGATAAGCCTTTCGGCGTAAATATCATGCTGATGAGTCCGAATGCGGAAGATCTCGCGCAGCTTTGCATCGATGAAAAAGTTGCGGTAGTTACTACGGGAGCCGGAAATCCCGGTAAATTCATTCCTGCATGGAAAGAGGCGGGCATAAAGGTAATTCCGGTTATTCCGTCGGTAGCGCTCGCAAGAAGAATGGAGCGCGCAGGCGCTGACGCGGTCGTTGCGGAGGGTACGGAATCAGGCGGACATATCGGCGAAAATACCACGATGTGCCTCGTTCCGCAGGTCGTTGACGCGCTTGAGATTCCCGTTATCGCGGCAGGCGGAATCGCTGACGGCAGAGGCATCGCGGCATCGTTTATGCTCGGCGCGGAGGGAGTTCAGATAGGAACTCGTTTCCTTGCAGCAGAGGAATGTCAGATACATCCGACTTTCAAGGAGCTTGTCGTAAAAGCTAAGGATACGGACAGCGTAGTCACGGGAAGATACACGGGTCATCCGTGCAGAAATATTAAGACGAAATTTTCAAAGAAGCTTGCAGGCGGCGAAAAGGACGGTTCGCTTACTCCCGAGCAGTTTGAGGAGATCACTCTCGGTTCTCTTCGCAAGGCTGTCGTGGACGGCAACGTGGAAGAGGGTTCGTTCCTCTGCGGAGCTATCGCGGGTATGGTAAACGATGTAAAACCCTGCGCGGAGATCATTAAGGAAATGGCAGAACAGGCTGAAAAGCTTCTTAAAATATAAATCTCGCTGCATACATATAAAAATCGATTTTTACTTGTGCGGCGCTATGTCAGGGGACGCTGTCCCCCGACACCCTCTGCTTAAGGGACATAGCCCCTTAAGAATCCCAATATTAAATTATTTCTGTATCCACAAGGGATACAGAAATAATTTGAACAGGACTTAAAGACTAAGTCTTATGCAAGGGATGTAGGCGCCAAAGTTTCCTTACATAGTGTAGCGCAGTAAAATTTGATTTATATGTGTACATCGAGATATAAAAATTCGGAGGTATTAAATATGGCTACAGCGATTATTACAGGCGCGTCGCAGGGAATCGGCGCGTGTATTGCAAAAAGACTCGCAAAAGACGGATTTGACGTCGTTATAAATCATTATCCCAGCGACGGCGATAAGGAAAAAGCGCTTGCCGTTGCGGAGGAGTGCAGAGCGTTCGGCGTAAAGGCGGAATGCGTCGCCGCAGACGTTTCGAAATTCGATCAGTGCGAGGCGATGGTCAAGCAGGTAAAGGCTGATTTCGGCAGCATCGACGCTCTTGTAAACAATGCGGGAATCACGAAAGACGGACTCCTCGCGCGCATGAAAGAAACCGATTACGACGCGGTAATCGCGGTAAATCAGAAAAGCGTTTATAATATGCTGAAGCACGTATGTTCGGCGATGATGAAGCAGCGTCACGGCAGAATAGTAAATGTTTCGTCGGTTGCAGGTCTTTACGGAAATCCGGGACAGGTGAATTATTCGGCTTCAAAGGCGGCTATAATCGGCATGACGAAAACGGTCGCAAAGGAATTCGGTTCGAGAAATATCACCTGCAACGCGGTCGCCCCGGGATTTATACATACTCCCATGACGGACGTTCTTTCGGAAGAACTTAAAACAAAGATGCTGGGCGCGGTAGCTCTCGGCAGATACGGCGAACCCGAAGAGATCGCTTCCGTCGTATCGTTTTTGGTATCCGACGACGCTTCATACGTTACAGGACAGGTAATTGAAATTTCCGGCGGACTTTCTATGTAATTAATGAAATTGATTTTTTACTTGTGCGGCGCTATGCAGGGGAACGCTGTCCCCCTGCACCCACTGCTTAAGGGACATAGCCCCTTAAGAATCTCAATATTAAATTCTTTCTGTATCCACAAGGGATACAGAAAGAATTTGAACAGGACTTAAATACTAAGCCTTACGCAAGGGATATAGGCGACAAAGTCATCTGCATAATGCAGCATAGTAAAAATCGATTTCAGTGATACTTGATACGCAAAGGATTTTTAGAAAACGAAAGGAAAATATATGAGCAGAAGAGTTGTTATAACAGGCATCGGAGCAGTTACTCCGCTCGGAACGGGCGTTGAGAAGTTCTGGGAGGGACTGAAAGCAAATAAGATCGGATTTTCTTTTATCGACGCATTTGACAGCGAGCAGCTTGGAGTTTCGCTTGCAGGTCTTGTACGCGATTTTGACGAGAGCAATTATTACGATGTAGCAGGCTGTTTCGATAAAAAAGAAGCAAAGCGCATGGATCGTTTTACAAAATATGCAGTCGTATCCGCTCATGAAGCCCTTGCGGATTCGGGCAGCGATTTTTCCGATATCGACCCTTACAGAGCAGGTATTATGGTAGGCTCGGGAATCGGCGGCATCGATCTGACGGCTATGGAATGCGAAAGGATAAGAACAAAAGGACCGGGCAGGGTTTCGGCGTTTTATGTTCCGATGATGATCACAAATATGGCTCCCGGAATGATCGCCATGAAAACAGGATTCCGCGGCGCGAATTTTGATATTTCTTCCGCCTGCGCTTCGGGTACTCACGCTATCGGCGAAGCGTTCAGAAAGATCAAGGACGGCTATCTTGACGTTTGCCTTGCAGGAGGCGCGGAAAGCACGAAAATTGAGCTTACATATGCAGGTTTTAACAATATGAAGGCTCTTTCAAGAAGTACTGATCCCGAAAGAGCGTCCATACCGTTTGATAAGGAGAGAAACGGATTCGTACTCGGCGAGGGCAGCGGAATGCTCGTTCTTGAAGAATACGAACACGCAAAGGCGCGCGGCGCGAAAATTTACTGCGAAGTTGCAGGTTACGGCGCTACCGACGACGGCTATCATATGACTTCGCCCATGCCTACGGGAGAAGCCGCCGCAATGGGCATGACTCTTGCAATGCAGGAGGCGGGCGTAAAGCCGGAGGAGGTTGACTATATCAACGCTCACGGTACTTCCACGGGACTTAACGATAAATACGAAACTGCCGCTATCAAGATAGCTCTGGGCGATTCTGCGTACAAGGTAAAGATAAATTCCACAAAGTCCATGACAGGACATCTTCTGGGCGCGGCAGGAGCTATCGAAGCTATCGTATGCGCAAAGACCATACAGGAAAGCCTTATCCACGCTACTGTGGGATATAAAGTTCCCGACGAGGAGTGCGATCTGGATTACTGCGTAAACGGCAACGTTGAGCAGGAAGTCAATGCGGCGTTGTCCAATTCTCTGGGATTCGGCGGTCATAACGGTACGCTGTGCTTCAAAAAGGTTAATGATTAAGGAGAATTTATGACATGGGAAAAAATTCTAATGATAAAATTTTGAATGTAGTTGAACTTGAAACTATCGAAAGCCTTGCCAAGATTGTTTCCGACAACGAATTATCGGAGATAACCGTATCATGCGAAAACTGCAATATAACGATAAAGGGCAGAAAACCTGCGCCGCAGACTGTTGTTGCGGGCATGGGAGTTTCCGCGTCCGCTCCCGTTCAGGCAGCTGAAGTTAAGGCTGAATCGGCTAAGGAAGTCGGCGCGGCTGTTGAGGGAAACGTCGTAAAATCACCTATCGTGGGAACGTTCTATCAGGCTCCATCGCCCGACAAGCCGCCTTTTGTTAAAGTCGGCGATAAGGTGAAAAAAGGCGACGTTATCATGATAATTGAGTCTATGAAGCTTATGAACGAGGTGCAGTCCGAATTTGACGGAACCGTCGAGAAAATTCTCGTAAGCGACGGTCAGCCTGTCGAATTCGATCAGCCGATAATGATAATCAAGTAATGCGTTAAATGGAGGGACAGCAAATGTCAGAAGTTTTAATGAATAAAGAGCAGATAATGGAGATAATTCCCCACCGTGATCCGTTTCTCCTTATTGACGAGGTTCTTGAAATGGAAGTCGGCGTTAAGATAAAGGCGAGAAAATACATCAAGGACGATGAATTCTGGTTTAAGGGACATTTCCCCGATTATCCCGTTACACCCGGCGTGCTTATGGTGGAAATGCTTGCGCAGGCGGCTGCCGTATGTATGCTTTCAAAGCCCGAAATGAAAGGCAAGATCGGACTTTTCGGCGGCATTGACAAGGCGAAGTTTCGCAGACAGGTAGTTCCGGGCGACGTTCTCGACCTCGAAGTTGAGATAATCAAGACCAGAGGTCCTATCGGAACAGGAAAAGCTCTCGCTTCCGTTGACGGTCAGAAAGCCGTTTCATGCGAGATAACCTTTATTGCGGCTGATCCCGAAAAGTAAAGGAGCGGCATTTTTACCTGTAATATCGGTGAATTTTAGAATAGAGGGGAGTAAAAATGTTCAAAAAAATATTGATAGCCAACAGAGGCGAGATCGCCGTGCGCATCATAAGAGCCTGCCGCGAATTGGGAGTACGCAGCGTTGCCGTGTATTCAACGGCTGACAAGACCTGTCTCCATGCGCAGATAGCCGACGAGTCGGTATGCATAGGGCCTCCCGCGACTAAGGACAGCTACCTTAACATGAACGCCGTTATTCAGGCGGCGTTGAATACGGGCGCGGAGGCTATTCATCCCGGATTCGGTTTTTTGTCTGAAAATGCAGAATTTGCACGGCTTTGCGAAAAAAGCGGAATAGTATTTATCGGGCCGTCATATAAGTCTATAGAAATGCTCGGCGATAAAGCTGCCGCAAAGGAGACTATGGCGGCGGCAGGAGTACCCGTTATACCCGGGTCGAAAGGCGCGGTAAAGAGCATAGAGGACGCAAAGGAAGTTGCGGAAAATTGCGGATATCCGGTTCTGGTAAAGGCTTCGGCTGGCGGCGGCGGAAGAGGTATCCGGCGCGTGGATTCGCCCGAAGATCTGGAAGCGCAGATAATCGCGGCTCGTCAGGAAGCGAAGAATTTCTTCGGCGACGATACGGTCTATATCGAGAAATTCCTCGTCGATCCTCATCATGTTGAAATACAGATAATGGCTGATACGCAGGGAAATTATATTTATCTCGGCGAGCGCGACTGCTCTATGCAGAGGCGCAATCAGAAAGTTCTTGAGGAATCGCCAAGCCCGATAGTAAGCGCCCAGCTGCGTGAAAAAATGGGAAATGCAGCCGTTACAGCCGCTAAGGAATGCGGATATTATAATGCCGGAACTATTGAATTTTTAGTTGACGCTAACCGCGATTTCTACTTTATGGAGATGAATACCAGGATTCAGGTGGAGCATCCCGTTACGGAAGCGGTCACGGGTTTTGATCTTGTAAAGGCGCAGATAGAAGTGGCTGCCGGAATGCCGCTGCATATTACTCAGGACGATGTGAAAATCACGGGTCATGCTATCGAATGCCGTATAAACGCGGAAAATCCGTCGCTGAATTTCCGTCCGTCTCCCGGAACGATAAACGCTCTTTATGTTCCCGGAGGTCCGGGTATAAGGATCGACGGCGCGGTTTATCAGGGCTATACGATAACGCCTTATTACGATTCGATGATAAGCAAGCTGATAGTTCACGGCGCGGACAGAAATGAAGCTATCCGCAAAATGCGCTGGGCGCTTTCGGAATTTATCGTCGACGGCGTTGATACGAATATAGATTTCCAGCTTGAGATCATAAAACAGCCCGAATTTATCGGCGGAGATTACGACAACGGCTTTCTTACGCGATATATGGAAGAAAAGAAGAAATAGGCGGTGATATAGATGTTTGATGATTTTTTTAATGTTGTAAAGCTTCGTTTTAACGGAGCAGACGACGAATCTGCGCCTGTTTTCAGATGTCCGAGATGTCAGAACGCAGTTCCGCTTTCCAGATTTGAGGAGCTTCACCGCGTATGCCCCAGCTGCAATTATCATGGCAGACTTTCCGCCGCCGAGCGACTTGCGCTGACGGTGGATAAAGGCAGCTTTAAGGAATTTGACGCCGATATGATAAGCTGCGATCCCATACATTTTCCGGATTATCCCGAAAAGCAGGAGGAACTTCGCAAGGCGACGGGACTGAAAGACGCTATAGTCACGGGAACGGCGTGTATACGCGGTATCGAGACGGTCATAGGCGTTATGGATTCCCATTATATGATGGCGAGCATGGGTTCTGTAGTCGGCGAAAAAATAGCGCGCGCATTTGAATACGCTGCGGAAAATAAACTCCCTGTAATAATGTTTACAGCTTCGGGCGGCGCGAGAATGCAGGAGGGGATTGTTTCTCTCATGCAGATGGCGAAAACGTCGGGCGCAGTCAAGCTTCACAGTGACGCGGGACAGCTTTATATCACGGTAATGACCGATCCCACCACGGGCGGCGTAACGGCAAGTTTCGCTTCGCTGGGGGATATTATAATCGCCGAGCCGAAAGTACTTATCGGATTTGCAGGCAGACGCGTTATCGAAAGTACCATGAAGCAGCGGCTTCCCGAAGATTTTCAGCTTGCGGAATTCATGCAGGATAAGGGCTTTGTCGATATGATCGTCGAGCGCAAGAAGATGAGGAGCGTTCTTGCTCATTTGCTGCAAATGCACGGATATAAGGGAAAGGAGGCGTGATCTATGGAAAATGAAAAAACGGCATGGGAACGCCTTAACCTTGTCCATACAAAGGGCAGACCGACTATACGCGATTATATACCGCTGATTTTCAAGGATTTTTACGAACTTCACGGCGACCGCTGCTTTGGGGACGATCATGCTGTCATAGGCGGAATTGCAAGACTTGACGGCGTTCCTGTAACGGTTATAGCGCAGGTAAAGGGCAGGGACATCAACGAGAACAAGGACTGCAATTTTGCAATGCCGCTCCCGGAGGGTTACAGAAAGGCTCTTAGACTTGCAAAGCAGGCTGAGAAATTTCATAGACCTGTTATCTGCTTTATTGATACCCCCGGGGCTTATGCCGGAGTTGCGGCGGAAGAAAGAGGTCAGGGCGAAGCTATTGCGCGTAATATCGCGGAATTCATGACGCTCCGCACGCCTGTTATCTCGATAATTCTGGGCGAAGGCGGAAGCGGAGGCGCGCTTGCTCTGGGAGTGTGCGACGAACTTGCAATGCTTGAAAATGCTCAGTATTCTGTAGCTTCACCGAGAGCGTCGGCAAGCATCTTGTGGAAAGACGCTTCAAGGGAGCAGGAAGCCTGCAATATCATGCGCATAACCGCCGAAGATATGGTCGATCTGGGAGTAGCGGAAACGATCATTGAAGAGCCTCTCGGAGGCGCACACAACGATTTAGACAAAATTTCCGAAAATATTAAGGAATTTTTGTCACTCAAAATTGCAGAAAAATGTCAAAAAGATATTGACGTTTTGCTGAAAGAACGTTATACTAAGTTTAGAAAAGTCGGAGAGTTCATAGAATAGATCCGCTTTTAGCATAATAAACAAATATTAGGAGGAAATTAACATGATTTTTGACAAAATTAAAGAAATCATTATCGAGCAGCTTGGCGTTGAAGAGGACGTTGTAACTGCTGAAGCAAGCATTCAGGACGATCTCGGAGCAGATTCTCTTGACATCGTTGATCTTATCCAGACTATCGAGGACGAGTATGATCTCTCCATTCCCGACGAGGCTGTTGAGGAGATCAATACGGTAGGCGATATCGTTAGCTATATCGAGAAGAATACCGACGCTGAATAATTTTGAAAATCTCCCCTTGCCGCTTGGTAAGGGGAATTTTTGTATTTTTTTCGAAAAATATTGATTTTTGACGTGAGAAATGCTATAATAGAATTTAAGGGCTATTTTTTAAGAATTAATCAACGATAGTTTATACTAACAAGATTGACATACGTCATGCATATCAATTTAGCCGTATTATGCAGGGGGTGTCGGGGGACAGCGTCCCCTGACTGGGAATACAGGAGGAAAATATGAAGAAAATTACCGTTATTACAGGTCATTACGGCAGCGGCAAAACGAATTTTTCGGTTAATCTTGCCGTAAAAGCGGCGCAGGACGGCGAAAACGTTACTATAGTTGATCTGGATCTCGTTAATCCGTATTTCAGAACAGCCGATTTTAAGGAACTTTTCGCGGAAAAGGGAATTCGGCTCATCACTCCCGATTTTGCCAACAGCAACCTTGATGTGCCGTCAATACAGTTCGATATCGAACAGCTTGCGGATAACGACGGCAAACTGATAATCGATGTAGGCGGCGACGATGCGGGAGCGTTCGCGCTGGGAAGATTTTCTGCCGCCCTTAAAAATTTTGGCGATCAGCTTGATATGCTGTACGTCATCAATCAGCGCCGCTATCTTACGGGTAATTCCGAAGAGGCTGTAAGTCTTATGTACGAGATAGAGACGGCTTCGAGGCTGAAGCATACGGCGATAGTTAATAATACGAATCTCGGCTGCGAAACGACGGCGGGTATTGTGGAAAGTTCCGCGGATTTTGCCAAGGAGGTTTCGCGAAGGACGGGTTTGCCGCTGCGCTGTACGGTCTGCCCCGAAAATATCTGCGAGCTTGCAGATATTCCCGATATTTTTCCTGCAAAGATATATGTCAAGCCGTTGTGGGATTTGTAATTACAGCGGCAAATATATATACCTGAAATAATAGATCTCCGAGTAGGTCTAACATAAGGAGGTGTGAGATATGGCAAAAATGACGGTTATTACAGAACGCTGCAAGGGCTGCGGTCTTTGCGCGGCTGCCTGTCCGAAGAAAATAGTTGAACTTCAGAAAGCAAAGCGTAATAAAAAAGGTTATTTCTACGCAGTATGCACCGACGAGGACGCCTGCATAAGCTGCGCTATGTGCGCTATGATGTGTCCCGATTGTGCCATAGTCGTTGAAAAGTAACGGCGTATCGATTAAAAATAAAGCAGTTCGCTGCTATAAGAAAGGAATAAGAAGCTTTGGAAAGAAATCTTATGAAGGGTAACGAAGCCCTCGCGGAAGCTGCTATCAGAGCAGGCTGCAAATGTTTCTTCGGCTACCCTATCACTCCACAGACAGAGCTTGCCGCTTACATGGCTAAACGCATGAATAAGGCAGGCGGCGTATTTTTACAGGCGGAATCCGAGATAGCTGCCATAAATATGGTTCTCGGCGCAGCGTCCACAGGCGTTCGTGCAATGACGTCTTCATCTTCTCCCGGACTTTCTCTTAAAAGCGAGGGAATCTCATACATCGCAGGTTCGGATCTTCCTGCCGTAATTATCAACGTTCAGCGCGGCGGTCCGGGACTTGGCGGAATTCAGCCCTCGCAGGCTGATTACTGGCAGGCTACAAAGGCTCTCGGTCACGGCGATTTCCACCTCATGGTATTCGCTCCCGCGTCCGTTCAGGAAATGGTAGATATGGTAATCAGGGCTTTCGACAAGGCTGACGAATATCGTATGCCTGCAATGATACTTGCGGACGGTCTTCTCGGTCAGATGATGGAACCCGTTTCGTTCCCGGAAATCAACGTTAACGCTCATGACAAGAGCGGCTGGGTCGCCGACGGTCATAAGGGCAAGAGAGAGCATCATATTATAAATTCTCTTTACCTCAAGCCAGACGAACTGGAGAACTCCGTAAAGGATCGTTTCGAGAGATACGAAACTATCAAGGCTAACGAGACCGACGCCGAACTCTATCTCACAGAGGACTGCGACGTTCTTCTCTGCGCATTCGGCGCGACGGCTCGTGTTGTAAAATCTGCTGTAAACGACGCAAGAGCGCAGGGCATTAAGGCTGGTATGTTCCGTCCCAAGACTTTGTGGCCTTTCCCCGTTAAGGAGATCAACGAGGCTGCCAAGAGCGCAAAGAAGCTGCTTAGCGTTGAAATGTCAATGGGTCAGATGATAGACGATATCAAACTTGCGATCAACTGCTCTAAGCCCGTTGAATTCTACGGACGTACAGGCGGCGTTATTCCTACTCCTGCCGAGATACTGGCAGAGATCAAAAAAGTCGGAGGTGCTGAATAATGGCTGTTGTATTTGAAAGACCAAAGGCGCTTCTTGATGTGCCTACTCATTACTGCCCCGGCTGTACTCACGGAATCGTTCACAGACTCGTTGCAGAGGTTATCGACGAAATGGGTATAGAGGGCGAAACTGTCGGAGTATGCCCCGTAGGCTGCTCCGTAATGGCTTACGATTATTTCGGCTGCGATATGATCGAAGCTCCGCACGGACGCGCTCCGGCTGTTGCTACGGGCGTTAAGCGCACAAATCCCGATAAGTTTGTATTTACATATCAGGGCGACGGCGACCTTGCCGCTATCGGAACTGCCGAGACGGTTCATGCGGCTACACGCGGTGAGAATATAGTAATAATCTTTATCAACAATACTATATACGGAATGACGGGCGGTCAGATGGCTCCTACCACTCTTCCCGGTCAGGTAACTCAGACAACGCCTTTCGGACGCGATCCTCAGCTTGCAGGTTTCCCCGTAAGAGTGTGCGAGATGCTTTCAACTCTTACAGGCACGGCGTATGCGCATCGTGTTGCGGTTGACAGCGTTCCTCATGTTCGCGAAGCTAAAAAGGCTATCAGAAAGGCTTTCGAGACTCAGAAGGCTAAGAAGGGATTCTCTATTATCGAGGTTCTTTCAACCTGCCCGACAAACTGGGGTCTTACGCCTACAGAGGCTATCAAGCGTCTTCAGGATGAGATGATACCGTATTATCCTCTCGGCGTTTATAAGGATACTACAGAAGAGGAGGGAAATAAGTAATGGCGGCTACTGAAATTCTTCTTGCGGGATTCGGCGGACAGGGCGTGCTTTTTGCAGGTAAGATACTTGCATACTGCGGACTTATGGACAGCAAGGAACTGTCATGGCTCCCATCTTACGGTCCTGAAATGCGCGGAGGCACGGCTAACTGCTCCGTTTGTATTTCCGATGAGCCGATCGGTTCTCCGCTGGTTCTCACTCCCGATATCCTTATCGCGATGAATCAGCCCTCGTTCGATAAATTCGTCAGCGAAGTAAAACCCGGCGGAAAGGTGTTCTACGACAGTACTCTTATCGAGAATGAGTGTACGCGCGGCGATATTGAAATTTTCGCGATACCCTCAACTAATCTTGCCGACGATAACGCTCTCAAGGGCGGTTCGAATATCATTCTGCTTGGCAAGGTGCTGAAGGAAACTTCCATTTTCACTCTCGATACGATGAAAAAGGCTATCGAAAAGGTAGTTCCTCCGTCAAAGGCTCATCTTATTGAAAATAATTTCAAGGCTATCGAGCTGGGTATGAATAACTGATAATTATATGAACTTGTCCACATAGAAATTGTGTGCGGGTGCTAAGCGGTTCTGTTTTCAGAGCCGCTTATTTTTGTTGTGATTATATTTTATATAATTCATAATCTATTGACTTTGAATTATCAATATGTTATAATCGTTATATCAGAAAGGATGTAAATTGCTTTAAGGAGGTTTTATATGAAAAACAAACGCAAAAAACTTGCAATGCTTATGGCGGCGTCGCTTACTGTGAATGTTGTCAGTATCGCTGCGATCAAGGTCAGCGGAGCGGCGTCTGACGATCTTGGCTCTGTCCGGTCAGAATTGTTGGAAAAATCCGTGAATTATCTTGCCGCGTCATGCAATGATGACGGCAGTATCGGCGATTATGTCAGCATAATCAATAATACTGCGGAGGCTGCCGAAGTTTTGAGGAGTTTCAGCGAAAAAGATACGGGCGGCGCAATTTCATGGCTGAAAAGCAACGGATACGACGAAAATACCGATACGCTTTCAAGGACGGCTGCTGCTTCTCAGGACAGGGAAATTCTCGATTCCGTAGTTTCATACGCCAACGCCGACGGAGGTTTTGGTCTTTATAAGGATTCCGCAAGCGATGTGCTTGATTCTGCATTGGCGCTTGAAGCTATCAATTCATGCGGAAGCGAGAATTATATTGACAGCGGTTCAGCGATTTGCCTGTATCTCGTCGGAAATATAAACGGCGACGGAGGCTGGTCGTACAGTCCCGATTCCGATTCCGACGTGATTCTTACTTCAATGGTCACTTATGCTGTGGATAAATTCCTCGACGACAATATGCTTGCTTCCGAAGCTGTGGAAAGCGCGTTAAGCTCTTCAACAGAATTTTTAAGAAATAATTCCGCCGACAGTTTCGACCGCGAAAGCATTGAAGAAACGCTTTACTCAAATATTGCTTTCATGCAGTATGACGGTTCTGTCGATCATAAGTCGCTCCTCAAAGGTCTCAGCGGCGTTCAGAATGACAACGGAAGTTTTTACAACGACGTTCATCTTACTTCGTTGGCGGTAAAACTTCTTGGAAATATCAATCTTTCGGATTCTGTGAAGATAAACGGAATGACTTCTCAGCTGAATACCGCGAGCGGATATTTCGGCAAGGATACAAATATCGTATCTCAGTATGAGATCTCCTATTCGGCTGCCGCGGAAACCGAGTATACGCTGAAAACTACGGTTACAAACGGCGATACGGTTATTTACGACGAGGAGATTCCGATCGTATTCTCTCCCGATAGTTCTGCCGTTCAGGGTACTGCCGCCGATTTCGTACTTAATGAAATGCGCGACGACGGAATATTTGTGACAACGCAGCTTTGCAGCGGCGATAAGGTCATTAAAAAAGGAAGTCAGCAGATAACGCTTGAGGAAATTCCCGTTGCAGGCTCGACGGAACTGACTGATTTTACGCTTGAACTCGACAAGTACAGTACATATATCGGTATGCCCGTTGAGGTGTCCGCCGACTTCGATCTGCTGTTTGCAACTAATGTTGAAAACAGCGTGGATATGAAGCTGACTGTTGCGAAAGACGGCGAAATCATCGGGGAAAACACTGTTTCCGCACAACTTATTCCATCGGAGAATTCCATGAAGATGCAGGGGATAGTTTTCACTCCCGATACGGATTCCGAGGGAACTTACGTTGTAACGGCTCAATGTATGTATGAAAACGATGTCGTTGCCGAGCGCAGCTGCGAATTTGAAGTGAAAGAGAAAATTGTGCTTGACGATATAACCGACACTCCCGAAGCTGAACCTGAAATAGTCGTAAGCTGGGCAGGACCTGTTTTGAGCGATTACTGCGTTTATGCAGGCTCGGAAACTACTATTGACGCGAATGCAGAGGTTTTATATTATTCCAACGGCGATTTTGACGGAACAATTTCCATGCAGGCAGTAAGCGGCGGCGAAGTAATTGCCGAACGTGAAGAAAGTGTGATTCTTGAAAAGGCGGAAGCAGGTTACTTCAATGGGGCAATAGTATTCCCGAAGTATACAACGGAGGATTTTCTAAGTTTTAGCGTCAAGGATAAAGGCAGCGTTGACGTTATCGTTAAATTTAAGGACGAAGACGGAAATATAATTTGCGAAGACAGCCGGACTGTAAAAATTCTTGAAAAGCCCGTACAGGATCTTATCCTTAATTCTGACAGAAACGACGTGGGCGTCGATCTCTCATGGAACGATATCACAAGCGATTTTGAACAGTATAATTACAGACTTTACCGCCGCACGGAGACAAATGACTGGGAAACGCGCTCTATCTGGAACGAGAGCGAAAAGGTGGAAGTTCTTAATATTTATCCTGCCGCGCCTTATCTTGCCGAGTGGATGACGACGACTATCAGCGATACCGAAACTCCCGCGGGTATGGGTTTGTTCAATATTGATTCTGTGCATATTGATACTTTTAACGCCGATCCCGAATCATATTTACTTAATGAAACAGGTGGTTGGAAATATGATGTTCTGTTTTTTGGTTCATCAGATTCTAATTCTCATCGTGATCTTAATGAACGTTCTGTTGAGGCTACACAATTATTTATCAACAGTGGCAGAGGCGTTTTATTTGGACATGACACAATATGTACATATGAACCTAACTATAATTTTGCAAAATTCGCTGATCAGTTAGGTATTCTTGTAAATAATGATGATACTTATGTTGCAACAACATCTGTTTCAGTGGTTAAAATTGGTGCTTTAACAAATTTTCCATGGAATATAAGAGGTGTTCTGAATATTCCTACGTGCCATTCATCAGGTCAGTATGTTGGTGGAACTCTTAAAGGTATAGAATGGCTTACTCTAAATGCCCCCCAGATGATAAACGAAGAAACAGGCGCACATTCCAATTTTTATCTTGTGACCAATAACAATCTGGGTATGATACAGACAGGTCATAGTACAGGTCAGGCAACCGACGACGAAAGAAAGGTGCTTGCAAATACGCTGTTTTATCTTCATCAGTTGTCAGATCTGACGACAGCTAAAGACAGCTCTTTCTACGATGTTGACGCCCCCGATATGCCGAACGTTACGGCAGGGGAGATTTCGGGAATGTCAGTTCCGATTTCTATGGACGCCAAGGACAACCCGACCGTTTATGAATACTATATCGCCGCAGAACCGTCCTCGGAGCAGGGAGAAACAGTAAAATCAAACGTTGTTACCGAGACAGCTTTTGCCGATATGAAGGGATTTGTCGTTGAAGTAAACGAAAGCGGTCAGCCTTCTCCCGAACTTATCGAATATGATGAAAACAACGAGCATATCATTAATGTCATTCCGTGCGATTCCGAGGGCAGACTTTCGGCTGCGGCAGAAATTCCCGACTACGGCAAGCAGTATTACATCCACGTTTTCGCGGTCGATAATGCGGACAACGTGAGCGAAGAAGTTATTATTCCCGTAGGCTCGGCGAAAATCGACGCGTCCGTAATTACTGATAAGGATATTTACTCGCCTAATGAGACGGTCAGGGTCACATCCCGATCGGACGCGGTCAAATTCGGTATTACCGCCGATGCGGAACTAAGCGTTTATGATGAAAATGGGAATTTAACGCTTGTCCTTGCCGACGAAGATGAACGCTATATCGCGCCCGGCGAGACTGTCGAGCTTGAGGGAAGCTGGGTAATTCCCGAGATATTGGCAGGAAAATATACCGCCGAGATAGTTTGGAAAGACGGCGAAAATATCATCGCAGAAGCAAGCTATGAATTTAGAGTTGCGGCAAACGGCAGTCTTGATAATTTTGTACATACCGACAAGCGCAGCTACCGCACAAGCGAAACTGTTGAGATTCTCAATAATGTTGTGAACAGCAGTACGAATTCCGCAGAAAACGATCTTACGCTTGACATTACAGTTTATAATTCCGAACAGCGTGTTGAAACTTCCTTCAGCAGCGAAATAGGCACTCTTCATCCGAATTCAAATTATTCTTACAACGATATAATCAAATCAGGAAAACTTGACGCAGGCAAATATACAGTTCATGCAGCCGTTAAGGACGAAAACGGACAGATAACCGAAGATTCCGCAGAATTTGAAGTTGTTGAATCTAGCGCGGTAATGTCAGGCAAACTCAGCTTTACGCCGGATGGAGATCATGCGCAAAAGGTCGATTTCAGCGTTACTAACAATAGCGATATCGACGTTGCCGAAGCAGTGATCAAGGTTGAGATCTACCGCGAAAACAGCGATGAATGCGTGGGAACTATAATCAGGCATTCTGATGTAAAAGCCGGCGAAACTGTTGAATTCACCGATATCGTTGATACGGCAAAATATGGTATTGCCAATTATGTGGGAATACTTACCGCAGAAACTTTGCATGACCGCACTGAACTCGATACCGCATTTTTCAGCGTGGATACGGAATATATCGAGCCTGTTGAAACTACTTTTGCGACAACAACCGAAACTACCAATACCGCAAAATCAATTCAGACCGAAACTACCGCAGCGCCTTCGACTGCCGTTACAACTTCGCAGAAGAGCGATTCGCCCAAAACAGGCGACGACGTTCCGCTTGCGCTCTGGCTTTCGACAATTGCGAGCGCAATGGGTCTTATCGTGATATGCATTACAGGAGGAAAGAAAAATGCTGAAAAGAAAAATTAAATCGGTCTTGTCTATCATGACGCTTGCAGCTTTTCTCTCTGTTCAGATAGGCTGCGCTGCAAAAAATAAAGATCAGGATAATGTTATCAGAAGCGGTAGAGATGAAGTTGTCGTAGATAAGGATCGTATGCAGCTTGAATATTCCGCAGCGTACGAGAATTTTTGCAGACTGTCGGAATCTGTTGAAAATAACGACGTCAAGCGTTATGCTGCGGAGATGACGGAGAATCTTTCGGAAATCCGCCGGCAGTTTGACGAAGAATTCGAGGATACTCATGAAATTATCGACAGTCTTGATAATAATGTTGTAAACGACAGGCAAAGATCGTATGAAAATGAGATCAGGGAAAGACTGGACGCTGCTGAAAATGCGGCATTGCAGCTGAGCCAAAATAATTTTGCAGACGAGGAAAGCCTTGAAATCCTGAGCGAACTCTTTAGCGAAAAGGAAGCCGATTTCATTCCCACGGCTGTTCCATCGCTGACTACCGAGACGGAATTGGGCTTTGAAGAACTTAAAGGCGAATTGCCTGATAATATAAATCTGTCTTATGCGGCTGCTGTTCAGGCTGATCTGGAGAATTCCGCTGAAACCGAGATTTCCGACGAAATAAAGGAACTTGCGGATTCGCTTGGAAATGCTAAGAACGTATATGAATATGTAAAAAATAATATCAGGTTTGAGACGTACTATGGTTCAAGAAAGGGCGCTGTCGGCACATTTGAACAAAAGGGCGGAAACGACACTGATACGGCGAGTCTGCTGATAGGTATGCTCAGGCATCTCGGTTATCCTGCGCGCTATCACGTTGGAACTGTATTTATCACGCCCGAACAGGCAATCGAAATAACAGGCGCAGACAACGCCGAAAATGCGGGCAGACTTCTTGCTTCGCAGTATAAACCTGTTGCCAGCGTAACGAAAAACGGCGAAATATATGGATTCAAGATGACTCAGACATGGGTCGATACATATGTTCCGTACACTGATTACCGAGGAGCAGGTCATGAAGATGGTGAAAACGTTTGGGTGAGCCTCGACGCAAGCTTCAAGGCGGTCGAGATTAAAGAAGCTGACGCAGCTTGCCAATATGCCGAAGAAGTAAGCCAATTGAATCAGCAGATCGCCGATCTTGATGATTCATATGTTATTGAAGATAAAATAAAGCTGAAATCGCGTGAGATAGCTGTTAAGAATGAAAAATATCTTCCTATTTCGCTTCCGTATCAGATTTTTTCATCAGACAGGACCTTTTCCGCCGTTCCGTCCGATATGTCAGACAGGATAAGCGTCGACGTCGGCTGGGATCAGCTTTTCAATATGACTACTGCTGAACTGTACGGGAAAAATATAACTATATGCTACGAGGGCGAAAACGACTATGACGCCGAGCTGATACAAAGTTACGGCGGTGTGGAGAAAGTTCCTGCACATCTGATAAACGTTGTTCCTACAGCTATTGTCGGAGATGAAGTTTTCCGCGGAGAATGGGGAGTTTCGCTTGGAACTACTCAGCAGATGAATACCTGCATAAGCAATCGCGGCGGAACTTCCGCGCTTAGCGATCAGGTGAATGCCGGCTCTGTTTACGCAATTACGCTCGATCTTCAGAGAATTTCTCCTCAGGATATCGAAAGATCGAAATCCAGACTCGATCAGGCTTCTGATAATGCCGAGCAGTTCGGTCCGTATTCAGGAAAATCAGTTGGTTCGATTCTCGATTATGCCGGAAAAGCATATTTTACAGCCTGCGACAGTGCGTCGTTCAATGCAGAATTCGCTTTTGATGTAAATAAAAATCGTGTGCTGGGTCTGGCATTTACAGGATATACGCTTAAAAATGAATCAATGTTTGGGCTTGTAAGAAATCTTCATTATGGAAATTTCTATATTGACGTAGCATATAATAACGTAACTGCAATAAGTTATTCAGGAAATGAATCTGATACTATTAAATACATAATGACCCAGGGCGCTTCCGAATCCGCTTATGAAGGCAAAGTCTGGGAAGCAATTCTCGGCGAGGATTCTTTCGGAATTTCAACTATGAGTATGTTTGCGCTGTCAGACGCAATGAATATCGACCGCGTGCTTATTACTTCCGCAGATGTTGAAGAAATGCTTGCAAAATGCGAGATCAGCAACAATACTAAGCAGGATGTTCGTAATTTTGTAAATCAGGGATGTGTTGTCGAGATAATTCCGAAAGATATAAAGGTGAATAAATGGAAGGGAACTGCTTATATCGCTTACGATCTCAACAGAAAATCGACTTCATATATGCTGTCAGGCGGTACTGCCGGAGGTTCTTCTTCAAATAATATCAGCTTGGAGAAATCATCCGCAGCATCTATGACAGTAGACGACGCTATGGATTTCTGCTATCGTATAAATAGCATGATATATATGATAAATATTTCGAGTGCGCTTACCGACCTTTCGGAGGCCGCTTCGATGCTGTCCGGCGCGACATCTCCTATCGCTAAGGCTCTTGCCGGTATTCCTGCCTTGAATGCCGCTAAATCAGTCGGTGAAGCTTGGGAGCTGTACTATACAAATCTTGACCATTATGTTGAATATGCCGTAACAGGAAAGATTGAAGACGCGTATGAGATGCTTAAATTTACTATAAAAAATATTAATGATGTACTTAAAAGTTCACTGAAAGAACTGCTCCCCGACAGCTGGGATTTATTGGTAATCTCCGTGGAAGATGTCGATATAAATATCAGCAATATCATAGACTATGTCAATAATTTTGGCAAAAACTTCTTTCCGCAATTGTCGCCTGTCACTGATGAAAAAAAGCCGGTTGGAGATTCCGGCGGAGGACGTCATTGAGAAAATTCATTTATTTAACCAAAAGCCTGCTTGATGCAGGCTTTGTTTTGGTTTACAAAAAAATCTGGGGTTAAAGCTAACGATCATGGACAAAAATCTAAACAAAATAGAGGGACGTTTTGATAGTATGTCAGACCTTCTACGCAATCCTGAATTTATTGCTCGTTTAAATCAAACTTTTTACGTCAGCAATGTCACTGAGGCGACGTGGTTTAAACTTACAATACGAAAGGGAAAATTGTTATCAACGAACTTTTTACTTTCCATGAAAACAAGCT
Organism: uncultured Ruminococcus sp.; assembly: GCA_910576995.1. Classification (GTDB taxonomy): domain Bacteria; phylum Bacillota; class Clostridia; order Oscillospirales; family Ruminococcaceae; genus Ruminococcus. Next base: position 42,049 of record CAJTLC010000022.1, read on the forward strand.
GGGTTAAAATAATTAACAGGAATTGTGAAGGTTTTGATTTCTTGATTATTGGTTACTCGCCAGGGGAGGAAAATGTGTCAGCTGCAACAGCAGTTATTCCGCGAGATGATTTTACAGCTGAAAGAATCCTGAAACATTTCCCGTATTTGCTCGGACAAACAGCTAATGATCCTAAGGACATAGGCAAGCTTATCTGCTATATACTGTCAAAATATATAAGTAATCCAAAACCGAATATGCTCAAATACGTC
>CAJTLC010000023.1 GCA_910576995.1 uncultured Ruminococcus sp.
GATTATGGAGTACGGCGCTTTATTTTTATTTGGTACAAGTGTCGTAGTTGGTGTCGTAGTACAAAATAAATAAAAATTCCGATTTCACGAAACAACGTAAAATCGGAATTTAAATGGTCTGAGTGACGGGACTTGAACCCACGGCCTCTACCACCCCAAGGTAGCGCGCTACCAACTGCGCCACACCCAGACAACAAAATTAAAGAAATTGATTTCAACAGTCAACATATTCATTGCTGTTCTCAACGATATTTATTATATCACTTTTAAATTGATTTGTCAAGACTTTTTTTGGAAAAAATAATATTTTTTATATTTAACAAATTCATCGTACAGCTTATCCAATAAATACAGCGCCTTTCAGCTTCATATCAAGTGAAATTATTATAAGGCTATAGCATCCTCTTTGACAACAAAAGGCGCTGAATGATTACCGAGTAAAGCCATTTATTTTTCGCATAATTGTTCAAACGTAATGCCATATTTACAAGCAATATCATGAGCATAGCTTCTACTGTCAGGCTTTTTGTAGAAAATCTTGTATGAACGATCTCCATTTTCACAACCCATTACAACACTAACTGCTCCGCATATTGATCTATCAGACAATGAAAGCTTGTCTGCATTTTCCGCAAGTTCATGCATATGGGTATTAAAGCAAGTTCTTGATCCAAGACAGCATAGATATTTTAAAATATCGGTTGCAATGTAAAGCGATTCCGTATGACTTGTCGTTGCAAAAGATTCATTGAATAAAATCAGACTTTCCGAATCAGCAGTTTTGCAGATCTCACTTAAACGCTGCGCTTCTTCGCCAAGTCTTCCAAGGGAAACGGTTGCGTTTTCATCGGCAGGAAAGTGGGTATATATTCCATTGCAAATACGCATTTTTCCTCTGCTGCACGGTACAAAAACACCTTGCTGAAACAGTAGAAACGCGAGTCCTATCCCCTGTGTGAAAATTGTTTTACCACCTCTGTTCGGACCGGTAAGTATCATTATATTTTTTTCATTTGTAAATTCAAGTTCGTTGCATACAATATCATGATCGATCATTCCTTTTATGCGGCATACTGCAAGTTTCACATTATAAAAATCGGAAATCAGTGTGTTGTCATCTGAGAAATCAGGCATACAGCATGGGTTTCCGTGATTCGATATATTATTTGCCATTTTAATGAATCGCTCGTAAAACAGAAATTCATCCGCCAGTTTTGAAAGAAGCAAACCGCTTGTATCAGTATACTTTTTCAGAATCCGCTTGAGTTTATGAGTTATGTCAGGAAGCATTCGCTCAACAATATTTGCCAGATTATTCATAAGCGGATTCTCACTGACAGAGCCCTTATAAGAGTGAGTTAACATTGAATATGAATTAAGATTTTTATCTGCCGGGTTTCGTTTTTTATGAAAACCAATAAACTTTTTAAGAATGCCCTGTTCACGAAAATAATATTCGTTCATAGAAATTATTCCTACTTCGTCGGGGAAAAAATCGCTGTTAAAATTCACTCCAAGCGTCATACTTTTAATTGACGAAACATCTTCTCCAAGATTTTTTATATCTTCTGATAATTCATGAAATCCACTGTCGCTGTATATCGCCTCTATAAAAGTGCTGAATTTCTTCATTCCCTCCGATTGAAAAGAACAATCATTCAGTATTTTTTTAATTTTAATAATGGACAAGCAGTAATTCTCCAGTTCTTTCAAACGACTAATAAAATCCAATATGCTTGATCTATTATCTATGGATTTAGTTTTCACAGCAGAATAAAACTGCATCTCTTTGAAGATATCACATAGTTCTTCGCAAATTTCAAAAGAGTTTTGCAAATCCCGATAGACAGCCTGCCTGTATCGTATCACTGTTTTGCTGATCGGCATTTTCATCAGCATTTTCCTTAAAATATTTTGTTCGCTGACCGCTGAAGTTAAGCTCTCAACGATAAAATCCAGCGACAAATCATTTGCCGTATTTTCGCTAAGCATAAAGTACCCATGCTCTCCCGTGGGAGAAAGCAAACTGAAAGTTCCGATATTATCCATTGTATTCCTCCAATAGTTTTTTCAATTTATTCATCATTTTTTTGTAATTTTCCTCTTCATGAAGAATTTCAAACACTGGATTTTCCACACTATAATCCAATATCGTTTCCAGTATCATTTTGTTGCTGAAATGTCTCTCATCGCAATATATTTCTTCTTTACAGTGAATTTTATTTTCAAGAAGAAGCATGAATTTGCAGAGATAATCCAAAGCCATTTTTTTATTTTTCATCTTGCAATACAAGATAGACAGCGCATAATAAAATCTCAGAAGATGATCAGGATAATTTTTTTCCGCTTCAAAAAGATCGAGAAACGCGGAATATTTTTGCACACAAAACTCCGAGTCAGTTTCCTCAGCAAATATACAAGCGCTTGGAATCGCCGAAAAAATAAGCTGTAGATTCTGTTCAATAAAATCAAAGATGATTTTTTCAGCGCTGCTGTTTTCCCCTTTTTTATTATGGATGAACGCAAGCAGCACAGGCGCGTTTGTGATTGGCTCTATCAGGTCTTCAAGAATTTTTTGCGCGTCATCAAGCTGATTCAGATTGATAAGACAGCAGGCATTCAGATATTTAGCCGCTCTTGTAATCGTATTATCGCTGCACTGATCAGAAATCCGCTCCGTATATCCGGCGACGTCTTTTAAAATCTCCTGCGGAACGGATGATAAAGTATAATGATCATACATAAACTGACTCATTTTCAGAATAAGTTCCCAGCAAAAGTAGTATTTGCTGATGTAGGAACGGCATTCGCCGAAAACCTTATCCGCTGACAATTCCGATAAATTTTTGATCATTTTTTCATAAACTGCCGCAATATTTCTTTTATTCATCTGCGGCTGATACCCCATCAGTTCATCAATACTGATATCAAAAAATGACGCAAGCACGGGCAATAAAGCGATATCGGGCAGACTATATCCTGATTCCCATTTTGAAACTGCCGGCTTTGATACGCCTATATATTCCGCAAGTTCCGATTGCGTCATACCTGCTTCCCTACGTTTTTTCGCTATAATATTGCCCATTTTGTTAAGATACATGACAATGCCTCCTTATCAGCGAACTCTTCTTTATCTGAGAACAAACTCTAGAATTGCTGTAGTAATCCTACTTAAAATTATATCGCATAAATCATATTTTTTCAATAGAATCTCAGTTAACTTTAAAGAAAAATATTTCCTGATAGGAAACGATATGATTTGACTTAGAACCTGTCCACATAGAAATTATGTGCGGATTTTCGAGCATAATTTTGACGAGTGCAAGGAGAAAATTCGCAGACATACTGACGTATGACAAGGATTTTTGACGCAACAATCGACAAAATTTGCCGAAAAGACGTGCGGAATTTCCTATGTGGACAGGTTCTTATTCAGAAATGCAATTATAAAAAAAGACAGCGCTTTTATATGGCGCTGCCTTATATTCTATAATTTTAAATTAAGAGTCTTGCCGCTTGGTTTGTACTCTATAAATTCCACGCCGCATTTTTTAAAAAGAATCGCCGAAGCAATAGTGCTGTCGGAATTCTCATATTTATTGCTGTAATATATAACCTTTTTAATACCCGACTGAATTATTGCTTTCGCGCACTCGTTGCAGGGAAAAAGCGTCACATAAAGCGTGCAGCCGCTAAGACTTGCGGAATTGCTGTTAAGCACGGCGTTCAGTTCCGCATGACACACAAACGGATATTTCGTGTCAAGAACGCTTCCGCCATCACGTTCCCACGGCATTTCATCATCATCACAGCCTATAGGCATACCATTATACCCTACAGATACTATCTTCTGATCTCCGTTAACAATACACGCGCCTACCTGCGTATTATTATCCTTGCTGCGCTCTGCGGAAAGCATTGCGATCCCCATGAAATATTCGTCCCAATTTATGTAATCTTCTCTTTTCATTATAAAACTCCTTCTGAAACTCATTCAAAACGATATTTATATTATAGCATGATATTCGAAAAATGTCAACAATCTGCGGAAATAATCAAATTTCGTTTTAGAGCTTGTGTTCATAGGTGAAGTATGCGTATTTTCGAGCATAATTTGTATGCTGACAAGAAAAAACACGCAGGAATACTGTCGCACCACGGGCGTTCCCTTCGGTCATATATCAAGTGTTTTTGACGAAGTTCAGCATACAAATTTGCCGAAAAGACGTGCGCTGAACCTATGAACACAAGCTCTTAAAAACCGTATTTAATTTATATTACAGCATCTCCATCTCAAGTGGAATTGCTGTAGTACAGATTATTATAAAAAGTCATTATTTTTACTTGCATATTTAATCCAAAAGTGATATAATAGAAGAGCGGCGTTGCCCAAAGACAATTATAGGAGAATCATTTATGAATAAATTAACTTGCTCACAGCAAATCAACGACATAGTTTCCGAAGTGAAGAAGGCGGTCATAGGCAAAGATACTATCGTCATCAAAACGCTTCTTGCTATTCTGTGCAAAGGTCATATCCTTATCGAGGACATTCCGGGAGTCGGTAAAACAACTATGGCGCTCGCTTTTTCGAAAGCTCTCGCTCTGGAACATAATCGTATGCAATTTACGCCCGATGTTCTGCCATCTGACATTACGGGATTTTCCGTATATAATAAAGTGAAAAATACTTTTGAATTTCATCCGGGAGTTGCCTTTTGCAATCTTTTCCTCGCTGATGAAATAAATCGTACATCCAGCAAAACTCAGTCCGCTCTTCTTGAACTCATGGAAGAAAAATCGATCACCGTTGACGGCAATACATATAAATTACCCGAACCATACACCGTTATCGCAACTCAGAATCCTATCGGCTCGGCTGGTACGCATAATCTTCCGGATTCGCAGCTTGACCGTTTTATGATAAAACTTAGTATGGGATATCCTGATTTTGAAAATGAAGTTGCTATTTTAAAAACGAAATACAATTCGATGCCTCTTGATAATGTGCGTGAAGTTGCAAACGCAAGAATAATCAACGAATTGCAGGAATTCATATCGAATGTATATGTAGATGATAAAGTTTATGAATACATAGTACAGCTTTCGGCTGCAACCCGAAATCATCCCATGATCAAACTCGGCGTAAGTCCGCGCGGAACTCTCGCTTTAATGCAGATCTCAAAGGGAATTGCAGCGGCAGTGGGACGCGATTATGTAATTCCCGAAGATGTTAATTACATTTGCGGCGACGTATTTGAACATCGCATAATGCTCAATTCCAAAGCAAAACTCTCTGATATGACTCCGTCAGATATAATATGCGACATTATAAAAAGCGTTCCCATTCCGGGAATTTCATCGAAATAAGGACGCCGCCATGCTTTTAATGAAAATTTTTTTTGCTGTACTCATAATCATCTGTATTATCTTTTACATAATGTATCTCTGGGATTTCGCCCTGATGCTGCTGGTAATCGTCTGCGCAGTTCCTATTATAATGTTCATAACCACTTATATCACCAAGAAACTCATAAACGTTGAATTTGCGGTAAAAAGCGATACTGCCGTCAAACGTGAAAATTTCCCGGTTCAAATAAAAATAAGAAACAGAAGTATTTTTCCCATCGGAAAAGCGGAAGCCTGTATAGAATATTGTAATGTATTTAACAATGAAGTCAGCACATTCAATTTATATATGCCTATTCAGGCTCGGAACGATCAGAATGTCTGCTTTCAGATGAGTTCGAAATTCTGCGGTATTGTCAAAATACGATGCGTTCATATCATTATCTTCGATCCGCTGAAAATATTCAAATTTAAAGTAGGAAAAAATATTCAGACAGAAATAGCTATAATGCCCGAAGGTCATGAAATAAGCGGCGAAATTTGTTATACTGACAGAGTTAACGACGAAAGCCTTGTTTTTTCTGAACACAAACCCGGCGACGATCCATCGGAAATTTTTGATCTGCGCGATTATATCCCCGGCGACAGGATCAATCGCATTCATTGGAAATTAAGTTCAAAACGAAATGAATTTATCGTAAAAGACTACAGCCTGCCAATTGACATTCCATGTACGCTGTTTCTTAATCTGAAATGCAGTACAAAATCAGAATATACGCTGCCTATATTTGATACACTGGTGGAAACTTTCGTTTCAATATCGCGGTTTCTTGTTGAAAACGAGCGTTCCCACAACGTTGTGTATTACAACTTCAAATACAAAAAATTCATGGAACGAAACATCTGCGACAACGATTCTCTCACCGAAACAGTCCGCGATCTCGTCCTTTCGGTCAGCGATACAGTTACCTGCGATCCTCCTGAGTTGTATTTTGACGAAAACGGCAGCCTTTCATTGTCATCGTTTGTTTATATAACCTCTGACTGCGAAGAATCCGTAATTGAATTTATCGACGAAAATATCGACGCGGACATTAAAAATGCAGTCATAGTTGTGACATCACCCAATGAAGCTGCAAAGCTGAATATGGGCTGTACAGACATAAATATTATTCCTGTTGTAATTGGAAGGGTTTCTTCCTCTATCAAGGATATAGAGCTTTAAAGGATCAATTATGAAAAAGAAGAAGAATTTAAAAAACAGCAGCGGTATAACCGTATGCGACAGCATTGTAATGTCCGTCAAGAAAAAGCATATGAATCTCAGACGCGCAGAAGCTGTCATAATCGCTGTGACCGGCTATATTTCAGCTATTATGACATTTCTTCTCATGTTTGATTTTCATTACAATAAATCCGCTCTTGCATTGTCTGCCATAATATTTTCGGCATTATACATATTCCTTTCTCTGATTGGAAAAAATGCGGTATGGTTCGTCCTTACGACCGTGATCGCAGCAAGCGCAGTATCTTATAAACTTATCGATTATATTTCGATGGGATATAAATTTGTTTACAACACAATTTATCAGCGATCATATCACACTGAAATAAGCTATTACAAATTTCTAAATGAAAATTTAGAATCAAAATCGGTCACAATTTTTTTCATTTTTTGCGCATGGATACTTGCAGTTGTAATTTATGTGTTCACGATCCATCATCCGAATTCCCTGCCGCCGCTGATCATAACATTTCCACTGCTTGAGATCGGACTTTATAACGGAATCGAAGTTTCAGTATTCTGGGGAACTCTTTTAGTCGCATTTTGGCTTGCATTATTTGCAATGACAACGATCGATATGGGAGAATATTCGGGAGGCAGCGGAGGATTCGTCCGAAAAGACAATATGTTTTTTCCAAAAAGGCAAATGCGGCTTAAAGTTACTGAAAAATGCGGAGTTTATATTATTATATCGGTCATTGCCATCGCCTCGCTGTCCGCAGCATTCATGAAAATCACGGATTATAAACGCAGCGATTCTATGAATCAGCGGCGCATCGAAATTCGCGACGCAGTAAAATCGTTTTCAATGGACGATCTGGTAGACAGCCTTTCCGATATCACTGAAGCGTTCGGAGTCGATCTTAAACGAGAAAAACATAAACTCGGAAATATCGATCAAATGAAATATAAAGATACTGTCGATATGACAATAACCCTTGATACTGCTGTAAGCGGCGCAATATATCTGAAAGATTACACAGGCTGCGTCTATGGAGACAACGAATGGACTCCCCTTTCCGATTCAGCCTATAAAAACGAAATATTTCAAGATTTTAAGAAATACAAGATATATCCTCAGGATTTTCCGAATACATATAATCATATTATCTCCACATCACTTCCCGAATACACTATATGGATAGAATCCAAACTGCGCGGAAGCCGTACTTTTGCACCGTACGCAACGGATAACATCGGCGCGCTGGAATACGACAAAGACCGCACGGTCATCTCGAAATCGTCGAAAAAGGAGTTTTCTTATAAATTCAGCAAGCTTGATACGGAAAAAATTGCCGATAATCTAAGTATTTCGTCTTCTACTGCTTATTTTACGAATGTTGACGGGGAGCTTGTCAGCGGTTATATGTATAGACCTGAAAGCATAGACGAAGAATGGCGCAGTGCGATCTTGGAATATGCCGAATCCAAAAATAAAATGGTAAACGATCAAATTGCGATCGAAACGAAAATTACTCCGATCAGTACGTCGTCATACTATAACTCAGAATTTATTATGTCCGAACTGCTTCGTGAAGAATACGAAAACTTTGTTGAAAGATATTATTTGCAGCTTCCGAACGATACTAATATTGCTCAGGTTCGGGAAGAATACAATGATCTTATCACTGCCGGAGAAGCTGCGGAAACCGCTTCGGAAAAAATTGCCGTACTTGACGCGCTGCGAACTCAGGTCGCTTCCAGCGTCGAATATTCCCTCCATCCCGGAAAAACTCCGAAGAACAGGGATTTTGTCAATTATTTCCTGATTGAGAATCAGAAAGGTTATTGTACTCATTATGCGACGGCAGGCGTAATTCTGGCGCGCATGGCAGGAATTCCGGCAAGATACGCAACAGGTTATGTAATAGTAGGCGATGATTTCAATGATTCAACGCGTAATTCCGACGGTACATACACAATAAATTTAAAAGACGACCGCAGCCATGCATGGATAGAAGTTTATCTTGATGGTTACGGCTGGGTACCGTTTGAATTCACCGCAGGCTATACCGAACAGACTATAGATACGTCTCAGACTACAACCGCTGTAACGACGGATAGCCTGAATACGGAAACTACTACCGCAAATCAAAATACTGCACCGCGTAATAATCATACTACAAGAAATACAAATACAACATCTTCTCCGCAGCAAACCACCACCTCAAGCGGAATATCCGGAAATAAAGGCGGAAGCGGTACGAAAGACGGACATTTCAAAATTTCGTATGTAATATTTGGAATCCTCTCGGCAGCAGGAATCGTACTGCTGACCATAGGCAGACGCAAATTCATAATTTATATGCGTACAAAGCATTTTACTACAGGCGCTAATTCGCGGCGAATAGTTTATATCTTCGAATATACGGAAAAACTCCTGAAATTTACAAATAATAAGCGCGGCGACAAACAATATATAGAATTTGCAGATTTTGTTGAAAAAAGTATAGGCGGTCTGTATTTCAAAGCCGGCAGCTATCGAAATCTCGTTGAAGTAACGCTGCGAAATGCATTCTCAAAAGAACCTCCGAATGACAGCGAAATCGAAGAATTCAAAAAGTTCACGGAAGAATTTGCTGATAACGTATATTCCCGCGCAAATATTTTCAGAAAGTTTTATCTGAAATTTATTTCCTGCAAATATTAAAGCAAAATATGATACTATTAATAAAGAAACAGTTGAAAACAGATATAAGAAGTCTGGCGTTTACAGAAAAGTTGTAAGCGCCGGATTTTTTATACTAACTCCTACAGCAATTCGCTTTTAAAGACAACACCGCACAATCTTTGTGCGGTGTTGCCTTCAGTATGATGTTCGCTTATGAATATTATCTATGAGAACAAGTTCTGAATCTTACAGCTAAAAACGCCTGCAGTAAGCATGATAACCGACGCTGTAAGCAGCCAGTATTTTTCTATAAAACTTCCCGAACACATTGAAAACAGAAACAAGTTTCCGAGCTTGTCTTTCATGGCAAAATTAGCGATATAATATATAAGGGAAACCATATATCCTACGGGAGCGTTTCTGCTGAATCCTGCGACAAGAAATCCTAATGAACCAAGAAAAAGTGCAGACGAAAATCCACCGATCAAATGACGAAACGTGATCTGACTTTCACAAAAACCCATCATCAGTACGAAACCGCCTATTATCAAGAAAAGCGCAATGACAGAATATATAATTCTCATAATGCAGACATTCATATAATCTATCCGTTTTGAGCGTATCACATCGCGAATATTTTCGTTTTGCTCCGGTAAAAAAATTGGAGTCAGAAGAGCCGTTCCTGTCAGAGAAAGCATCATTTCTATCGGTTGCGCAGCAAGCCGTTCATCCAGTGAAGAAACGGCAAATATAATAGGCGTAAGAAGTGCGATCAATAATGCAACAATTAAATGCGGTACAAAATTGCGTTTAAGATTTATGCTTAAAAATTTTAAAGCGGAACGAATATCCATTAAAAATCCCCCTCCTTTTCTGCTCATAAATAAATGCGGTTACTGCAATGGCGATAATGGATATAACCGCATAAAATATGCGATTAAATACAAAATCGCTGAAACTGTTCATGAATGCGTCAAGCCCATACAATGAATTATGGCGAGCTATAAGAATGAATTTTCCTATGCATCCCGTCAGTCCGTTTGCCGATGAAAACATACCGGAAAACCACCATATTCCTTGTACAAATATTGCAAGCAGCGAAGATGTGAGTTCTGTCATAAGCATTCCTACAGCGGCGGCAATCATAATATTAGGAACGAGCCAAGCAGCGGAACATCTGAAAATTGCAAATATATCTGCCGAAGCATCGGGATACATTCCGCAAACTTTGAAATCTGCGATCAAAGCGATTATTGCCACAGGGATAAGAAGCAATGTGACAAGCGCGAAATAGCGGGTAAAAATGAGTTTTACCGAAGATATCTTTCTTGAATATGCAAGCTGCTCCATATTGGATTTTTTATCGAGAGCGGCAAGAGAAACAGCGGCAAATACCGGGAGAATTGCAAGAACTATGCCCATATAATCACAGAAAAGACGCGCATATGCGCCAGTTATTTTATCTTCTTCCAAAAAAGCATTATATTCAGCCAATGCGTCCTCATATGTCTCAGGGACAAGCGAGAAATTATCCACAATATATTCATCACTGTATTCGGAACCTCCGCCTATGATATCGTCGGCTTCCCTCATAAGTTCGCGAAAGCGTTCGTATGTAAGCGTTTGAGAAATATTTATTTCGGGCATATTCGATTCCAACTGCGCCATTGCGCCATTTTCATCAATATAAAATCCACCCTCCTCATAATCTGTAAAATTATCAAGTTCTTCCTTGCTGATACCTGTAATTTCAGTAATTATTTTCGCCATCTTTTGTTTTTTCTTTTCATTGAGATGAACGTTTTTGCAGAATCCGACAGGATAAGCCCTGTAACTGTCCGAAAGATAATCTCTTACAAGATTCTCGGCTGCGGCGGGCATAAGTATATCAGGAATCTCCTTTGCGATCATTCCATAACTTTCCTGACCGGGAACCGGAGCGGCGATAGGTTCTTTGCAGTCATTGTGAAACTGCGTAAAATACATTGCCATAACCGCTACGAAATATATTAGAAAAGTAAGTGAAAACAACACTTTTTTGCATTCTTTGAAAAAAAGCATCATACCTCACCTCCCGAAATGTCGCAGCCATAACTGTAAAGGCAGTACATATACGCGTCCTCCAGATTAGGTTCAGCGGCTGTTATTCCCTGTATATCCGGTTTAACATCTGAAATAAGCCGTACAGTGGTGTATTCGCTTTGAACAAGCATTCCCGTAACAATATGATCTTTCTTGATCTGCGGAAGATATTTCTTGTTTATATTTACTGTAAAAACCTTATTATCCGCATTATGTATCAATTCTGAAACCGTACCCTGCCATAAAATACGTCCGTTATTCATGATAGCAATATTTTCGCAGGTAGCTTCTATATCCCCGACGATATGCGTAGACAAAATAACGATGCGTTCTTCTGCAACCTCGCAAAGAAGATTTCTGAAACGTATTCTTTCTTCAGGATCAAGACCTGCCGTAGGTTCGTCGACTATAAGCACGTCAGGATTATGAAGAAGCGCCTGCGCTATGCCAAGTCTGCGTTTCATTCCGCCGGAAAGCGCCTTGACTTTTTTATGTTTATGCTCTGTAAGATTAACGCGTCTCAGCAGAATACCAATACGTTTATGCCTGAGTTCTTTATCCATACCTGATAATATTCCAAGATAATCAAGGCTTTCTTCAACCGTCATTGTCGGATACATAGAAAAATCCTGTGGAAGATATCCCGTCATACTTCTTATTTCTTTTGTATTTTCGATCGGTACTCCGCAAACGGTAATGCTTCCGCTTTTCTTTTGGTGAAGAGTCGCAAGCGTTTTCATAAGAGTTGTTTTTCCGGCTCCATTACGTCCAAGCAGTCCGAACATTCCCTGATTTATCGTCAGGTTGATTTTATGGAGAGCCTGCTTCTTTCCATAAAACTTATCGACATTTTTGATCACAATTTTTTTGTCCATAGTTACCTCCAAAATAATACTAAACTCTGATCGGTTCAGTAGACCTGTACTCAAAGAATAATCTTTCTATGAGTATAGATTCTAAAAATGACACAGCTTTTTGCTGTGTCATTATGATAAACTATGAACTTCAACTTTTTATCAACTTTTTGATTTTTTTCCGCAGAAAAATTCGGCAGTTACTTTTCCGCCGCCTTCATGATTGGCAATCTGAAGCTTGCCTCCGCATTTTTCACATATAATACGACATATGTACAGCCCAAGTCCGAAATGAGTATCTGATTCCTTGTCGTCGCGGAAAAAAGGTTTTTCGGCATTTTCCAGAGCAGATTCCGTAAATCCTTTTCCATCGTCTGAAACTGATATTCTCATCGTAACGCCCGATACGGCAATTGCTGCGTCGATTCTGTTTTCCGCATATCGTACAGCATTGGATATAATATTCTCATAAACCTGCATTACAAGTTCGCTGTCGATAAAAATGCAGTCATAATTCAAAGACGCAGTCAAATAAAATTTTTTATCACCGCATAGAAGCCTTCCTGTTTCGACAAGATCGTCAGAAAGACTATGCGCGGAAAATGGCTTTATATCCGGTATAATGTCTTCAAGCTTTTGTGCCGCGTTCATCTTTTGCGTATAATGTTCCAGACGGATTATCTGATTATCCATCATGGACAAAACGTTCATCAGCTTATTTTGATCGACTTTTCCGTGCGGTACATATTGCTGCAGAAAATCCACATAGCCTTTCAATACCGTAAGAGGAGTTCGAAGATCATGAGAAAAAGCTGAATTAAGACGCTTTCTCTCCTCAAGCGATTTCCACATTTCACGATTATTTTCATAGAGCGTCATACGCATATCTTCAAAAGCGTCGCAAAGCATTCCAAGTTCGTTTTTCTTTTGGCATTTGATCTGAAAATCCAACTGATTTTCAGATATTTTCCTCGAAGCGTCCATAAGCGTTTTTATAGTTTTTCTTAACTCTATATTGTAGAACATCACCCCGGTCGCTCCAACGCAAAATACCGTCCAGAGAGGCATCAAAACTACCTGAGTATTACTGATTATCATATATATCACAGATTCCTTCTGCGTCGAAAGTCTTGAAGAATAATGAAATGCATAGTCATTAAATATGATTTCATACTCCGATACTTCCGGATCGTCCGGAGACAAATGTTCTGACAGATACCACTCCTGAAGTTCATTTGTGCCTTGCCCTATTATCAGAATTCCTATGATTGATATTATAACGCATGGAATAAAATATATCGCAAACGACCATTTCAGAGAACCTTTTTTTACTTTACCCATTTATATCCCATGCCCCAGACAGTCTCAATGTGGTTGTCCATATTTATTTTGCCAAGCTTTGCTCTGATTCGGCGTATATGCTCGGCAACTACGGAAGATTCTCCCTCTGCATCATATCCCCATATTTTTTCATATATACGTTCTTTATCGAAAACCTGTCCGCAATTCAGCGATAACAGCTCTATTATCTGAAATTCTTTTTTGGCAAGATCAATTTCTGTTTCTCCTAAACTGACGGTTTTGGCATTGTAATCAATTGCAAGATCTCCAAAAAAGCGAATGTTGGATTGCTTGAAAACGCGATGATCACGACGGATATGCGCAGAAACTCGCGCGCCGAGTTCTTCAATTGAAAAAGGTTTTATTATGTAATCATCGCCTCCTGAAGCAAATCCGTTGATCTTGTCGCTGTCCTCGATACAAGCTGTCAGGAACAATATAGGACATGATACAAAGTCGCGTATTTTCCGGCATACTGACAATCCGTCCCCATCTGGCATATTGATATCCAGCAGAATAATATCAGGATTTTGTGAAGCTTTTTGGATCGCTTCCTGTCCGTTTGAAGCTGTAATTACAATATAGTCATTGATCTCAAAATAATCTTTCAGCAGACTTAAAACATCCTTTTCGTCGTCCGCTACGAGTATTTTATACATAAATTCACCTCTTAAGCAGATGATTTTCGCACGTCTTTCGGCAGAATTTGTCCAAAAGACGTGCTTCTTATCCTATGAGAATAAGTTCTATAATTCAATGACAGCTTCCGCTGCATCCATGCTTATCTTCACCGCAGTGATGACCTTCTCCGTGATGTTCACGCCCATGATGATCGCAGCGAACATCGGGATCATACGCAAGATTTCCAGCAAGCAAGGCATTCACAGCATCGTCCGCACCGCCTGATACTCCGCCGTACAATTTTATTCCTGCTTCTGAAAGCGCCATTTGAGCGCCTGCTCCGATTCCGCCGCAAATAAGCGCGTCGACATCGATCTCAGAAAGCAGTCCTGCCAATGCGCCATGTCCGCTGCCGTTTGTACCTATGATTTTTGATTCCGTCACTTTCCCGTCAGACGTCTCATAAATCTTGAACTGCTCCGTATGACCAAAGTGAGGAAATACGTTCCCGTTTTCATATGTTACTGCAATTTTCATAATTTTTATTTCCTTTCAAAAATTTTAGAGCTTGTGTTCATAGGTTCTTATAATAAAATAAGAACTAATGATACGTTCTTATTTTATTATAACCTATATTTTTAAAAAAATCAACTCCGAATTCAGAACTTGTGTTCATAAAATATAGTCGCCCTACTTGAAATTGGAACAAAAGAAGCTGAATAAAAATTTTTCATATTTTCTATGAACACAAGTTCTTATTTTCTGCATACTACAGTAATATTCATATAATTATCTGACATTTCTGCAAAAATATCCCCGCCCATGGCGTTCATAAGCTGTCTGCAAATATACAATCCGAGTCCGCAGCCCTGCTTGTTTTCTGTATTCGAGCCCCTCCAGAAACTATCAAAGATATGCGGAAATTCAGTGTCAGGAAGAGTACAGCCGCTGTTTGAAACAGTAATAAGCCTACAATCCTCCTCATCCGAAAAGCTCAGAAAGATACAATGTCCGTCGCCATATTTTACAGCATTTTCAATAATATTCTGCAAAACTTCTTCCAGCCTGTCGGAGTCTCCATAAATAAGGCAATCTATATATTCTTTTACATAAAAATCAGTTCCAACGCTTTGAAGCTTATCGGTATAATACGTTATAATTTTTTCTATGACCTCTGATAAATAAAATTCAGCGGTATCTACTTCAAATTTCATAAAATCATTGCTAAGATTTTCAATCATCTCATTTACATATTTCTCTATTTCATCTGCTTTGGAATTGATATTTTCTGCGGCTTCTATCTGCTTACCGCCGGTATAAAGCCCCTTTGAAACAGCTTTTGAGTACAATTTTATTGCAGAAAGAGGAGTTTTTATATCATGCGACATTGAAAGCAGAAATGTCTTTTCTTTTTTGGCGCGTTCCATTTCACGCAGGCTGGATTTTTCCAACGTCTCCCTAAGCATATCGAGTCCCCATATAAATTTCCCGAAATAGCGGTTTTTATTTTCTTTAAGCGGAACTGAAAGCGCGCCTTTGGCGAGACGATACGGATAGTCGCTTAATTCTGCAAACGGCTTCATAATATTATTCCTTATATATAACAATGAAAATATAATCACAAAAAATAAAATCAGCAGTATAACATTGCAGACTATAGGAATTTTTATATTCCTCTCACCTGCCGTATCGTCATATTCTATACGATACAATGTACCGTTCACGCTGAGTATCACATATTTATTTTCAGATCTGTAAAAATCCTCATTTGCTTTATATTCATAAATACCGAGAACAGTTTTATAATTTTCCATATTTACTTCATTTCCTGCCATAATTTCCTGTTCAATGCGATTTATCTCTATTTTATAAAGAGCGCCGGTATCTTTTTCGCTGCCAAACATAACAAAATTCATCGCTACAGCGATCAGAAACATGATGATAGAAACAACAATAATAAACTTGTCAAATTTTTTCATTCAGTTACCCCAGCGGTATCCCCTGCCCCATACTGTTATAATTTTCGAGGGATTTTTGGGATCGTCTTCAATTTTCTGCCTTAGCCATTTTATATGTACTGTTAAGGTTTGCAATTCCGATTCGCTGTCCGCACCCCAAACTCTGTTAAACAGAAATTCTTTATTAAGAGTCTGCCCCTTATTTTCGATAAGCAGACGCAGAATCTCAAATTCCTTTGAAGCAACATCAACAGGAACGCCGCGTTTAGTTACGGTTTCATTGGCAATATTAAGCGAAATATCGCCCTCCGAAATAACGTCAAGAGCAAGACGGCGTTTGAAAATCCCTTTTATTTTTGCTATCAGGATATCGATATCATATGGCTTTTCAATATAATCGTCCGCACCTGCAAGTATTCCGTTCAGCTTATCCTCTTTATCAGTTCTTGCGGTAAGCATGATAATAGGCGTGTTGTCATTCTGCCTTATTTTTCCGCACACTGCAAATCCATCAAGTTCCGGAAGATTTATATCAAGCAGGACAAGCCTTGCCCCGTATTTTTCATACAGCGACAAGGCTTTTTCTCCTGTTTCGGCAATGCTGACCGTATAATTTTCCATACGCAGAAAATCGCAAAGCAGTCCGCAAAGTTCCTTATTATCTTCAACTATAAGAATATCTATCATTTTACCAACCCATTTCCAAAAGCCAGTTATTCAGGTCGCGCTCACGGTCGCGCAGCGAGAGTTCCCTTTTAATATTATACTCCCCTTTTATGTTTCCGTCAACTAAAAACAAAACTCTTGTACATTTTGCAGCAACTTTTGCGTCGTGAGTTACAAGCATGATCGTTGTACCGCCGCTGTTGAGCTTCGTGAGTTCATTCATAACCTCTTCGGAAGAAGCGCGGTTCAAAGCGCCTGTCGGCTCGTCGGCAAACATCATCTGCGGATTATTTATCATACTTCGGCAGATACAGGCTCTCTGAAGCTGACCGCCCGATACTTCGTTGATGTCGTTATTCATAGTGTCGATAATGCCCAGTTTTCTCATCAGATCCTGACCGCGCTGAACTGTTTCTTTTCTCGATTCCTTTAGCTTATTGGATTTTATGGCGGGAAGAATTATATTATCAAGCACCGAAAGATTCTTCATCATATACATCTGCTGAAAAATAAATCCCATATCATCAAGGCGCATTTTTGCAAGTTCATTTTCGTTCAGCTTCGACATATTCCTGCCGCAGAATATCACTTCTCCTGCGGTCATTTTATCCATTCCTGAAACGGTATAGAGCAGCGTGGATTTTCCTGAACCGGAAGGTCCCATTACCGCAACCATTTCGCTCTCGTTTATCGTGAAACTGATATTGCGCAGAACATTATTCTGTCTTTTATTGACAATATAAGTTTTGCATAAATCTTTGACTTCAAGTATTGTTTTCATATTTTTTCTCCTATTCAATATTGGAAGTATCAGACGCTTTTATTGACTTCGTATAAAGAGATGTCAGAAAAGTTCCTGCAAGCGTTGCCGATAAAATTACAAGCGGATAGATCACAAAAATTTCAATGGGGCGGATTTCGTAGCTGATACCTTCAACAGCTCCCATTATAGCAAAAAGTGGGTCTATAACAAACTTTGTAAGAGGTTTGCAGAGTAATATTGCCAGAACGGATGATACTATTCCCACTATTAAAAATCTTGCCGTATGATGTGCATAAACCGCATTATTTTTAAATCCGATAGCTTTCATGAGTGCAATTTCAGACTTCTCTTTAGAGATAAACGAACGCTCCATAAGTACGCTTATCATAACTATGATAATAAATGAAATTATCAGTACAAGATTTTTTACGTCTGTAATAACACTGTTTACTCCCGTGCAGTCCTGTACGAATTCTTCAGCGTTCCTTACTTTTTCACTGTCAAATATTTCTTTCAGCTTTTCAATTCTGCTGTCTACTTCCTTCTTGTCGGGATTATCGTCAAAGTCAATCTGATATGACATACATCCTGTAATGCTTGAATCGGACGGTAAAACACTTTCATGAAGTCTGCCGCATTCGCCAAGCTGACACATACTCTGGAAAAGCGCCGTAACGATATAATCCTTTTCTTCGCCGTCTATGGTAAGTTGTATAGTATCACCTATTTCTGCACTGAGTTTTTCAGCGACAAGCTCGCTTAGTGCTATTTCATTGGAACAACGTGGTGGTGTTCCTTGATTGTATGGGTATTGGTCTGCACTGGTTTCATGGCAGAGCTGAAACACTATTTTAGTCTTTATATCGCCAGACTGTACCGGAATATTATACATAGTTTCTATATGAACATCAGCAGGCATACCGTTGTCAGCTAATTTATTTTCGATTTCCTCAACAGTCTCGTCAAGCGTTTTATTACCTTTCATAACTTCTGTAATATTTTTTGTATCACTATAATATACGTTACTGTTTGTACAGCCAAAGAGGAAAATAAGCTTGTCACTGTTAAGCGTATTTGCGGTATTGGCAAGTATCATAACAAGGAGTGTACATATCGTAAATACTGTTGTAATTATGCCATACTGTTTCGGACTGCTGAGAACGTCATTAAGTGAAAGAAATCCTGTAGTTCTTAACTTGCTTTTGCTTAGATGCATAAGACTTTTTTTGTGAAAACGTTCACCTGTCTGACCGTTTCTTACTGCGTCAATGGGTGACATCTTCTTGATTTTTGCAGTACATCTCCAGCAGAATAATAAAATTATTCCTACTACCGCAATACTGCATATAATTCCTGTCAGAACCAAGTTATCATTACCAAGAACCATATTTTGGCTTACGCTTGCAAGCAACATATTTCCAAACGGAACACTTGCAAAATAACCAATAACTGCACCGATGACGGATATTCCAAGATATTTTACAAGATAAAGTCCACGGATGGATATATTTTTTAAGCCGATAGCTTTCATAACGCCTATTTCACGGAATTCTTCGGCAACCGTAAAGCCTATTGTAAATTTCAGAACTACAAACGATACGAGAATAAGACAAACGCTTACAATAAGCAGCATTCCTGCAACGATTATGTTTAAAGCATATGTGACTTTAAGAGTAGACAAAGGAACATCAAACATAATGTCAGTACAGTCTGTCAGCACTGACTCAAGAGCTTTAACATCATCAGTAAAAATATAATATAAACCTCCGATATTTTCTTCCTGCGCGCTGTTGATTTCCTTTATTTTATCATAGTCATTTTGATTCATGATAAATCGGTAATTATTCATCATTTCTGTACCTAAAAATGCGTCTTTGGCTTTTCCTGCAAATTCAAATGTAAATGTTTCTTCACCAAAAGTATACTGAAATGTATCGCCCTCTTTAAGTCCTGCTTTTTCTGAAATATTTCCTGAAATGTAAACTTTACCTTCTTCAACCTCGTCTATAGTATTATTGAATTTGTCAAAATAATTGAGTTTTCTGTTGTCAACAGACATAACAATTGCAACATTTGAAAAATCATAGAGCAATTCATCACCTCTCTTGAAATTGTCAGATGTTGAGAAAATTATTTCCTCTTTTTTAAATTCCTTTATGGAATCTTCATTTTCCAGAACACTTTTTACAGATATATCTGGATTGGCATTTTTCTCGATTATAGCATAATCGCTTATTCCTGCTTTTTCAAAGTAATAATCAAGCCCGCCCATTACCGTCATAATATTGTTGACGCTGCTTGCCGAAAACATCGTTGACAATATCATGAACAACAGTAATATGCCGTTCATGGTCTTTTTGCGCTTAATGTCCTTTTTTAGTATTTTCAGATACATTTTCATT
Source organism: uncultured Ruminococcus sp. (assembly GCA_910576995.1). GTDB lineage: Bacteria > Bacillota > Clostridia > Oscillospirales > Ruminococcaceae > Ruminococcus. The sequence goes on from CAJTLC010000023.1 coordinate 19,933, forward strand.
CCTCCCTTTCTGTATTTCAATTATAGCATAGAAATTATTAAATAATCATTAAGAACCTGTTCAGGATCTTATATTTGTTTGACTATAAATTTACACACAGCGAAGACTCCTTTCAAAAAAACATTATTTTAGAACCTGTCTTCACAAGATGCAGTGTGCGTCTTCTTTCAAAAAAATCTTAATATTACATTAAGCTGTTGCATTAACCAAAATTTTATGCTATAATAAAATCCAAAACAAAAATTTCTCGGGAGGTACTCAAAGAAAATGGATAACATAAACCTTGTGCTGTGCGCCATTGCGGCGGCAGCGCTCGATATATGCAGTCTGGTACTGATAATTACATCATACTGCGAAAAGAAAAGCGGACGGAAAAGCTGGAGCAAGATTTCCGCAAATATGGAACTTGCCGACAATTCTTCCTCGTATGCGCTGGAATGCGACGAAATATTGATCGGCAGGCACGCTTCCGCGGACATACGGCTGCTTGATTTATCTGTTTCCCGTTATCATGCAATGCTGAACGTTACCGACGGTAAATGGACGATAACGGATACAGGCTCAAAATCCGGCGTATATGTAAACGGAAACCTTGTTTCTAAAGCTCGTCTGCGAAACGGCGATATAATAACTCTCGGCAACAGAAAACTTATTTTCAGAAAAAGGAGGGAGCATAATGAGTAATCCTGTTTCATACGTATTTTCGTGCATTTTCGTGCTTGTCGCCCACGGAGCAATGCTTCTGAACGTATTCTCCAACGGAAATTACAGCGACCCGAAAGCTCCCATAATTCTTGCGGCAGCCGTTATCGGACTGGACGCGGCTTATTTCATGATCATGCCATTTTTCAAACAGCGAACCTATGCTGTGGATTTCATGCTGCTTCTTATTTTGAATATGAGCGTTATATTCCAGTCTTGTTTTGGCGAAGTTCATTTCGACGTCAAGCATTTTATCACCTGCATTTCCGCAATAGCCGCCTGTAGACTGGGATATCTGCTGTGCAGGAATCACCGCTGGATTCAGGATAAGAAGAAATTCATTTGGGCGGGAATCGGATTGCTTATGGTGGTTATCGTCGTTTTTACCGGCAGCCGAAGCATCTGGATCGATCTGGGGTTCATCACTATCCAGCCGTCGGAATTTATTAAACCGCTTATGGTTCTCGCTTGTGCGGCGTCGATCTCCGAACAGCAGAATAAGCATAAGGTGCTTTCGTTTAATATTGTATACGAGAATATAATTCTTTTTGCAATAGTTGCCGCTGTAATATTATTGCAGTGGTGGTGCAGAGATCTGGGAAGCATCCCAACTTTCGCTTCGATCTATGCTGCGGGATTTCTTCTCAGAATTTGCTATCCTAAAGCGAAATTCTCCAAAAAAACGCTCATTATCCCATGTATCGCGATCGGCATAGCGGCGGTTATCGCTATAATTATTGCTCCCTCTTATGTAAAAGACCGACTTTTCGTGGACGTGTGGGCTGACCCGAACGGCGATGGATTCCAACAGGCTAAGGCTCTTATAGGGATCGCGGAGGGCGGCTGGTTCGGCAAAGGACCGGGACATGGCTCGCTTCACAACGTTTTCGCATACGACTGCGATATAGTATTCTCGTCCGTCTGCGAAGAATGGGGGCTTCTTTTCGCGCTTATGACAGTTTTAATGCTGATAATCATCGTTGCGATGCCTCTTGTAAATCCTCCCCGTTCTTATTATCACGGAACGATGTGCGCTGGTATATGTGCGGCATTCACGATTCAGATGGCGCTGAATATTTTCGGCTCATGCAACATGATACCGTTTACGGGCGTAACTCTTCCGTTTATTTCAACCGGCGGCAGTTCAATGGCAACAAGCGGATTTATGATAGGCATGATCGTTGCGGCTCAATCCCCCGTATTCAAGGATGTTAAGCCGAAAAAAAAGAAGAAAAATTCTGGAATTCCTCAACAGCCTATTCCCTACAGACAGCCGCAGTACCCTCAGAGAGATCAATATTACAGAAATGAAAGCGGAGGTATGACAAGATGAAAAGCATAAGAAGATGTCAGCACATCGTTACACTATTTCTGTTAATATTTATAATAGGTATCGTCGCTCTCGTGGTAAAAATCAATACGCAGGCTTCCTATTTCATGACATTTTCCGACAATTATAAACTCGGAAAAGTGTACGACCGCAGCGGAGACGTGCTTTTCGACGGTTCGGGCGGCAAGGACTATCCCGATAATTATTTTATAGATGTCGGAAATCTTATTGGCGACGATAAAGGTCAAATGGAAAACACTCTCGTAGCGCAAAATATTGATAAGCTTAATAATTACAGCTTTTCGGCAGGTCTTGTGAAAGAGGGCGGAAAAGCCGCGATATATACTACTCTCGACCACGAAGCGAACCGTGCGGTCTACAACGCTTATGGCAGCGCGAGGGGATGCGCTGTGGCTTATAATTATAAAACGGGCGAAATACTCGTATGCACCAGTTTGCCCTCGTTAGACCCTACCAAAGGTTATGCAAATCTCGAAAATATGGAATCGGGAACTCTTCTTTCAAAAGCGTTATGCGGAACTGTTCCGGGTTCAACGCAAAAAGTTTCAACGGTTATATCCGCGCTTGAAATAATGGGACATGACAAGCTTTTCTCAAAAAGTTTTAGCTGTTCCGGCTATTTTATGAACAGTTCAGGCGGTAAGATCGACTGCCACAACAGTTCGGGACACGGAACGCAGAATATTCAGCAAGCGGTCGAAAACAGCTGTAATCCGTTCTTTGCGCAGCTTATCGAGGACAGCGATATGCCGCTGGACAAAATTATATCGAAGTACAGAAAGCTTGGCTATGCGGTAAATGACGACAAGCCTGAATATTTTGATATAGACGGCATACAATGCGAAAAGGCGTCTACAAAACTTACCGATTCAACGGAATTCAACACGCAATGGGGCTGCATCGGTCAGGGAGCAACTCTGGCAAGTCCTATCCAGCTTATGATGTGGCAAAGCGCTGTCGCAAGCGGCAGCGGGAAAATGACTATGCCGCATCTTATAGACCGCGTTACCGACGTTTACGGCGAAAATACAGAGGTTATGGGAACGAAATACAGCGAGAAGATCTTCAGCGAAGATACGGCTTCAACAATGAAGCAGATACTGGTTACGAACGGTGCGAATCACTACGCCGGCTCTATCCCAAATCATAGTGTGGGAATTAAAAGCGGTACGGCGCAGGTCAAGAACGGCGACGAGGAAAACGCGCTGCTTGTGGGATTTGTGGACGAACCGTCAAATCCGATAGCATTCTGCGTTCTCCTTGAAAACAAGTGGAATACGCCCGTTACTGCGGAAGGAATTCTAAATACGATGCTTGATCACATATGCGATTGATTTGTAAGTATTTAACAAATATAGATTGGATAATTCTACATATTCAACAAAAATAACAATAACCTATTGTAAAATTCAACGAAATATGTTATAATATGCTCATAAAAGCAGCACGGTCTATTTGACAATGCCGCTTATTAATCTTCCAAACGGAAGTTTACAAGGAGGACGTCAATCCATGAAAACAACCATTACAGCTAAGAAAATGCAGGTTCCGCAGAATTTCAGCGAATACGCTGAATCAAAGATCAGCGCAAAACTCAGCAAGTTTTTCGGTGATGAAGCCGAAGCTAAAATCGTTATGTCCGAACTCAGGGATAAAATAATTCTTGAGCTTACAGTTAAATATAACAGCATTATTTTCCGCTCCGAGCGTACGGCTGCCGATAAAAACGACGCTCTTGACGACGCTATTGATAAGATTATCAGGCAGATTCGCAAGAATAAGACAAAAGTTGAGAAAAAACTGAAAGATTCCGCGTTCAAAGAGGCTTTTGCAGAGCCTGTTGAGGAAGTTTCCGACTACAACGTTATCAAAGAGAAGAAGTTCAAGCTTCGTCCCATGGACGTTGAAGAGGCTATTCTCCAGATGAATATGCTTGGTCATACATTCTTCATGTTCATGAATGCGCAGACAGGAAATATCAATGTCGTTTACAAGCGCGATGACGGAAATTATGCCGTTCTTGAGCCTGATAACGACTGATCAAAACATGAATATGCAGAGTTTTTAAAACTCTGCATATTTTTATAAAGGAGAAAGACTATGAACGAAAACAAAAAAATAATTATCGAGAAAAGAATCCAAAAGACAGGCGAAAATCTCAGAAAAAACAATATGGAATTTTACTACGCTCCCCAAAAAGAGGACGTCGCGGATATTGTTAAGGAATTGCTGAACGACGGCGACGTCATAACTCACGGCGGTACGGTTTCAATGACTGAATGCGGTCTGAATGAACTGATTTCCTCCCCTGCTTACCGGTATCTCGACCGTTCGAAATGTGCGCCCGAAGAAGTTGCCGATCTTTACAGAAAAGCATTTTTCGCCGACGTTTATATTTCAAGTTCCAACGCGATAACCGAGGACGGCGTACTTTATAACGTTGATGGCAACAGCAACAGAATAGCTGCAATAGCTTACGGTCCGAAATCCGTGATCATTATTGCGGGTTATAATAAGATCGTCCGTGATCTCGAAGAAGCTGAAATCCGCGTAAAACAAGAAGCTGCTCCGCCCAACTGCGTGCGTCTTGACTGCCATACCCCCTGCGCCGAAACCGGAGAATGCATTTCGCTGAAAAAAGACGGCAGACAGATTTATGACGGCTGCGGAGGCGACGGCAGAATTTGCTGCAACTACCTCATTTCGGCTCAGCAAAGACATAAGGGCAGAATAAAAGTTATCCTCGTAGGCGAAGAACTTGGATTTTAGAGGTGATACATATTTTCAGCGTCTATCAGACTTTAAGTTTTTTTGTTATATATTCGTTTTTCGGTTGGTGTCTCGAAGTCGTTTATCAGGCGGTCGAGCATGGAAAATTTATCAACCGAGGTTTTCTCAACGGTCCGTACTGCCCTATCTACGGGTTCGGAGCTGTGATCGTCATCTCTTCTCTTTTACCGATCAGCGAAAATGTTTTCATTTTATATGTCGGTTCAATTCTTCTCACTTCTGCTCTTGAACTTCTGACAGGCTTTGTGCTTGAAAAGATTTTTCATCAGCATTGGTGGGATTATTCCGAGGAAAAATTCAACATAGGCGGTTATATATGCCTAAAATTCTCGCTTTTATGGGGCGTTGCCTGCCTTATAGCAGTAAGGATAATACACCCTATGATAGAGAAGTTCGTAAACTGGATTCCCCACACTATCGGCGTTATAACTATAAGCACGATCTGCGTCGGATTTGCAAGCGATTTCATAATTACCGTCTCGGCAATACTGAACATCAAGAAGAAAATGCGTATTCTTGAGGGGATTTCTGCCGAAATGCGTAAAATCTCCGACAAAACGGGCGAAAAACTTTTCAGCGGAGTTGAAACGATCCGCAGCAAAAGCGAGGAATTGAATGAAAAAAATGCCCAGCGTAAAAAGCGTTTGGAAGAACTTTCCGCTAAATATAAGGAAATTTCAGAGAAAAAAGGATTTAATGGAAGACGACTTGAGCATTCGTTCAGAAAACTTAAACTTTTTAGCGATAAAAATAATGGAATATCGCACGAAAAAGGTAATAAAAATTGAATCGAAATTTATGAACGCCAAATATGTTAGCACATCATAACTTATAAATGATATTCTTTTGTCAAAATCACTTGATTAAAAAGTCGAAATGTTGTATAATATTATTGTATGTGGGACGGCTCGTCTGTCCTAATATCTGAAAGGAGTATTAATAATGATTTATTCTCATGAAGTTGAAACAATGTGCCCGATCGCACAGGGCGTCGCTCACGGTGCAGCTCCGATTCCTGAGGAAGCAAAATGGGTAAAAGCTAAGGAGATAAAGGATATTTCCGGTTTCACACACGGTATCGGCTGGTGCGCTCCCCAGCAGGGTACTTGCAAACTTACTCTCAATGTTAAGGAGGGCGTTATTCAGGAAGCTCTCGTTGAGACTATCGGCTGCTCAGGCATGACTCACTCCGCTGCTATGGCGTCTGAGATCCTCCCCGGCAGAACTATCCTCGAGGCTCTTAATACCGACCTCGTTTGCGACGCTATCAATACAGCTATGAGAGAACTTTTCCTCCAGATCGTTTACGGACGTTCTCAGTCCGCTTTTTCAGAGGGCGGTCTCGTTGTTGGCGCAGGTCTCGAAGATCTCGGTAAGGGACTCCGTTCACAGGTCGGCACAATGTACGGCACTCTTGCTAAAGGTCCTCGTTACCTCGAAATGACCGACGGTTATGTTACGGGTCTTGCGCTTAACGAAGAAAATGAGATCATCGGCTATAAGTTCGTAAACTTCGGCAAGATGATGGACTTCATCAAGGCGGGCGACGACGCAAATACTGCTTTCGAAAAAGCTCAGGGTCAATATGGCAGAGTTGACGACGCAGTTAAGATCGTTGATCCCAGAAAAGAATAAGGAGGACACTTAAAATGGCTTTATTTGAATCATATGAGAGACGCGAAAAGCAGATCCTTGACGTTATCAAGGCTTACGGCATTAATACTATTGAAGAATGCGCCGATATCTGCAAGGAAAAAGGTCTTGATATCTATAAACTCGTTGAGGGAATTCAGCCTATCTGCTTTGAAAACGCTAAGTGGGCTTACACTGTAGGCTGCGCTATCGCTATCAAGAAGGGCTGTACAAGAGCTGCTGACGCTGCCGCCGCTATTGGCGAGGGTCTTCAGGCTTTCTGCATTCCCGGTTCCGTTGCAGATCAGCGTAAGGTTGGTCTCGGTCACGGAAATCTCGGTAAGATGCTCCTCGAAGAAGAAACTGAATGTTTCGCATTCTTAGCAGGTCATGAATCTTTCGCAGCGGCTGAAGGCGCTATCGGTATTGCTGAAAAAGCTAACAAGGTTCGTCAAAAGCCTCTCCGCGTTATCCTTAACGGTCTTGGTAAAGACGCCGCTCAGATAATCGCTCGTATTAACGGATTTACATATGTTGAAACTGAAATGGATTACCACACAGGCGAAGTCAAGGAAGTATTCCGCAAGCCCTATTCAGACGGTCTCCGCGCTAAGGTAAACTGCTACGGCGCAAATGATGTAACAGAAGGCGTTGCTATCATGTGGAAAGAAAATGTCGACGTTTCGATCACAGGTAACTCAACTAATCCTACTCGTTTCCAGCACCCTGTTGCAGGTACTTACAAGAAGGAACGTACTGACGCTGGTAAGAAGTACTTCTCAGTTGCTTCAGGCGGCGGTACGGGACGCACTCTCCACCCTGATAATATGGCGGCGGGTCCTGCTTCCTACGGTATGACTGATACTATGGGACGTATGCACTCTGACGCTCAGTTTGCAGGTTCTTCTTCCGTTCCCGCTCATGTTGAAATGATGGGTCTTATCGGCATGGGCAACAATCCCATGGTCGGCGCTACAGTTGCTTGCGCAGTTGCTGTTGAAGAGGCTATGAAGTAAATCTTGTATAATAAAAATCCTCTGAATCTCGGTTCAGGGGATTTTTTTGTTTGTATAAATTGCACATGATGTGCGTAAAAAATATAAATAGGTAACATAAAGGTAACAAATGATAGCTAAAAATATTGTAAACTTTTTGTGAACTTTCATCAATATTCAACGGGTATTCATTGAAATAAGGCTGTATTTAGCCGTATAGTGAAAGGTGGTGTTAATTATTTTTGAATTAACAAAACAGCAAGCCGAAAACAGTCTTGCTGCAAAAGAAAAAGACGGAAAAGCCGTTGCGTCGGCTCTTATCGATATCCTCGAAAACACGGCGTATTTCAGCGAAACTCAGGAGCAGCTTACGGCGAATCTCACTCTTTTGCGTAATACGGCGATAAAAGCGGGCATGAAATCTCTGTTCGACCGCTGTCTGATTGCTGCTAAAGAAAACATCGACCCAAAGGAGATGAACGGATGCGAATGGCGGTTCAAATACAATACCGAGGATTTCGGCAGCAGCGAAGAGCCATACAGAGAGGTATTCTTTCAGCCAACGGCATTCCTGAAACAGCGTACCCTTGATCGCCTTGCCATTGAAGCTTTCAAATGCGGATACAAGGGATTCAAGGCTACATACAAGGCTTTTGAACAGTCTATGCGTAAAGGCAATGAAAGCAGCACAGCAATGATCAATCCGTCTGATTTTCCTCAGCAGCCTATAGAGCTTGAATGCGGTGAATGGCACTGCGACAGCAGCGGCGTTTCAAAAATTATGAAAGAGAGAGTTGAATACGCCTGCCTGCACCCGATAATGCCTGTGGAGAGGTTCGTGAACATTGATACCAGAGAAGAAAAATTAAGGGTAGCGTTCTATAAGGGACGATACTGGAGAGATTTCATTGCAAGCAAGCGCGATCTGTTCGACAGTTCGAAAATCATACAGTTTTCGGGGCTGGGCGTTTCGGTAACATCAAAATCGGCTAAGCTTCTGTCGGAATATCTTTGCGACATCGAAACGCTAAATCCTGATATTATCCCTGAAACCGAGAGTGTTGCACGGCTTGGGTATATAGGTGACGGCAGATTTTCGCCCTATGTAGATAATATCGTTTTTGACGGCGGCGCAAATTATCACACGATGTACAGCGCGATCACGGAACACGGCAGCTTTGACAAATGGCTTGAAACAGCGATAGAATGCAGAAACGACAGTCTTACGGCGCATATAATGCTTGCGGCTTCATTTGCAAGCGTGCTTATACGAAGAATCGGCGGACTTCCGTTTTTTGTACATCTTTGGGGAGGCTCTGAAACGGGCAAATCCGTTGCTCTGATGAATGCTGCATCCGTCTGGGGTGATCCTGAGATCGGAAAATACATACAGACATTTAACTCAACAGAGGTGGGAAGTGAAAAAACAGCAGCGTTTTTGAACAACATTCCTATGTGTATCGACGAAACTCAGCTTATCCCGAGAGACAGCCACGGAAACTTAAAATTCAGCGTTTACAAGCTTGCTCAGGGTGTCGGACGTACCAGAGGAACGAAAACCGGAGGTATAGAAAAAACTCCTACATGGTCGCTCTGTATACTTAGCACAGGTGAAACCGGAATAGTCAACAACGGTGCAGGAGAGGGCGCAGTCAACCGTGTTATCGAGATCGACTGCTCAGTAGGCAGATACGTGATAAAAGACGGTAAATCAATGGCAAGACGGCTTAAAAAAGACTACGGATTTGCAGGAAAGATGTTTGTTGAAGCCTTAGAAGATTTGGACGATGATTCGCTTTACAAAATCTATGACGGATATTATTCCAAATTGCAGGAATTTGATGTTACCGACAAGCAGTCCATGGCAGCGGCAATGATACTTACAGCAGATGAGCTTGCGGATAAATTTATTCTCAAAACAGGAAAGCATCTTGAAGCTAAAGAGATTGCGGAATTTCTTAAAACCAAGGCTTCCGTTTCTTTAGGCGAGCGAGGCTACTCCCATATGTGCGACTGGGTCGCTCTTAACGCGAACAAATTCAAGGCGCTTAATGAAAATACCGATATTTACGGTATTATAGAAAACGATTGGGCATATATAAATCGCGCTATTTTCCGAAAGGCATCTTCCGAAGCCGGATATGATGACAAGGCTCTTCTGGCGTGGCTAAAGCATGAGAATCTTATCCAAACAAGAGGAAAACGCTTTACAAGGGGTAAACGTCTTAATGGCGTGAATACTGAATGCGTGGTTATGAAGCTGCCGAGTGGAAGAAATGAGGGTGATGAATATGAAGAACTTCTTTAAATGTGGCAGCCGTGTGACACTGACGTGGCATAAATGTGGCTTTTTTTAAAGTCGAAAAATCCCTATATTTCGCAGTTTTTTTAAAAATGTGGCACTGTGGCACATTTTCTCCGAGATATACTATATATGTATGTGTATTAAAATGAGTATAAAGTTAATAAACAAAACAATATGAATAAAAAATTTCCCTATAAGGCAATGCGTAAAATAGTGCCACAGTGCCACAACGCACGTTAAACGTCAGTATATAGCCAAAAATCTTGTGGAACTTGTTTGCCACAGTACGTCACACACGCCACACAAAGGAGTGAGAAAAATAAAATTACGCGAATATCAAGTTGAATTAATTAATAATATCAGGCGATCTGTAAAAACAGGTCATAGATCGGTGCTTGCCGTTCTGGGATGCGGAGGCGGTAAATCAGTGATTCAAGCCGATATAGCGCGCTCTGCGACTTCTAAAGGGCAACAGAGTTTTGTTTCTGGTGCATCGCAGGGAATTATGTCAACAAATTAAAAATACATTCATAAGTCAAGGCGTCGATATGAATTTATGCTCCGTGAGTATGATTCAGACCGTCAGCCGAAATATCGCGAAAATCCCCGAACCTGCGCTGATTATTACCGATGAAGCGCATCACAGCACGGCGAATACATACCGCAGGATTTACGATCACTTCCCGAACGCCCTGAAACTCGGCTTTACCGCAACCCCGATTCGCCTGAACAGCGGCGGTCTGGGCGATGTTTACGACGATCTGATCACTTCCGTTTCAACCAAATGGCTTATAAAAAATCAATATCTATCACCATATAAATACTACAGCGTAAAACTTGCCGATACCTCGCATTTGCACACGAAAGCAGGCGAATTCAAAGCGGACGAGCTCGCCTGTCTTATGCAGAACAAGTTCATCTACGGCGAAACGGTCGCGCAGTGGGAGAAACTCGCCAAAAACAAGAAAACCATCGTCTATTGTGCAAGCGTGGAAGCCTCTAAAATGACCGCAGAGGAGTTCTCAAACGCAGGGTATACAAGTGTCAGTCTCGACGGGAAAACGCCTAAAATCGAGCGTAAGGCGGCTATGGAGCGTTTCCGAAGCGGCGATGTGAAAATTCTCTGCAACTGTAATCTCTTCGGCGAGGGGCTGGACGTTCCCGACTGCGAATGTGTCGTGCTTCTCAGACCTACTCAAAGCCTGACGTTATATATTCAGCAGTCAATGAGGAGTATGCGTTATATGCCCGATAAAACGGCGATAATCATTGACCATGTAGGCAACTGTTATCTTCACGGTCTGCCGGATGATGATAGAAAATGGACCTTAGAACCTACAAATAAACAGGAAAATATTGTAAAAATCAGGGAGTGTCCGAACTGCTATGCTGTCTATCCTCCCGCGCTGAAAAAGTGTCCCTACTGCCAAACCGAAGCCGTCCGTGAGATTCGTCACGAAAATAAAACTACGGTCGAGGTCGATCTTGTCGAGATCAAAAGGAAAAATGATTTACAAAATACTAAGCTCAGCGACGCAATCCTCGACACTTGGGAAGAGATCGTCGAATTTCAGAAAGCACATAAGTACAAGTTCGCTTGGTGCATTCGAGCAGCCGTCGCCCGAAATATTCCCGTGCCGTCTAAGTATAGTTACATGAGAAAAATTATAGGAGTGTGATAATTATGACCGAACATGATATCCAAAACGCCGTCCGCCTGAAACTTTCAGAACTCGGATTCGCGGTTTTTCGCATAAATTCAGGGAAATTCAAGCTCGCAGACGGTCGCTGGTTCGACGTCGGCGTGCCGAAAGGATTCAGCGATCTTATCGCAGTCAGGAATGGTAAAATCTGCTTCATCGAGGTAAAATCCGAAAAGGGCAAGGCAAGTTCCGATCAACTCAACTTTTTGGCTGTGATGCGTGAGAAATATGGCTGTATATCGGGAATAGTCCGCAGTGTCGACGATGCTGTAAAACTCGTCGGAGGTGCAAAATGACTCCGAAAGATATCGAGATCCTCGCTAACAAAAATCGCCCTATGCCCCAATATTCCGACTTCTGTGATGTATCCCTCTTTCAAGCTTTCGCAAATCTTTACAGCAGACTCAATCTTCATGAAGTTCAGCGCGATCAGGCTAAGATCGAGAAAAAAATTATCCTGCAAACCTATGCACGTATCAAATCCGAAAATCAACGATATATCGAGGTTTACAAAGCTTATCAGGAGAATATCCGCAAAGCCGGCACGCTCCTCTCCGATATCGAAAAATCCCATGATACTGCCGAAATCGCTCTTAAAGCCTGTGAGTGTATAGGGCTAATGACCGGCGATAAGGAGTTTTTGATCAGGCAGAAATGTAAATTTATGGAGGAATTTAAAAAATGAACCGTGAGATTTTATTCAGAGGGAAACGCGTTGACAACGGCGAATTGCCTGTCGAATACGAAGCTGACGGCTACGATGATAACGGAGAGCTGATATACGACACAGCTTATTGCCCTAACTGCCGTAATGAATACGAGGTTGACTACGATTATCATGACAACTACTGCCGTAAATGCGGACAAAAATTAGATTGGAGGACTGACTAATATGCTTGAACCAGCAATACTTTACAAAAACGAAATACACAAGAAATTTCAAGAGTACTCATACAGCAACGACATGATCTATTACACCGGCTATCTGGGAAACGAGTTGCCGGAAATTTTAGAAAACAATGACGGCTACAACTTTCAGTACGCCATTGTCAAGGATGGTAAGCTGATAGGGTATTTCACATACTGCATCGACTGGTATACTTCATGTGCAAGCCGATTCGGATTGTTTTCCTTTGACAGAGGAAACAGAACTATCGGAATTGACGTGTATCGGGAGATGAAAAAGATTATTAACGACTACCGTATGCACCGTATCGAGTGGCGAATGATAGGCGGCAATCCTGTCGAGAAGCACTACGATAAATTCTGCAAGAAGTTCAATGGAAAGAAACTTGTTTTGACTGATGCAGTAAAGGACAGGCAAGGAAAGTACCATGAAGAGGTTATTTACGAAATAATTTTGAGGAGGACTGAAAAATGAACAATATGGAGTTTGTAAAAGGTTTTATCAATGCCGCAAGAGCAATCTACGAATCACATTATGGTGACGAGATCGGAGAAGATGCAACAATTAGTGCTGATATGACGGGTGGAAAGAAAATTATTGTCACTATAACGATAGACGAACAGGAGGACTGAAAATGAGACTGATTGATGCGGACAAGTTGAAACAGGAGTTGATTGAACTGCGTACAATGGCGGAGTACAAAGAAGGAGTTAACTCATACGCATATGCTGCATTAAAATACGCTGTTGTATGTGTCATCAACGCCCCGACAATCGAAGCCGAGCCTGTGAGGCATGGGGATTGGCTGTATAACGACATATATCTTCCAAATTGTGCAGAATGTTCAGAATGTGGATGGAGGTCAAGTGTAAGAGGTGATGAAATACCGAGTTATCATTACTGCCCCAACTGCGGCGCGAAAATGGACGGGGGAGATTAAAAATGAATAGTTGGAACACCCTTGGTGGTCGTCATGACACACGCTTTGTGATTCGCAATGGAATAACGGGAACGTACATACATAAATCGCTTTTCAGAATTATGGAATTCAGAACGCATTTCGAAGCGCTAACGTTTATCAGGCAGAGAGGGCTTAACAGGAACGTTTATTTTGTGGAGGTAAAACATGACGGAAAATGAAATAAAAGCATGGCTGAACCGGGCGTTTTATGCCGACAAAAAAGTAAAGGCTGTTGAGATGCTTGTACAGCAGTGCAGAGAGCGCGCGCAAGGGCTTTCAGTTTGTTATGAATGTAATGACAAGGGCAAGTCTACAGTCTCACAGAACGGCACGGAGAACGCTCTTATCAAGCTTGCGGATATGGAGCGAAAACTACAGCGTCAGATATATGAACTGATCGGCACGGCGGACGAAGTTTCAAACGCTATCGCACTTCTTGACGACGACGATCTTGAAACCGTTCTGATTCATCGCTACATACTTTTTCATACTGTCGAGGAAACGGCGGAGATTATGCATTACAGTCCGCGTACTATCAGGGTTAAACAGAAAAAAGCGATCGAAAAACTTTGCCTGCTTTTGCCTTGTTTTGCCGCATGATATGTGCTATAATGATATTATGAAAAACTGACATACAGATTAATTTTGAATACTCCTTTGCAGCGCGCCGTTCTTTCTTAGAGCGGCGCTGCTGTTTGTGGCGAGGTGGTGAAGTTGAATAATGAAAACTTAAAAAGAGGGAATCCTGATACGCAGTTCCGAAGCGGTCGTGAAGCGGTCGAAAACGGTCGTAAAGGCGGTAGGGCTTCGGGAGTTTCGAGAAGTTTTCGGAGCGCAGTAAAAAAACGGCTGCGAAATTCTCCGGAACTGTTCGATGAAATAACGGATATGCTCACAGAAAAAACTCTTGACGGCAATTTTAAAGCTCTTGAACTGCTCCTTGAACTTGCCGGAGAATCGCCGAAGCAAATGGAGATCGCCCTGAAAAAGCGAGAACTCAAACTGAAAGAAGAAAGCATGAAAAACACTGCTGCCGGAGAAAATGAACTTCCTGCGCTTCTTTCCGCACTTGAAGCCGAGGACGGTGAAAGCGAATGACATTCAGAAAATTATCCCCGAAGCAAAAAACAGTTTTTCGCTGGTGTTACCGCCCCGACAGTTATGCGCTTATCTGCGACGGTTCTGTCAGATCGGGCAAAACGGCGGCTATGTCGTGCAGCTTTATTCTCTGGGCAATGAAATCTTTCAGCGGCGAAAATTTCGGAATTTGCGGCAATACGGTTCAGGCGGTTGAGAGAAATATTATTGCTCCTTTGATGCAGATGACCGATATAACATATTATTTCAAATTGAAATATATAGGCGGACATCATATGCTGACTGTCAGCGGAAACGGCAGGGAGAATTATTTCTATGTATTCGGCGGCAAGGACGAAGCCTCGTACAAGCTTGTGCAGGGAATCACGCTGGCGGGAGTATTTTTTGACGAAGTTGCTCTTATGCCCGAAAGTTTCGTCAATCAGGCTATTGCAAGAACTCTGTCGGTCGGCGGAGCAAAACTTTGGTTCTCCTGCAATCCCGACTCCCCTGCCCACTGGTTCTATACTGAATGGATATTAAAAGCAGACGAGAAAAACGCTCGGCGAATCCATTTCTCGATGAACGATAACCCGATGATGACTCCCGAAAAGATAAAACGCACCGAATCGCTTTATTCGGGCATATTTTATCAGCGTTACGTACTCGGCTTATGGGTAGTTGCGGAGGGGCTTGTCTATACCATGTTCGATAAAGACGCGCATATTTTCAACATCGACGAGCTGAATATTGACAAGTTCGCAGGCGATCTCTACATCAGCATCGACTATGGTACTAAAAATCCGACTTCCATGGGGCTTTGGTATGTTGATATCAACGGTCATGCATGGCGCATAAAAGAGAGTTATTACGACAGCAGGCGCGAGGGCGCACAGCGCACCGATGAAGAACATTATGCAGAACTCGAACGGCTTGCGGGCGAGCTTATCGATTATATCGACTGCGTTATTGTCGACCCGTCGGCGGCGAGTTTCATCGAGTGCATACGCCGTCACGGCACGTTCAAAATACGCAAAGCCGACAACAGCGTGCTTGACGGTATTCGCGATACGCAAACGCTTCTGAAACTTGGATATCTGCATTTTTCAGAGGGATGTTCCGATACGATACGCGAATTCGGACTGTATCGCTGGGATGTACAAAAGCCGAACGACGTCGTTATCAAGGAGAACGATCATGCGATGGACGATATCCGCTACTTTGTCAAATATGCCATGAAGCGCACTCTAAAAGATGTAAGAGAGGAGGGATAGCATTAATATATTTCAGTTTATAGCAAGCCTCTTCAGCCGCAAAGAAACGGCGGAGAAGCCCGTTTCGTCTCGGATGCAGACGGCGATAGACGTATGGCTCGATATGTATCGGCATCACGAAAGCAGCTCCGAAAACAACCGAAGTCTTGATCTTCCCGCCGCGATTTCTTCGGAGTTTACACGCCTTGTGACTGCCGAATCCGAGATCGTCATAGAAGGCGGCGAACGTGCGGATTTTCTGAATAAACAGTTCCGCAAATTCTTTAACTGCTTTATCGTATTCAGAGCGGAAGTCGCGCTCGCACTCGGAAGTATGGCGTTCAAGCCCTATGTATCGGGCGGCAGAATACTTGTTGACATGGTAAGAGCAGACCGTTATATCCCTACGGCGTTTGACGATTCGGGAGAAGCTACGGCAGCGGTGTTCATGGCTCGAAAAACTATCGGCAAGCGTTATTATACGCGGCTTGAAACGCATACATGGAATTCTGACAATAAGTTGTATACGGTAGAAAATAAGGCGTATATATCGTATTCCGACGGCGCTCTCGGCAGAGAAACGGAACTCGCATCCGTTCCCGGCTGGGAGAATCTGAAACCCATTCAGACCATTGCGAATATCGAACGCCCGCTTTTTGCCGTTTTCAGAGTTCCGACAACAAATACGGTTGATCTCGATTCCCACCTCGGCGTTTCCGTTTATGCTCATGCCACGGAACTTATCAAAGAAGCCAACGAGCAATGGGCAAGGATAAACTGGGAATTCAAAGGCTCGGAACTTGCAATAGACGCCGCCGAAGATATGCTAAAAAAAGACAAGAAAACAGGACGTTTTCGCGAACTCCCCGTTGGGAAAAAGAGGTTGTTTCGCAGACATGATACGGGCGATAGGAAACTTTCCGATAATATTCAGGCGTTCTCACCTGCTATCCGCGATCAGTCGCTTTTCAGCGGTCTTAATCACATTTTACAGCGGATTGAATTTAATGTGGGACTTGCCTATGCTACCCTCTCCGAACCCTCCGAAGTCGAAAAAACCTCGACTGAAATTCTCGCGAGCAGACAGCGAAGCTACGTACAGATCGGGAAAATTCAAAGAAGTCTCGAATCGGCGATAGAACAGCTTGTATACGCTATGGACGTTTACACAACGCTGTACGAACTCGCGCCTTTCGGGGATTATTCGCTGTCATGCACATGGGGCGACAGCGTTCTTGAAGACGTCGACAAGGAGTTTCAGCGGCGTTTGCAGCTTGTAACAGCAGGCAAATTAAAGCCCGAAAAGCTGCTTGCCTGGTATTTCAATATTGACGAGGAAACGGCTCTTAACG
Organism: uncultured Ruminococcus sp.; assembly: GCA_910576995.1. Classification (GTDB taxonomy): domain Bacteria; phylum Bacillota; class Clostridia; order Oscillospirales; family Ruminococcaceae; genus Ruminococcus. The sequence goes on from CAJTLC010000023.1 coordinate 36,961, forward strand.
AGTATATGCCTGTAGAAACGGAGTTGTTTAATGCTACCGCCAACAGAATATGAGCATTTATGCGATCAGCTTATAACGCTGTATGCCGATCTCGACAACGCGATAATCAGCGATATCACGCGCAGACTGGTGAAGAACGGCAATATGACGGAGACTGCAAAATGGCAGGCGAAGCAGCTGCAGGAATCGGGAATGCTTTACGACGATATCATTGCGGAGATCGCAAGCCGTACCGACGCATCGCAGAATCACATAAGGACGCTGTTCGAGGACGCGGCTGTCGAATCGGTCAGAAACGATAATGTGCGATACCGCGAAGCGGGTCTTTCGGGAATAATAAAGCTCTCCCCTGCGGCTATGCAGGTCCTTGACGCGGGTTATAAAAAGTGTTCGGGGGATCTCGGTAATCTCACGCTGACGACCGCAAATACGGCTCAGCAAGCTTATATGACTGCCTGCAACAACGCATATATGCGGGTGGTAAGCGGAGCGTTCGACTACAATACGGCTATCAGAAATGCCGTCAAAGCGGCTGCGCAGGACGGAACTTGGGTGCTTTATCCGTCGGGACATCGCGACAGAGTTGACGTTGCGGTCAGACGTTCCGTTCTCACGGGAGTCGGGCAGACCTGCCGTCAGCTTTCGATGATGAACGCGATCGATATGGACTGCGATATAATGGAGATAACGGCTCATTTCGGAGCGCGTCCCACTCATGCGGAGTGGCAGGGGCAGCTTGTAAGCTTATCGGGCAGAAAAGGCTATTTATCGCTTAACGATATAGGCTACGGCACGGTAGACGGCTTCGGCGGCGTGAACTGTCAGCACGACTGGTATCCGTTTTTCGAGGGCATAAGTTCACGCGCATATTCCGACGACGATCTGAAAAAGCTTAATGAGAAAAATACGGAATACAACGGCAAAAAATATTCCGATTACGAAATAACGCAGATTCAGCGTAAATTCGAACGCGATATACGCGGTTTGAAACGCGAGGCTGCCGCTTACGATTCAGGACGTGCCAACGCTCCCGACGAACAGCTCCGGCAGCAGTTTGCAGAGGATTTCAACAAAGCCGCCCTCAAACTTAAAGAAAAGGAACGTCAGCTTAAAGATTTCCTCGATCAGACAGGTCAGCTTCCCGATAACGCTCGAACTCAGGTTCTCGGCTTCGGCAGAAGTCAGGCGCAGAAGGCTGTTTGGGCGGAGAAAAAAGACTTGACAAATAAGAGTTACGATGATATAATGCACTTAAAGGGGCAATTATCAAATGTTGAGGTACGAAAATGGTATTTGGCTCATGATAAAACCATTCCCGATTATATCGACAGATCGTTGCCGCTTGAACAGCAGGCTCGCCAAGCTTGTGAACTTCGAAATCAATTCAGAACACAAGCGCGAAATTTAATGGCTGATCAAGACGCACGACGACAGCTTGATATTACAGACCCAAATAAAAGTTTCGAAGAATTGCTTGCGAATAAAATGGATCGAAAGAATCTTACAAGAGAACAGGCGGTAGAAGATATTCTTAATACAGCAACAAAAACCAGAAAATCGGTTAACAAATCGCTGGGACTGGAGGAATAATATGTATCATTACAATATATGCAACGAGGCTGACAACAATATATTTCAGAAGCAATGCCGCGCTATTGAAAAGCATATTCCCTCAATAGCAAAAGAAAAGCTGCTTGAAGACGTTGACGGCTCTGCAACTCAGATATACGATTTGAACGGAAAGAAAATTACCGTTCACAACAGCAATTACATTGGCGCAGTTTTTGTTGAATCGGAGATCGCGATTGAAAAATATTTTATTTAAACGCTCATAAAAGGGCGTTTTTATTATAATCAAACAACGATAAAAAAGACCGCAGGGTCTTATTTTTATACTCATTTTTAAGCAGGAGGTAAACAATCATGATCGACAAGAAATTTTTAGAGAACCTTGGCGTTACCGATGAGGAGACTGTCAATAAGATAGTCGCCGAATACGGAAGCGATATCAAGGCGGAAAAGGACGCGGCGGAAACGCTGAAAACTCAGCTTTCGGAAGCAAATACGCAGATCGAAAGCTTCAAAGGCATGGATATCGACACGATCAGGCAATCGGCTGCGGACTGGGAAGCAAAATTCAAGCAGTCCGAAGCAGACAGAGTCGCATTTGAGCATAAAACAAAGGTCGGCAGTCTTGTCAAGGAGCTGAAGCTTAAAGACTCAATTTACGAAGATTATCTCGTAAATCAGCTTATCGAAAAAGAATTGAAATTCGACAACGGCAAGCTGATCGGCAGCGACGACGTTATCAACGCTTTCAAAGAATCGCATCCCGACGCGTTTTCCGATACAAAGTCAAAACCCGAATTTGTGGAAAGCGCTCCCGGAGGTACGGAAAAAACACCCGATGACGACTACATCAGAAAAGTTATGGGATTAAAGTAAGGAGAAAAAATAATGGCTAATAATTTAACGCTTATAAGCAAATACATCGCCCTGCTCGACGAGGTTTACAAGAAGTATACGCTCACGGGCGATCTTGAAGCGGACGCCTCGACTGTCCGCCAGGGCAATAACACTCACGAAGTCCTCATTCCCAAAATGGACATGGACGGTCTTGCCGATTACGACCGCAGCACAGGCTATGCGGACGGCAGCAGCTCGCTTGAATGGGAAACGAAGAAGTTCAATTACGATCGCGGCA
>CAJTLC010000024.1 GCA_910576995.1 uncultured Ruminococcus sp.
TTGAAAAATAGCTATATTCGGAAAAATGCACAGAAATTACTGTATGTTAGGAGAGGATACGAAGGCAGGCTGTCGCCTGAGACGACGCAGACAGTGATTTATGGGAGTTTTAACGAATGTATGGTTTTTTCAGACAAGCCGTAATTATTTTTTATCACTCAGATCAGAAAAAGTCAACAGCAAACTAAGATAAAGATTCTAAAATTTTCTGACATTCGTTATAATCCAATCCCTCCGCAAATATATTATACTCTATCTTTTTATTTATATAAAATGCAGTAAACTGACTTTCTTCTTTCAGAATATAAACCGTATTTCCATTTAAGCTCTCTTCCGTGATATTATACGAATCTGTCGGAATACCTACCGGCGAGATCTCATAATCGCCCTTATAATGAGTGAAGCTGAAATTCAGCTTTATATCTCCATTTTTATAATAAAACGCCAGATAATCGTATGTCTCGTCGCTGTGTTCCGATGTATTAGCAAGCGTAAAACCATTCGGGATATAGTCTGGAGTATTGGGAAAGAAACCATATTCGGCGCATTTTTCTTTCATGCCGTACGGATCGCTTTCCAATGCGCCTGTACTTTGGCTGCTTTCGCTTTGCACGGCATTAATGGTAATTCCGCCTTTAGTCAGCTGATATGCAGTTGAAAATATATTCTGTCCGAAAGTTTTCAGCGACACCGTATTCAATCCCATAACAACAAGCAGGCAAGCTGCCGCGATCGAAATATGCTTGAATATTTTAGAGTGATTTGTTTTTGAATGTTCGGACACTTTACTAAGCAATTCTTTTTTTGACGATTCAATACTTTCACGAATCTCTTCATCGTCAGCACAATTCAACTCAAAGATCGTGTTGTTAAGTTTTGTTATCCTTTCAATATCGCGCTCTTTTCTCGGCTTATTAATTTCCAGATCAAGTTCCTTGTAAAGGTCAGATATAAGTTCTCTTTTAAGATTATTCATATTGATCTCTCCATTCATATTAGTGTTTTAACGTGTACCAATTGTTTCACCATATACTAATGCCTAAAATCATATGAAATTCCCCGTTCAAAATTTCAACTTTGTATAAATTCACAATTTTCAGTTTGATACCGCGTTGTTACTCATCAAGATGCACAATAACCTTCTCTCTTATTCTATCCACTCGCCCATACAAAGCTTTCAATGTAATATTCATTCTCTTTGCTATTTTCTTTCGCTCTTTGTAATCCGCTCCGGCATATTCGATCAAAAGATCGGCTTCGTCACTGCTGAGAATTTCATAAAGTTCTTTGTACAGCGAATTATCCGGCGGCTTATCAGGGAGCATATAGGAATATTTATCAATATTTTCTACGCTCCTGCCATTTTTACTTACATATTTATTGCAAATTCTCACTGCCGCTTCATAAAGCCAAGAACGAAGGTGTTCGGAAAACTCCAGTTTTGCCCGTTTTTGAAACAGCAAAAGAAATACGTCCTGCGTGCATTCTTCCGCCGCCTGAGTATTATTCAGACGGTTATAGCAGAATTTATAAATATCCGTATAATATTTTTCAATTATAATTTCACAAGTTTCTTTATCTATCAATTTTAAACGCCTCGCTATTAAGGCAACACCGCACAAAGTACGCTAAACGGCTTTGTGCGGTGTTGCCTTAGAGCGTGCTCGCATAAAATAAATGTGTGGTACTATTGCTCCCCCAATTAACTCTTGAATTTTCCGCTTCTCCTGACAGCGAAATACTGCGTCAGAAAACCGTGCTATATGACCGAAGGGAACGCCCGTGGTGCGACAGTATGCCTGCGGTTTTCTTCCTTGTCTTTCACAGTCAGTCCTTCGCATAAATTATTCAAGACTTAATTGCTGGAGCAATAAAGCATACGCAGATGAGCAAAATCAAAAATTTTTTATCTGCGTAATTTTCGAACATGATTTCGCCGAAAATAAGCAGTGTTCCAAATCTTTGATTTTGCTGACAACGCTGTATGCAGAGCTGACGTGCATTGTATTTTTATGTTAACATGCTCTAATACTTGCCTCTGCTGAAAAAACAAAAACTCCCTGCTGTGAGCAAAGAGCTTTTCAGAACCTCAATATGACCAACATTAATCTGCTCTATAATTTACTCGCCGCTATTGCGATATTTCCAAAAGAGGCAAATATAACCGCAGACGATGTCCACGTCTCACCTGCCAATGCTTCTGCTTCGCAGAGGTGTCCACTGGACACCCGCACCCTCTTAGGCGACGAACATCTTTAGATTCAGTCTGAGAACCGACTGAATCCGGCTTACTGCCGTAAGCCGTCTGCTTGTTGAAAGCAGAGCTTTGAATAACATGGTACGCCTGACTGGAATCGAACCAGCGCACATGGCGTCGGAGGCCACTGCTCTATCCACTGAGCTACAGGCGCATAAAGGCAGTACATCTGCCGCACTTTTTGCGATGATACCTGACACTGATCTCAAATCGACCTGCATACAAGAACTGAGATCAGCATAAATAATAATTACCATATACATTATACCAAAAACTCTTGAAATTTGCAAGCGTTTATGATATAATTATTTATGTCAAAACTGCGTATTGTACGAATATACATAGGAGGTCTGATGTTGGAACATATTTTTATTATAGTTGCACAAACGCAAACAGCGCCCGCAAAATTTTTTAAGTTTTTTACTAAAAAGCCATATAATCATGTATCCCTTTCGGGCAGCGCCGATCTTTCGGATATGTACAGTTTTTGCAGAACGTATACCTTTACCCCGCTGCCTGCGACTTTCAATCGCGAGATCGTCGGAAAAGGTACGCTCGGTCTATTTGATAACATTCCATGCGAAATATACAAAATAGCTGTAACTGAACGGCAAAAGGAAGAGTACTACTCTATAATACGTCATTTCATAAATAACAGAGACGTCTATTCTTATAATATCATCGGTATCCTGCCGCTTTACTTCAATATCGAATACAACCGCAAAAACAGTTTTACCTGCTCCCAGTTTGTAGCATATACTCTGGATAAAATAGGCATCAGCCTTGAAAAACATTTCTCATTGTATACTCCAGATGATTTCCGAAGCTTTCCGGAAGCTGAACTTTTTTATATCGGAGAACTGAACAGCTTTTACAACAAATTACATTCCAACGAAAGAAAGACGATCATGAGTTCTTAGAGCGATTATCTCCGCCCGAACTTCATCAGGCGTAAGAATATATAAAAGAAGATATACTTTGCTGTCAGGCATGGCGGCGTCTATGTTGAAAATAAAGCTGTGATCGAGAATTTTTAATTCAGCAGATTCCACACATACCTCAAGGCTTGCAGGCACTATCTTTTCATCTGTAAGCTTGTTATATGAATTTGTGTATGAATATAAAAACATCCAGAAACCGACAGTCAGAATAATGTAAAATATCGTTATTCTGACCGCCGCTTTTTTTTTCATCTTTTTCATTTTTGCTCCTTCATATCATTTAACAGCGTGCTGAGCGAACGCCCTATAAGCTGCCCCGAATACTGAACCTGATCCAGCGTATTTCCATGAGAACCGACTTCAATAAGAAGACTTCCGGTAGTAAGATCCTGATTATAATGTCGGTAGTCAAAAAGTATGGGACGAGTCAGCCCTTCGTTATCGCTCTCCAACTGCTGCTGCAATTTACTTGCAAAGCGAAAATTCATCATGTAATTCGGCATATCAAGAGTTCCGTCGTCGCAGCCTGAAATTATCATTATCTGCGCGGCTTCTTTACCGTCGATCTCCACATAAGGCTGAGCGGCAAAACCTTCGCCCGAAATTGCGTCGCGATGAATATCGAGAGCGACTTTAATGCTCGGATACTGCTCAAGGATCGGCACTATACTTTCGCGGCTTCTCCCATAAGAACCGTTATAAGACGGATAATCATGTATTTCCGTAACGTGTATCACGCCTATTCCGTTCGCTTCCAATTCAGCCTGAATCGCGTTACCCACCATTATCATATTTTTCGTATCGTCAGTAGTACGATAATTGAATTCCGCGTCCATATGCTCCCTGACATACGGCTCAAAACTCTCTGTCGTATGAGTATGATAGATCAGAACTTGCGGTTCAGTTGTATTTTCTATAGTAAAATCTACAATTTTACGGCTTTCTTCCTTTAGTTTTTCATTAGAAATTTCAGTTTTGTTATTCACCTGTCCGCATTTATCAAGATCAAAAAAAGTATTTCCGCTGTATTTGCCATAAGTTGTGCGAACTATATCGCCGCCCTCGACCCATTGATCTTCCGCAGGATAAGGTTTTTCTCCGGGAGAATCAGAAACCATATCAAGTGGACTTTGCAGTCTTGGCTCTGATTCCGTTTCAGCTTCAACTCCGTAACCCTCCGATAATATTATTCCCCCATTAAGAAGTTCTTCCGTACTGTTTCCCCGCGACAGCGTGTATTTCGTACTTGTCCCATCTGTTTCAGCATCCGACGACGCCGATATGCCGTTCATTTTCTCGGCAGCCGATATCAAAAATTCGACTCCCTTAACAGCCTCTGCGGCAGCGAACGGAGCAAGGAGAATCAGCATACATTTTACCGCCGCCGCAATTTTTCTGCGTTTATACCTTGTCATTCTTTCACCTCATTAGTATAACCTTTATTTTGATTATATTCACAAAATAAGAAAATATGATTAGACTTCCCCGAAATCAGAGCGTATCCATATAAAAATAAAATTAAGAGCTTGTGTTCATAGGTGAAGTATGCGTATTTTCGAGCATAATTTGTATGCTGACAAGGAAAAAACACGCAGGAATACTGTCGCACCACGGGCGTTCCCTTCGGTCATATATCAAGTGTTTTTGACGAAGTTCAGCATACAAATTTGCCGAACAGACTCAAGGAAAATTGACAAAGCATGGCGCAAAAAAGCAAATCAGACAGTGCGTTTTAATTTTTGAGAAGGTGTATTAGGAATTTTGACGAACCTCGGCGAATATAATATTGTGCAAGGAGGTAGATCAAAATGTATAAATGCTGCAATCTGAAAAGATTTTTTTATCTGCTGATTCTCGACGCCATAGTTATATCATTCCTCTCGATGTCTTTCTTTGTGGGCAGGGCATTTCTTTCATCGGCGGAAAGTGCGCAGGACGATTCGGTAAAACTGCCTGTCATCATGTACCATAGTATATGCGAAAAAACTCCGTCCGATTACATGGTAACTCCTCAGCAGCTTGAAAGCGATCTCTGCTGGCTTAAAGATCATGGCTATAATTCCGTTAAAGCGGAAGAAGTTATAGCATTCACAAAGAATCAGGGTATGCTTCCCGAAAATCCCGTAATGATAACCCTTGACGACGGATTTTACAATAACCTCTCATTTCTTGTGCCGCTTCTTGAAAAATATGACATGACGGCTGTTGTATCGATTGTAGGAAGTTATACCGACAATAACGCCGTCCACGATCCGCATAATTCCGATTATTCGTATCTTACATGGGAAGATATTCAGACTATGCATGAATCGGATCGGATAGAATTTGGCAATCATACATACGATATGCATTCTCTCCACGGCAGCAGAACAGGCTGCGGAATGAACGACGACGAAACCGAAGAATACTACCGTGACGCCCTGACGGCCGATATTCTCACGCTCCAGAACAAATTTCGTGAAAACGATATTCCCGCGCCTATAATATTCACTTACCCTTTCGGAAGGGTAAGCCGCGAAAGCGTTCCCGTTATTCGCGGAAACGGATTTCTTATGACGCTTACCTGCCGTGAACTTCCGAATATAATCACTCACGATCCCGACTGTCTCTACGGTATTGGTCGATATAACCGCAGCGGTCTTACTTCTACCGAAGCGTTTATGGAAAAAGTATTTTCTGATTAGGCAAACGAAAAACAGCCTGAAAATTTTAAATTTCAGGCTGTTTTTATTCATATTTCTACAGGATCCCTGCTGAACTCATCATCGTAGCCGTAATCATGACCGTCATCATCAGAATAGTCGTAACTGCTGCTTCGGTCGTAATTTCCACCCGAAGCGCCGTTATATCCCTCTATAAAACTGTCCATGAAAACAGAATAGAATTCTTCAAAATCTTCAAATCCCATGGCTTTCCAGAAATCGTCATATTCCTCGCTGCCGTATTTTTCAAGAATTTCCGGCGGTCTGCCCGTTTCCTCATATTCGTCGATATATTTCTGCGGATTCGTAAGCAATTCGGTGTAATATTCCTGCGCATCCTTGAACGTCGTGTTCATAAGAACGATGCTCGCTATCGAGAATACAAGAGTTACAGCCGAAATAATTATACCCGAAATTGCCAAGCCTTTACCGCGCCAGCCGTTTGCAAGAGAAATAATACCGAAAATTATCGACAATATCACCATGACGATACTGCAATTGCAGCAGCATCCAATACAAAAACTTACAAGACTGAGTACGAATGACGTTACCGCTGCCCAAACAGGCTTTTTATTCTGCTGCTTCGGCGTCGGCTTATACGAATCGGGAATATAGCCTTCCCAGCCGTTTGCGTTGAAGCTGTTATTTTGTTCGTTGAAATCGTTCATTTTTTACTCCTTTAATAGCTTGTTTCCCAAGTCCAGCTGCGAATCTCCAACTCGTCCAGATTATATGGCGTACGCTGATAAACGCAGTAATTCAGCCAGTTGGAAAACATCAGATTAGCGGTGCATCGCCAAGAAAAATGCGGCATTCGTTCGGGATCGTCATCGGGAAAATAATTATACGGCATCTGAATATCTATTCCCTTCGCCTTATCGCGAAAATATTCCGCCGCGATAGTATCCCTGTCATATTCGGAATGCCCCGTAATAAAATACTGCCTTCCGTTTTTATTTGCAATTATATGAACTCCCGAAATTTCAGAACTTGTCAATATTTCCAGCTGCTCGACTTTTTCTATATCCTCGCGGCGAACTTCCGTATTGCGGCTGTGCGGCACATAAAAAACATCGTCAAAACCTCTGAGCAGCAGACTGTTCTCCACCTCCGCCTTATGCGGAAAAATTCCGAACATTTTCTGTTCGAGAGGATATTTCGGCACGCCGAAATGATAGTATAAGCCCGCCTGAGCTGCCCAGCATATATGAAGAGTTGAAAAAACATGAGTTTTCGACCATTCGAAAATTCCGGTTATCTCGTCCCAGTAATCCACTTTTTCATAATCGAGCAATTCCACCGGAGCGCCCGTAACGATCATACCGTCATAACGGCGGTCTTTTATTTCATCAAACGTCTTGTAGAATTCTTCCAAATGATGACGCGAAGTATTTTTCGAAACGTGCGACGCCATTTGCAGAAGATCGATATCCACCTGTAAAGGAGTATTGCTCAACAGTCTCAGAAGCTGACATTCCGTTTCAATTTTTTTTGGCATAATGTTAAGTATCAGCGCCTTTAAAGGACGAATATCCTGATGTTCGGCGCGATCTTCCGACATCACAAATATATTTTCTTCTCCGAGGGTTTTGAAAGCCGGAAGCTCGGAAGAAATTTTTATTGGCATTCAAATCCCGCCTTTCTTTAACTAATCAATATTCTTAGAATTATTTTTACATGATTCGCAGGCATTCATAAAGCTGTTCAGATCTTTGCATACATTTCCGTCGTCCGTCAGAAAACGAAGCTTTTTCAGATTCGCAAATTTGCTCTTATCGGCAATTTCAAAAACCATAGTCTCTATTCCTTTAAGAACGCTTTTGAACATTACCGAACGCACCAGTCCGTCGCACAGCATAAGATCTCCCATATCGCTGTAATCGTAAACCACAGTGTGAGCGTCCTCGTACGAGTAAGCGATAAAGCCCGCTGTCCTGCCGCTGTCAAGCGCTTCTGTAATATGAAGTTTCCTGCCGTTTGCGGCGGAAACTATTTCCTCATATCCCGTAGTATTAAATTTTTCCTGAATTTCCAGCACTTACTTCACCTTGCCTATTGCAGTTCTCATAGAACGCAGCTCATCGGCGGTCAGCTCTCTCCATGTACCCGGTTTTAGCATTCCAAGTCTGAGCGGTCCTACGCTTATACGGCGAAGCCTTGCAACTTCAAGCCCTACAGCCTCGCACATTTTACGTATCTGCCTGTTCCTGCCCTCTTTTATGGTAATGAGCAGAACGACTCTGCCAGCCTGTTTTTCTTTAACAACAACGTTTGCGGGAAGCGTTTTTCTGCCGTCGATCTCAACGCCCTCCGAAAGCCGCACAAGCTGCTCGTCGTTGATATCCGGACGAACAGTCACGCGGTACGTTTTTGTGATATGCCTGCTGGGATGCATAATACTATTGGCGAATTCCCCGTCGTTAGTAAACAGCAACAAACCCTCTGAATTACGGTCGAGCCTGCCGACAGGATAAACTCTTTCGTCAATGCCGTCGAGCAGATCCATTACGCAGCGTCGGTCAAGTTCGTCGGAAACAGTCGTAACATATCCTCTTGGCTTATTCATCATAATATATATAAAATTCTTCTTTTTGGGCATATAAATTCTCTCGCCGTCTATGGTTATGAGATCGCTGAATCCACATTTATCCCCTAATTTTACGGGATGACCGTTAAGCTTTACTCTGCCCTTTGAAATAAGTTCTTCAGCTTTTCTGCGCGAACAGAATCCGCTGTCTGCTATCATTTTCTGTATCCTTATTTTTTCCAAAAATTATCATCTCCCTATTTTCGACTGCTGTTATAATATTCAGCGTCCTCCGCCGCATATAAAGGTACGCGGCGCAATTCTCTGTCATTTCGGCATATCAGCAATTCGCCCACTTTCTCTCCGGCTCTGACGGGAGCGTAAACGAACGGCGGAATTGCCAGTTTATATTCAAAATCATCTGCGTCGCACTCATAAACCGTCAGTTCGAAAGGCTCGTATCCGACCGAAAGGAATTCCGATTTCGCGCCTGCAATATCGGCAGTAAATTCGATCGGCAGTTCAGGGGAAATGCGCTTAGTCATCTCGAAACAGCGATCGTAAAGATCCATATGATCGTTCCAGTCGTTTCGGTCGTTGAGAGTAACGCAGATCAAATTTTTCCCGTCGCGGCTGCAAGCTGAAACAAGACATCTTCCGGCTTCGTCGGTAAATCCTGTTTTTACGCCGTACGTACCGCTGTAAAGCGTAAGCAGCTTATTGGTATTTTTCAGCCACCGCGTATAGGGAGGATTTCCGTATTCCAGCTTCATAGTCTCGCTGGAACATATTTCCCTGAACGTCTCGTTTTTCAGCGCCTCCATGGCAAGTATCGCCATATCATAAGCCGACGAACCGTGACCTTCGCCCTCAAGCCCCGACGGAGTTACGAAATATGTTTTTGACAGACCCATTTCCTGAGCACGATCGTTCATCATTTCCGCAAAAGCTTCTATGCTTCCTGCAATCTTTACCGCCGCCGCATTAGCGGCGTCGTTGCCCGAAGGGAGCAGCATACCGCAGCACAAAGCATACTTTGTTACGGTATCGCCCTCCTGCAATCCCATGGAAGAGCCTTCCACGCGAATGGCGTCGCTGTCCACAACAAAAGGTTCATAAAGGTCGCCGCTTTCAATGCAAAGCAGCGTACTCATAATTTTAGTAGTACTTGCCATGGGTAGTTTTTCATCGCTGTTCTGGGAAAAAACCACTTCTCCCGTATCGGCGGAAATAACAACGGCAGCCTTTGCGGAAACCGAAAACTCATCAACGGCTGAGACATTTGGAATTTTAAGCGGCGCAATGAGAAGCGCGGCAGCAATAATTACAGCTATTTTTTTCATACACATACCTCCGCAGAATATCCTGCTGAATAATATGCTGAATACAGCCGCAATATTACATTTTGTCCGTCAGCCGCTTATCTCAGCTTCGCCTATCTGATCTGTTTTTTCCGCCTTTTTCTTGGCGATTATCTTCTGGATCTTCTCAACAATAGCAGGAATGGAATTGACCGCGCTTGCAACCGGATCGTTCGGAGTTTCCATAGTTACCATTCTCGCGCTGCCGTCTGTACCTATAACGAGGAATCCCTCGGGCTTTATGGTAATTCCCGCGCCTGTTCCGCCTGCAAAAAGCTCCTTGTCATATTTTGACGGAAGATCGGAGCCGCCGGAAGCGAATCCATAAGATACGCGCGATATCGGGATTATCGTCGAGCCGTCCGCTCCTGTTATAGGGTCGCCTATAATAGAATTGACATCCGCCATTTCCTTGATCTTTTCCATTGAAATACCAAGCATTTCATTTATAGTTGGCTTCTTATTATCCATAAAATTACCTCACTTCTGCCTTTCGGCGGACTTTCTCAGCTTTCTTACCTGAATCAGATTCGGAAGAAAGAACTTGATAATATATGTTATCAGGAACCATATTCCTGCTATAACCGGCGTCATTAACGCAAAGCTGATTTTCGCCGACATATCCCAGCGGCTTTCATTCTGCCCGAATCCGGGATTTATATCAACTGTTTTCAGCTTAACGCTGAAAAGCGTACTCATAACGGCAAGAATGCTGTAAACTCCGGTACACAAATAAGCATAATTCAAAGCGCAGTTATAGGCGTCCGCGTCAGCATTAACAAAGTCGATATACAGTCGTTTTATCCTGATTCCTTTGAAAATTTTCAGCATAGGGCGTAAACCTGCACGAAAAACGTCCGCTACATATTCCAGTGTTTCAAGGGGATTTTCGATAATTTTTCTTGCTGTTTTTTTAGCAAACTTAACTATCCTCTTCTCTTTTTTCTCTTCATCTCCGCTTTTTTCATCCGTTTCATTTTCATCTTCGGAAACTTCGGATTTGAAAGATTCGCGTTCAGTCTTTTCATCGCAGATTTCAGATTCAGTCATATCGGGAATTTCTTCTTCCTTTTCGGAAAAATTTTTACCGCTGTCATCCTCGTCGAACTGAATATCGTCAATGTCAATATCATCGCCAAAAAAATCCTCGTCGTCTTTTTTCGAAGTCTTCTTTTTTTCTAACCGCTTTTTAATAAGCTTTATTATCCATGCAGCTATGCCCTTGCCGTCGGAATCATAGACGGGCAGCAGCCAGCATTTTATTTTAAATGTCAGATCATTGCCGATATAAGCGAACTGCACCGATACAGGAAGAAGCAGAAAAATAAGTATCACTGCTAAAACGGCAAGAATCAAGCCAAGCAAAATATATAAAATTATCATTCCCACCGCTCCTTATTAATAAATTTATAAGTGTATATTCCGGACTATTGCAAATTTCAATTATAATGCTGAATAGAAAATTCGTCTGTCAAGGCGGAGGAGGGATAACGCAGACAGGCGGATTTTATATCAGCAGGATAAGTGGAATTTGCAACAGGCTGAAGTATATCAGCTATCGGGACAGTTACTCAAATTCAAGCTGTTCGTCCTGCTTGTACGATGAAAGAGAGGGCAATTCCGCAATGGAAGTCAGCCCGAAGCTTCGCAGAAAAACAGACGTTGTACGATAAACAAGCGGTTTTCCCGGAATATCGAGCCTGCCAGCTTCTTCAATAAGCCCCTTTTCCACAAGATTATTTACCACGGAAGAACTGTCAACGCCCCTGACGTTTTCAACAAATCCCTTTGAAACAGGCTGATTATAGGCGATTATAGTCAAAACCTCCATAGCGGCATTAGAAAGAGGCGTATTTTTCTTCGTTTCGAGCGCTTCACGAATCTGCGGCGCATAAATTTCTCGGGTACACATCTGATAACTGCTGTCAAGTTTTTTTATGCAAATGCCGCTTTCCTGATCGTCGTACCGCTCGTTCAGCAGTCTGATCATAGACGGCAGCGAACCGACGTCAACATTTGCCGACTGAGAAAGCCTGAAAATTTCCACAGGTTCTCCGCTTGCAAAAAGAATAGCTTCTATTGTTCCAAGTTTCTTTCGGATCTCCACTTTTTGCGTCCCCCTTTAAAGAAAACTATCGTATTATCGTCGCTTATGGTTATCCTGCCAAATCTTGTAAGTTCCAGAACGGCAAGAAAAGTTGCCACACGCGCCGAACGATCGGTAACGCCTTCGTACAGCTTGTCCATGTAAACTTCGCCGCTTGAATACAATTCACGGAGAATATGAACTACTTTTGTAAGCACAGGCACTATTTTTCTTTTTACAACGGCGTTTATCTTATTTTCAATATGCGATCTTCCCGATTCTGATTTAACCTTTTTCATTCCGGCAGCATGATAAACATCAACAAGAATCTGCGGATCGTGAACGAGCGTATATGTCATATCCGCTTTGATCTTCATCGGACGGCGCACGAAAATTTCCGAACCGACGCTCCGCTCGCTCAGTTCTTTCGCCGCGATCTTGCAAAGCGAAAGTTCGATAAGAGCGCCTTCCAGTTCCTTTTTTAGCTGCTCAGCCTCTTCGGGTTTCGGAAGAAGAGCCGCCGTTTTAATGTAGATGAGCCGCGCCGCCATTTCGAGGAATTCCCCTGCCAGTTCAAGATCCTGCCTATGCGCTTCGTCAATAAACGCCATGTACTGCTCCAGAAGCTTTGATATCTCAATATCATAAATGTTCAGCTTGTGTTTCGTTATAAGATTAAGCAGAACATCGAGAGGTCCTTCAAAGACGTCAAGCTTGTATGTCAGTATTTCCATATCAGCCGAAAACGTGAGGTATCCACGATACGGTAAGTCTCAGCAGCGAATCAACGATGCCTATCAGCCAGCCCAGAGGATCGATCAATCCGTCAGTCACATCGCCGATAAAGAAAAGGCCCAGCAGAATGAACATGGAAACTTGATTTATCATTCGGTAGTTTTTGAAATACCAGCGGTTGAACTTAGTTCCCGCGAACTGCTGAAGAATATAAAATCCGTCCATGGGAGGCAGCGGAAGAATATTTATTACGCCAAGGCAAACATTAATATTAGCAAAAAGCTGAAGCAAAAGCATTAGACAAGCAGCGGGAGAAACTATAGCATAATAGGAAAAATCTACCCATGAATTTGCAATCTCTCCGGAACAGAGCATTAAATAGAATACAGCGTAGCTTATTATCGCCGAGAGAAAGTGTGTGACAGGACCTGTAAGGGATACCATTATTACGCCCAATTTGTAATTTTTCATTCTTGTCGGAGAAATGGGCATGGGTTTTGACCAACCGAATCCGCATACCATGATAGCAAGCGAACCAAGCAGATCGAGATGAGCCATAGGATTCAGCGTTATTCTGCCCTGACGTTCAGCGGAATCGTCCCCCATCCATTTTGCAACCAGTCCGCGTGCGGAATTAGTCAGAGGAAGAACGAGCAGCAGCATCAAAGCGCGCGACAATAATCTCATAAATAATGTTAACATAAGCACCTCATAATAATAAAAAGCTATATAGATATTATTATACTACATAATTGACTTTTTTTCAAGCCCTAAACGCAAATTTAACGCTAAATAAAAAAATTTTCATTTTTTTTCAAAAAACACTTGCATTTTTCTTCAATATGTGATACAATGTTAATGTTGCTTATTTCGGTATGTGTCGGGATAAAGTTCCGAGTGCTTGCCGAATGCTATAGATTTAGGTAAGGAGGTGCAGCCTGATGGCAAAATGTGATATCTGCGGAAAGGGAGTTACTTTCGGTATTAAGGTTTCCCACTCTCACAGACGTACAAACAGAACATGGAAGCCTAATGTTAAGCGTGTTAAGGCTATCGTCAAGGGTACTCCTTGTCATATCTACGCTTGCTCAAGATGCCTGCGTTCTGGTAAGGTTGAGAGAGCATAATTACATTATGAAATATAGAGCGTTCCGTTGGGAGCGCTCTTTATTTATGTTAAGTCAGCACATAAGTTTGCTTGCAGAATTTAGTGTAAAAAAATATATACTGCGATCAGAACAGATTCAAAAATGATCCCAATTACACACATTATTATTGCTATAATGAAGTCACTAAATGCAACTATAATATTATCAGGATCATTACGGTCTACATTTATTTTTATTTTGTTGCCAATCTTTAAATTTTTTATACTGAAAAAACTGTGCAATTCTTTGACATGAGTATTATTACTTTCATCTTCGTATTCAATAAGATAACATATATAACTGCCTCTGCCGGCTTGTATGAATTTAGTAGATCGAATAAAAGCAGATGTACAATAAAAATTATTTTTATTTGTTATCCAGTTGATCATAAGTTTTACAACCCTATTAAAGCACAAATAAGCAGTGCAGATTATTAAAACAAGCAGAGCAAGTTCAGGGGGGATCATATTCACTTTATAATCTTCTAATATACGATAAACAATTGCAAGTATAAAAAGTAATACACTAACAATTATCTCGTCTTTACCTAATTTGTTATACAAAAACTCCCCCCTTAAAAATTATTTATTCTAACAAAAAATCATATCACGCCCATAACAATATTTCAATAAAAACACCACAGTACTTCGAGTATAAAGAAATACTGTGGCGTTTTTGTTATTTCACATGATTTTCAAGATCTGCTATCTTTTGAGCCTTTACCGCATCGGCAACAAGCTTTGCAACTGCATTCGCACCCGTCTCGCAGAAATGCGTACCGTCGGTCGAGCCTTCCACAACGCCCATAAGATGATATTTAAGAGCTGCGTCGTAGCCGATAGAGTTGTAATGGTTGACCATAAGCGTGTTAAGATCAATGCATGGAACGCTGTATTTCGCTGAAAGCTGTTTGCAGGCGTCGCAGTAATTCGAATAGCTGTTGACGAATTTGCCGCCCGAATACGCTTTCATGCCGATTACCGTCGTAACAAGTATCGGAGTTGCGCCCTTAGCCTGCGCGGACTTGATAAATTCCGTCATATACCATTCATACGAACCCGCCGCAGGAGAATTTACATTACCGCAGGTAGGCGCATATCTGTCCGCATTGGACTTGCCCGAATCGTTAATAGCAAACTGTATCATAACATAATCGCCCTCTTTGAGATTGTCAACGATAGACTGCCATCTTCCCTCGTCGTAGAATTTCTTCGTGGAACGTCCTGCGATAGAATTATTCACAACAGTCACATTTCCGTCGAAATAATCGGCAAGATAATATCCCCAGCCCTGCTGCGGAGCATAAGAAGCGCGGTAGCTCTGAACCGTGGAATCGCCTGCAATATAAACGGTCGGTTTATCGCTTACATCAGGGGTTTTATCGTCATTCGGATCGTAAGTCTCGGCATAGGGTTCATCCGTAAGCGTAAGCGTGATATAATCAAGATTCGGTCCGCCGTTTTCAGTTGCGGAGACAAACTGAATACTATTCAAGCCCGATTTCAGCGGAAGAACTATTCCGAATTCCGTCCATTCAGTCCATGCGCCCGTACCCGTAAACGACTGCATCCAGTAATTTTCTTTATCGCCGTTGACGTAAACTTTCATCTTTCTGTCAGAATCCGTACCGTTTGCAAATCTTATATGAGTCATATAATTTCCTGTTTCAGAAACTTCGACTGCAAAAGTAATATTGCTGTCAACGACGTTATCGAGATTAACATAGCCGATATTCGCGCCTGCGGAATTAGCCTCTGTTTTCGTGAAGCCTGCGTTGACTGTTTCTGTCGCTCCTTTTTCCCAAGCCTGATCTACCGCGAAATAACGTGGATCTTTCGTTGTAACTACAGGAGCGGCGGTAGTATCGGGAATTACAGGAGGCTGATAAACGGGAAGTTCAACGATGCCCGCGTCGTATTGCTGGAGGAAAAGCGCATCCTGAGCCGTAACTCCGTCGTTTCCGCCGCAAACATCAGCGTTTATCATGCCGATCTCGGTAAGCCCGTATTCGTCCTTATTCGTAAGATACTGGAGAATAAGCGTAGCGTCGGCTATCTCAACCTTGCCGTCGCAGTTTGCGTCGCCAAGGAGTATTCCTTCGGGAACAGATGAAGTCGTTGTAGTTTCAACAGGCTTTTCTGTTTCAACAGGTTTTGTCACAGTAGTTACAGACAGTTCAGTTTTGACAGGGGCGATCTCCGCCTTTTCGATGAACCAATCCTGACAATTAACGCCGTTTATCTCCCACTGCTGAACATTCGCGCCGAAATCTTTCGAAGCGTTGATAACTTCGACAGCCGATTTATCATTAGAAATTCTCGTGCGTATCTTATATGAACCGTCGCCGTTTTTCGTGAGTTTAAACTGCTGATTAGGATTGCCGTTGAAATTATACAGACCGATATTCTGTCCGTTCAGCGCCTTATTTCCGGCAACGTCGAGAACTATCGAATCGCTTAGCGCGGAGTAGATATAATAATATCCGTCGCCGGCAGATTTGAATTTCCAGACATTGTGAGCGGCAGGTTCGGTCGATCCCCACTGCTGAACATTCGCGCCGCTTTCACTCTTGGCGTCCGCGACCTCCATGTACAGACCGCTGTTCACATTCTGGAACGTATACATTACTTTTTCGTCCATTATTTCGGCGGTTATTTCGCCTGCATTATCAAAATCGTAAAGCTGCGACATAAGCTCCGCAAGCTTCATCGAGCCGAGCTTGCTTTGGTGAAGATCGTCGTTCGAACCGTTTGCCTGAATCGCGTAATAGTCAGCCATTTTTTCATATCCGACTGAAACGCCGAAGTCCTGCCACGGATTGAAAAGATCTATAACCGTAACGTTCTGCTCGCTTCCGATAGTATCAAGCTGACCGCCGAACCAGCGACCGCTGAGGAGAGGATTTCTTGTAAGATCGCCGCGTCTGCCCTGCTGTTTCACAAGAACGACCGTCATTCCCTTTGCTTTCGCCTTTTTGACCATATCGTTGACCGTATTATAATATTCCTCGGCATTTGAATAATTCGTATCGTTGATGCCTATAGAAATTACATAAACGTCGCCTTCTTTGCCATAATATTCTATGGGAGCAAATTGACCGGCATCGACAAATCCCTTTGCATATTGACCGCTTGCCGCCATATTGCGTATTTCCCAGCGATTTTTGTCCACGTATTCGCCGAGAAACTGTCCCCAGCCGTGCTGAGAAGTATCGGCAACATTGTAGTAATTCGCAACTGTGGAATCGCCGCAAAGCCAGATAGCAGGCTTCATTTCGCCCGTCGTATTAAGCTGCTTTATTTCGACCGCCGAAATGGAAAACGGCGTATTAGCTCTTCCGGCGACCGCCTGCAAATTCAGCTGTCCGTCCGTTACGGGTATCTGAATAGTTTCTACGGCATTATTTCCCGTCAGATTTATCATTTGCAGCATACCTTCCATTTTTATGGTAGTACGCGAGCAGTTTCCTGTAATTACCTTAACTTCGTACAGACCTTTCGGAAGATCGACGTTGAACGTATTGTCTGCATTCTCCGATTTAAACTGCACGGCGTCGCTAAGCGCTCCGCTTCCGCCTGCCGCGACATTTGCAACGTTGGCTGTCTGCGCGAATCCATAGCCTTTTGCGGAGCTGTACCCGTCGGCAGCCGATACGCTCGTATATCCGTTTTCCGCATTTGCACCAAAATCGAATTTCCAGTTTGCAGCCGCCGCTTCTGCCGTTAGATCGTTTTTTGCCGATATATGACCAATTCCCGCGGCTGCTGAAACGCACATCATCAAAGATGTCAATCCGCCTAAAAACTTTTTGAATTTCATAATCCATTCCCCTTCATTATTGGAAGTTTTTATCAATTATATCATATTTTCTTCACAAAGTCAACGCCGGATATATATACTTTTCGCTCTTTTTTATGACATTTTCGCCCATACCGTCAGGGCATTATAAACTTTTGCATTCTAAAAATTCAAATAAGCTGCATTATTCTGCACATCATTAGACATCTTCGGGGATTAGTATTAGAACCTGTTCTCATAGGATTTATGCTCGAAAACCCGTACACAATTTCTATGCGGACAGGTTCTAAGTTTCCGAGGAGTTCTGTTACCAAGGACGAATGGTAACAGCCTGACATCCAAGCTCTTCATAACGCCGCTGAGCTTTATCGCGGTTATACGCGACCGCAGCGCCGCGCTGCGGATCGTTGAAGTAAAAATTCTCGTCGTCATATCCAACAAGCAGCAGGCAATGTTCATTCGACAGCCATGTAAATTCCTCTCCGCTGTCCCCTATTATCCACGAATTCTTCGGATTTCTTTCAGACGCTTTCATATTTATAGTCGCCCAGATCAGTACAGGCTCGCCGAAATCTATATATTCAAGGCAAATATCGTTCAGAGATATCCCGGAAAGATCGGCAACATCAAAACAATTCTCCGAAAGATAGAGCGTAAGCGCATTTATGATCGCCCCGCTGTAACAGCCAAATCCGTCCGTGCGTCTCGGATCGCCGATAAACGCTTTATGGGGGTCGGCGCAGTATATCGTCCCGTCGTCAGCTTTTTCAAGGGGAACAAGTTCTATATAATTCTTGTCCGCAAGTTCGATAGTTGTAACGTCAAATCCGTAATATTTCAAAAGCATGGATGTACTGACAAGTTCGCAGCCCGTTGGATATGAATACTGTGATATGTAAGGCGCTTCTATAAGCGTTATGCATTTTGATCCGGTTTCTAAATATTCTTCAACATTAATATTTACCGATTCCGTAACGACATATTCAGTCACTGCCGCTTTTTCGGTTCCTTCCGAATTTTCGGGCAAAAATTCAGTCGTAATTTCCGTTGTCGGTTTTATCGTTACATCCGGGACTGTGCTTTTGGATCTTTCATCTTTATTTTCTGCTGCTGTCGAATTTTCACTGATACTCGAAAGCGAATTTTCTGCGAATACATCTTCGAATTCATCAGACGAGTACTGTCCATCAGATTCAGAAACATTACCCATACCGAGATAATTATAATTGTCGCTTCTGTCAGATTCCGCGCAGGCAGGAAGCATTGCCGCCGCGATCATAGCTGCTGTCATAATAATTCTGTTCTTTTTCATAATTCTCTCCACTTGCAAATTTTTTGCAAAAATTCTGTTTTTCATTTGACATCTATCGATATTTTTGATAAAATTATCATAGCGTTTGTATACAATTCCTTAATAATTATATTATCAACGCTTTTCGACAAAATGTCAATACTTTTTGCAAAAAATTTGCAAAATTCATTTTTTTACCTGTTCAGACAGGGAAAGGAGAATAAGACTTGATAAAAGTTTTAATCATTGAAGACGATGAAAATATTGCAAAAATGATAAAAGCAACCCTTGAAATGGTCAACTATAGTGGATTCTGCTGCTATGACGGTATTTCCGGCGCAGAAGAAGCGCTTCGCGGCGGATACGACGCGATACTGCTCGATATCATGCTCCCCGAAATGAACGGCTTTGAGGTTATGGAAAAAATCAAAGACTGCGGCACGCCTGTCATTTTCCTGACAGCCATGCAGGACGTTGCCGACAAAGTCAAGGGGCTGCGCCTTGGAGCGGAAGACTACATCGTAAAACCGTTCGAGGCGCTGGAGCTGCTCGCGCGTATTGACGTTGTACTGCGGCGTTCAAATAAAACTCAGCATATGCTGTCTTACGAATCTATTGAAGTTGACGTTGACAGGCATATTATTACAAAAAACGGCGAGCCTGTTCAGCTCACCCCAAAAGAATTTGACGTTGTCGTATATTTTCTACAGTATCTGGATATTGTTGTCTCCCGTGAGAATCTTCTCTCCAATGTTTGGGGGTACGAATACGAAGGCGAAAGCCGCACTGTAGATATTCATGTTCAGCAAGTCCGCCGCAAGCTGGAACTAAAAGATAAACTTATAACTATACCAAAACTTGGTTATCGCCTTGAAAGTCCCGAAAGATGAAACTCTGGCAGAAAATTTTTCTTAGTTCGCTGACGCTGATCATCGCCGTGGTAAATGTAATTTCTATCACGCTGCTAAACAACAGTCATCAGCTTCTCATGGAACGCGAACGCTCCCACTCTGTAAATGAGCATGAATATTTTACAGCTGCATTTATCAA
Source organism: uncultured Ruminococcus sp. (assembly GCA_910576995.1). Classification (GTDB taxonomy): domain Bacteria; phylum Bacillota; class Clostridia; order Oscillospirales; family Ruminococcaceae; genus Ruminococcus. The sequence goes on from CAJTLC010000024.1 coordinate 19,897, forward strand.
TGCCCTGACTTACGAAAAACTTGCCGAGGAAGCCTTGATCCTTACCACTGACGAAATCTCGCAGATCGCAGAAAATATGGTAAATTCCGAGAACCGCGCAGGCGGCATAGCGATCTACAGCGATTCGGAAACGGCGATCACAAAAAACATTTCTTATATGCTAAACAAAAATATTACAGAAAAATTTATTAGCAGCATAGATAAAAGCGGGGATAATTATTCTGTATCGGTATTTGACGACGACGATAAAAAATAATGGTTATCGGCTCTGCCGTAGATATCGAAACATCCTGCTATTTCATCATAACCGCAACTGATATTTCCGAAATTTACGCCGTAAAAGAGCAGCAAGCTGATTTCGTACGCAAGGTCAGCATCGGTTCTTCTGCCGTTATATCGCTTATCCTCCTTATTATGGTCATCGTTCTGCTTCGTCCGCTGAGCCGTCTTAATATCTATGCGAAAGCCATAGCAGAAGGAAAATATAATCTGCGAATCCGAAAAAAAGGCAGCCCCGAATTCAAGAAACTGGCTGAAAATATGAATAAAATGGCTGATTCCGTACAGCTAAACGCAATGCGACTTGAGAACATCGCCGAAGCAAGACAGACTTTTATTGCAAATCTTGCTCATGAAATGAAAACTCCGCTTACTTCAATATTGGGCTTCGCCGATCTTCTGCGAATTAAAAAGAATGTTTCAGACAGCGACCGAATAGAATATGCGGGAGTTATAGTCGAGGAAACAAAACGCCTGCGTTCTCTTTCGGGAAAACTTATGGAACTGGTAGCTCTCGGCGGCACGGAAATTGAAAAAACCGAAGTAAATCTGCCGAAAATAATTAAAGAAACCGAAACGGCTCTTGCTCCGCTGCTTGCCAAAAATTCCGTAGAACTGTCCTGCGTCTCCGAAAATATCGTAATATCTGCCGATGAGGAACTTTTCAAATCCCTTCTCTATAACATAATCGAAAATGCGGTAAAAGCTTCCCCGAAAGGCGGTCAGATAAAGCTTTATGCCGCAATAGACGGTGAAAATACAGTGATCTCCATTACCGACGATGGAATAGGAATGACCGACGAGCAGATAAAAAGAGTTTTCGAGCCGTTTTATATGGCTGACAAATCAAGAAGCAGAAAAGCGGGCGGCGCAGGTCTTGGACTTTCGCTTTGCGCGGAAATTGCAAAACTTCATGGCGCTTTCATCGATATAAAAAGCGAACCCAATAAAGGCACGTCCGTATTAATCATTATTTCGGCGGAGGCGAAAAAATGAAACAAAATGCAGTATTCGCTGTTCTGACAGCTATTGTTTTGGCGCTTGGGTTTTATTCAATGGATATAGTCGAAAAATTTTACGATAAGCCCTGCGATACTTCAATAACCAATATCAGCCGCAGCGAAAATAAAGCCGTTTATATTTCGGCTATCGACAAGACGATCGCTCCAATGAAGATGATCGTTCCCTATCCTGATAATGAGATCCCCGAAAAAAACGATGAAGCGCGTTCCATTGCAACAGCTATGATCAAAGCAATGTCCCGTTACGATAACAGAATAACTATTGAATGGGGAATCCAGCAGCAGCTTTTCAATAGCTGGAAATTCAGCAAAAACGGTTATATATATCTTGATAAATGGCAATATATCGCCGCTAATCAAACCGAGCGGTTTTTGGACTGCATTGTAGATATGGAAGATTACAGCATTGCCTATATCAGATTTTACAACGACGACGATCGAACTCCGAATTCAAGCGCAATGTACAGCGGGCTTGAAAAATTGTCGGTTGAAGCTGAAGAATTTTATCCGCATCTGAATGATTTATTAAATAAATTTCACGGTCAATTGCCTGAATATGCTGAAATGGAAATCGATGAAACGCTTCCGTTTCAAAAAATTTTCGAGATCGAAGCCTGCTCTCCGTGGGAGCATAATTCCATGCTTCTGAAATATATCGAACGTTATAACGATATGAAAGACGCGGTAAGCTGCGTCACCAATTCATCCACGGCTTCATTCTGGCTGTCGCCCATTGCTCTTGAATATCTTATAATAGATCACAAGGCTTTTATGTATTATCAGGATATTACATCCGATACAAGAGCGATGACAACGCAGAATGTTCTGAACCGATTTGCAAATGATTCCTCTTATAAATGGACAAAACCGTCTTATTCGGCGTCCGGAGGAAGAATTTACCAGACCATACCTATAAACGATGACGAACTGACTGTTATCTACAGCGTTAAAGAAGACCTTATCGAGGGTTATTACTATAATAATAATTACAGCAATTAACTTTATATAAAGAAGAGTTCGCTGATAAAAATTTCTCATAGCTGCGTTGTCGTCGTCACCGGGCGTCAGCCCGCTTTCCTCCTCCGCCTTGCTATGAGAAATTTTTATTCAGCTCCTTTGGTACAATATTAGCATAGTCCAAACTGCTGACCCAGTAGTGACAGGCTATGCTTATTTTAGTATAATGAGAAGGTAATGGACTGACGGCACCTCCTTGGAACTTAGCGTTCGTTGATGAAAGCGTCAGCCGCCTTCTTATGTGTTTGAGTAACGCGGAAGCAAAATATTTGTATATTTTCATCAATAATATATCACTGTAATTGTGCAATCGTACAAAGTTAAGATTTGGAGCGGCACTTTTTTGGGTTTTTTAGGCATTAGTATATGTAGAAAAAAATTATATTAATTGAAAGATCAGGTGATTTAATGAGAAAAGAAATTGTAAATGCCGTTTTAGCTTTAACTATAGTAACAGGTACGATAGCAGCTTTTCCTTTTGTAAAGCAGCTTGATAAATCTGAGGCAAAAGCTGAATTTTCCGATCTTACTGACAGTGATATTGCAGAAAATAATGCTGAAATCGAAATTAATGATAACAGTATTATCGAATCAAGAATTCTGTCAAAGGCTGTAGACGTCAATGCCGCAAGCAAAGATGATGTGTATCACATGATGTTGAACAGCATAGATTATTATGACAAGGTTTCAGGAACTATGCTTTTCACATTAGGCAATACCGATTTTATCAATGTTGTTGATTTTCAATGTTCGTTATCGGACTCTGCTGCTTATTCGGATTATGCGCAATATCGCGTTGATAATGTGAAAAGTGTAACATATGATAATATAAAGGAATACGAGTGTACCGCGCATCAGGAAATTTTTTGCGATCCAAATCTGACGGCTCATGTTAATCTTGCTGAAAGGCAATATGAATTTGAAGATCGTTCTGTAACCACATTGGATAATGTGGTGCATATACCAGATGAAGAAAGATTTAAAATAGGAAAAGACGGACGAGCCGAAGTTTGTTATGTTGCAGATCCGACTAATGTGTATATGTCGAATCATTGTCTCTTTCCACAGGAACTGACTTTGGGATACTTACATGATCAAAGCTTATGGGAAATTGTAGGCACTACTAATTGCAACGGCAGAATCTGCTATGTTATAGAGGGCGTCCCTACGCCTGAATATGGAGAAAAACTGAATGTGTCCAACTTCAGTTTTTGGGTTGATGCACAAACAGGTGTGCTGGTGCGATACGAAGGATATGATAAGGCGGGCAACATAAGCGGCATGATGTATACCGAAAATTTAAAATTTGAGGAAAACGCAGAATCTATAAATTCATTTAATATTGATTCGATTAAAGATTATAAAGAAATTAAACAATAATTCACAGCTCTTTAATATTAACAATATTATTTCTCAAAAGAATTGTTATATAAATAGAAAAGCCATAGCACTTTTGACTTATAGTTAAAAATGCTATGGCTAAATAAGTATTGCACGAATTGTGCGGATCTTTTTGGTATTAAGCTTTGAGCGCAGTCTTTAATTCTTCTGCCTTGTCGGTCTTTTCCCATGCAACGCCAAGATCTTCGCGTCCCATGTGTCCGTATGCAGCCAACTGTCTATACTGCGGCTTTCTGAGATCGAGCATTTTTATTATTGCCGACGGTCTGAGATCGAATACTTTCGAAACTGCTTCTGCAAGCGCGTTTTCATCAGCTTTTCCCGTTCCGAATGTATCGACAAGAATAGAAATCGGCTTTGCAACTCCGATTGCGTAAGAAAGCTGAACTTCGCATTTATCCGCCAGACCTGCCGCAACAATGTTTTTGGCAATATATCTTGCCGCATAAGCCGCGCTTCTGTCAACCTTCGTCGGATCTTTACCGCTGAACGCTCCGCCGCCGTGACGCGAATATCCGCCGTATGTATCAACAATTATTTTGCGTCCCGTCAATCCGCTGTCGCCCTGCGGACCGCCTACAACAAATCTGCCTGTAGGATTTATGTAAATTTTCGTATTTTCATCGATCAGATCAGCTGGAATAACTTCTCTTATAACGTATTCCTCAATGTCGCGCCTAAGCTGATCGAGGGAAATATCGGCGGAATGCTGCGAAGATACTACTACCGCGTCAACTCTTACAGGTTTGTCATCGTGATATTCGACTGTTACCTGCGACTTTCCGTCGGGACGGAGATAACGAAGAGTGCCGTCCTTGCGGACTTCCGTCAGTTTAAGAGCCAGCTTGTGAGCAAGAGAAATCGGCAGCGGCATAAGTTCGGGAGTTTCATTGCAGGCATAGCCAAACATTATTCCCTGATCTCCTGCGCCGCCGTCAAGACCGTCGCTGTCGCTGTTCTGCTCACGGTATTCGTAAGCTTCATTTACACCCATTGCAATATCGGGAGACTGCTCGTCTATCGTCGTAAGCACTGAACAGGTGTGAGCGTCAAATCCGTATTTCGCTCTGTCGTAACCGATATCGGCAACTACTTTACGGGCAATTTTGGAAATATCGACCTTAGCCTTTGTAGTAATTTCACCCATGCACATGATCATTCCCGTAGTTACCACGGTTTCGCAGGCAACGCGGGATTTATCATCCTGTTCCAGCATAGCGTCAAGTACTGCGTCCGAAATCTGATCGCAGATTTTATCGGGATGACCTTCGGTTACAGACTCCGATGTAAAGAAAACTTTTTTCATTTTTTAACCTCCATAATTATTTCCAAGATAAAAGCGCCCTCAACCGAGGACGCCATGATTTCTGAGTTTTAAAAATAATGCTCATGATCCTCATCTTTCGGTATTTACCGCAGGATTTAGCACCTTTGCCGAAAGCTGTTACAGCTTGTCTCGCAGGTTGCCGGGCTTCAAAGGACCTGTTTCCTCCGCCTCTCTTGATAAGGTATAAATATATTATACTACATTATTTCTGCTTTGTCAATAGGAAATAAAAAATTTTGATACAACACCACACAAGACAATCAAAGTGTGCTTTGTAAGGTTTTACATTGACGTTTCTGCATTTTATTCCAGCTTATAAAACCATAAATATCATTTACAAGAAAAATTACAAAACAGACGACAACAGATATATATGATACATCAGAAAAAGCTGCCGAAATCCACATAATAATAAGAACGATATCGTTTGCGGCATATCCGATGGCATAAAACGAACTTCTTCTGAATGTCAGAAAAACTGCAATGAAACTGGTTGTGACCGATATAGTGCTGAAAACCATATTTGAGGTATGCAGCATATCAAGAATATAATAAAAAAACAATGTGACTACAGCCGCCAATACTATCATGATAATAATATCGCTTAATTTCAGCCTGTTGACCTTCAGATTTTTTCCCGTTGTATGGATTTTTCAGCCACGATATCAAGGAAAAAACAGCCATTGGCGCAGTCATTCCAAGGTATGTGATCATTTCACCGTAATAAGCGCATTTAAATGATATCATACCATAAAAAATACTGAAAACTACTATAAGAAGCTGCCCCAGCGGATTTCCTTTAGCATTAAAAATCAAAGATGTTACTCCTATCAGAGACGCAATAAGCGTAAGGAAGTTTTCCTTATCAAAAATTAAAAAAGAAGCTATGATCGCGATGACCGATATAAACCATAATGCAAGTTCTCCTTTTGTAAAGTATAATATGGTCGAACCAAACTTTTTTATTAGCATATAAATTCCTCCTAAAAATAATAGCACCCGTTCACACATCTTCTAAGACCTAACGATGTGCAACGAATGCTTTAATTCTCTACCCGGTGGCAGTTATTTATGATATTATTATAACGCAACTCATAAAAAAAGTCAACTCTTATACGATAACCGAACGCAATATTTCCTCCGATAGTTTTGCCTTTGATAACGTTCTCGCGTGATATCTTCGAAAATAGTCTGCTGCGCCGCTCAGGATATCGGATTCGGCGGTATTGCCAATATCGACAGTACATACACGGCGACTCATGTTGATGTGCGTTCGTCCAACTTCTGGAAGGGCGACAAAACTGTTACTTCCGCACCTTTTGCGTATAATGTTTGGATTGGTGGAGGCGACGGAACATTAAGCGAAATTCTAACATTCTCCGGAGAAGCATCATCAATATCAAACAGGCGAAAATAGACAATCATATAGTCATCGAAAAGGTCGATTTGTTTAATAATGCTGTCGATCAAAGAGGCGGAAGGCAAATCAGCAAGATTTTTCAAAGCGCACTCAAACATTTCAAGAGTAAAAGACGGCGAAAGCCGGTTCAACTCTTCTAATTTTAATGACAAAGCCTTTTTTTGACTTTCCAGTTCTTCAATAGTATTCTTTATAGTTTCCGATGTAATGCCGCTTAGAATTGCATTTACAGCGTTTTTTAGCTTGCTTTCTATGCTTTTCAATTCTTTTTTAACTGCATCCGATTCGGAATTATCAAGCATTTGTCTTTTATATTCATCAAAAGCGATTTTTGCAATGGATTTTATTTTATCCTTCTGCAAATATTCATCTATGGTACAAAGAATCAAATTTTCAAGTTCATCTGCATTGATGCGCCCATAATGCTTATTATGGCAATAATAGTAATAATAATGCTTACCTGTTTTCGACTTTCCGCTTGTACCCGTCATTCGTTCGCCGCATTCTCCGCAATGAAGAACTCCCGAAAGCAAATATGTGTGATTATTTCTATGTCTGCGCTTTTTTTGAGATTCGCTCAATCGTTTTTGAACCTGATTAAAAAGTTCGTCGCTAACGATTCGCGGGCATTCCGAAATTTCATCGATTCCGTTGATAGTATATCGTCCTATATAACGCTCATTAGACAATATACGGCTTATGCTGTTCTTATTAAATGCATTTCCTCTGCTTGTTTTATAACCGAGGCTGTTCAATTCGTTGATTATATTTGCATATGTAGCTCCCTGTGAATACATTTCAAATATTTTTCGAACGATCGCTGCCTGCTCCGGATTTATTTCAAGACATTTATCTTCTCCCACACAATAACCGAGAGCAATATTTCCGCCGGTAGTTTTGCCTTTGATAACGTTCTCGCGCATTCCCCTTTTGATTTTCTGAGACAACTCCGCCGAATAATATTCGTTCATAGCTTCGAGAAGACCCTCCATGATGATACCCTCCGGGCTGTCCGTGATCTTCTCCATTGCTGACAAAAGACGTATTCCGTTCTGTTTCAATTTTGCTTTGTAGATCGCCGAATCATAACGGTTGCGTGCAAAACGATCAAGCTTATAAACGATTATATAATCAACGTCCAATCGCTTACAGTCATTAATCATGCGCTGGAACTGCGGACGATTATCTGTAGTACCCGATAACGCGCGATCAACATATTCTTCTACGACAATAATGTTTTCGGCTTCCGCAAATTCATGACAGGCTCTCAGCTGTCCCTCTATGGACTGCTCCGTCTGCCGTTCCGAACTGTATCTTGCGTATATTGCGGCTTTTTTCATGAATATGCACCTCTTATTTTCCCGTCGTTTCAGTTTGCTTGTTAAACAGTTTTTTCATATTGCTGCTCATTTTCTTCGCATAATATTCAGCATCTTCTTGATTATTAACATTTGTATATGCTAATGCTAATCTTGCTGTTTCTATAGCTTTTTCATAGTCTTTTTTGTTTTCATAAATGATTATCAATCTCTTAAAAGCAGGTATGAATATACCATCTCTTATATCTCTTTTCATATCAGGCGAATTAAGGCACGCAATACAGATATAACAGTAATCAATGCATTTATCCAAATACTTTTCATCAAGATTTCTGAATTTATAATAGAAATCAATGAATGGCATAGCTCTAAAATATTCATTAGAATTCCGTTTTCCTCGATGCGGCAAATAGTCCTTCAACAACAGCCTTTCTTTTATAAAATCGAAGCCCTCAGGATTTTTACCGCTGGTTCGAATTTCTTGCTTTTTTGGCTTTGAGAACAGTTTATCAAAAAATCCCATGTTTTTTTCCTCCACATATATACAAAATTTCATTCTTAATTAATTCTTATTATGATTCAAGAATTCTTTAAATTGATTAAAAGCCTTTCGTTCAAGCGGATGCGAAAGAAATTTATTGCGTTTGTACAATAACTTCATCCGTTCTGCTCTATACTCAGCCGCTTGCATAGATATATTGCATAATTCAGCTATTTCCTCAGCTGTATGCAGGTCAAGTCCCCAAAGCACACACGCTGGGGCTAACATATCTATTGCAAATTTATCCGTCGCCTGTTCTTCCTCCGGACGGCATTCAGATTCGCACCGTTGCATAGGTTCATCGCCGAGATGTCCCAGAAGATAATGTCCTAATTCGTGCATGATAGTGTAACGCTGCCTTTGCCTCGGCTCTTGCGCATCGAACGAAATAAATATTTCACCATTTAAAGTCTCAATTTCGCCTGACGCGCCCTTTAATACTAATTTATCAGCCTGCTTGCAGTGTATGCCATAGTGTGCCGCAATTTGTACAGGTTTTATCGGCAATTCAGAAATACCACAATCAATAAGGCATTGCCAACTTGCGTTTCGAGCATTTTTATAAATTCCATAATCCAATTTTATCACCTCAGCAGTATTATGCCGCTAAGGTGATTTTTTTATATTTGGATAATATTACAAGTCTGGATCAGCATCAGGTCTTGATCTTATTTCATCAATTTCTTCTTGCGTTCGTAACCTTTCTTCCGGAGGATTGCCATTACGTGCAGCAACCCTTGTAATGCATATTGATTCCTGTTCCGACGTAGCAGGATTTAGATATTCCCTATTTCCTTGTGCAATCGTTTTTTCTGTTATTTGTACAGATTCACCGTCAGGATTTGTATATTCATCAAGTTTTGCCATTTCAGCTACTCTTTTCGTTGCTTCAATTCTGCCGGCAGAATTAAGTTTACTATAATAATGAACAATATATTTGGCGTCATATGCATATAGGGCATCACTGATTTCATGTGCATACTCAATAGATGCTTTAATATAGTCATTAATTTGTTCCTTATAATCAGTAATTTGCTCGTTTATATCACTCCAGCCCATAAGATATGCAGGGCTTGTGTCTAAAATATCAGCCAATTTGACAACCATAGAACGAGGAATGTCTCTCCCATTTTCGATATGAGTAACAGACGATTTTGATTTGTAACCAAGTTGAGTTGCAAGTTCTTCCTGCGTCATCCCTTTCTTTTCTCTTAACAACCTAACTCTATCACCAACATTCATATTATCACCTCCAAATTAATAATAGCATAGAATTACTAAATTGTCAACTATTATTTACATCAACAGCAAATTGTTGACAATTTAGACAACTCAGCGCATTAAACTTTGTGCAATTTTTTCTAAAAAACGTGTTGACAAAATTGTAAACTTGATGTATAATGATTATGGTGACAAAAACGTCAACTAAAGTGAAAAGGAGGAATAATGATGAATCTTGAATATTTAAACAACAGAATCGACGAGATTAAGATTCCTATTACAACCATTGCGAAACGAATAGGCATTTCTCGCCAGTCATTTTATCTCAAAATCAAAGGAGAACGCGAGTTCAAAGTATCTGAAGTTTCAAAACTTTGTGATATACTTCGCCTTACGAACAAGGAAAAGACTCTCGTTTTTTTTGCAGATAGAGTTGACAAAATCGACAACATAGCTAATTAAAAAACGGAGGAAAACCAACATGGCTAAATTCAATTTAATCCCGATTGAGAACGAGGGCAAAAGAGTTCTCACGACAGCACAGCTTGCGGAGAGTTACGGAACGGACGGCAAAGTTATTTCATATAACTTTAATCATAACAAAGAACGCTATACAGAGGGTAAGCACTATTATTGTATTACAGGTGATGCCTTGAAAGCGATTCGTGAAATTCACGATTTGCCCAAAAACATTAATACGCTTTACCTCTGGACAGAAAAAGGAGCATTACTTCATGCAAAGAGCCTGAACACGGATAAGGCTTGGGAAGTATATGATTTCCTTGTTGAGAATTATTTCAGACATCGGATGCAGAACCTCTCTGACAGTTACATGATTGACGATCCAGTAAAACGTGCAGAACGTTGGATTGAGGAACAGAAAGAAAAGCAGCAGTTGCTTACCACCGTCGCCGTGCAGGAACAGCAGATACAGGAACTTAAACCTAAAGCAAGCTATTATGATCTGGTGCTTAACTGCAAAGATTTGCTTTCCACATCTGTAATAGCTAAGGATTATGGTAAATCTGCAAAGTGGCTGAACGCTTACCTTAACGAGCATGGAATTCAGTTTAAGCAAGGCGGTATATGGCTTTTGTATCAGAAATACGCTGAGAAAGGCTATACAAGCACAAAAACACATAATGTGAGCGGCAGTGACGGTCAGCAGCACCCAAAAGTGCATACCTACTGGACGCAGAAAGGCAGACTTTTCATTTACGATCTGCTGAAGTCGGACGGTATTTATCCGATTGTTGAAAGAGCAGCTTGAATTATTGCTTAGTCATCAAAAAAGTCACTGATTTTAGGCAAGTTTGCAGGAGTTTCTCTTTTTATTACACCGCCTTCGTCCGCGTAAATTTTGGAGTATGTTACATTAATTTCGGGTTCGGATTCAGTTGATGCGCAACGTTTATATTCCACATTCAATATGCTGTCTACAGCTTCTTTTCCATAATTATCAAGTTCACGATATTTACTAATCATATCGCTTTCTTTTAAGCTGAAAGTTTCAGGAGTACGGCAAAAATCATCTTGAAATATGTAATTTGCATCTGTTTGTAATATCTCAAATAGTTTGGTCATTAATTCTATTTTAGGGGTGCTTATTTCTGCCTCGTAGTTACCAATAGTTCCTTTGCTAACATCAAGCATTTTAGCTAATTCGGTTTGTGTCAAACCAAGTCGTTCCCGACATTCTTTGATTCTTGAACCTATTGACATATAATTCAACACCTCTTTCTATGTTATTATGTTATCATATTTTGGATATAAAATCAAGATAAAAAGTCAAATTTCTTGAGATTTTTATAAACTTTATTCAAATTGCATAAAGAACAAAGTGATTTTTTGTTAGTATTTTTCTCAAGATTTTTGAGAAAAAGTCTTGACTTCTCGTTATTTTTGTGATATAATTCGATTGTACTCAAGAAAATTGAGAATAAATCAAAGAGGTGATTAAATTTAATGGAAGAGTTAGAAAGAATAAAATCCATTATCAAAAGCAAAGGTCTTAAACAGTCCTATGTTGCAAATATGGCAGGCTTTACGGAAAAAGGCTTTTCAAATCTTTTGAACGGGCGTAAGACGTTCAAAGCTGAATATGTTCCATGCATATGCAAAGCTTTAAACGTACTTCCCAACGACCTGTTCGGCATTGAGAGAGGGGTGAGAAAATGAAGCTCACAATCGAAGCAGAGAGCAAAGAAATAGCCGATCTTGTATTGAAGCTGCAAAATCGGCAGGAGGTTACAAAGACAGTTAATTTGTATCCTGAAGGCTTTGATTCAACTCTTATTGAAGCCGTTCGGCGCAGATTGAAACACAACGAAAACGAAGCTGTTCGCGATATACACAAAGCGGCTCAGAAAGGAGCAGACCATGACAGCACTTGAAAAAATCACAGAGTATCTAAGTAAAGATACTGAGCGGCTCGCTGAAATCATCGAGAAGCACCCTCAGCAAGTACCCGTGCCGGTAATAGCAGACTGGTGGGGCTGCGATGAAAACAGCCTCAGAGACGCACTGCAACAGCAGGGACTCCTCGGCATCGCTCAGCGCAAGCCCGGAAAACTCAACAGAGGCTTTGTTGTTCCTACGGGACACTTGGTTCGCTGGTATATGTGCAAATGGGGATTTTAAGGAGGATTCAGAAAGGAGCGGACTATGGAAAAGGAAGCAATAGCCCGACAATTAGGAATTCCGACAGAAAGCGTAGATGACGTAATAGAGTTTGTCAAGCTGCTAAAAAAAGCAGATAAGGAAACAAAAGCAGAAATATCAATAATTCTGAAAACAGTGGAAGAAGCGGTGGTGAAAAATAAAAAAAAGCGGCGTTAAGCCACTTTTTATATCAATCATTGATCTTTTGTGCTTCTTTAATGAGTTCCAAAAGAAGATTTAATGTGCATTTTCTGATATTGCTTGGTAGTTTTGCAAGAGTAAGAATCAGTTGCGTATCTTCTTCATCAAGATTTATTCCCTCAAAAGGGTTGTTAGTTTCTCTGCCGAGGAGATAATCAGTAGTGACACCGTAGAATTTACAAAGCTTTAATAAAGCTTCTACACTTATTTCGCGTTTGCCATATTCATAATTCTGATATGTACGAACAGGTATATTAGCGTTCTCACAAACCGTTTGAATTGTATATCCGCGTGATTTTCGAAGATTTTTTAAATTTTGTGAAATATCAATCATACTTTCACCTCCTCTTGTATTTTATTCATTATAGCACAAACGGGTGGTGATGTCAATAGTTTTTTTGAATATTGCACTTATTTGTGCATAATCAACAAAGCGTGATATGCAAATTTGAGTATTTTTTCTTTAGATAAATCTTGACAACACGCAAAAACGGGTGTATAATATAATCATGAAAACGCACAAAAGAGTGAGTTTGCAAGATCTAAAACGTTCAAATGGAGGAACTTTAAAATGAACAAATTAAAACTGACAAATCTCAACGGCATAGAAGTCGTTGACAGCAGACAGGTAGCCGAGGCTGTCGGCAAGGAACATCATAAGCTTTTAAGAGATATCCGAACCTATTGTGACTATTTAGGAGAATCCAAAATTGGATTTACCGATTTCTTTATTGAAAGCGCCTACAAAACTGAACAGAATAAAGAAATGCCTTGCTACTTATGCACTCGAAAAGGCTGTGAGATGATAGCCAACAAGCTTACCGGAAAGAAAGGTACAGTGTTTACTGCTTTGTACATAAACGCTTTCCATGAATTGGAGACTAATCTTAAAACCTCGCCAAGACTTTACGGAAAAAAATCAACGTCTGCTGGAGAGGTTGCAAGTCTTATTAAAGTCCTGAGAGGCGTTATGAAAGATCAGAAAAGCGATCCTGAGAAAATAGCTCTCATGGCACAAACTGTTTGCGATCAGTTTGGCGTTAATCTTCCGCAACAATTTGTGGAGAAAAAGCCATTTGATGGTCAGTTGTTTTTGATTGGATTTACTAATGGTCAACAATAAAGTGAGGAGCGTAACCATGACAAAAGAAGATATCGGCAAACAGTTTTGTAAGTTAATACTTGCATACTGGACGCCTGAGCGCATCGAAATATGGCATGAATACGAAAAAACAGATCGTTCTATTCCGTGGCGGGAATATGAACGTGCGAATAGAAAGGAGGCGCGATATGATAATATCGAATTTTCCGATACTGCCCGACAGCATATTTAATGCGCTCGCGATTCTGGGAGCGTTGGCGGCGGCGGTGTACATAGCGAGCGGCAGAGAAGATAATGTGCGTGAAATCGCAGTCGAAAAGAGCAGAAGCTCCCACGAGTTGTCGGATTATTACAATGCCGCCGCAAACGGCGATCCCGATGACCGTGATTATTGGGTAGAGACGGCAGAAATGTTTGAGGTAGATGATGAACATAGAAAAAGAACGAACAGCGATTGAACGTCTGAAAACTTTTGAACCTGAAACAGAACCGTACTGGCTTTGCTATTCAGGCGGTAAAGACAGCGATGTTATAAGGATTCTTGCGCAGCTTGCAGGAGTTAGACACGAGATATATCATAGTCTTACAAGCGTTGACGCTCCCGAAACAATACAATATATAAAATCAATTCCGAACGTCAGCATCGATATTCCGCACGACAAGGACGGCAAACGCATTTCAATGTGGTCACTTATCATTAAAAAAGGATTCCCGCCTACACGTCTTATGCGATATTGCTGTTCGGAGTTAAAAGAAAAAGGCGGCAAGGGCAGAATGAAAATAACAGGTGTCCGCGCTGCCGAGAGTTCGAGAAGAGCAAAACAGGCGGGCATGATAAAAATTATTGGCAAGCCTAAGAAAGTGCAGAAAACTGCTGAAAAAATAGGTGCAGATTATTCAATCAGCAGTATGGGCGGAATTGTAATGAATATGGATAATGATGAAAATCGCCGCTTGGTTGAGCATTGTTATCGTACAACTATGACAATGATAAATCCAATTCTTGACTGGACTGACGATGACGTGTGGGAGTTTCTGAATCATTATGGCTGTCAGGCAAATCCGCTGTATCAGTGCGGCAAAAAGCGTATCGGCTGTATAGGCTGCCCTATGCAAAGTGCTACAAGACGAATTGCAGATTTTGAACGCTATCCGAAGTACAAAAATCTGTATATCAAGGCTTTTGACAGAATGCTTGCGGCACACCCTGAAAAAGAATATAGATGGAAAAATGGTGTTGACGTTTTCGACTGGTGGACAGGCTTTGACAGTAACCAGCTTATGTTTGATTTATAAAAAAATAACCGCCTGAACACTCAGACGGAAGAAACAAAAAATAATTAACCACTGCTATTATAGCAGATTATGGAGGGAAAGTCAAGTGTCAGAAAAAGAACTTGATTTCTACATCAAAAGGCTGGTTAAGATATGAATCTCTTACATAGCCAAACATTTGAAATAATTAAATAAGGAGTAAGAATTATGGTAACAATCAACAGTCTCGAATTCGAGAACGTAAAAAGGATAAAAGCGGTAAAGATAGAGCCGTCGCCCAGTGGCTTGACGGTTATCGGAGGACGCAACAATCAGGGCAAGACAAGCGTTATTGACGCACTTGCATGGGCGGTGGGCGGAGATAAATATATGGACCATAGTCAATAAAGTAGACAGCAAAATAGAAAAAAATCAAAAAAGTGCT
>CAJTLC010000025.1 GCA_910576995.1 uncultured Ruminococcus sp.
CAATTTCAAACGACCTCACTCTGCTAATGACCTTTTATCTCCTGTTCAATTTGAAAAAAGCTCTTAATTCTTTCCTTTTCTCTGTCTACTTTTTTGACTATGGTCCAGAATGTGGCAAACTCGGGAAAATACACATAAAGTAAAAAAATTCATATTATGTGCTGGACTTTTCTCGGAGTTTATGGTATAATATAAAATAAGATACAGAAAAAGCTGATTGATTTCTTTAAGGAGATGATATTTTGAATGACGAATCTTTAGTTTCGGAGACCACCACCCCTGCGGTTGCAGAGGTGATACAGGAAAAGGTTGATGAAGCTTCAAATTTTATCACTGATGTTAAAGACTACTTTTTAAATATTTTACCTCTTTTAGCGATCGCGGTTATCATTATTGTTGTAGGAGTTTTGTTTTCGCGGCTCGTTTCTAAAATAATTTCTCAAACGATGAAACGCTCGAATATGGACAATGCCGCTAGAAGTTTCATTGTATCATTTATTAGGATAGTTTTGTATGTGATCGTAATTATTATGGCGCTTTCAGTTTTGAATGTTCCCATGTCATCTGTGATAACTGTTCTCGGCGCGGCAGGACTTGCTGTCAGCCTTGCTCTGCAATCTTGTCTTACTAATTTATGCGGAGGCTTTATAATTCTTTTTTCAAAGCCTTTTCTCGCAGGCGATACGGTTGAAATTGACGGAACTGTTGGAATTGTCGAAACTATTGGGATTCTTTACACTAAACTGAAAACTTTTGACGGTAAATCGGTTCTCATGCCGAATGGAAAAGTTACGGAATCCAAGTTGATAAACTATACAGAAACTCCAACACGACGCATTGATATGACGTTTGAGATCAGCTATGAATCTGATTTTAACAAAGCGCGCCAACTTATTCTTTCGGCTGTTTCGGAAAGTCAGATGATTCTTCAGGAACCCGCTCCAATTGTTAGAATGAGCGGTCATAAAGAAAGCGCTATTGCTATAGATGTGCTTGTATGGGTTGAAAACGACAATTACATGGAAGTTAAATATACGCTTAATGAGACGGTCAAGCGGCTTTTCGATAAAGGCGGAATTGAGATTCCGTTTAGTCAGCTTGATGTACATTTACATAAATAAGGTGACTGAATGGCGAAAAATAATACTCGGCAAAATGGTTCGAACAGCGGAAAATACGCGTTCAGAAGATTCTGCGCATTAGCTGTGCTTGCGTTTATTTTTTGGTATTTCAATAATTATTCGCTGAAAACAACTTATACGTCGCTTGGATCACATAAAATTTCTCAGCCTGTAAAACTGACTATATTAAGCGATCTTCATGTACATAATGGCAGTATAAGCGATAAAAGGATCATGCAAAAGGTGAAAGATTCAGATCCGGACGCGGTTTTTGTACTTGGTGATATGTACAGCCGCGGCGCATCGGACAACGAGATCAATATGGCGCTCGAACTGATCACTGGAATTGCTGCGGAGGGCTACAATACTTATTTTGTGCCGGGCGATCATGATACGTCCGCGAGTTATATCAAGTCTCTTTCGGCAGGCGGTGTTCATGTCATGAGTTATGTCAGTGAATATGCTGATATAAAAGGCGGTAAATTTAAAATAATGGGGATAGATAATGTTTATTATACAGATACATTCAATTTGAATAATGTTTTCACTATTGATAATGACTGTTTTAATATTTTGCTTGCTCATATTCCGAACTTCACTAAATTTGCACAATTTGGAGCAGATCTTACTTTGTGCGCGGATACCCATGGGGGAATGATTCAGCTGCCTTTCGGACTCGGAACAGCTTATGATACTTTCAGTGGTATGTGGTTTCCAGAACAGCGTACTGACGCTGAAATTTATGATAAGGGAATGTTCGTTTATGACGGAGGAGCAATGTTCATTACATCGGGAATAGGCGATTCCCCTTATCCCGTGCGGATTTTTAATCGTCCCGAAATAGTTTCACTTGAAATTTTGCCAAAGGAGGCGTCCGGAAATGAATATTGATATCGCAATTATCGGCGGCGGAGCCTCGGGGCTTGCAGCCGCTATATCTGCAAAAGAAACCGCTTCTTCCGCAAATGTTGTGGTAATTGAAAAACTTCCGAGAGTCGGTAAAAAAATCATAGCTTCGGGAAACGGTAAATGCAATCTCAGTAACGTGAATATCACAAACCAGAATTATCATGGTTCACTGAATGCTGTAAAAATTATTTCCGCCGCTCCTGATTATAGAGATTTTTTTACTAAAAAATTAGGAATCCTTTGCATGATTGGAAGCGAGGGGAAAGAGGGCGGAGTTTATCCGCGAAGCAACAGTTCTACGACAGTTTTGAATGCTTTGCGGCTTAGAGCAAGTAAATTGGGCGTAGTCGAATTATGCGGATGCGACATAAATGAGATTATTCCGAAGAAAAACGGTTTCATTCTGCGATCTGCTGACAATGAATTTTTCTGTCGGCGTGTGATCGTTGCGGCAGGAGGTTATGCCGCCCCGTCGTTTGGGACTGACGGTTCTATAATGCGGATTATAAAGGGAATGGGATATAAAATTTCGAGAATTTGTCCTGCCGTCGCGCCTTTAAAAGTGGACGCGAACGAGGTCAAAGGCTTGAAAGGCGTTCGCGTCAAGGGTGAGATTTCTGCGTATAGCGGTAATCAACTCCTGCGTACTGAAAAGGGCGAACTGCAATTTAACGAAAATAATATTTCGGGAATATGCGTGTTCAATCTTGCTTATCTTTTCAGCGAATACGAAGGGAATATGAAGCTTTGCGCCGATCTTCTGCCTGAAATTACGCATAAAAAGCTGTTTGATTATCTTGTTGATCTTCGTGAAGTTCGCAGAGATCTTCCGTTGGAGGAATTTTTGACTGGGGCATTTGTTAAAAATCTTGCTGTTTATCTTGTGAAGCGTTCTCTTTCAAGAAGTATTTCTAATTCAATCTCCTCCCTTTCTGATCAGGAAATTTTGTGTATATGTAGTAATATCAAGAAGCTTGAATTTAAAGTATGCGGTTGTTCGTCATGGCAGCACGCGCAAGCTACCATGGGCGGAATTCATGGTTCATGCGTAGATGAGAAGCTGCAGTCGAAGCTTCATAAAGGCTTGTATTTTTGCGGTGAAATACTTGATGTTGCAGGCGATTGCGGCGGATATAATCTGCAATGGGCTTGGTCGTCGGGAATAGTTGCAGGTATAAATTGTGGAAAGGAATTGCTGAATGATAAGATTAAATAATATAAGAATTCCTCTCGATTTTGACTTCAATAATCTTGAAAAATTTTGTGCGAATAATTTTAAAATTGACGAAAAGGATATCAAATCGGTTAGATTGGCAAAAAAATCAGTTGACGCGCGCAGAAAAAGCGATGTACATTTTATAATTTCCGTCGATATTTCAGCAAATGGCGAGAGTACGCTTTTGAAAAAGCTTAAAAATGCCGTTCCTATTGAGCATTTTGAATATCGAGTACCGAAAATCGATGCGGAGAAATCGCCTGTAGTGGTCGGATTCGGACCGGCAGGAATGTTTTCCGCGCTTGTTCTTGCCATGTCGGGAGCAGTTCCGATCGTTCTGGAGCGTGGTTTGGACGTTGACAGCCGTGTTAAAGCTGTTGAAAAATTTCAAAATGGCGGCGAACTCGATACAGAATGCAATGTTCAATTCGGCGAAGGCGGCGCGGGAACTTTTTCCGACGGAAAGCTGACTACCGGTATCAAGGATAAGCGTATTGGATGGATTTTGGAGAAGCTTGTTGAGTTCGGCGCGCCGGAAGAGATTCTATATCTTGCGAAGCCGCATATTGGAACGGACAAACTTCGTGATACTGTTAAGAATCTTCGCCGCCGCGTAATAGAATTGGGTGGAGAAGTACGATTCGGAGCGAAATTTATAGGATTTGAAACCGATAATTCATCTGTTTCTTCCGTAATTTACAGCGATATATCTGGAATTCATAAAATTGAGACCAATAATATCATTATGGCGACAGGGCATAGCGCGCGTGATGTTTTTGAGATGCTTTATGAAAAAAAGGTTGAACTGAAGCAGAAAAGCTTTGCTGTCGGAGTGCGTATCGAGCATTTGCGAAAGGATATAGATAAGGCTATGTACGGCGATTTTGCAGGTCATCCTGCGCTGAAAGCCGCTGATTACAAGCTTGCGATTCATCTTCCGAACGGCAGGGCGCTGTACACCTTCTGTATGTGTCCGGGAGGATATGTGGTTGCGGCTTCATCTGAGGAAAATCGCCTTGCAGTGAATGGAATGAGCTGCTTCGACCGCGATAATGTAAATTCAAACAGTGCGCTTTTGGTAAACGTTACTCCTGAAGATTTTGGTGGAGATCATCCTTTGGCTGGTATGTATTTTCAGCGTGATCTTGAGGAAAAAGCCTTCGTTGCAGGTGGTTCTGATTACGGAGCGCCGATAACGACTGTAGGCGATCTTTTATCAGGAAAAACATCTCTAAAACTCGGCAAAGTTACTCCCTCATATCGCCCGAAATACAGATTTGCTGAACTTAAAGAATATCTTCCTGATTATGTATGCGAATCATTGAAATTTGGAATTATTGAAATGGGAAGAAAAATTCGTGGATTTGACAATCCAGAAGCTGTACTGACGGGAATTGAAAGCCGAAGCAGTTCGCCTGTTCGCGTTATCCGCGGCGAATCGCTGGAATCTGTGTCTGTTTCAGGACTTTATCCATGCGGTGAGGGCGCAGGGTATGCCGGAGGGATAATTTCGGCTGCCGTGGATGGAATGAAATGCGCTGAGGCTGTTATCGCTAAATTCAACGGAGGTAGCTTATGAAAATCAATGTGACAGGCGGCGAAATGAGTCCGCGGGAAATAGATAAATATATCGAATATGTTGAAGAAAAATACAGAGGCAGACAAATAAAGGGTATAGATATTTTCATTAATGGCGATTTTGTCGATTTGAAAACATATTTTAAGGATATGGATTTTCAGCGAGCATACCGTTCAACGGATTATCTGGTTGAATCTACGGACAAGCTGAACGACGCAAAACAGCGTGAATTCGCCGATACAACACGTCATAATATCAAAAATGATCTTCTGTAAATTTTAAATTATAAGGAGAAGACTAATGAATTTAACGAATATATGCGTTGTTAAAGATTTGTTAAGCCGATATGGATTCAATTTTTCAAAGGGACTGGGGCAGAATTTTATCGTTAATCCTAATATTTGTCCCCAAATAGCCGAATATGGCAACGCTTCCAGTGGTTGGGGAATTCTTGAGATCGGTACGGGGGTCGGAGTTCTCACAAAAGAATTGGCGATTCGCGCCGACAAAGTTTCCGCCGTTGAGATTGATGAGCGTTTAATGCCTGTTCTTGCCGAAACTTTGAGAGAATTTAATAATATTAAAATTTATAACGAAGATGTTATGAAAGCAGATCTGAAAAAAATTATCAATGATGATTTTGGCGGTCTTAGAACAGCGGTTTGCGCAAATTTGCCGTATTATATTACATCGCCCGTCATTATGCTTCTTTTGGAAAGCAGGCTTCCTGTCGAATCAATCACGGTTATGGTTCAGAAAGAGGCAGCTCAGCGTTTATGCGCGAAAGTCGGAAGTCGGGAAGCTGGCGCAATAACTGTTGGCGTTAATTATTATGGAACAGTTACTTCACTGTTTGATGTGTCACGCGGCAATTTTATGCCGTCGCCTAATGTAGACTCTGCGGTTATTCGCATTGATATAGACAAGAATCCCCGTCTTGATCCAGATGAGGAAAAATTCTTTTTTAAAATGGTGAAAGCGGGCTTTTCTCAACGCAGAAAAACCCTTGCAAACGGGTTGTATTCTCTGTTGGGAATAGCTAAAAGCGATGTTTATTCAGCGCTTAGAGATTTGGGAATTTCGGAATCTGTTCGTATGGAGGCGCTTGACATGGAGCAGCTTATTGCCCTTTCGCTCGGTTTGATGATGAAGGAAAACTGAAATGAAGCATACTTTATATGGAGTCAGCGTAGGTCCTGGCGATCC
The DNA here is from genome assembly GCA_910576995.1 of uncultured Ruminococcus sp. Lineage (GTDB taxonomy): Bacteria > Bacillota > Clostridia > Oscillospirales > Ruminococcaceae > Ruminococcus. The sequence continues at coordinate 6,032 of CAJTLC010000025.1, forward strand.
GGAACTTATGACGCTAAAAGCTGTCAGAGTCATTGAAAAATGCCGAGTTATAGCCGTTCCTTGCACTATTAACGATAATTCTCTCGCTCTTGCCATTGCAGAGAAGAATTGCAGATTTGAGGATAAAAAAATTCTGCGTTTGAATTTTCCTATGGTTCGTGAAAAAAATATTCTTGAACATAATTATAACAATATTGCCCTTGAAATTTGTCGTGAATTGGAATTCAACGATGTTGCTCTTTTGACGATCGGCGATCTGTCAATTTATTCGACCTGCTCGTATATTTCGGATAAAATATCACGTAAAGGCTATAATGTTGAGCTTTGCGCAGGAGTAACAAGTTTTTGTGCGTCGGCTTGCTCGGCAGAAATTTCACTTGCTGAAAAAGACAGACCGTTTATTGTGATTCCGTATAATTGTGAAAATATTGCAGAGCTGCTTATGCTTGATGGCAAAAAAGCCGTTATGAAGTGTCGCGGTCACGGCGCTGAATTATTTGAACTGCTTGAAAAATTGCATCTTATCGGGGTTACTTCGGCTGTTGAGAATTGTGGAATGCCAACTGAAAAAATTTATTACGGCAAAGATATAATTCATGCAAATTCCTATTTTACGGTATATTTGGTGGGTGATCAAGTTGAAAGATCGATATGTTTTTAAGGACGGAAAGCGTTTGAGATGCGGATTTACTACGGGATCGTGCGCAGCCGCGGCAGCTAAAGGTGCGGCTATCATGCTTTTGACTTCCAAAATTGCCGAAATGGTGGAAATTGGCCTGCCTGATGGCACAAAAGTTGATTTTCAAATTTGCTCGGCTGAAATTTACCGTGACTTTGCCTTGTGCGCGGTAATCAAAGACGGAGGCGACGATCCTGACGCGACTGATGGCATACGAATTTTCGCCAAAGTTGCGCTGACAAACTCTGAAATTGTAATAACAGGCGGCGAGGGTATCGGAATCGTCACGAAAAAAGGGCTTGATCAGCCTGTCGGAGCGTATGCCATTAATTCAATGCCGCGGAAAATGATAACGGAATCGCTTCTTGACGCTGCTTCGGAATTTGGCTATGCAGGCGGATTTTCCGTAGAAATTTCCGCTCCGGATGGTAAATTTTTGGCGTCGAAAACTTATAATTCGAGAATGGGGATAGTAGGTGGGATCTCAATAATCGGCACTACAGGAATTGTCGAGCCTATGAGCAGTTCGGCAATTGTCGAAACTATTCGCACCGAAGCCAAAATTCTGCGTGCCGACGGGGAAAATCAGCTGCTTCTCACCATCGGAAATTATGCAGAATCTTTTATCAGTGCGCGTGAAGAATTCAGCGGCAGGCGAACGGTCATGTGCAGTAATTTTATTGGCGACGCTCTTGAAATTGGCGTAGAACTGGGCTTTGAAAGCATTATTCTTGTTGGTCATCTGGGAAAACTTGTTAAAATTGGTGCAGGAATAATGAATACGCATTCTCATTTTGCGGACGGACGTATGGAAGTATTGATTACCTGCGGTGTTATTGCAGGAATTGATTTGAAAATTTTACAAAAGCTTCCTCAATGTATGACCGTTGACGCTGCTTTGGAAATTCTTGGGGATTCTCCGAAATTTCCTGAAATAATGAGGATTTTAAGCGAAAAGATTGCCTTTCATATGAGTGAAAAGGTTTGCGCTAAAGTCAGAACTGCGGCTATAGGTTTTTCATTCAAGAACCCCGTGATCTTGAAAACTTCTTTGGCTGATGAACTTTTACAGGAATATTCAAGAATATAATTTGACTTTTTACAGTTAAAATGGAGGAATAATGGTTTATTTTGTTGGCGCAGGTTGTGGTGCGGTAGATCTGATCACCGTCAGAGGTAAAAAACTTCTCGAAGATGCTGATGTTGTAATTTATGCCGGTTCGCTGGTTAATCCGGATTTGCTTAAATATACTCGCAGTGATTGTCAAGTTCATAACAGCGCGTATATGACTCTCGACGAAGTGATAGAAACTATTGAAAATGCCGAAAAATCAGGAAAAAATACAGTCCGACTCCATACGGGTGATCCTTCGATATATGGCGCTATCCATGAGCAGATGGATAGACTGGAAGAACTGGGGATTTTATTTGAAATTTGCCCCGGAGTAAGTTCGTTTTGCGGCGCTGCTGCGGCTTTGAAAGCAGAATACACGCTCCCTGATGTTTCACAGTCAGTCATTATTACTCGAATGGCTGGCAAAACTAATGTTCCTGCAAAAGAGAGCATCGAAAAATTTGCAGAACACGGCGCAACAATGGTCATTTTTTTGAGTGCGGGAATGCTCGCCGAATTGTCAAAAAGGCTAATAAATGGCGGATATTCGCCAAATTCTCCTGCTGCAATCGTTTATAAGGCAAGTTGGGATGATGAAAAGGTTGTGCGGTGTACCGTTGCCGAACTTGCCGAAGCTGCCAAAAAAAATGGTATAAAAAAAACCGCTCTTATTACTGTTGGGGATTTTCTTGGAGATCGTTATTCGCTGTCAAAGCTTTATGATGAAAAATTTGAAACGGAATTCAGAAAGGCGCGTTCATGAAGATCGCAATAATTTCGATTACTGAAAAAGGACGGCAGCTTTCATTAAAAATTTGTTCCGGATTATCAAAAAATCACGAGATACAGCGTTTTTTCAACTATAGGCATTTAGATTCACTGGGGATTTCTTACGAACGTATTGTCGATTTGACGGCAAAAATTTTCAATAATTTCGAGGCTCTTATTTTTATCTGCGCTTGTGGAATTGCGGTGCGTTCAATTGCGCCCTGTATAGATTCGAAAACGAAAGATCCTGCCGTTCTGGTTGTTGATGATTGCGGAAATTATGTAATATCCATACTTTCAGGGCATATCGGCGGTGCTAATCGATTGGCGGAGATAGTTTCAGAAGTAATTGGAGCGCAGCCAGTAATTACTACAGCAACCGATATTGGCGGGAGATTTTCGCCAGATAGTTTTGCCAGCGCAAACAATTTGCTGATTCGTGATATGAATGCAGCGAAGCTAATAGCGAATGCTGTTCTAAATGACGAAAAAATTGGTTTAAAAAGTGAATATGAATGCACGAATGTTCCTGATCAGCTGATTTTTTCTGAAAATTGCCGATTTGGGCTGTATATCGGTCGTGACGAGGAGTACAGACCGTTTGATGTTACGCTGAATCTCGTACCGAAAAATATAGTTGTCGGGATCGGATGCAAAAAAAATACGCCTTGCGATGTTATTGAACAACGAGTAAAACAGACATTTTTTCATGCAAAGATTGAAATGGACAGAATCATATCCGCTTCCAGTATAAATGTTAAGGCTGATGAAAAAGGTTTGCTGGAGTTTTGTCGGCGTTCGAGAATTCCGATTGATTTTTATTCAGCAGAGGAGCTATTGGCGGTATGCGGTGATTTTGCCTCATCGGAATTTGTTAGAAAGACTGTCGGAGTTGAGAATGTGTGCGAAAGAAGCGCATCGGCTTCGGGAGGAAAGCTGATAATTCATAAAAATTCATCTGATGGCGTAACTGTTGCGGCAGCTGAATTGGATGTGAAAATTGACTTTGAAAGGAAACTTTTATGAAGCTTTATGTTGTGGGATTTGGCTGTGGAAATCATGAAAATATGACGTTTGAAGCTGATACGGCGATTCAGAGAAGTGATTTGATAGTCGGATATACGACGTATGTTGAATTGATAAAAAGTCTATATCCCGGAAAAAAATTTGAATCGACAGGAATGCGCCGCGAACGTGAACGTGTAACTTTTGCGCTTGAAAAAGCTTCTGGCGGACTTACTGTTTCATTGATTTGCAGCGGTGACAGTGGAATTTACGGCATGGCTGGGCTTGCACTCGAAATATCGGAAGAAAAATTTCCTAACGTTGACGTGGAGGTCATCTCCGGAGTTACAGCGGCTTTAAGCGGAGGGGCAATTCTTGGCGCGCCGCTTACTCATGATTTTGCTGTGATAAGTTTGTCAGATTTGCTGACTCCAATGAAAAAAATCGAAAAACGCCTGAAATTAGCCGCTGAAGCAGATTTTTCAATCGTGATCTATAATCCCTCTTCAAAAAATCGCTGGGATTATTGCGCTCGTGCCTGCGATATTCTTCTTGAATCCAAATCGAAAGATATAATATGCGGATTCGTTAAAAATATTGGCAGAAACGGGCAGGAATATGGCGTAATGACTTTGGCGGAACTTAGAGATTTCCCAGCAGATATGTTTACCACTCTCTTTATTGGCAATTCCGAGACGCGCAAAATAGGTAATAAAATGATGACTCCAAGAGGATACCGAAATGGCTGATCTGTTGATTTTTGGCGGAACTACCGAGGGGCGCAAACTGGCTGAATTTTGCTGTAAATTGAAAGTATCTGCCGATATTTCGGTAACTACTGATTATGGCAGCAGTTTGCTTCAAAAAAGCAACGTTATTCGTGTGATTAAAGGTCGGCTTGACGCGTCGCAGATCGAAGAATTAATTCGGAAAAATGGCTATCTTTCAGTAATTGACGCTACTCATCCTTATGCGATTTCGGCAACATCAAATATACGTGAAGCGTGTGAAAAAACTTCTGCAAAATATATGCGGATCATACGTGAATCAAATCAAAATATTGGCGGAACTATTATAAAAAATCTGCCGGAAACGATTGAATATCTTAATTCTAATAACAAAAAAATTCTTAGCACGCTTGGAAGTAAGGAAATTTCCATGTTAACAAAGATTAAAAGATTTTCAGAAAGACTTTGGGTGAGAGTTCTTCCATTTGCAGCGATTGAGTGTCAGCAATTGCCAAAATCGCATATTATAGCCGAAAAACCGCCGTTTTCAATTGCTCAGAATATTGCGCATATTCAAATGAGCGGTGCAGAGATCCTTTTAACTAAGGAATCCGGCAATGTTGGCGGTTATCAAGAAAAAATTAAGGCGGCTGAGATTTGTGAAATTGAAGTCATTACAATTCCACGACCCGTGGAAAATGGCTGTATATTGGAAAATGCTGAGGCTTTTATTAAGACTCTTGCGGAGGTGAAGGATAGGTGAAAAAGTATATTATCGGAGTTGGAATGGGAGGGGAAACTTTAACCGCTGCGGCTGAAAAAGCGATTAAAAACGTCGACGTCCTTATCGGAGCGGAGAGAATGCTGAAGTCTTTTGAATTTTTAGGGAAAATTATGGTTAAAAGTTATGATTGTACTGAAATTTGTCGATTTATAGCGAAATTTGAGGGGAATTCAGCAGCCGTTCTGGTTTCGGGGGACGTAGGCTTTTTCAGTCTTGCCAGTAAACTTCTCCAATTTTCAGAATTTGCAGACGCTGAATTGATTTGCGGAATCTCTACTCCCGTTTATTTTTGCTCTAAAATTAACAGAAGTTTTGAGAAAATGAGAATGATAAGTTTGCACGGAAATGAATGCGGAATCGCTGTAAATGTTCGGCAAAATCGTAATTGTTTCTTTCTTCTCGGCGGAAATATTACCGCTGGCGAAGTTTGCAGACGCCTTACGGAAAATGGTTTAGGTGATGTTAATGTTTGGATTGGCGAAAATTTCGACTGCGAAAATGAACTGATTCGCTGCGGAACTGCCGCGAAATTTGTTGATGTTAAATGTGAAAGACTTTCTGCGATAATTACCGAAAACTTGGAAAATAACAACTATTATACGGATTGTATTTCCGATGATCTTTTTACGCGTTCTGATATTCCAATGACAAAAGCTGAAGTTCGTTGTATTGCTTTGGCGAAACTTAATATTAAATCGGATGATGTTTGCTGGGATATAGGGTGCGGAAGCGGCTCGGTAACCGTTGGAATGGCGCTGAAATGCCATAATGGAATGGTTTATGCGGTTGATAGATCTCGTAAAGCAGTTGAATTAACAAAAGCTAATTGTCATAAATTTTCCTGCGATAATGTTATTTTGAGATGCGGAGTTTTTCCTGAAATTCAGTCATTTCCAAAGCCTGACTGCGTTTTTGTTGGAGGCAGCGGCGGACGCCTTAAAGAGATTTTAAATGCTGCTTATAATGCGAATTCTGCCGTTAAAATTGTGGTGACAGCGGTTTCTTTGGAAACGATTGCTGAAGCGTCAAATGAGATGGAACGTTTAGGAATGCAGGTTGAAATCACGCAGATATCCGTAACTCGAACGCATAAAATCGGCAAGAATACGATGTTTGATGCACTTAATCCGATTGTTATTATTCGGGGTGAAGCGCGATGAAACGAATCATGATTGCAGGAACAGGAAGTGGAAGCGGCAAAACAACCGTTACCTGCGCGATTCTTCAAGCGTTGAAAAATCGTGGTTTGATGCCTGTCTCCTTCAAATGCGGTCCGGATTATATCGATCCGATGTTTCATAGTGAAATTCTTGGAACGGATTCTTTCAATCTTGACAGTTTTTTTTGCGGCAGAGATATGATTATGCAGCTACTTGATAAACATGGGAAAAATGCAGATATATCGTTGATTGAAGGCGTTATGGGTTACTATGACGGAGGCGGCGGTTCGGCATATGAAATTGCTCAAATGACCGAAACAAATGTTATTCTTGTCATTGACTGCAAAGGAATGAGTGAGTCTATCGGAGCGATAATGAAAGGATTTCTAACTTTTAAGCAGAAAAATAATGTTATTGGATTCATTTTTAACAAACTTCCTCTTCGGCTGATCTCGCTTGCGGAGGGGCTTTGCCGCGAATTAAACACTGAATTTTTTGGAATCATGCCACAGTCAGATTTTGTTTTTGAAAGTCGGCGACTTGGACTTGTAACGCCTGATGAAATTTCCGATATTAAGCGAAAAATGGAGAATTTAGGAATTCTTGCCGAAGAAAATATATTTATAGATAAGCTTCTGAGATTTTCTGATACTCCGCTTCCTGATTATTCCTATTTTGAAATTTCACCTTTATTCTATGATAACAAACCAAGGATTGCAATTGCACATGATGAAGCGTTTTGTTTTATCTATAAGGACAATATTGCTCTTTTGAAAAAGTTAGGCTGCACTATTGAATTTTTCTCTCCGATCCATGATTCTCAATTGCCGGCAGATATATGCGGATTGATTCTTTACGGAGGTTATCCTGAGCATTATTTGGCGCAGCTTTCTTCGAATAAAACGATGATTGAATCTATAAAAAAAGCGATAAATTGCAAGATTCCGACTATTGCAGAGTGTGGAGGATTTATGTATCTGCATGAAAATATAATTGATGAGAGCGGGAAGAAATATCCTTTTGCAGGAGTGATTCAAGGCACGGTGTTTAAAAAGAACAAATTAACTCGATTTGGTTATGTTAATCTTTTAGCCGAAAATAACAGCTTGCTGTTCAAGAAATCGGATAATATTGCTGCGCATGAATTCCATTATTACGATAGCGAAAATAATGGTAGTGATCTTACTGCGATCAAACCTGACGGCAGAAATTGGAAATGCGGTCATTGCAGTGAATTTATGTATGCAGGATTTCCACATATATTTTTTTATACGAATATGCAGATTGCGGAGAGATTCGCAAGAGCGTGCGGACGATTTGGAGGGTTGAAAAATGAATAGGATATCAGAAATTCTGCCATCTGATAAAAAATCTTCAGAGTTGGCGCATGAACGCTGGAACGCTGTTGCAAAACCTCTTGGAAGTTTTGGTTTGCTGGAGACTGCCGTTGAACGTGCTGCTGCGGCGCAATGGAGCGCAGATGTCGATATATCAAGAAAAACTGTAGTTGTAATGTGCGCTGATAACGGTGTTGTTGAGGAGGGAGTTACTCAATGCGGTTCGGAAGTTACTGCAATGAGTGCAGCAGCTATTGCGACAGGTTTTTCAAATATAAATGCATTAGCAAAATTATACGGCGCAGAGGTTGCCGCAGTTGACATAGGTATTGCTAAAAAAATTAATTGTCCGCAAATAGTGGACAGAAAGATTGCCTTTGGAACTAAAAATATTACAAGAGAGCCTGCTATGACTCGATATGAAGCGGAATGTGCAATTGTGTGCGGGATAGATATTGTAGCTGATTTAAAGACAAAGGGTACTGATATTATTGTTACAGGAGAAATGGGAATAGGCAATACCACGACTGCAAGCGCAGTTTCGTCGATTATTCTTGACTTGCCTCCAGAAGTCGTGACGGGACGCGGCGCAGGACTTTCAAGCGAAGGTCTGGAGCGCAAAATTAATGCTGTAAAGCGCGCAATTACGCTAAATAAGCCAGATCCGGATGATCCTCTCGATATTATTTCTAAGGTCGGCGGATTTGATATAGCTGGCATGAGCGGAATTTTTCTCGGAGGCGCGATCTATCATATTCCTATCGTTATAGATGGCGTAATTTCGGCAGCAGCAGCTGTTTTAGCTCAGAAATTCAATCAATATTCTGTAGATTATATGCTCGCTTCACATATTTCACAAGAACCTGCGGGACGCGGATTGCTTCAGAAACTTGGGCTTGATGCAGTTATCGATGGTCAGCTTCGGCTGGGAGAGGGAACAGGAGGAATTTTGCTTCTTCCGTTGTTGGAGGGCGCTTTGTCGCTTTACTACAGCTCTCATAAATTTGAGGAACTTGGGATAGAAAGGTATGCTGAACTGAAATGACGACATTGATTTGCGGCGGCTCCAAGTGTGGTAAATCGGCGCTTGCTGAGAAAATTCTTGACGGAGTATGCGAACAAAAATTCTATATTGCTACTATGCAGCCGTACGGCGAGGAGGCTTTTTGTGCAATTGAAAGGCATAGGCGAATTCGAAACGAAAAAAATTTTGAAACCATTGAAAAATATCGAGATTTAGAAGAAATTTCGCTTCCAAATGGCTGTGCGATTCTTCTGGAATGTTTGGGGAATTTGCTTGCTAATGAGATGTTTTGTGAATACACATCAAAGAATATTGCTGATAAAATTATAAGTGGGCTTATACATTTGAAAAATTTCTCATCAGAATTAGTTATTGTGAGTAGTATCGTCGACTGCGACGGAATTGAATATTCTCCTGAAACGACGAAATATTGCCAAATCCTTGCGGAAATCAATAGTCGTGCAGCTGAATTTTCCGATAATGTTATCGAGTGCGTATATGGAATCCCGATTACATTGAAAGGTCGGGCGATATGTTGAAATCATTATTTTCTGCTTTTTTGATGTATTCCCGAATTCCGATGCCGAAAGTCGAATGGAGCGAAAAAAACAGGCGATTTTCACTTTGTTTTTTTCCATTGATAGGGGCGGTAATAGGCTTTTTTTTCATGATTTGGCAGTTGGTCTGCAATAAATTTAACATTGGAACTCTGATGCGTGGAGCTGTTTCAGCTGCAATTCCAATAATGATCACAGGCGGCATTCATCTTGACGGTTTCTGTGACGTCTCTGATGCGATGGCTTCTTGGGGCGATAAGGCGCGGCGTCTTGAAATTATGAAAGATTCTCATATTGGAGCGTTTGCAGTTATCAGAGTTGTGCTGTATTTGGCTCTTGAAATAGCTATTTACAGTGAAACCAATACTAAGTCGGCATTGATGATTGCTATTGGATTTGTTTTGTCACGAAGTTTGAGCGGCTTTGCTGCTGTTACATTTAAATCTGCTAAAAAAGAAGGGGCTCTTTTGGATTTTGTTGATCCTGCTCATCTCGCAATCACAAAAATTTCATTATCGCTGACTGCAATTTTTTGTTCGACAGCAATGATGTTAGTGTCTCCCTGCGGAGTGCTGCCTGTTGCTTTGGCATTTGTATTTTTGGCGTATTATCGGTATTTTTCCTATAATAATTTTGGCGGCATAACGGGCGATTTGGCAGGCTGGTTTTTGCAGGTTTGCGAACTTTTGACAGCTTTTTCGGCTGTGATGATCTTGAAAATTATGGAGGTTTTGTGAAATGATCATGGTTATTGGAGGGGCTTGTGAGAATAAGGTTCAAACAGTTATTAAATTATTTTCCGTCGATCCTTCTGAGATCGTGGATGGAAGAAAATGCAATTTAGAAGAAGTAATGAAATCGCGATGTATATCCAACTTTCATTTTCTTATCAAGCGAATTTTCGAACTTGGAAAGGATACTGACGAATTTGTAAAAAGATTTTGTAATCAAAATTCAAAAGCCATTATAATTATGGATGAGATTGGCTGCGGAGTTGTTCCGATAAAAAAAAATGATCGTAAAATGCGTGAAGCTGTTGGTCGTGCAGGTTGTATTATTGCTGAAAATTCGAAATATGCAGTACGTGTTTGCTGTGGAATAAATACTTTTATAAAGGGAAATAATTATGAAAATTAATTTTATTCGTCACGGCATGACAGCTGGAAACTTGCAAAAAAGATATATCGGAATCACTGACGAGCCGCTTTGCAGGTGTGGGATTGAGCAGATCAGGGCGAAAAAATATCCACCCTGTAAAATTGTTGCTGTTAGTTCGATGAAGAGGTGCGTTGAGACTGCAAAATTGATTTATCCCGAGGTTACGCCGATTTTTAGGCATGATCTGTGTGAATGCAATTTCGGAGATTTTGAGGGGAAAAATTACAAAGAACTTGTTAAAAATCCCGATTATCAGCGTTGGATCGACAGCGGCGGAATTTTGGATTTTCCGAACGGCGAATCTATAAACGGCTTTAAGCGTCGGTGTGTTGCTGATTTCCTTGAATTAGCTAAAAAAGTTGATAAAGATATTTCCATAATCGTTCATGGCGGAACGATTTCGGCCATTCTTGAAAATCTTGCTGTAGAAAAGAAAAATTTTTATGAATGGAGCGTTGCAAACGGCGAAGGATATATCGCCGAATTTGACGGCTCAAATCTAATGATCATAGGTGAAATATGAAATATATAATTGCTGTAATTCCGCTCATATCAGCATTTTTCCTTGATTTACTCATAGGAGATCCATATTCGATGCCGCATCCTATACGCTTGATCGGCAGACTTATCAGCTTTCTTGAACGGAAGATTCGCGTGAAATTTTCTGAAAATTTAGGAAAAGGCGGCGTAATATTGGCGTTGACGGTTGTATCAATTTCAACAATTGTACCGCTTATCTTATTGGTAATTTTCTATAAAATTAATTTATGGCTGGGCGCATCCGTTGAAGGTGTGATGTGCTTCTTCCTGATTGCAGCGAGATGCCTTTGTCATGAAAGTATGAAAGTGTACAAAGCCGCTAAAATAGGCGATATTGAAACCGCTCGAAAGGATGTGTCAATGATTGTGGGACGAGATACCGAACCTCTCGACGGCTCTGGAATTATCAGAGCGGCAGTTGAAACTGTGGCTGAAAACACATCGGACGGAGTTACTGCTCCGTTAATTTATATAGGAATTGGCGGCGCGCCGCTTGGCTTTTTGTACAAAACTGTTAATACTTTGGATTCCATGATTGGATATAAAAATGAAAAATATGCCGATTTAGGACGATTCGCTGCGAAATTTGACGATGTTCTTAATTATTTTCCATCGCGTTTGACCGCATTGATCATGGTATGTGTTTCACCAATCTTAGGCTTGAATTTCATAAATTCATTCAAAATTTGGCGCAGAGATTGCCGAAAACACGCAAGTCCAAATTCCGCACAAACTGAATCAGCTTGCGCCGGAGCGTTGGGAATTCGTCTTGCAGGAGATGCATATTATTTTGGCAAATTGCACAAAAAAGAGTTTATTGGTGATGAATTACGCACAATTGAATGTGATGATATTCGCCGTGCGAATCGTTTGATGTACGCGTCGTCCATAGTTACACTGATGATTTCCATGATTTTAAGATGTTTTTTGATTGGAGGTGTTTTATTATGAAATTTCCTGAGCATGGCGGAAATACTTATAAATTTAAGGTTAAGCTTGATTTTTCAGCGAATATTAACCCCCTTGGTATGCCTGAAAGCGTCAAGAAAGCGGCTGTTGAAGCGATTGAAAGCAGTAATTTTTACCCTGACCCCGACTGCACTGATCTGCGCAGGAAATTGTCGATCTACGAGCGGATTCCCATGGAAAATATTGTTTGCGGAAATGGTGCGAGCGATCTTATTTATCGTGTTATTGCGGCGCTCCAACCTAAAAATGCCCTGATTTGCGCTCCAACTTTCAGTGAGTACCGAAAAGCTCTGATTCAAAATGGATGCAAAGTTGTGGAACATAAACTTTCGAGAGATAATTATTTTAGTGTTACATCAGAATTTGCTGACAAAATTACTCCGAAAACGGATATGATAATTCTTTGCAGTCCTAATAATCCAAATGGAGAAGTAATAACTCCATATACGATGAGTATAATTATTGATAAATGCATTCATACAAATACATTGCTTGTTTGTGATGAAAGTTTTATGGATCTTGTAGTTGGCGGCGGAAAATATACTGTAAAAAGAATGATTAACAGCAATATAATTATAATTAAAGCATTTACCAAAACCTATGCAATGGCAGGTCTGCGGCTTGGATATGCACTCTTCGGTGATGCTGAAATTGCCTTGAAAGTTCGAAATACCGGGCAATTTTGGAGCGTTTCTATTCCTGCGCTCGCAGCTGGAGTGGCTGCCGCTGATGAATTTGCATACGTAAGAATATCGCGAAAAATCATAGATCGCGAGCGCAGGTTTCTCATGGAAAAACTAACGGAAATGGGGCTGATGGTTTATCCGTCAAGGGCGAATTTTCTTCTTTTTCGCTGTGAACTTCCACTCGACAAACTTCTTCTTAAAAAAGGAATTCTGATTCGTAATTGCTCAAATTTCAGTGGAATCGAAAAAGATCATTATCGAATTGCCGTGCGGACGCATAAGGAAAATATCATGCTGCTCGAAGCAATAGAAAGGATTCTTCATGTCTAAAAGTATTATGATACAAGGCACTATGTCGAACGCGGGAAAAAGTTTTTTTGCTGCTGCTTTATGCAGAATATTTAAGCAAGACGGATTTAGTTGTGCGCCTTTCAAGTCCCAGAATATGGCGCTGAATTCGTATATAACAGCTGATGGAAGCGAGATAGGAAGGGCGCAGGCTATGCAGGCAGAAGCGGCTGGAATCCTGCCGATTGCCGATATGAATCCGATTCTTTTGAAGCCAACCACGGACATTGGTTCGCAGGTGATTCTGAATGGAAATGTGATTGGTAATATGACAGCATCTGATTATTTTCGAAGTAAAACATCACTTATACCGTATATTCAAGACGCTTATAACAGGCTTTCAGCGAAGCATGATATTATTGTTATTGAGGGCGCAGGCAGTCCGGTTGAACTTAATCTGAAATCGGATGATATTGCTAATATGGGTATGGCTAAAATTGCAAAATCGCCGGTTTTGCTGATTGGAGACATTGACAGGGGCGGGATTTTTCCACAGCTTCTCGGAACGCTTTCTCTGCTTGAAAATGACGAAATCAATATGGTAAAGGGGCTTGTGGTTAATAAATTTCGTGGAGATATAGAACTTTTCCGAGATGGTACGGAGATTCTTGAAAGCCGCGGCAGAAAGCCTGTATTAGGAGTTATTCCATTTATTAGGTGTGATATTGAAGATGAAGATAGTTTATCAGATAAACTAAATAGTAATCTAATAGGATTAATAGATATTGTAGTTATACGTCTGCCAAGAATGTCAAACTTCACAGATTTTGACGTTTTTTCGCAATATAAGGATGTTTCTGTGCGTTACGTGTCAAAGTATAATGATATTGGCGATCCGGATTTTATTATAATTCCAGGTACAAAAAGTTCAATCGCCGATATGAAATGGATGCGCGAAAGCGGAATGGAAATAGCCATTAAAAGAGCTGTGAACAATGGCATACCTATATTCGGGATTTGCGGAGGTTATCAGATTTTGGGCGAAAAAATTTACGATATGTATAATTCTGAGGGCGGAGGCGAGATTGATGGAATGGGATTGCTGCCTTGTGATACAGAATTTTTACAGGATAAAACTACAATACAGACTGCGGGAAAATTCAGCAAAGTGGAGGGCTTTTTCTCCTGTTTGAGCGAAGTTGAATTTGAAGGTTATGAGATTCACATGGGGCAAACTTTTTCGCGTGGAATGGAACTTACTAATATCGGCGGCTGTCAGGCTGGAAATGTTTATGGAAGTTATGTCCATGGAATTTTCGATAATTCAGAGGTTTCTCGCCGGATCGTTAAGCGGCTTTTTCAGAAAAAAGGGCTTAATATGACAGAAGGCGAGAGCGATAGGAAGACTTATAAAGAGCGTCAATTCGACATTCTTGCTGATGAAGTGCGAAAAAGTCTGAACATGGAACTGCTTTATAAAATTGTTGAGGAGGGATTGAGTTGACTGAATTGGAATTCGTGCTGCCTGCTGATATTGAACGGCGAAGTTTTGAGATTATTGATTCCGAACTTGGAGAAATTGAAATTTCAGAAAAAAATAAACCAATCGTTATGCGCTGTATTCATACGACAGCGGATTTTGATTACGCGTATAATCTTTGTTTTTCGGAAAATGCTGTGGATTGCGCACTTAATATTCTGCGCAGTGGTTGCGTTATCGTGACTGATACTAATATGGCATTAGCAGGTATTAACAAAATTGCGCTGAAAAAACTCGGATGCAAGGCAATTTGCTTTATGGCTGAACCAGAAGCGGCAAAATTGGCCGAAAATCGAGGAATTACTCGTGCGGCAGCTTCCGTTGAATTGGCGGCACAAATTGAAAAACCGGTAATTTACGTAGTTGGAAACGCCCCGACCGCTCTTGTTGCACTTTATGATCATATGAAGAATGGTAGTTTTATGCCAGATTTTATAATCGGAATGCCTGTTGGATTTGTTAATGTTGTACAATCAAAAGAGTTAATTATGAATTCGAATGCTAATTATATCGTTGCAAAAGGCAGAAAGGGCGGAAGTAATGTTGCGGCGGCGGTATGTAATGGCTTAATGTATATGTTGACGCGTTGATGCAAATAAATCAAGCTGAGCTGTACGACGAGTACCATGAAAGCATATACTGATGATTGATCGCTGTAGAATTACATCATTCTTCATTCGTCGCCGTGCTACTCAATACAAAAGAATCAGTTCAGTTACTGTCAACAAAAAGCAGTCTGCATAATTTACACAGACTGCTTTAGAGTATAGATTATTTTTGTATTGTCAACTTGACAGGGGAGTGAGTCATACTAATCGCTCCCTTTATTTTTTTCAAGAAAATATGCCATAATTTCATCGGCAGTTATAGGTTTCGAATAATAATATCCTTGCAAACTGCAAATTTTATATTCTTTCAGGCAATTTCTAACTTCATTCGTTTCGATTCCTTCAGCGCAGACATCCGCAGAAAAGGCGTCTGCTAATTCGGAAATGAATTTAACTGAATGCTTATCTGCATCATTTTTCTGGATATCCTTGACGAATTCACGATCAATTTTCACTATATCAACAGGAATGGAACGCAAAAATCCAAGAGAAGAAAAGCCCGTTCCGAAATCGTCAACAGCAATTTTTATGCCGTTATCCCTGATTATCGAGAACATATCTTTAAGCATCTCGATATCAAGAAGTCTGCATCGTTCTGTAATTTCCAGACAAAGATGACTTTTTGGAAAACCGGTTTCGCGGATTATTTCAAACAGATCTTTGATAAATCCGTCCTGCTCAAGCTGCGTGTAAGAAAGATTAACATTTATAGTCAGCGTTGGTGAAAATTCTAAAAATTTCTTACCGTCCTCCATTGAGCGGCGGAGAATCCACTTGCCAAGTTCAGGAAAAAGCGAGTCCTGTTCAAGAAACGGAATAAACGTATTTGGCGGAACTATGCCATAATCCTCGTTTTTCCAGCGTATCAACGCCTCCATGCCCTTTAATTTTTCAGTTGAGAAATCAACGATAGGCTGATAGCAGAGGTAAAAGCCACGGCATTCTTCCGTAATACAGCTGCGAATTACATTTAGCTGTTCGATAATCTGGCGGTTATCCATGCTAACAACATCTTCGAATACAACGAATTCCCCGAATTTATGGCGTTTGGAAGCGGCATAGGCATATCGCAGGCATGAATAAAAAGTTTCGGAAGAAATGTCGAATCTATCGGCGCAGATTGCGCCTCCGTTCATGCATAGGGTAATTTTCTCTCCCTCAACGTAAAAATCACGCCTGACTTCATCGCGCAGAGATTCATAAAGACCGGCGGCTTCTTTGGCAGACAGATCATGAGTAATTATCGCAAAACGCGTACCGTTCATTCTGTAAACAGCGCCTTTATTAGCGAATTTCTGCTTAATTCTGCGAGTGAGAAGCTGAAGAACGAGATTTCCGAAATTATAGCCATAAACGTCGTTGATATCGGAAAAGGAAGAAAGTCCGAGCATAATAATAAACGAAGGAACGCGGCGATTGTATAGCCCTTTTATATCGTCAAGATAACCATAGAGACTGCGAAGCCCCGTAACGGGATCGATATAGCTGAAATCACCGTGATTTCTTATGACTCCTCCAAAATATTCCGGATTTCCCTCGTCATCACGAATAACTACACCGCGGCAGGTGCATAATGTATAACTGCCGTCTAAAGTGCTGGCGCGATACTGCATATCGTGTCCGGAAGCTTTACCGGAAAAAACGTCGTCGATACTTTGAGCGTAGTTTTCACGGTCGTCAGGGTGAATATGCTCTGCCCAGATAGCGCCTGCGTCAAGCATATAAATATCCGGCAGTCCGAAAAGGTCTACAGCAGTTTTAGACCATCGTGACATATTGGTTTTCATATCGCAAAGGTAAACGTAAGCACCTTCCGCAACTACCGAAATAGCTTCAAATAGGCTATCCAGTTTTTTTAATCCGTTCAAGCAAACCACTCCCCACCTGCGATAAATCAGTTGATCTTAATAGTTGTTCGCGCTTCTTTAGATCAACTTTTTGAATACTATCTTAATTATAATACAAAAATTGTTAAATGTCAATAGTTTTATTCCAAAAATTTGAATTTTTCTGTTTATCTGTATTTATAAACCGTTGCGGCTTCAAATCCGTCAAGAAGCGTAGTCATGCTGCCAAACGCCATTCCTGTACCCTTTGCGACGCAGTTTATAGCGTCCTTAGCGATACTGCACTTGATTCCGAGGGTGCGTTTGATGAGTTGAGTCAATCCACCAAGAAGCGCGCCTCCTCCTGTAAGAAGCAGACCGTTGTCGTAAATATCTCCGACCAGTTCGGGCGGAGCGTCCTCCAGAACTTTTCTGACCGCTTCCATAATTGCAAAAGTTTCATCTTCGATCGCCTGATAAAGACCGATCTCGCTGAGCTGAACCTGCGCGGGAAGACCCTTTATCAAACTTCGTCCTTTTACTGTGTAGGTAATCTCGTCGTTGGGATCATAGAGATTGCATAACTCTATCTTTACGCGCTCAGCCATTCTCTCGCCGATGAGAAGTTTGTATTTGTTCTGCATATATTTGATTATGGCATGATCTATTGAATTTCCTGCAACTTTTATCGTATGTGAAGTAACTACGCCGTTCATTGAAACAATAGCTACGTCGGTAGTTCCTCCGCCAATATCGACTATCATATGTCCTTTAGCTTTGGAAATATTCACTCCTGCGCCTATCATTGCCGCAACAGGCTCTTGAATCAGATAAACTTGACGAGAACCTGCGCTTTTTGCGGCTTCAACCACGGCGCGGCTTTCAATATCCGTTATGAAAGAGGGAACGCAGATGATAATTCGCGGTTTGATAAGCTGTTTTCCTGTAACTTTAAGTATAAATTCGCGTATCATACTATGAGCCAGATCGTCATCGGATATCACGCCGTTGCTTATTGGACGCGCTACGCAGATATAATCGGGATTTCTGCCGATCATTTCATAAGCTTCTTTTCCGACGGCAAGAACTCTTTCAGTACGCGTATTATAGGCGATTACAGAGGGTTCGCTGAGAATGACGCCCTTTTTGCCCATTGTCATAACGATGTTTGACGTTCCTAAATCTATACCGATATCAGTATTTGACATATTATTCTTCCTTTCCGAGTAGCCATTTAAGGCAGGTATTTCGTTTTGAACGCTGCTCATTTTCCACCATTTCGCAAATTTTTGAAGTTAAGCCAATAAGGATAACAAGTTTTTTAGCGCGAGTTATGGCAGTATACAGCAAACTGCGGTAACAGAGTTTATGATAAGCGTCAAGAACGGGCATGATTATCGCCTCAAATTCGCATCCCTGACTTTTATGTACAGTCATCGCATATGCAAGTTCGACTTGCGCAAGCATATCGAATTTATATTCGGCAATTCTGCCGTCAAAGTTGATTACAGCGATTCGAAGGCGAGGATCAATTTCTGTAATTATCCCGATATCGCCGTTGAAAACTCCCGAACCTGTCTCTATGCCTTTTTTCCACTCGATATCGTAATTGTTGCGTATCTGCATCACCTTGTCGCCCTCGCGATAAATATAATTAACGCCTTTGTATTCATTTTTATCAGGGGACGGCGGATTCAGAGCATTCTGAAGATTATTGTTAAGTTCGATCGAACCAAGGCTGCCGCGCCGCGTCGGAGAAATAACCTGTATGTCGTCGATAGGGGAGTAGTCGTAAGCTTTTGGCAGACGCCGTGCTGTCAGTTCAACTATAGTTCTGCCGATCGCGTCGGGATTCGCACTTTCGAAAAAGAAAAAATCATTATCTCTGCGGCTTAATTCGGGCATTTTTCCTCTTACAACGCAATGGGAATTTGTGACGATAAGACTGCTTTGAGCCTGTCTGAAAATTTCGGTGAGAATTACAGTTGGGACAGTTTTGCTATGGATTATGTCCTCCAGCACATTTCCTGCGCCAACCGACGGCAGCTGATTAAAATCGCCGACCATAATAAGTTTGCAGCCCAAAGGCAGTGCGCGAAGCAGACTTTCGAAAACGAGACAGTCGACCATGGACATTTCATCGATGATTATGACGTCGCATTCCAGAGGGTTGTCCTCATCATGGGCAAATTTTCGCACATCTCCCGAGTCGAACGTCACACCGAGCAGCCGATGGATAGTCTGCGCCTGACGTCCTGTTAATTCAGTCATTCGCTTGGCGGCTCGTCCTGTAGGTGCGGCAAGAAAAACTTCTTCGCCCATTTTCTCGAACAATGAAATAATAGCGTTCAGCGTAGTTGTTTTTCCTGTTCCGGGACCTCCTGTCAGAACCATTATTCCGCGTGAAATGGCCATATTTATTGCCTTACGCTGACTTTTTGCATACTTGATGCCGCTTTTTTCTTCCTCATTATCGATCATCTTATCATAATCCTGTTCATAGGGGCAGCTAAAATTCATCATGATATTCAGCCTGTCCGAAATATAAGATTCAGAGCGATAAAATTCAGGCAAAAAAACATCCTCGACAGGTCCGTGAATAAAATTGCATAGATCGCCTTCTTCAACAGCATAATTATACGCATTGTAAAAATCATTTGAACTTATCTCGAGTTTATCACAACAGAACGAAAACAGATCGTCTATAGGGAGACAGGTATTTCCCTCGCTCGAAGCCGTACGCAGACAATTCTTGATAAATGCTATGATACGATATTTATCATCGCTCTGAAAGTTCAGCCTGGAAGCCATTTGATCGGCAGATTCGAAATCAAGATTAATTCCGCTGTCGCATAAAATATAGGGATTTTGTTTGATAAGTTCAATTGCTTCGACGCTGTGCTTATTGTAAACCCTCATAGCGTACATTGGCTTTATATTATATTGATGAAGAAAAGAAGTGAGGGTTCTCAAGGCAAAGATTTTATGTAGATTCTTCGTGATCTTCTTGCATTTTGCGACTGATACGCCCTTGACTTCCGAGAGCCGCATAGGCGCTCTTTCGAGAATAGACATTGTTTCATCGCCGAAAACGCTGACGATTTTTTTTGCCAACGCAGGTCCGATTCCTTCAATTGCGCCGGAACCCAGATATTTCTCAATATTTTTCGAGGTGTTTGGGAGCATTTCCACACAATATGACGCGGAGAATTGTTTGCCGAATTTGGGGTGATGAGAATATTCACCTTCAACATGAAGCTGCTCTCCGACAACTACTTTTCCGAGATTTCCGACAACAGTCTCGCATTGATCGTTGTCTGTGCGTAAATCAACGACTGCATATGAGCAATCGTCGCTCAATAAAGCGATCCTCTCAACCGTTCCCTCGACGATCTTGATCTCTTTAACCTCGCTCTCATTTTCCATTAACTCACCTCTTATACAATTTGTATATTAACATCTTCTCCTAAGAGCCTGTTTAAGATCTCCGAATTGTCGGATTATCAATCAGGATTTTTCATCGGCAAGGCAAAAAACGCCGGCGTACTGACGTACGGCAAGGATTTTTAACGCAGTCCGATGGAAAATCCTGCCGAAAAGACGATGATAAGGAGATTTTAAACACACTCTTATATTATACTACATTTTTAGTGAAATTGCAAATGATTTTGCGAAGAAATTTTCAATTTCATCATGTTCTATGAATACAGCATCGGGATTATTTTGGACAAAACGGCTGCAAAGTTCGATCTGATGCGGATTGGCGCTATAATTCACAAGAATTATATTTTGCCTGCCGCAGCCTTTTTGAGCAATATGATCGAGACGTTCATCGAATTCGGAATCTTCGGCAAATATCGGGAGGATAGCCAGATAAGCAGGCGAATTTCTGCGCGGAAGCGAAGTAAATATCAGCACGATTTCGGTTACGGCGATAATTCCCAGTGCGACTGCGGATAAAAATATTAACAGATTCATACAATTTCCTCCCTGAGTCAGCATCAATGATATATTGTATAATATGATGAGAACTCAAAAAAGGTGAATATTTTTGTGCAGTTTTGACTATAGATTTTTAGGAAGATCGGATGAAATCCCGCTGCGTTTGAGCATAATAATAACTACAGCAAGTTCGATCAGGAATGTCATTGACCACGAAACCGTATAAGAAATATATAGATTTTCGAGGGTGCGGAATCGTTGGAAAACAGTGAAGATCCATAAGATTCTGAATCCGCATACGCCTGTGATCGTTATAATTAACGGCGCGATACTGCTCCCCATTCCACGCAAAGTTCCTGTCGCAACATCCATCAATCCGCAGAGAAAATATGGAATACATATGTACATAACGCGGACAAGTCCGTAATTTATCGCTTCCTGCGAATCGGTGATATATATGGAGAGCAGAGGTTTTCCGAGAAAAAACGCCGTTAAGCCGAGACTTAGTCCTATCGCAAAAACGAATCCAAGACAAATTCCAAGCACCTTTTTTATTCGGTCGAATTTGCCTGCACCGTGGTTCTGACCTGTGAAATTCAGCGCAGTTTGACTAACGGAATTCATAGAAGTATAGACAAATCCCTCGATATTCTGGGCGGCGGCATTGCCTGACATGGCGATAGAACCGAAAAGATTTACCGATGATTGAATGATAACGTTAGAAATGGAGAAAAGCGAGCCTTGCAGTCCTGCCGGAAAACCAATACTAAGGATACGAAAGAGCTGACGACGGTATATCCGCATTTTTCGCAATTCCAATTTGCATTGATCCTGACGTTTCATAAGTGCGCGAATGATAAGCGCTGCGGAGAGCGTTTGCGAGATCACCGTTGCGAGCGCAACTCCCGAAACGTCCATATTCAGCGATATTACGAAAAAGAGATTGAGTATCACATTTAAAACTCCGGAAATTGTCAGATAGATCAGAGGCGATTTGGTATCGCCGGCGGCTCTTAAAATTGCAGAACCAAAATTATATATCATGCTTGAAGTTATGCCCAAAAAATATATTCTCATATATGATGTGGAAAGATCGATAGCGTCGTCCGGAGTACCCATTAACATAAGAATTTTTCTCGCTCCAAGAATACCGACTATCGTAAGAATCACGCCGCTTATCGCTGATATCGGGATAGATGTATGAACCGTTCTGCGTACGTCTTCATCTTTTCCGGCTCCAATTCCGTGCGCGCAGGTTACGCCTGCACCGACCGAAAATCCGATAAAAAGATTAACAAGCAGATTTATAACCGGTCCTGTTACTCCGACCGCTCCAACAGAGATACTGCCGCAATTCTGACCGACAACTATCATGTCAGCGGAGTTGAATAACAACTGCAAAACGCCTGTCAAAATAATTGGTATCGTATATGTAATTATAGGCTTTAACAGCGGACCTTTAGTTAAGTCTACTGAACTATTTGTCATAAGATCGCTCCTTTAAAAATTAATTTGTTTTATTATATCGGCAGCAGTAGGGAACAAGTTTATCATTAAGTAATAGTTCCTTACGTTTATCGATCCATGCATCGTAGAAGTCATTATCCAACGAATAAGGTGTAAGCAGTTCAGATGAATTCTGTTGCATGAGAAATTTGATTAACAGCATAATCTTATCTGGAATTATTATTTTTCTGTTCTTGCCCTTCTTGGTTTTTATACCACCAGTCAAATATTGTTCACTAAGATTGACATTGCTTTTCTTGATTGTCAGGAGTTCACCGGGACGCATACCAGTATATAGCATGATTAGAATATGTGCAGTGATAATACTTTGATTGTTATGATAATTATTCCAAAGAATATTGATGTCGGCATCCTTGAATATTTCACGTTCTTCAGGATGTAGCTCAGGAAGTAACACGTATGTCGCCTTGTTACGATCACAGTAATCATCTTGTAACGCGAGTTTATAAAAGTGTGAAAGCAGGTTTTTATACTTACCTCTATTGCAAAATGTCCAAAGAATGCTAAACAGAAATTTCGTATGTCAAGGCGGAGGAGGAAAGCGTGCTGACGCACGGTGACGACGACAACGCAGACAGACGAAATTTATGTCAGCATGAATGAATAATTTGCAATAGAGTCAAGTATAATGTCTCGCTTGGTATAATAGCTTGTGCCTTTATCATCAACAAGCTGTTGCAACTCAGCCATATTCAATGTGTCAATATCACGATAACCTATATCGTTCTCAATTTTCTTATATGCTATATTATATGCGGTTCGCTTGGAATTGCTAAGTTTTTCACACTTTTTTCCGGATTTAAACAACTCCCAAAGTTCCGAAACGGTAATATGTTTTTTCTGTTCTTTTTGCCCAGCAAGAATCGGGAGATAGGCTATGGCATCCTTTTTCTTTATAAATCCGCCTTTTTTAGTTTACGGCGAATTTTCTTTCCGTCTTTGATAATCGCTCTGCCGCATCTTCTTTGTCTTTACTCATCGTTGCATTATAGCTATTATCCAAATGCCCCAATAAGCAGTGACCCAGTTCGTGCATTATGCTGAATCGTTGCCTTGCAGGTGTATCGTTTGCATTATACAGAATATATAGTTGACCAAACGCAGGTTTTATTTCACCAGAATGTCCCTTTAATTTTTTTGGTGACATTTTTTTGCACTTTATTCCGTAATATTTTGCAATCTGCGTTGGCTTAATTGGAAGCTCGCTTACACCATAATCCAATAAACATTGCCAACTTGCGTTTCTGACGTTTTTGTAAATACCATAGTTCATAAAATCACCTCTATGGTATTGTACCGCAGAGAGGCGATTTTATGTTTACAGATCATCGTCTGCATCTTCAGCATTAATTATATCCGAGATTTCTTCAGCTGTTAAGTATTCACCATTTATTCCACGTCTTGCTGCTGTTTTTACGGGGTAAGTCATTGGATGTAAGTTGTTATTTGTGATATTTTCGGCATCAGTACTTGCAATTTCAGGGTATTTCGCATTTTTAGCAACTTCGCCAAGTTTAATCATTGTATCTATTATAATTTGCCGCACTTCTTCTGGAAGCTTTATGTACATTTCAAGAGCTTCTTTTTCTCCAATTGCAAGATTTAGCATTGAGATCGGATTTTTTTCGGGTTCTCTGCCGAGAAGATAGTCGGTTGATACGCCATAGAAGTCGGCGAGTTTACACAGTGCAGGTGTTCCAACACCCCTCTCCCCACTTTCGTATTTTTGGTATACACCCAGAGACATATCACAACCAGCAGCAACATCTTTAGCGGATTTGTTTCTGTTCTTACGTAACATTTTTAGAATATCTTTTGTTTCCATAATAAAGCCTCCTTTCAATACATTATACCACAATTGTTGTGCGTTTGCAATATAAATCATTAACTTTTGTATCATTGCACAAATATAACAATTGTTATTTGTGCAATGATACGAATATAATAATAGTTATGCGAACCACTTGGCATTTCACAATAATTGTGGCATAATGTGCTACAGAAACACCACATAAGAGAACTTAAACGGGAAGTAAACCGCAGGAGAAAACTTAAATGGAGTTTCTGAATAAAACTGGAGGTTAAAATTATGCAAGAATTAAAAACAAAGTTCGATTTGAACTCCGTTCCTACTGACCAGCTTGTAGCGGAACTGGTCAGTAGGAACGGAGCGAGTGTGTATAACTGCGATCTTTATAAACAGTGCAATTACAGAGCCACTATCATAGCAATGATGAGTATGGGATTTGCATTGCTCAAAAGCGTTCATCAGGTGCAGGATAATCCTAAACAGCAGAAAGACCAGCTATAAAAAGTCAATACCCAAAATGAAAAAAATCAAGAAAAAT
>CAJTLC010000026.1 GCA_910576995.1 uncultured Ruminococcus sp.
CTTTTAGTTTACTACTTTTTCTTTTTTCTGTCTACTTTTTTAGTATAGCACCAATCAGCGTTTGTCTTACCTTCCATATTAAAGCAAATAAATTATCGGGATCGCTAAGCTGCTCATAAGTTGGAACATCAAGTACAACGCTTTGAGCCGATTTCCCGCGTGAATAGTCCCATGGACGCAAGGGTTTCATTGATACACTTCCTGTAGTAACAAAAAGTTTCAGTAATTCACAGCTGCGTCGCAAAAGCTGCCATTTCCATGTTGAGAAATCTTCGGACGAATACGCAAGATGCATATCCTGAAGATAGATATCAAGCATATTCAAACTGATATCGTTAATAGCTTTGTTTTCAAAATATCGGATCATGTTTCCAAATCCTATGGTACGGTACTCTCTGAGCTTTTTTTCATTTACTGGTTGCAGTGAAAGCTGCTCAAGTATTTGATTAGCCGTCTTTTGTAAATTAAATTTATCCATTTTTCCTCCATTTGTATACTTGTCAGGTAAGTTCTGTACCTTTTATTATACATTGGAGATTTTCTTCTGTCCATCTTAGTTATTCCGATATTTGTTTTACTGTCCCAATATTCTACGCCCTCTCTTTTCTTTCTTCGGAATAACTCCTTTTGCAGGATAAGACTGGTTATTCCGAATTCGGAATAACCAGTCGTTCAGTGTCGCAGGGCGCAGACTCGCTTTTGAGGACGATAGAGGAAATTTATTTTTTGACTATATCAGAATCCTTGAAAACAAGCGACCCAAGTATTTTATTGCTGAAAACGTACCCAATCTGCTGGGGATATCGCAGGGAGAGTGTTTCAGAATTATCCTTGAAAAAATTTCAGAACTGGGGTATAGTATCTGCTGGCGTGTGCTTAACTCTGCCGGCTTTGGAGTACCGCAGTCAAGAAGAAGGCTGTTCATTGTCGGATATCTTGGAGAAAGATGTCCCGCCGAAATACTTTCTTTCGGACGCGGCAATGAAGAAAATGGCAAAGAAAGAAAACTTGAACAGTTAATCGGCGGCAGTCAGGGTTCGAGAGTATATGATCCTAACGGACTTGCCACTACCCAATGCAGCGGTTCGGGAGGTATGGGCGGTAAGACCGGACTTTATTTCATAGACTACAATCCTGAGCCGCAAATGACAGATATTGCAAGATGTATAACCGCCCGTCAGAACAGCGGAGTAAGTAACCATAAGGGCGAACATTCTGCTGTTTTTGTGGATATGAACGAGAATCCGAAAATCACTGAAAATGCACGTTGTTTAAATACAAGAATGGATCTGGGGATTACAAACGGCAGCCACAAAGGAGAACGCTCCGGAGTTTTGGAAGAAGGTCCGAGAGCAATAATCAATCCGTTCAAAGAAACTACCCGACAGAACGGCAGGCGTATAAAAAATCCCAACGAGCCGATGTTTACGCTGACTGTGACCGATAGGCACGGCGTAGTTCACAAAGGACGTGTGCGGCGGCTAATGCCGTTGGAATGCTGGAAACTGCAATCGTTTGAAAAGGAGCAGTTCAACAAAGTTGCGGCTGTGGGAATGTCCGACGCGCAGCTTTACAAGCAGGCAGGAAATTCAATTACAGTGGCGGTTGTGGAGGCAATCGCCAAAAATTTACTGAAATTTGATAAGGAGATAAATGCCTATGGAAAATGATATCAAAATTTTTGAAAATGAAGAGTTTGGTTCAATTAGAACCTTAGAGAAAGGCGATAAAGTTTTCTTTTGTGGAAAAGACGCAGCAACAGCTTTGGGATACAGAGATACCGTGAATGCGATAAAAGCACACTGCAAAGAAGATGGGGTGGTGATTCACCACCTCATCGATTCTATGGGCAGAAAGCAGGCAGCAAAGTTTATTTCAGAGGGAAATCTGTATAGATTAATCTCGCACTCAAGACTGCCATCTTCCGAAAAATTTGAAAGTTGGATTTATGATGAAGTGCTTCCAACAATAAGGCGTACCGGAGGCTACGTTGCAAACGAGGATATGTTTATCGAGAATTATCTCCCCTTTTTGGAAGAACCGTATCAAGGTCTTTTTCGTTTGCAGATGATGGCGATAAATCAGCTCAACGAGCGTATCAGGCACGATCAGCCGCTTGTGGAGTTTGCGAATCAGGTGTCAAATAGCGAAAATCTCATCGACATGAATGCTATGGCGAAGCTTGCGATTGAGGAAAATATCCCGATTGGCAGAAACAGACTGTTCCGATGGCTGCGTGAAAATGAGATTCTGATGTCGGACAATCTGCCCTATCAGAAGTTCATCGAACGTGGCTATTTTGCGGTCAAGGAGTCGGTTTTTGAAACCGGTTCTATGACCAAAACCTATCAGCAGACGTTTGTCACGGGCAAAGGTCAGAGTTATATAATTGGCAGACTGAGAAAGGAGTTTCCGCAGTAATGGAAATCAAAAATATTTCTCTGCACGATCTGAGAAAAATGGAAAACAGCGAAGGACTTATCCTTCAGGGGTGCGGCGGAGATCTGCAGGAATGGGTGGACGGTATAAATGATATGCTGACGGAAAGCGGTATTTTGCAGAATGAAAGTAAATTTGAAAAGGCGTATGCTTTTAACAACGAGAATATAACCTGTCTTCTGTTTCCGTTTGACGGAGTTCAGCTTGATGTCGGCAAGCTTGCGATGTGGCGGCTTGAAACAAGAGAAACCTTTGGCAGCACGTGGCTCACTGATTACGTTGACAACAGGTTAAATGGGTTTATCAGCGAGCAGACTGCCGCGCCTGTTCCGGCTGAAGATTATGAAGAATCCGAAGATTTTGAAATGGAATTAAGCCAGTGACAGAAGGAGGAAAATGAATAGTTTCATATCATGGATAGGCGGCAAAAAGCTGCTTAGGGACGATATTCTCGCACGTTTGCCGCCGGAATACGATAAATATATCGAGGTTTTCGGCGGCGCGGGGTGGGTGTTGTTCCGCAAGCAGCAAGGCAGAGAAATGGAGGTTTACAACGATTTCAACAGCAATCTTGTAAACCTTTTTCGCTGCGTTCGTGACAAGCCGAACAAACTGAAGTACAAGCTGCGGTACGTTCTGAATTCCCGTGAGGACTTCGACTGGATCGCCATGCTTCACAAGAAAAAGCTGTTTCCGAGGCTTCGAGATGTTGATCGAGCAGCTAAGTTTTTTCAGCTTATTCGCTATAGTTACGCATCGGGACTGGACAGCTTTGGATGTCAGCCGCACTCGATGTGGGCGGATTTTCCGCAGATCGATATGGCGTCAAGGCGATTGCAGAAAGTACTGATAGAGAACCGTGATTTTGAAAAACTGATCAGGCAGTACGACAGTACGGGCAGTTTTTTCTACTGCGATCCGCCGTATTTTGCCACAGAAAATTACTATAAAGACGTAGGTTTTACGGCAAAAGATCATTTGAGGCTGAGAGATACGCTTATGGGAATCAAGGGCAAATTTTTGGTGTCCTATAACGACTGCCCTGAGATTCGGAAAATTTGGAATCAACCCGATATTCAAATCGAGGAGATCAGCAGACTGAACAATCTGGCGCAGCGGTACGAGGGAGGCTGTCAGTATGCGGAGCTGCTGATCTCAAATTACGATACGACACAGAGAGTTGGTACTATCGACCAACTCTCTTTTTTTAATGACAAAGGAGAGTTTATTTCATGAAAAAAGTTATATTTTCACAGGTTATGACGGACAGCGGAACTGCCGAATTTTCGGGAGTTTACGACCGAAACGGTTTGCCCGTAAAAATTATTTTGGAAGCGAACGAGGACGGAATTGTGCTGACGGCAGTCCGCAGAAAGCTGACAGACATTGAATTGATGGAGATATGCAATAGCGCCGACGGCTGCGAAAACTGTATTTTTCAGGGCGACTGCGATGACGAGGGAGGCTGTAATTAATGCTTGATTGGTTATGCCCAAATATCCGCTCTCCAACTTATTTATAATGTAGAACTTGCGCAAAAGGTCTGGATATTGCATTGATTTTATGGTATTGTTGAGTCAGAAAAAATTTACAAAGGAGTTGACTGCCATGAAAAAATCAATACTTATCCTAATCTTAGCAGGTCTTTTAACGAGCTGTACGCCTATAGAAAATTCGCAGGAATTTTCAGAAATATCGACTGCTCAGGAAATCACAGAATCATCGGAATACGAAGATATTTCAGAATCAGAAGCATACTTTGAAACTGAAATTCAGCCGTCAACAGAGTGCGAAATCACAGCCACAGAAGCGATTGTAACTACAGTAAAAAGTCAGTCTGAAATAGTCTGCACAACAACAGTTATAACCGATGTGCAGAAAGAAAAAGGTCAATATGATCCAACGGATAATACAGAATTGAGTATCGAAAATGCATCGGAAGAATCGACTGAAAATACACAGTCAGAACCGCCGCAAACTACCGTAATTACGGGGGTTACGGCTTCTGAATCGGAGGAATATGAAGAAGAAATCGAACCTCCGATGTGTGAATTATCCGACTACGAAAAGGCGTTGGAAGTGTACAATTTTATGACGGCAAACGGCAGCGGAACGTGCGTACAATATTCATATCAGACCTACGAAATGTGTTGCCAATACGGTCTGGAATGCTGCTTCGCATGGACTGAAAACAGGCTGTACGGTCATGTTGCAAATGTGGTCAGAATCGATGGAATCTGGTACGTTCTGGACACGCAGGCAGGCTGCTTCCTCACGGAAAATATGTGCGGATTCACGGAAATAGTGGATGCAAATGAAAGCTATATCGCATCTGCCGACATCATCAGCAACGTGCGATACGAATAAAAATCTTAAAGACTCGCAAATGCGGG
The DNA here is from genome assembly GCA_910576995.1 of uncultured Ruminococcus sp. Lineage (GTDB taxonomy): Bacteria > Bacillota > Clostridia > Oscillospirales > Ruminococcaceae > Ruminococcus. The sequence continues at coordinate 4,833 of CAJTLC010000026.1, forward strand.
TCTTTTTTTATTGGAAAGGAAAAGTTATGTTTAAAAATAATATACTGAAAAAACTCGGCGCAGGTCTCATGGCAGGACTCTGCGCTTTTACTTTGATCGGCTCAAATGTCGGAGGCTTTAAAACTTCCGCAGCAACAACTGCCAAAGAACCTCTGCTCTCAGGGGACGAGGTCATCAAGCAGGCGGCAAAATACCTCGGAGTTCCCTACGGCTGGGACTGCAAGGGCTACGACGGCGTTTATTCATCCTCAAATCCTAAAAAGCAGTCGATGGAAACTGTTCGCAAAAAAGGTTTGGACTGCTCCGGTCTTGTCTATGCAACGCTAACCGATCTTGGTGTCAGAACAAGCGGATTTCCATCAAATAATCCCGTTCCGCAAAACTACTGGGAGTACGGCGATGGCTCTGCTTACAAAAACTGCACCATGACCTACAAGGGCGTAACTTCGCCCATCGAGGTGCTTTACGACAAACTCAACGCTGACAATCACAAGTATTTCGACGGCAGAAAGCTGCTCCCCGGCGCGGTCGTTTCGGGTATCGCCAAAGATAACGGAATCGGTCATATGTGGTTCTATATGGGCGAGTTCAAAAACAGGGACGCAGTTCTCGATTACCTCGTAAAACTGGGCTACAAGCGCGATTCTGTGTCAAAATATGTCGGCAGCGGAAACGGCGACGGAGGCAAGCATTGGCGTATCGAGTGCAACGGCTCGCAGGGCTGCGTGATTAACAATAACACCGACGGCAAGGCAAGATTCAAGAGCTTTGTTGCCTATAAGCTCACTTCTCGTGATGCAACATTTACGATAAAAAAGTGTATCGATGGTACGTCCCAAATTGTCGGTAAATCGGCTGTCGACGGCAGTTTTGCAAAGTATGGAGTGTACAGCGACAAGGCCTGCAAGACCAAAGTCGGCGAGATAAAAATCGGCGAAAAAGGTACTGGTTCGATAAAGCTGAAAAGCGGAACTTATTATGTTAAGGAACTTTCCGCTCCGAAAGGCTACGCTCTTTCCACGAAGGTTTACGAGCTGAAAGCCAATCAGACTGTCACCGTTTACGAGGATTTTCAGACAGGAAAAATCAAAATAAACAAGACCTCCGAGGATAAAATTGTCAAGGACATTGAGTTTAAGGTCGTTGGAACTGACGGCAGCTCGTATACCAAAAAGACCGATTCTAAGGGCGTTGCGGAGTTTTCCGGACTCAAGGTTTACAACATGAAAACGGGCAAGCCGGTCACCTATACTGTGTCCGAAATTAACGTAGGTGCAAGGTATAAGACACCGAAGGCTCAGAACGTTACGCTGACAAAGGGCGACGTCGATTTGACGGTAAACGTTAATTTTAAGAACGATTTGAAAAAAGGTTCTATCAAAATCAACAAGCAGTCGGAGGACGGTGAAAACGGCGACCGCACCTTTGAGATCAAGGGCGGCGGCAAAACCTATACCATAAAAACAGCTTCTGACGGCGTTGCAATTCTCAGCGATATCCCCGTTTTTGACAGCAGCAACAAGAAAATAACCTACACTATCAGCGAGAAAAATGTACCCGTAAAGTACGTTGTTCCTGCCGATCAAAAAGTCACTTTAACAGCCGACGCAACCACGAATGCAACCTTCAAAAATATGCTCAAAAAGTTTACTGCGGAGGTTGTGAAAAAGGACTCCGAAACGATTACAGCACAGGGCGACGCAACTCTTGCCGGAGCGGTTTACGGACTCTATCTTGACGGCGAATTGATCGATGAATACACCACCGATGAAAACGGCTATTTCAAGACCAAAGAGTATGTTTGCGGCAATTATACTATTCAAGAAATCAGTCCGTCAGAGGGATATTTGCTCAATGAAAATGTGTACTCCGTAGGCGCACAGCCTGAGAATTATACCCTTGAAAACAACCCGATTTCTTTGACTGTAACTGAAGATAATGTCAAGGGAAAAATCAGTATTATCAAGCATTCGGACGATGACGAAAACGAGGTGGTAAACCTTGAAAAGGGCGCAGAATTTGAGGTTTATCTCAAATCCGCAGGCTCTTATGCAAACGCAAAGGACAGCGAAAAGGACTATCTCGTTACCGATGAAAACGGCTTTGCGGCGACAAAGTTAATGCCCTACGGCGTGTATACTGTTCACCAGACAAAGACAGTTAACGACGCTGAATTTGTCCCCGACTTCAATGTCTTCATTGCAGAAAACGAAAAAACTTATGAATATATCCTCAACGACGCACCGTTTAAGTCATATATCCATGTCACGAAAATCGACGCAGAATCGGGGAAAACTATCCCTTACGAGGGTGCGGGATTTCAGATTTTTGACGCTGATAATAATCTTGTAAAAATGGGCGTGGACACGTTCTACACAAATTCCGAGGGCTTCCTGATAACTCCCGAAATGCTTCCATACGGCGATTACACTCTTGTTGAGGTACAGGCTCCTTTCGGCTATATACTGGACAAAACGCCCGTTCCATTCAGCGTGACTGCAGCGAATTCCGAGATTGAAAACACCGTGAATATCGTCAAGGTTCAGAAATCCGATATTGCTCAGAAGGGCAAGATTTCCGTGCAGAAAACAGGAGATATTTTCAGTTCCGTAACTGTTCTCGGCAGCGCAATTTATGAGGATGAAAACGGCGAAACACACGAAAGCGGACAGACCACTTATACCCCTGTTTTCGAGGAAAACGGACTCTCCGGAGCAGTTTATCAGGTGATCGCAAGCGAGGATATCGTGACCGCTGACGGCACGATACGTGCCAACGCAGGCGACGTTGTTGCCGAGCTTACCACCGATGAAAACGGCTATGCGGAAACAGATTTATTGTACCTCGGAAAGTACGAAATTAAGGAAGTTCAGGCGCCTTACGGCTATGTTTTAAACAGCGAGCCGCAGCTTGTGGAACTCGCCTATGCAGGACAGGAGGTCACCGTGAGAGATACTGTAAACGCTCCATTCATCAACAACTATCAGGGTGTGGAAATATCCCTTGAAAAGGTTATGGAACAGGATGAAACTTTTGGAATCGGTATGAATTCTGAATACAAAAATGTACGTTTTGGACTGTTCGCAGCGGAAGAAATTACAGCGGCAAACGGCAGCTCTATCCCCGAAAACGGTCTTATCGCAGAGGTTTCTCTCGATGAAAATATGAAGGCTGTGATAGCTGAAAAAGTACCCTTTGCTAAATATTATGTTCAGGAAATTGCTACTGATGAACACTATATTTTAAACGGCGAAAAGTACCTCGTGAACTTTGAATATCAGGGTCAGGAAATGACAACGGTATACGTGGACTGCGGACAGTTTAAGAATCTTCTCAAGCGCGGAAGGGTCAAAGGAATCAAGGTAAACGAAGCAGATGAGCCGTTGGAAAACGCTCTCTTCGGACTCTTCAATGCAGACTGTGAGGAGTTCACAGCGGACAATGCGATCATGACTTCCGAGTCCGATTCCAAAGGCGAATTCGGCTTTGAAGAAGTACCTTTCGGCAGCTATATCGTGCGTGAGATCGCAGCTCCGGAGGGTTATATTTTAAGCGATGAAAGCTACCCCGTAACTGTGTCTGAGGATGGCGAAACTATCAATATTCGTACAGTTAACGAGAAAATCAAAGGCAATGTGACTGTCACAAAAATTGACGAGGAATACCCTGATAACAGGCTTTCAGGCGCAGAGTTCACCGTTTATTCCGATGAAAAATGCGAGTCTGAAATCGGCAAATTGTCAGAAACAGAAAAGGGAGTTTACTTCCTTGAAAATCTCGAATACGGCAAGTATTTCTTAAAGGAAACTATCGCTCCGAACGGCTTTATTATCGATGAAAACGTGTACCCTTTCAGCATTGAAAAGGACGGAGAAACGATCGAGATAAGCAATACGGAAGTTGGAAAAGGCTTCATAAATAAGCCGGAAAAAGGCGGCGTGGAGATCACCAAAACCGACATTTCAACAGGTCAGTTAATACCCAACTGCGGCATCGAGATTCTCGACAAGGACGGCAATGTTGTCGTTCAGGGACGGACAGACGATAAGGGTATCGTGAAGTTCGATATGCTTCGTGTGGGCGATTATTTCTACCGTGAATTCGACGCTCCCGACGGATATATTTTAGATGAAAACTCCTATCCGTTCACGATAAAAGAGGACGGCGAGATCGTTAAATGCAGCATGACAAATACCAAGATTCCTCGTCAGTCGACGCCGTATACGGGCGATAACGGCAGCGATATTTTAGCGTGGATCATGATAGGTCTTTCACTTGCAATTGGCTCTGTTTTGTTTATCAGCAGAAAGAAAAAGATGTCCGTGAAAGGCGTTCAGAATGAAGATAAATAAACTTAAAATTTGTGCTGCTGCAGCCGCAGCAGCGCTCCTCTTCGGAGGATTATTTTTACTGCTGTGTGACGACGTTCAGGTGAAAATTCAGGAAGAAAAAATCAAACCTTTTGTGCCGGATTTTACACTTTTGGAACTGCCGGAAAGCAGTAATTCAGAAGAAGAAAATAACGCTGAAATTCCGTCTGAAGCAGAAGAAAAGTTAAAGGAACAGACTCAGGAATTGTGTGCTAATATTGACAATTCTGTTGGCTGGATCAACATCCCCGACACGAAAATAAACTACCCTGTGATGTACTCCGGCGACAATGAATTTTACCTTCACAGAGCCGTTGACGGCAGTTATTTAAGGGTGGGTTCTATCTTCCTTGATTATCGCTGCAATGCCGATTTTACGGGCAAAATCAATGTTCTTTACGGTCACAATATGAGCGACGGAAGTATGTTTGCGGACGTGATGAAATTTATCGACAGCGGCTACTTCGATAGTCACAATTACGGCTGGCTGACCACCAAAAATGCCGTGTATCAAATTGACTTTTTCTCGCTGTCGCAGCCGGAAAATTATGATGATTTTTACGATGTAAATTCCGATGTGAACCTGTGGCTCGACAGCCTCAGGGAACGCTCTTTTATTTGGAGAAATATCGGAATTTCCGAAGAAGATAAGTTTATTTCGCTGTCAACTTGCACCGGTTCCGAGGGCAGCTCAAGGACTGTTCTCACCGGAAGGTTATGTAAAATATGAAAGGAGTTTTAGTATGAAAAAGAAAACATTAGTAGCTTTAATTACCGCCGCTGTGACGAGCGCTTTCGGCGGTCTGACAGCCTATGCAAGCGGCGATGTTGCCGGAGCTGTGGAAAGCACTTGGAGTACCGCAAGAGCGCAGGTCGTGTCGGTTGTGGACAACGTAATATTCCCCGTAATCGACGTAGTTCTGGCGATTTTGCTGTTTGTTAAGATCGCTACACTTTACATGGATTACCGCAAGCATGGTCAAATAGAATGGGCTCCGGCAGCCATTATTTTCGGCTGTCTGATATTCACTCTGACCGCTCCGCTGTATATCTGGTCGATAGTTTAAAGGAGGAATTTGTGCATGAAAAAAGCGTATTTAGCAATACTTTCAGCGGCAGTCGCAATGACTGCCACCGCCTGCGGAACGATCTCTCCGTCCGTTCAAAATCCGCCGGAAACGGCGGTTACGGAAGCGGTCGAGCCTAAAACAGAACCGACTGTTCCTGCAGAAACTGTCGATAAATCAGAGGAAGAACAGATAAAATACAACACTTTTATTGCAGAGTTTTTCGATTCAAATATCATGTTTACGGACGTGCAGAAACTTACAGACGATTCTATGAAAGACTGCTCATTTGAGAAGCAGGCAGAGTCGTCAAACGGTATTCAGAAGATATCGCTGAAAAGCGCTAACGGCGGCGGTGTTCTGAATGTTATGTGCATCGATCTCAGCCAGAGCAGCATCAGTTACGAACTTGAATATATCCTCGAAAACTTCGGGAATTACTATTTTGGACTGACCTCCGCACAGATGAACGGCGTCACTGAGGACGATTTTGTGTCCAACTACAGAATGATAAATTCCATGATTTCAAAAGGCAAATATCAGCGTTACAGTTCTGTTCAGAAAACCGACGGCATGGCTGCGCAGTTTGGTTATACTGAAACCTATGCATCTCTCGCCGAGGGCAGACTGACCGTAATTTCCGGAGCGTTTCTCAGTTCTGATATGATGGACAGGCAAGATTTTATGAGGCTTATGGCAAGGTTTGCGGAGAATATATCGTATTAAAATCAGCATTTTTATAACGGCTTATGAGTGTAAATTTGCAAGTAATTTTTAGCGATAAATGTGGTAAGACGGTAAAAACACAGCATATTACAATTAGTCTGTAATAGTGTATAAATTTAATGTTTGCTTGGGGAATACGGTTTTTTAACGTCAGTTCTCCCAATCAGATAATCGGTACTCGTATTGAATATATCAGCTATTTTGCTTAAAATTTCAATGGGCATATTTCTTACGCCGTTTTCATAACTTGAATATGTGCGGCGATTTATAAAGAGTTTATCTGCAATTTGCTGTTGTGTAAAATCAGAATCTTCTCTCAAATTACGGATTCTTTCATATATCATATATAATCACCTCATTGTGATTATATCATGCCACAAATTGTGCCATTGACTTTTGGCTCAATTTGTGGCACAATAATAGTATACCGAAATAACGGCAACTATACATGAGGTGGAATTATGATAGACAGAAATCGAACGGCCTGCTTCACAGGACACAGAAAAATTCCTGCAAGTGAGATAAAAAATATAGAAAAACGGCTTGATGAAATAATTGAAAAGCTGTATCAAAAGGGCGTAATATTCTATGGCGCAGGCGGATCATATGGCTTCGATATGCTTGCGGAAAAGGCTGTAATTCGGGCAAGAAACAGGCATAGCGAGATCAAGCTTATACTTGTTCTGCCGTGCAAAAATCAGGAAAAATACTGGACTGAAGATAACAAAACGACGTTTGCTGAGATCAAAAATCAGGCGGACAAAATTGTGTACACATCCGAAATTTACTCCAAAGATTGTATGCATAAGCGTAACCGTCATCTTGTGGATTTCAGCGGATACTGTGTGTCTTATCTTAGCAAAAACAGCGGAGGTACGGCGTTTACCGTTAATTACGCTCGTCAGAACGAAGTAGAAATATTTAACCTTGCAAGCCAAAATAAACAGAATCGTAAATGATCACAAAAACCAAATCGCAGCATAATATATTCATAGGAATCAAGGGTCAAGGGGTGATTAACTATGATGACGATGTGCGCAGTGATTCTTGAAACAAGAAACAGACAGCTTCTTGTTCGTGACAGCAAAACGGATCAGGAGATCGTTGTAAACACACGCTGCAACTGCAATTTTCGTGTCGGCGACAGAGTAATAATTTTTCACAGCGGCGCAATGACTATGAGTATTCCTCCGCAGATAAGCGCAATAAGAATACGAAAAGCGCCGTTTAATATTTGTTTTTAAATATATTTGAAAGTCCGTTTCTGATATTTTTCAGAGACGGATTTTTCACTTTATGGGGGTGAAAAAATTGCCGTATATTCCATTTACAGAAGAACAAAAAGTAATCGCAAACAGCGTAGATTTGGCGGATTTTCTGCGGTTAAGGGGTGAGAAATTAGAACGTGCAGGACGTGAGTACAAGCTGATTTACAGCGACGGTTCAGGCAGTCACGACAGCATAACGATACGTGGTTCTACTTGGTTCGATCATAAAAATCAGGTGGGCGGCGGAGCGATAAAATTTATGCAGTACCATTACGGAATGGACTTCCCGACGGCTGTTCAGGAGCTTCTGGGGCAAAGGGTGACACCTCTGTCCCACACTCCTCCGAAATCTGTTGTGAATGAAGAAAAACCAAAGAATTTTAAACTTCCCGAAGCTAATGAAAATATGCACAGAGTGTTCGCATACCTCATAAAACAGCGGTTTATCGCTCCTGACATCATCAGCTTTTTTGCGAAAAATCACACTATATATGAGGACAAGGAGCATCATAATGCGGTGTTTGTGGGACTCGATGAAAACGGCATATCACGTCAGGCTCACAAGCGTGGCACGGCTACTTTCGGGAAATCTTTTCGGCAGACTGTGGAGGGTTCGGACACAAAATACAGCTTTTCTCACTTCGGAGAATCGGGAAAACTGTTTATTTTTGAAGCTCCAATCGATATGCTTTCTTATCTCACTTTGCACCCCGAAAATTGGCAGAAACACAGCTATATAGCCATGAACGGAGTATATGAAAATGCTGTTTTAACGGCGTTAAAAGGGCATTCAAATTTGACAGAAATCGTGATCTGTACCGATAACGATATCGGCGGAATCGACGCTGCGGACAGGCTTCATGATATTTTGAAAGAAAAAGGATATGCCGATGTCAACCGACTTTTACCGGAATTTAAAGATTGGAATGAAATTCTAAAATCTCAAAATGGAGTGACGCCTCTTCCTGCTGTTCCTCATAAGATCAAGGAAGAATATCACCGTCAGGCTGAAAATTTGCAGTATCTGAAATGCCGCCCCGATAAGCTGAAATCGCAGATTTATGCGGCTTTTAAGAATAATCAATATAGGTATCTGGCTGAGTATGCTTTGGCAGGCTCGGCATTTTTTCTGCCCAAAACGCAGCGGCTGAGCGATGAAAATAAGGCGTTTTTAAGGCTTCAGAGCAAACTGAGGGACGATTACAGGGCGTACTCTGATAAGGGCAAAACTACGCAGAAACAGCGTAATCTGAGCGATTCCGTGCAGGCTGTAATGTGCGATTTAAAGCAGACCGCACGTACCCGTGAGCAGTCTATAAATACGGCAAAACTGCTGTTTCAGCTTGCGGATAATGCTGTCAGAATGTCCGTTGAGGAAGCAATGAATGTTCCTGTTCAGGAGCAAAATGAGGACTTTGAGGTCGTTAATGAACCGTGCATGGAATTCGGGTAATGCAATACCCCCGGTTTCACAGTGCAACCCCTTGAAGTAAATAAACTATGGATCAGTTTATGACAGAAAGAAAAATATTGATTGGGAGTGATAATTTGACTGAAAAAAAAATGATTCTTATAGGCGTGCTGGCGGTAATTTTTATCGCCTTTTTGATTATCGCAAATCTGCTCGATAATAAATCGCTTAACGGAATTAAACGCAAACCTGTCGGACAAGGGCAGCATGGCACGGCGCGCTGGGCAAGTAAATCCGAAATAAAAAAGACTTTTGTTTCTCTGCCGTTCGAGCCTGAGAAATGGCGTAAAGGCGCGGATCTGCCGACTGTTCAGGGTACGGTGGTAGGTTGCCGAACGCATGGCAATAAGACCTTTGCGCTTGTGGATGAGAGCGATGTTCATACCCTTATGGTGGGCGCAGCGGGATGCGGAAAGACTTCTTATTTTTTGTATCCTAACGTTGAACTGGCTTGTGCAAGCGGTATGTCATTTGTCAGCACAGACACGAAAGCAGACGTAGTACGAAACTACGGAACTATTGCAAAAAAGTATTACGGATACAACGTTTCCGTGCTTGATCTGCGTAATCCGACACGCTCCGATGAAAATAATATTTTGCACCTTGTAAATAAATATATGGATATTTTTTTGTCCGACAAGAGCAATATTTCGGCGAAAGCAAAGGCTGAAAAGTACGCCAAGATCACAGCGAAAACCATAATCGACATAGGCGGCGGCTCGGAATCGAGCGGCGCAAACGCATATTTTTACGACGCAGCGGAGGGACTTTTAGCTTCGGTAATTTTGCTTTTAGCGGAGTTCGGCGACAAAAATGAAAGGCATATTGTGTCGGTTTTCAAGCTGATACAGGACTTGCTTGCGAAATCAAATCCGGATTCAAAAGCTAAAGCCAAGACCTATTTTTCGGAGCTTATGGAAAAGCTTCCGCCAGAGCATAAAGCGAAATGGCTTGCAGGAGCGGCCTTAAACACTTCCGAGCAGACCATGCTGTCGGTAATGTCGACGGCTTTGTCGAGGCTTAACAGCTTTCTTGATTCAGAGCTTGAGCAAATGCTGTGTTTCGGTACGGCGATTGACGCTGAGAATTTTTGCAATGAAAAATCGGCGATTTTTATTGTGCTTCCGGAGGAAGATCAGTCGAAATATTTCATGGTAAGTATGCTGATCCAGCAGTTGTATCGTGAGATTTTAGCGATTGCCGATGAGAACGGCGGCAAGCTGAAAAACCGTGTTATGTTCTATGCCGATGAACTCGGCACTTTTCCAAAAATTGACGGTATGGAGGCGATGTTTTCCGCAGGACGAAGCAGAAAAATCAGCATAATTGCGATAATTCAGTCCTTTGCGCAGCTTGAAAAAAACTACGGAAAACAGGGCATGGAGATCATCACAGACAACACGCAGTTAACGGTATTCGGCGGTTTTGCGCCCAATTCTCAGTCGGCGGAGATACTGTCAAAGTCATTGGGAGAGCAGACTGTGCTGTCGGGTTCGGTGTCCAACGGCAAGGAAAAAACGCAGTCGTTACAGATGATCGGCAGACCATTGATGACCGTTGATGAATTAAAATCCATGCCCAAAGGACAGTTTATCGTTATGAAAACGGGCGTCCACCCGATGATAAGCAAACTAAAATTGTACTTCAAATGGGGCATCAAATTTGAGGAAGAATATCGCCTGTCGGACAAGGCTGCAAGACCGGTTTCCTACAAGGATTGCGGCGAGTTGATTCGTGATGTGAGCTTAAAATATCCGCTTAAAAAGGAGGTTTTTCAGCCGGAATTTAACGATGAAGAACTTCCCAAAAAGAAGAATAATATCAGGACAAGGAGCTGATAAAAATGGTATTTCCAAGAAGAATTTACGATCTGGGACTAAGCCACAAGGCAGTCTCGGTTTACTGTTATCTGGCAAATCGTGCGGACGAAAACGGCGAATGTTTTCCGGCTGTGCGCAGGATCGCAGAGGACTTGAAGTTCTCGAAAACAACGGTATACAGGGCGTTCAAAGAACTTGAAAAGCATGATTTGCTGGAGATAAATCATCGCTATCATTTTCTTGGCGGACAGCGCAGTTCGCTGTATAAAATCAAGGGAGAGATTGAGGTGAAGAAAGATGTTTAGTTGGATAGGCGACGCCATCGACTGGATCGGCGACGGCATTTCAAGCCTTTGGGACAACACCATCGGCAATGTTACGGACGCTATCGGCGACTGGATTTGGGAAGCCATGTTTGAGTGGCTGTTCAATTTAATTTACGGAGCAATCGCAGATTTATTTGAGTTTATCAACAGCACAACGAGCGATGTATTTGCGATGTCATGGGTGCAGGCGTTTATTTCGCTGTTCCACAGCCTCGCTTGGATGCTGTTTGTCTGCGGACTTATCGTGGCGGTATTCGATACGGCGATAGCCTACGAATCGGGGCAGGCAAACATAAAAGGAACTTGTTTAAACGTGCTGAAAGGCTTCATGGCGGCGAGTCTGGTGACGGTCGTGCCGCAAAGATTGTACTCGTTTTGTGTTGCCACGCAGGGCACGTTTACCCATGAACTGCTGGGTAATTTTATCGGCGATGTGTCGGATTCCGTAGCAGATTCGGGGCTGAAAGTCATCATTGCTCTTGCCTCCGATGTATCGCTGTTCAGCTTATTTTTCATAATTTTATTCGGGTACTGCACCATAAAAGTTATATTCGCAAATATCAAAAGAGGCGGTATAATGCTGTGTCAGATAGCCGTCGGGAGCCTTTATTTATTCGGCGTTCCGAGGGGTTACACCGACGGATTTTACGGCTGGTGCAAGCAAGTTATTGCCACCTGTCTGACCGCATTTTTGCAGACCACTATCCTCTATCTCGGACTATTAAGTTACACGCAGCACCCATTATTATCAATTGGAATCTGTTTGTCGGCAACGGAAGTGCCGAGGATTGCTCAGATGTTTGGACTCGATACAAGCGTGAGAGTGAATATGATGTCCGTCAGCCACACCGTCTCAATGGGCGCTAAGGCTGTCGGAATGCTGAAAGGAGCGGCTAAATGAAAAGCCCGGCAGCCCGGGCAGGCAATTCACGCTTTCACTCGCAAGCTCGTTTACTCTTTGCGAAAGTGACATCTGCTTTCGCGCAAGCATGAAATGGAGGAATTTAATGAAAACGTATATTTACCCCGAAAATTTAAGGGCTACAGTGAAGCTGTGGTTCTGGAATGTGAGGGATTTTATTATAATCTGCGGCGGAATAATTCTGTCGGTGATCGTGTTTGTGAACCTGTGGAACGTGCTGCCTATTGCGGCAACGGTCTGCTATGGATTCTTAAGTCTGAGGGTTGACGATACCGCAATTATGGACTATATTTTTAACGCTGTGAAGTTTTTTGTGACCTCGCAGCAAGTTTATTCATGGAGGAAGTTGTAATATGGCAAAGAAGAAAAACAGCGTTCAGAGTCTTATCGGCTTTGAACGCTTTACCCGTTTCGGAGTGAAAACCGACAAGGCAGAGATAGCTTTTTTCAGCGTAGAACCGACCAATATTTCCGTACTTTCGGCGGCGAATATCGATACGAAAATCCGATATTTGATGACTCTTTTAAGTACCGTCCCCGACCTTGAAATCATCGCTCTGGACTCCTGCGAATGTTTCGACAGCAACAAGATTTATGTTAAAGAAAGACTTGAAATCGAGGAAAACGAATCGGTCAGAAAGCTGCTGCAAGCCGACCACTCTTTCCTTGATGAGATACAATCGGAGATGTCTTCGGCACGTCAATTTATGTTTGCGATACGCTTTCGCAGGGAAAAGGATGATCAGATTTTTAATGTCATAAATCGTGTGGACAAGGCGATCACGGAGCATGGATTTGCAGCGAGAAGAATGTCAAAATCCGAGATAAAAAGAATGCTTGCGCTGTACTTCGGCACGAGTATTTCGGGCGAGGAAATATCCGATATAGAAGGCGAAGAATATATGGAGGTTACAAAAAATGTTTAAGAAAAAGGAACTGTCTGCGGCGCAGATCGAGGCTGTGGAAACAAAGGATTTTTTTGACAGGATCGTGCCGGGAATGATCAGATTTTATACCGATCATTACATCTGCGGCAACTTTTACAAGTCCTGCTGGGCGGTGACGGAGTACCCTCCCAACACCGAGGAAACCGCTATTTTGGCGCATTTAGCAGACAGAAACGGCGTGACGCTTCGTATTTACAACCGCCTTGTGACGAGCATGGAACAGCGTAAAATCGTTCAGCAGGCGATGAGAAAAAATCATATGATGACCACTACCAACGATGTCAACGAGAGCATCAAGGCTCAGGATAATATAAACGACGTTGTGGAACTTCTGTCGGAGCTTCGCAGGAACAAAGAAAATCTGCTGCATACGGCTGTTTTTATCGAATTGAAAGCGGCTTCCGAGGACAAATTAAAGGAGCTGCAGGCGGATATTCAGATGGAACTTACACGTTCCAAAATCAGCGTTGACAGGCTTCTGCTCCGCCAAAAGGAAGGATTTTTGTCTGTGCTTCCAACCGGAAATAATATGTTTGGAAGTCAGTTTGAAAGAGTGCTTCCGGCGAGTTCCGTGGCGAATATGTACCCCTTAAATTACTCAGGAAAGACCGATAAAAACGGCTTTTATCTCGGTCGTGACAAGTACGGCAGCAACGTTCTGGTGGACTTCGACAGGCGTACTGAGGACAAGACAAATTCAAATATTTTGATACTTGGCAACAGCGGTCAGGGCAAGTCCCACCTGATGAAGCTGCTGCTTTGCAATCAGCGTGAAGCGGGGAAATCGATCCTTTGTCTCGATCCCGAAGCCGAGTACCATGACCTCTGTTCCAATCTCGGCGGCACCTATATCGACATGATGTCGGGCGAATTTATGATAAATCCGTTAGAGCCAAAAGCGTGGTCGTCTAACAATGATCTGTGTGACGCCGACTCTCCGGAAACGTTCAGAAAAGTTACAAGATTATCGCAGCACATCAGTTATTTAAAGGATTTTTTCAGAGCCTACAAGGACTTCAGCGACGCTGAAATCGACACCATAGAGATCATGCTGATGAAGCTGTACGCAAGATTTGACATCGATGATTCCACAGATTTTGACGGCTTAAAATCGAAAAAATATACGATAATGAGCGATCTTTACGAGCTGATAGAAAAGGAATTCTTGTCCTTTGACAGCAGCAAAAAGCACCTATATACCGAGGAAATTTTGCAGAATATCTGTCTTGGACTGCACTCAATGTGCAAGGGAGCGGAAAGTAAGTATTTCAACGGACGCACTAATATCCGTGACGGAGAGTTTATCTGTTTTGGGGTAAAAGGCTTGATGGATACAAATAAAAGGCTCAAGGATACGCTGCTGTTCAACATTTTATCGTATATGTCAAATCAGCTTTTGGGACGTGGAAATACGGTTGCTGCCATAGACGAGATGTATTTATTTTTGACCAATATGACGGCGATAGAATATATCAGAAACGGCATGAAGCGCGTGCGTAAAAAGGAGTCTTCTTTCATATTGGCTTCACAAAACCTTGAGGACTTTTTGCTGCCTGAGATCAAGGAATTTACCAAACCGCTGTTCAGTATTCCGAGCCACCATTTTCTGTTCAATCCCGGCAATATTTCGCCGACGGATTTTATTGACACCCTTCAGGTTGAGCAGTCGGAATACGGCTTGATAAAGTATCCGGAGCGCGGAACTTGTCTGTACCGCTGCGGTAACGAGAGGTATCTTTTACAGGTTCATGCGCCTGATTACAAGGTGAAATTGTTTGGAAAGGCAGGTGGTAGATAAAATGTCGGCAGCAGTTGGTGCGGCTCTGAAGAAGATAGCCGCATTTATTCTTAGCGACAAGAAACTTCGGGGCAAAATTTTTGTGATAATCGGCAGCATAATTGCAGGAGTTCTGGGACTGCTCTGCCTTCCGGTTGTTGTGATTGCAAGCCTCGGAAACATGGAATTTAAGCCTCCCGAAATAGATAAAAGTATGTTTAACGAGTCGGCTTTTATTCAAAATCTGAGCAGCGATCAGCAGATAAAATTAACCAATTTGCAAAATCAGGGACAGGCTATCGAGGACGCTATGACGGTTAATGAATGCAAGAATCAAACCATAAAGGCGCAGCTCATATACCTATCTTTTTTTGATGGTGTGCAGAATTTCAATGCGGAATCCTATGCAAAATTGTTTGCCATTTCGCCGGACGATAAGGCTCTGATCGATGCTATTAATTCCACTTACAGCCTTGAAATTAATTATGAAGATTTCATACGTTCATACACTTTTGTGATGAACACAACGATAAATCAGTATATGTTTTCGGATTCCAAAAGCAAAAATGCCGCCGATCTTGCGGCTTGGGCGGAGAATGCGTACCTCTCAGGATGGGGCTACAAGGACGGTTCTTTCGGCGACAGAGACGAGTCTGACAGGATAAGATATGCCGACAGCGCAGGCTTGATATTGGGGTATCTCAGGTACGATCCGGAGCAGAAATCCTTTGCCAATGAGCCGAGCAGCCTGCATTTTACCTCCAAAGGCGGTCTTGACAAAATGCCCGACGAGGCAGGAAATATACTGTCCGACGGCACGAATTTCGGAGTGTATATTGGCGGCGGCGAAGTGGTTTTCGCATCGAAAGAATCAGGATGTGTAACAAAGGAAAAGGTTGCTGACGGGGCATGGAATTCGTGGACTTCAATCAGCGGAGCAGCGTATAACACCGCCATCAAATTCGATGAATTTGACGAAAGTAGGAAAAATAACTTAGGACTGGTGCAGTGGGCAATTCAGGCTCACGAAGCAGGCTGGGGGTATATTTACGGCACTTACGGCAACGTTCTGACGGAAAGTTTATTGCAGGACAGAGCCGCTGTTTTCGGCGGCGAAGTCACGGATTATATGGATTTCATTCGTCAGAATTGGATGGGAAAGCGCTGCGCCGACTGTGTGGGGCTCATCAAAGGATACGGCTGGTACGACAGCGCAAGCGGCGAGATCAGGGTCGGAACTAACGGAATGATGGACGTGGGAGCGAACGGAATGTTTGCAAATGCTACCGTCAAAGGCACGATAGATACGATCCCCGAAGTCCCCGGACTTGCTGTTTGGCATGACGGTCACATCGGAATCTATATCGGAAACGGCGAGGTCATCGAAGCCATGAATACCCTCCGGGGAGTGACAAGAACACAGCTTGCAGGGCGTGAATGGACGTACTGGCTTCAAATTCCCTACATCAGTTACGTTGAAGAAAAGGAGAAAAAATAAATGAGAGTATATTTAAAAAATAACGGCTATGCAGTATCGGAAAAATTTCCGATGACGGTTTTTGAGATGGAGGACGTCCTCAATAAGCTTAAGCAAACGGAGTCTGTCGTGCGGTTTGAGATATCCGAATACGACAATATGAAGCTGCCTTCGAGCATATGCGGCAGAGATTTTTCAGCGGATATTTACCGCCTGAACCTGTTCGCAGAGCGATTGGAAAATCTGAATTCTTCGGAGATGACAGCGTTTAAAAGTCTGTTGACAGCCAAGCCCGATTGTGATTTTGAGGATATGCTTCTAATGACCTATGGACTTGATTCCGTGATGGTTTATCCTTGTTCCGGCTGCCGTGAACTTGGGGAAACGGTCATTGAAAATGAAATGATGCCGGAATTGGAAGGCTGTTCCGCTGAAATTCTTGCATTGCTTGACCCGGAGAAAGTTGGCAGCCTTATGCAAAAGCAGGACGGCGGCGTGTTTATTGACGGGCATTACTGCGTGACTTCCGGCTATGAACCGCCGGATATCAATATCAAAATCGGCAGACCTGAAAATTGTTTTTTCCGTCTGCTGATCGTGCCGGAGGAGGAAAAAATAGAACAGGCGCAATGGATTTCATTGCCCTATGAAACGGAAATTACTTCTGATTTTTGCAATGGGATATGTCTTGATTTTCAGTCGTCACTTCCGAATTTGAAGTTTGACGACACACATAAAATCGGCACATTAAACGAACTTGCAAAGTCGCTTTCGGAACTGTCTCACGATGATTTTGTGAAGCTGAAAGCGGTCATGGAAGCGGAAAATATTTGTGAAATTTCAAATACGCTGGACTGTATCGGCAGGCTTGATGAGTATGAATTTGACAGAAATATTCAAGATCAAAGCGAGTTTGGCAGGGCGTATCTGTCGAGAAATCTGCCTGTAAATTTCGATATTTCCATGCTTGAAAGTATGGATCTGTTTGATTTCGGACAAGGGATTCTGAGCCATAATCATGGTGAAGTTACTTCATACGGAGCGATCTCCGGCAGAGGTCAGGAGCTTTATTCTGCGCTGACCGTTCAGCCGGAACAGCAGCTTGACGAGGATTTTGAAGAAGATATAGAGGAAGATTTTGAACCGGAAATGGGAGGGTTGAGCCTATGAAAAAGTCGGTTACGGTGAGCGTAGAAGCGGAAAAATTAGCGGCTTTGGAAATGTATCTGGGGCAGAAAAATATGAAGCTTTCGGCAGAACTTGAAAAGTTTTCGGAACAGTTATATCAGAAGTATGTGCCGTCCAACGTCCGTGAATTTATTGAGCTGACGGCGGCTAAGAAGCCTCCGAAAAAGCCAAAAAATACTGCTTCTGCGGAAAATGAAAATCAATCCGGACAGTAACTCGCCGTGTTATGCGCCACAACGCTTCGTGTGGCGTTTTCGCAGCATGAGTGGGGTAAGTTTACCCTGAGAGCATTCGAGGGCAAATTCGGGGCGTTTTTCGCAGAGTTTGAAAATGAGCAGATCAGGTGGATTTCGGGAGGGTTTGAGGGGGAAATGGGCAGAGAGAAATGATTGCGAGTTAAAGTGTCGGGGTTGTAACCCCGACACAGCCACAGCGGACGGCAAAGCCGACCGCAATTTTGCGAGGTTTGTGAAGTTTTAAGCAAAGGGGTTGTAAATTCAGCCCTTTTCAAATTTCGGAGTTGTAATCGCAGAAAACAGCGTAGATAAGGCATTTTTAAGGAGTTGATGAGAGTAAAATGAGTTTTCAGAATAAAATAAAATTTCCTCTGTGGGCATATCCAGAAACACTGAAAGATGTGGAGGTTCATTACAAAAATGACAATTGCAAATCCCAGAGTGAATTCATTGAAAAGGCCATAAAATTTTATGTAGGTTACCTTGACGAAGAAAAAAGCGTGAATTACATTTCACCGATGATAACCGAAACGGTGAAAGCGCAGATCAAGGGTACGGAACAGCGACTTGCCCGTCTGATTTTTAAGGTTGCAGTTGAGCTTGGCAAGCTGTCCCACATGACTGCTGCGATGAACGATGTGGACGAAGAAACTTTAAAAAGTTTACACGCAATGTGCGTGACGGAGGTCAGAAAAATCAATGGAATTATTGATTACGAGGACGCAGTTGAGTATCAGAAGGAGTAGTAGATGCCGAAAATTATTGTCACGAGCCGCTATCTGAAATGCGGCTCGAAGAAGAATCTGAAAAATTATGTGAAGTACATTGCAACTCGTGAGGGTGTAGTTTCGACGGTCAGCGAGCGTGAAAATTATGTTGGTTATCTTGCTAATCGTCCAAATTCTCATGGGCTTTTTAATGAAAAAGACGAGCCGATTAATCTTGAAAAAGTTGCAAAAGAAGTTGCAGATCATGGCGGAAATGTCTGGACTCACGTTGTTTCATTAAGACGTGACGATGCTCAGAAAATGGGTTATGATAATCTGAAAGCATGGCGTGAACTTGTTATCAGACAGATTCCGAATATTGCAAATAACCAAAAGATAGACTTGAAAAATATGAGATGGTACGCTGCGTTCCATGATAAGAAAACGAATCCCCACGTTCATATTATTGTCTATTCAACGAATGAACGTGAGGGATTTTTAACGAACCACGGCATTGAAAAAATCCGCAGTGGATTTGCTAACGATATTTATGCAGATGAACTTTTACACCTCTATGAGCAGCAGACGGACTTGCGTAATCTTTTGAAAAACGAGTCGGAGCAATTGATGAAACAGCTTTCAAAAAGTATTTCTGAAAATAAAAATTTTGATTCGGAGCTTATGAATCTTGTTGCCAAACTGCACACTCAGCTTGCGGACTCAAAGGGTAAAAAAGTGTATGGGTATTTGAAATCAGATGTGAAGAAAACAGTTGATGAGATTTTTTCAAAACTTGCTGATAATGAATCAATCAAAAAGATGTACGATTTATGGTGCGAAATGGAACAGCAGAAGCATGATGTTTATTCGTCTGCAAAAGTTCAGTTTCCAAATTTGATTGATAATAAGGAATTTAAATCTGTTAAAAATATGATTGTTCAGACTGTGATGCAAATGGAGTTTCGTGTGTCTGAGATAGAGGTGGAAATGTCCGAACCTGATATGGATATTCCCTTGCCAATTGAGGAAGAAGTAATCAATGAAACTGTTGATAACAGCATAGAAAAGTTTAATCAAAATAAGTTATATATCAATTGGAGCGATTCATACAAAGAGGCTCATAAGTTGATTTTCAGCGAGAAATCAACACTTGATGACTACAAAAAAGCGGAGAATTTATTGTTGTCAGAATCAAGTAATGTTCTTGCATTTTATGATTTGGGCAAGCTGTATTCTATAGAAAAATTGGATTTAAAAGATGATGAAAAATCGTTTGAATTTTATGGGAAAGCATTGCAGGGACTTATTCAAATTGAGCCAAAAGCTAAGAAAATAAAACCTTACTTGCTGTATCAGATTGGCATGATGTACTTCAAAGGATTGGGGACTGCAATTGATAATCAAAAAGCTGTTGAATATTTTGAAAAGTCCGCTGATAAAAATATGTGGTCAAGTTATCAGCTTGGCAGACTCTACTTTTTCGGCACTGACGGATTGGAAAAGAACAAGGAAAAAGCTATAGAATTCTTGAATTTATCCGCAGAACAAGGCAATGAGTACGCTCAAAATATTCTTGATAATCAGGAAAAATTTGAAAATAAAATGCTTGCAAGTACCATTTTCGATTTGTTTATAAATCTGAGCAGATGCATCGAAGATGACTACCATAACAAATTTAAATCGGGCAGAAAAATGATCGACAGTAAGCTGCGGAGGATGATTCAGGCGAAGAATCAGGCTCTCGGAATTAAGCAGGAGCATGGTCAAATTCAGGATTATTAAATGAAAATAAGCGTATCGGATTAAGAATAATTCGGTACGCTTTTTTCGTCAATTCCGCCCATTTGCGAGGTGGTTTTTGGTGCGGATTTGCAGTGGATTTAATAATATTATATCATAAATTTTGTAAAAGTAAAGACTTTTTTGAAAATTTTTGTACTGAAAATGAGCTTTTAACATGAATTTAAAATCGTTAAACCGTCATATTTCAGTCGTAATGGAGGAATATTTATGTCTAAAAGAGGTAGCAATATTTACAAGCGTAAGGACGGACGATTTGAAGGTCGTGTGCCTGTTGGCTATCAGGATAATGGAAAAATCAAATACAAATCTGTTTACGCAAGAACGCTTTCTGAAGTCAAGGAAAAGATGTCAGAGGTTTATTCGATCAGGCAGAATCAGACCGTTTCTGCGATAAAAATAGCGGTCCGTGATGTGGCAGAGCAATGGCTTTCGGCGGCAAAACTTCGTGTAAAAGAATCAAGTTATGCTAACTATGTAAACATCGTGAACAAGCATATTTTGCCGATTTTAGGCGGTGAATTGATGATGAATGTGACCACAGGCAAGCTGAATGATTTTATTAATTTCAAGCTGATAAGCGGCAGACTCAACGGGAAAGGCGGACTTTCTGCAACATCCGTCAGGGATATTATGACGGTATATCGCAGTATTGAGAATTATGCTTCAAGAGAATTTGGTATCAAGGAAACGCATTTTACTATGCCGAAAATTGATAAAAAGCAGACGGATATTTTGGGTTCTACCGAAAGAAAAAGGCTTGAAAATTATTTGATTCATAATCAAAATAAAACAAATATTGCTATTCTTCTTTGCCTTTTCACCGGACTTCGTGTAGGCGAACTTTGCGGCTTGAAATGGGAAGATATTGACTTTGACAATGCTGTTTTATCTGTGAAAAGAACGGTTCAGCGTGTAAGCAAAAACGGCAAATCACGGATAATTATAGGCACTCCAAAGAGTAAAACTTCGATTCGTACTGTTCCGATTCCTGCTTTTGTTTTGGATATTCTTAGAAACTATAGAGGCTGTAATGATTTCTATATCATCACAGGAAAAAGTAAGCCTACCGAACCAAGAACTATGCAGAATCGTTTCAAGTCTATTTTGGAATTATGCGGTATCAGAAATGTGAATTTTCATCTTTTGCGACATACCTATGCAACAATCTGCATTGAAAAAGGTTTTGATCCCAAAACACTCAGTGAGCTGCTTGGTCATGCAGACGCAGCTATAACTTTGAACAGATACTGCCACCCCTCGATGCAGATCAAGAAAGATTATGTCAGCCGTCTTTCGCTTACTGCTTAATTTTTCAGCCGTCAGATTTTTGTAGTCCGCGTATGCTGTTAGCTCGGTTTTTCGGCTATATATCATGCTAATTTGATATATGGGCGGAATTGACGAAAAATTTAACTTCCCTTTTTATTATATCATACCTCAGCAAAAATAGAATATACGGTTGATTTTTTCTTAAACATATGATATTATTAATAAAAATGAGAGGTGAAATCACTGTGTTAAAAATTGCAATAGTAGACGATGAATATGATCAGATTCAAAAAATCAATCAAGTTGTTTCAGGATTTTTCACTGAAAAGAAAATATCAATTTCCGTAGATTTGTTTACAAGCGGAGAAGAACTGCTCAATGACGCTACCATATATGATATTATATTTCTTGACATTCAGATGGCAGGGATAGATGGTATTGAAACAGGGCAGCGTCTCCGTGTAAACAATAAAAATGCTGCCATGTTTTATATAACGTCTTATCAGGACTATATTCAGCAAAGTATGACGATTCATCCGTTTGCTTTTATTGTGAAGCCGTTTACTGACGAAATTGTTCGTAAAAATCTGGACGACTATTTGAAATACAAATATTGTGATAAAAAGAAACAAAAAGAATTGTTTATGATAGATACCATTGACGACCGACATTTTAATGTAAATATGAATGAAATTATGTATTTCAGTTATAAAGGCGAGCGTATTACTGCAGTATTCATGAAGGATTCGTCATTTGAAATCAAAAACAGCTTAACAGCAATTTATGAAAAGCTGAACCATGATTATTTTGTAATTCCGCATAGGAGCTTTATAGTCAATCTTCAGCATATCAAGGAGGTCGATGGAAAAAGTAAAAATATTGTAATGAAAAATGGAGATCTGGTTTTTATTGCTCGTGGAAAATATAACGATGTTATAGATTCACTTAGTAGTTACATTGCCGATGAGGAGGTTTAATATGCAGTTTGCTCTTGATTGTGTTACAACATTGCTGATTGCAATACTATGTTTCTTTATGCTTTTTCAGAAATATGAAATCAAACGTGAAAAACTGATTTTAAAAATAGTAGTTCTTACGGGAATAATTGGAATAAAAATTAGCAGTATTTTGCTTAAAATAGCTCCTTTAAATTTATTTATGAGCTGGATTATGTGTTTTTCAGTAATTTTTTTGATGTACCGATGTAATTGGCGAACAGCTCTTATTTATTCTATTGGTTATGATATGATAGTACTTGTAACAGATGCGTTTGGAGTTCTTTTTGTATCAGCATTTTATGGCAATACAATTACAGAAACGCTTGGCGCAACCGACCTTGTATGGCATCATCATATCTGGAACTGGATCATGCTGTTGTTTTTGTCGAGAATAATCTCACTTGTTATACGGAAAAATGAGAACATTAATGTCAGATGGCATGAATTTATTTTTTATATTTTTTTGATTTTGTATGAAGTAATATTTTTTGCAAGTGTTTCTTCAGCAATTCAGAACTATATGAGCGGAAATTTTTTAATATTTTTAATGCTGGGCTTTATGATTCTGGATATATGCGTAATGGTCATTCTAAACAGAATATCATCCGCAAGAGAATCGGAACAAAGATTACGCCTGATGCAGCAGCAGGAGGAACTTCAGCATCAGATGTATCAGGAACTACAAAAGAAATATGCGGAAACTTGCAAAGTTGCTCATGATATAAACCGTCATGTTTCATCTTTGAAAGCTCTGATTGAAACAAATGACTGTAGCGATAAAGCACAAAAATATTTATCAGAACTTACAGAAGAATCTAATCGTCTGTATCCAGCTATAAAAAATCAAAACCCAATGCTGGAGATAATTTTGAATACAACAAAGGCAAAATGTCTCAGTTATAATATTGAATTCAACATGAGCATCGAGGATTTTGAAATGCCTTTTATTTCGGATATGGATATGACAACGATTTTTTCAAATTTGTTGGATAACGCTATAGAAGCTTGCAGTGAAATTGCCAAATCAAGAAGAAAAATAAGAATGATCATGCGAGCCCAAATGGGATTGATCGTAATTAAGATAACAAATCCTTGTGCAGATTTTAATATATCCGATGTTAAATTTGGTCGCAGTACAAAAAAGAATCATTCGGGAATAGGTTTATCTAATGTCAGAAAAGCTGTGGAAAAGTACGAAGGAATAATGAATGTAAAAAAAGAAAACAATATATTTTGCGTTTCAATTACATTTGTAAATAAAATTTAATTACAAATTCATAAAATGCTGTGCTCTTTTCAAGGCACAGCATTAATTTTTTATAAAATTTACCATTCAATGTCAAAAAACGACATTTCAGTGCAAAGATATTGCAGACGTAAGTGAAGTATGATATAGTGAGTGTACAAGATCTTGAATAAAATATAGGAGGTTTATTTACATGAAAGAAACAAAGACAAAAAAGAAAGCGTTAACGGGTGCAGCTAAAATTGCAAAGAAGAGCGCTTTTATCTTCGGCGATCTGTACTGTGGATGGTGGGACTATCAGCCCAAGAAGCCGATGGCGGTAAAGAAACAGCATAAGTCCTAATGCTTGAACGATTATCGGAGAAGTTTGTAGGGCGGCTGATACGTACAGGAATTATTTCCGAAACAGATGCAGACGTGTATGTGTACGGTTTTTTTCAGTTAGTGATGATGCTTCTGAATATCGCAACAACGATTATTTTAGGAGTCTTATTTAAACTTCTGCTTCCCTGCATACTGCTAAATATATCATACATTGCAATAAGAACAAGCGCCGGAGGACACCATGCCGGTAGTCCCATGAGGTGCTATGTGAATTCAACGATAATGATTTCAGTTTTGCTTGCGATAATCAAATGGATTCCGTTTCAACGAGCTGTATCCGTTGCAATACTTGCAGCGGCAAGTATATTCATATGGATTACAGCTCCGGTTGAAACTGAAAATAATCAATTAGATGAAACGGAAAGATTCGTACATCGCAGACGGACAAGGATAGTTTTGATAGTTGAAATAATCGTTTTTGTAATGTGCATGATTATAGGAAAAAATCAAATATGCAAAATAATTGCTTTGGGTTTGTTTACCGAATTGGTAATGCTTTTAGCAGGAATATTACAAGACTTAAAAACAAAAAAAGATAAAATTGAGGAGGAATTACATGAGTAAAAAACTCAGCAGGATATTAGCCGGAACGCTGTCCGCAATGTTTGTAGGACAAGTTCTGATCTACGGCGACGGTACGTCGCAGGGCATACTTCATGCTGAAACGATAGCGTCGGCGATTGATGCAAGAGAAGCGGCAAAAAATGAAAAACAGCTTGCCAAAGAGTTTGAAGAAG
>CAJTLC010000027.1 GCA_910576995.1 uncultured Ruminococcus sp.
CCCCTTAGAGTTTTTACACGATTTTTGTGTGTTTACTCTAAGGGGATTATATCAATTGAGTGAGCTGCATTTTTAATTTATTTCAAAACTGAAATAGCGTCAGCAATCGTTTTTTCAAGCGCTTCTTTGCCATATTTATCTATTTCGGCTTTATCTTTTACTCCGTGGGTAAGACAGCCTGCGCCGCCAATACAACCGCCTACGCAAGCCATCCCCTCGATGAAATTTCCATCGAGAACGTTTTTGCTTTTCTTCATTAAAGCAGTTCGGCATTCTTCAATTCCATTGCAGGTTACGGGCTTCAACTCAAAATCAATATTTTGCTCTTTTATTCCCTGAGCAGCCGCATCGGAAAGTCCTCCTGATCTTGCAAAAATTCTGCCGTAATATGACGCGTTGTCAAGCACGTCCTCCTCCAGTTCAGTGATCTCAAGATCACGGCTGTCAAATAACGCCTGGAGTTCTTCGAAAGTAAGAACAGAATCGATGTACGGGCGCACAGATTCAAGCTGCGCTTCAGCTTTTTTAGCGGTACACGGTCCGATAAATACGATTTTTGCGTTTTCTTCGGTCTCCTTGATATACTTTGCAATCGTTGCCATTGGTGAAAGATTCGTTGAAACATGAGGCAGCAGATCTGGAAATGCAGTTTTAACATATTTAACGAACGCTGGGCAGCATGAACTGGTAAGGAATCCCTTTTCCGCAATTTCCTTCGATTCTTTCATTGCAACCATATCCGCTCCGAGCGCAGCTTCTACGACCGCATGGAAACCCAGTTTTTTCAAACCTGTAATCACTTGTCCAAGTTTTGCATATGTAAATTGACTTGAAATTGAAGGCGCGACAACAGCATAAAGTTTGAAACCACTTTCCTTATTGCATTTTTTCAGTAAATCAATAACATTAAGTATATATGATTTATCGGTGATTGCTCCGAATGGACATTGATAAACACAAGCGCCGCAATTCGTGCATTTATCGTTATCTATACAAGCGGAATTCTCGTCGTTTATCTTGATCGCTTTAACCTTGCAGGCTATCTGACAAGGTCGTTTGCGGTTGACTATCGCAAAATACGGACAAACTTTCGCACACTGACCGCATTCAACGCATTTTGATTTATCAATATGTGCAACATGATTATGGTCGAACGAGATCGCTCCCCGTTTGCACACGTCCTCGCAGCGATGCGCAAGGCATCCACGGCACGAATCCGTGATCTCATAACCTGCGGCAGGGCATTCATCACAGGCAATATCAATTACCTGTATTACATTGGAATTCTCCTGATCTCCGCCCATCGCCATTTTCACACGCTCCGCAAGAATGGCTCGCTCTTTGTATACGCAGCAGCGCATAGTCGGAACTTTGCCCGGTACGATGATCTTCGGAATATCGAGAACATTTTGCAGCAAAGTATCGTTCCATGCCTGTCTTGCAACTTCGCGCAGAACTTTATATTTCAAATGCTGTATCTTAGTATCAAATTTTCTCACAGCAGCCTCCTAAAAATAACTAACCTTAATACGCTTGCCCATTTTTTTCAGACATTCCGAAAGTTCTTCCACAAGATTCATCTTAATGCTGAAATTTATAGGCAGATCGGGATTTTGATGTGCGGGATTGATTGCTCTTCCAACATAAAAATTAATATCCGTAGCCTCCTCGAAAAGAAGTCTGCTTATCATTGAAGCGCCGTCCTGCTGAAAATTCCACTGCTCGTAGCACTCGTTTTTATCAAGATAATCCTTAGCGTATTCAAGCACTCTATTAACAGTGATAACGCCTTCCGTCACCAGATCGACGCCCTCAAGTTCTGCAATCGGAGGAATATCAGAATTCCCGAAATCAAGACTTGGACGAAGCGGCTTTCTTAAAAATTTGGAAGCGATAGACGACGTTGTACCGCCGCAGATAATATGCTTTCCTTCTTTCGAAAAAAAGAGAGACATCATTCGATTGGCATCGTTACGATTGGATGGAGGACCGAACAGCATATTCATAGGCGCTCTTTTGCGTATCTTTACAACGCAGGCTGTAGCGTCGTCGCCCGGTTTTTCACCGTAAAGCTTATTACATTCGTCAACTAAAATAGTTGACAGCGTTTTTGCGGTATATCCGCAGGTCGAAAGAGCCTCCATAAAATCTATGATCTCTTCGCGCTTCCAGCCGAAATTATATCCGATCCCAATTCCTGCATGAGGACAGCCGTCGCTCATTGCTATGAAAATATCGTTTTCACACAGCTTTATAGTTGATTTATAGATTCGCTTGCCGTCGATATTCATCTCCATTTTCGGATAATTATAATTTTCATTATTTCTGATAAGAATAACATGAGGATTGTCATATTGAATTATATCCGCAAATTCATTTTCACGAATATGAATGATAGTAAAAGTTGAATATGCGACACCTCTCACAGAACATACGGGCAGCGTCGCCGCTATCGTACTTACACATTCTTCAACAGAAAGACCTGCCGCCATCATAGTTGAAATTATCTTAGAAGTAAGCGTTGAAAGGATACTTGCCTTAACTCCGCTTCCGAGACCGTCCGCAAGAACGATTACAGTAGAATTTTCATTCTGTTCTACAATATCAACATGATCGCCGCAAAGTTCCTCACCGTAATGAAAAATGCTTTTATATCCAATATCTGCGCAAAGATTATTCATCGGATATCGACTCCTTTAACTTGGAAAGAGCGATCTTAGTTTCGGCAGCCGTTTCGCCCAGAAGAGACGCAATTTCCTGAACGATACGCATCTGCTTTTCAACTACCTTGTCGGCGACTTCGGCAGTCTGGCGTCCGAGATCTTCTTTTCTTTCCCTTGCTTCCTCTTCATCTGTAATATCGCGGATAATGCCTATCAGAAGATGAAGATTTTTTTCATGAACAATCGTTTGCTCAACATAACGCCCGTATTCCGCAAGATAAGCGCGCTGATCGCGAATTTTCTCACCCTTGGCAAGAACGTTTACAAACGGTGTGGGATCGAGGATCCTTATAACCTGATCTCCCAGAATATCGGACGCGCTGCGGATATTCATAATCTCTCTTGCAGCGTCGTTTATCTGCTGAACTTCCAGTTCTTCGTTGAGAACGATAAGACCATTGGGAGAATTTTTAACGATCGTATCGGAAAAACTTTCGGCTCTGTCTTTAAGGAACGGCAGACACATCGAATATTCAGCCTTTCCCTGACATATAGCGATCGCCTTTTCGCGGCAGGTATTGTAACCGCACGAACCGCAGTTGAGATGATCGGAGGGCTTTGTTTTTCCCATTTTCTTAAGAACTTCGTTTATTTCGTATTCAGAAGGCTGCTGAAGTCTATGCTCGATAAACGTGAAATTTTTATGAAGTTCCGTGCATTCAGGCTGAACTACGTCAAAATTCTCATCGCCCGCATAATTCGCAACCGCAGCATAATCTTTTATCGGCGAACGGTGATATTTTTCCATAACGGGTCCGCCTACACAGCTGCCCGAACATACGGACATTTCGATGAAGCACTTGTGAATATTACCGCTTTCGATATCGCGCAAAGCGGCAATACAGTTATCGACGCCATCCACTGCAACATATGTATAACCATTGATATTATTTTCCATAGTTTTGAGAATTCCGCCAGTCGTCGGGAAAAATCTCGCAAGGCTGTCTTTGCGTCTGTCCACTTCGTGTTTAAGCTGAATATTTTCAGCAGCAAGCCAATTGGTCAGCTCCTCGAAAGTCAGAACAGCGTCTGCGGCTTCCTCGTAATATTCGGCTTCGTCTTTCTTTGCAACGCACGG
Source organism: uncultured Ruminococcus sp. (assembly GCA_910576995.1). Lineage (GTDB taxonomy): Bacteria > Bacillota > Clostridia > Oscillospirales > Ruminococcaceae > Ruminococcus. The sequence goes on from CAJTLC010000027.1 coordinate 3,802, forward strand.
TCCTACGAAAACTACTTTCGCATTTGTAATTCTCTTTCTAATATCCATACAGTGTGCATGCATCGGAGAAGCAACGTCCGCTAAATACTTTAATTCTGACGGGAAATATTTCTGAATAAGCAGATTAAGAGAATGACAGCATGAAGAAATAAGAATATCTCTGTTTCCTTCATGAAGTATCCTTTCATATTCATTTTTAACTATAGTTGCTCCTACAGCAGTTTCTTCAACGTCGTAAAATCCCAGCTTTTGCAGGGCTTCACGCATAGAATCAATTCCGGCGCCCTCATAATTCGCAATAAAAGAGGGAGCGAGACTTACAACGACGGGTTCGCCGCCCTGAAGAAGAACTTTACATTTTTCCACGCTGTCGGCGATCTCTTTCGCGTTCTGAGGACAGACCACAAAACATTGACCGCAAAGAATGCATTCATTGCCAATTATATGTGCCTGATTGCCGGAAAACTTTATAGCTTTAACAGGGCAATGACGAATGCATTTATAGCAGTTTTTGCAGTTTGATTTCTTTAAAGTAAGCCAATTCGACATAACTCAAACAATCTCCTTACATTTTTGCCTTAATATTGTTTTCGAAAAAATCCTTGACCGAATCGGGGGAGACAGAGAAAAATTCATCGTCGACATTTACGCAAACACCCTTTTGACAATTGCCCATGCAGAAAGTGCCGCCTAACTCGATCCTATCGCCAAGCCCATTTTCTTCGATAAGATACTGAAGCTGTTCAACAACGCTCCGTGATCCTTTAATGTGGCAGGAACTGCCAATACAAACCGTAACTTTCATATATGTATTCCTCCTGATTAAGCAATACCGCAAATATATCGCTATTCTGCGGTATTGCTGATAATTTAATTTTTATACTGATCTTTTCATCAGTTTGAACTCAGATCAGTATTACTCATATTCAACTACATTTACCCATGACAACAAAAATTCTCGTTCTTTTTCGTTGCCCTTTACTGACTGAGAAGCCGCAACTATCGGCATCCATTTCTGAACATACTGCTTCGCCGTATTGCTTTTTCCGCAGAAGAATTCAAGATAATTCCGCGCTCCCTCAATATCGCCTTTCAGCCAGAAAAGAAGATATGTGCGAGCCGCGTCTGCGGAAGCGTTTCCCTGCGTAGCATGAGCCCAGTCTATTACATAAGGGGTATCGTCTCCGGTGATAATGATATTAGACGGATTAAGATCGCCATGGCAAAGCTTGTTGTGTTTAGGCATTCCGTCAAGTCTCGTATGAAGATCATATCTTGTGGTAGCGTCAAGATCGCAGGCGCTGATCTTTGCATTCATCTTATCTTTCAATTTATTAAGCAGCGGACAGGTTTTGGACTGGATATCCAGCTGAATATCAACAAGTGTTTCTATATAGGGAAGCTTTTTATCAGGATTTTCTTCCATAAGCTGCGCAAGAGTTTTTCCCTTGATAAATTCCGAAACTATCGCCCATTTTCCGTCAAGCGTAGTTACCTCAAGAATTTTCGGGATATTCAAACCCGTTTCCTCCACTCGCGACTGATTGAGGGCTTCGTTCAGAACGTCAGCCTTGGAGTATTCCTTGCTGAAAACCTTAATGCAGGCGTCGCCGTCGCGATATATAGTTTTATTGTTTCTCACCGCAATTACTCTGTCAAGTTTCATAACAATTCCTCCTTAGGCTCTGCCGCTTTTTCTTCCATTATTGTAGACAGCCTTTACGGAATCCGCAGATTCGCCGCACACGGCAATTTTTTCGGGCATTTCCGCCTCGATGAAATGCTTGCCGTAATAAGCGTTGAGATACATTTGTTTGATCTCGCTCATAAGCGGATATCTTGGATTCGCGCCAGTACATTGATCGTCAAAAGCCTGTTCCGTCATCTCGTCAAGAGAATTCAGGAACTTCTCTTCATCAATATCATATTCTCTTATAGTTTTGCGAATTCCAACTCTTTCCTTAAGATCATTGACAGACTTTATCAGTCCCTCAAGCTTATCCTTGTCTGAATCGCCCTTAATTCCCAAAGAATCGGCAATTTCGGCATATCTTGCAAGAGTATGCGGGTGATCGTACTGCGAGAAAGTACCCATTTTAGCCGGAGATTCGGCTGAATTGAATCGAAGAACCTCTTCGATAAGAAGCGCATTTGCAACTCCGTGAGGAAGATGATGGAATGCGCCCAGCTTATGCGCCATCGAGTGACATACGCCCAGAAAAGCGTTTGCAAAAGCCATACCCGCCATAGTTGCAGCATTAGCCATTTTTTCACGCGCTTCAACATCGTTCTGCCCATTCTCATATGCACGTGGCAGATATTTGAAGATCGTCTGCAAAGCCTGTTTCGCAAGACCGTCCGTATAGTCAGTTGCAAGCATAGAAGCGTAAGCTTCCAGAGCATGAGTAACGGCGTCGATTCCCGAAGCGGCAGTCAATCCCTTTGGCGCTGACATATGGAAATCGGTATCGATTATCGCCATATTCGGCAATAACTCATAATCGGCAAGAGGATATTTCACACCGCTTTTTTCATCTGTAATAACGGCGAAAGGAGTTACCTCAGAACCCGTTCCGGCAGAAGTAGGAACAGCGATAAAGTACGCTTTTTCTCCCATTTTCGGGAATGTGTATACCCTTTTTCTGATATCTATAAAGCGCATTGCCATATCCATAAAATCAGCTTCGGGATGCTCGTAAAGAACCCACATTATCTTAGCGGCGTCCATAGCTGAACCGCCTCCGAGAGCAATGATAGTATCGGGACAGAACGCAGTCATCATATCCGCGCCTTCTTTTGCAGATGCAAGCGTAGGATCGGGAGCAACGTTGAAGAAAGTCATATGCTCGATACCCATTTCGTCAAGCTTTGCGGTGATCGCTTTGGTATATCCGTTTTTATACAAGAAATTATCGGTAACGATAAATGCGCGCTTTTTATTCATCACCGTTTTCAGTTCGTCAAGAGCTACGGGCAGGCAGCCTTTTTTGATATAGATCTTCTGCGGCGCACGGAACCAGAGCATATTTTCCCTTCTTTCTGCAACGGTTTTGATGTTTATAAGATGCTTAACGCCCACGTTTTCACTTACGGAATTTCCTCCCCATGAACCGCAGCCCAAAGTAAGCGACGGAGCGAGTTTGAAGTTATAAAGATCTCCGATTCCGCCGTGAGAAGAAGGCGTATTTATAAGGATTCGGCAGGTTTTCATTCTGCTGCTGAATTCGGAAATTTTCGCTGTTTCGGCAATTTCATTGATATATAACGAAGAAGTATGACCGTAACCGCCGTCTGCGATCAGTTTTTCGGCTTTATCAAGGGCGTCGCCGAAATTTTTGGCTCTGTACATCGCAAGAACAGGAGAAAGCTTTTCGTGTGCAAATTCTTCGCTTGTATCGACGCTCTCAACTTCTCCGATAAGAATTTTAGTTCCAACGGGAACTTTAACTCCGGCAAGTTCAGCAATTTTGAATGCGGACTGACCAACTATTTTGGCGTTCAGCGCGCCGTTAATGATAATTGTTTTGCGAACTCTTTCCGTTTCGGATTCTGTCAAAACATAACAGCCGCGCTCGACAAATTCATTTTTCACGGTATCATAAATTTTATCCGCAACAATAACAGATTGCTCCGAAGCGCAGATCATGCCGTTATCAAAAGTTTTAGAATGAATTATTGAACTGACGGCAAGGAGAATATCAGCGCTTTCATCAATAATAGCAGGCGTATTTCCTGCGCCTACTCCAAGAGCAGGTTTTCCGCTGGAATATGCGGCTTTCACCATTCCCGGACCGCCCGTAGCAAGAATTATATCAGCTTCTTTCATAACGAGATTCGTCATTTCGATGGAGGGTACGTCGATCCAGTCGATTATATTTTCGGGAGCGCCTGCTGCAACAGCAGCTTTCAGAACGACTTTAGCCGCTTCTATGGTCGATTTTTTAGCGCGAGGATGCGGAGAAATAATAATGGCGTTTCTGGTTTTCAGCGCGATCAGGCACTTGAAAATTGCGGTCGATGTGGGGTTAGTGGTAGGAATTACCGCGGCGATAACACCGATAGGTTCTGCTATCTTTTTAATTCCGAAAGCCTTGTCCTCTTCGATTACTCCACAAGTTTTTGTATTTTTATAGGCGTTATAAATGTATTCCGCAGCATAGTTGTTTTTTATAACTTTATCTTCAACAACGCCCATTCCTGTTTCTTCAACAGCGAGTTTTGCAAGGGAAATCCTCGCTTTGTTAGCGGCTGAAGCGGCGGCAAGAAAAATTTTATCGACCTGTTCCTGAGTATATGACGAAAAAATCTGCTGCGCTTTTTTTGTGCGACCGATAGCTTTTTCAAGCTTTTCAACGCTGTCTACGATCTCATAAGCCGTTTTTTCCATAATTTTCCTCCTGATCTGACCGCTGATTATTTGCAGCACGCCAAAATATTCTGTATGTCAGTATCATCTGACTTCGTTATTATTATAACAAACTTTCAGTCTTTTGTAAAATATAAGAATGTTATAATTGCTTATCAACATTGATATAACCTAAACTGCTCTATTTATTCAGGATTTTTCAAAAAATCAGAACAGAAAATACAGATTTTATCAAAAATCATTAATTACCAAATTTATTTATATCAAATAAAAATCCCTGTGAGAAATGCCGCAAGCGACGCCGACAGCGCAACTATTATAAGCGGCAGATCAAAGAAAGCAAGAATAACCGCGACAAGCGTTCCGACCGCCGCAGTCGCAATATCGCCCGTACTGTAAAAAATCGCAGGAATAGTCATCGCGCTAAGCACTGCATATGGGATGTATTTCAGAAAGCTGCTTATAAATTTCGATTTTATCTTCTTCTTGAAAAATGTAAAAGGAATCATTCGAATTATATAAGTCACGCCTGCCATAACTATTATGTAAACAGCTATACTCATTGCTTCGCCTCCTCCGTTTCCTCAACTGGAAACAGCAGCGCACAAACTGACGAAGCCGCAACAGCACAGATTATAATCGCGAATCCCGACGATATAAATGCAAGGAAATATTTGAATATCAGGCTTAAAACGGCAGCTATCGCTACTGCGCAAAGTACGCTTTTCTGCTTTTTTGCGGGCGGAATAATGATTGCAAGGAACATTCCGTACAAGACGATTCCCATAGCCGATGATACCGATTCCGGTAATATCTGCCCTGCCGACGCGCCTAAAAAAGTTCCCAATATCCAGCCTGCCGCCGCGATAAATATCATGCCGTACATATATGACGGTACAAGCATATTCGGCTGCGCTGAACAAACAGCGAATATTTCATCTGTAATACCATACGACGCAATTAATCTATGAGGAGTAGTGAACTTTTTGTCCAATTTCTGCGAAAGAGACAATGCCATCAAAGAATATCGAATATTTATGGTAAGCTGAACAAGGATCATTTCCAAAATCGTACCGCCTGCCGCGATTATATCAATTCCTGCCGCCTGCCCTGCCGATGTAAGATTAGTTGCCGAAATTGTCGAAGCTGCAAATACCGACAATCCGGAACGAACCGCGCTGATACCGAATCCGAATGATACGGAGAGATAGCCCAGTGCAATGGGAATTCCATGGGAGATTCCGCGTAAAAAGTTTGACCTCAAAATTATTCTTCCTTTCAATATGATTCTGCATTCATATTTCGGCGGCGCGAATGGCACAACTCTGTAATAAAACATTTATCAAGTTCAGTAAACTTATATCCGTTTTTATATATCAGCAAATCTTTGTAGATTTTATCGTTGCCTTCGCAGACGCGCTGGACAAGTCCGTATTTATCAAGAATTTCGCCCGCAACAGGCGATACCCACATATAAGTTTGAGTATTTTTCGAAAGAATATCGAACTGACTTGCCCTTTCAAAAACGTAAATGCACCTTTTGACATTATCATGCATCTCCTCGCGCATTGTCTTTGACATAGAAAGAGACGGAACATATGGGTCGGCATGAGCAACTCTTATACAACGCTCCAGATCCTCAAAAGATATCAATTCCTTTTGTGCAAGAGGATTTTCTTTACTCATAAGCAACTTATAGCTGAATTCCGCTATCATTTCATATGATAAATCCTTTTCTTCAAGCATCGCCTTAAAATATTTATCGTGAACAGCAGCATACCGAATGATTCCAAGTTTATAATCAGAATTAAGAATATCATTTACGGTATTTTTTGAATTCGTTTCCTTATAAAATATTTCTGCGTCCGCATCGGAGAGATTTTTGGAAAATTCCGCAAAAGCTTCGGAAATATAACACGCACGCGGAACCGAAACGGAAAATTTCTGCTTTTTGACAGCGCCCGATTTATAAAGCATATCAACATGATCTATGTAATCAACTATTTCCTTGGCATATCCTATAAATTCTTCTCCCTCAACCGTAAGAGTCATACCCTTTACTGAGCGTTCAAAAATTTTAATTCCCAACTCGGATTCTAATTCTTTGATTGAACGGCTTAGATTGGGCTGAGCAAGAATGAGATTCTGCGCCGCTTTATTAAGCGATCCTACCCTCGCTATCTCAAGAGCATATTTCATTTGTAAAATGTTCATACAAAAATCAGTCCTTTCGTTCGTGACTCTATAACTATTATACCATTATATTCTCAAATTTACAAGTGCAATTCTTCAAAAAAACGCCGCACAATAAATGTGCGGCATCAAGTTAGCTATTTATCAATCCATAAACTCATATTTTTTCACCAGAGGCTCCCAGATAACATTTTCCGAATTATAGTCGTCCTTAGAGATTATTGCTGTGGCAAAAAGTCCATTTACAATATCAGGATAAGGCCAAAGTTCATAGTTATCGCTGTACTTAACAATGATAGTGTCGCCTTTTCTGATTACTGAATTGATCTTGTACATAATATCTCCGCCGCAGCTTTGATAAATGCAGTTCGCAAGCATAACGTTTTCTTCAAAAAAGCTGTCGTCATATCTCGCAGCCATTTTCAAAGCGAGATCTTTATCATCGTCATCAACAATGGATTCGAGATATTCTTTAAGCTGATCGGTGGAAGTGATGATCTCGGAAGATTCGTCGCTGCACGCTCTTTCTAAAAGTTTATCGCTGTAGCCTATCATATTTACCTGCAACTGCGCATAAATATTCTCTTCGGGAATCTCGACAAGCATTTGCCTGAGAAGACAGAAATCGTAAACGTCGATAACGCCGTCCTTGCAAAGATCGATATTTTCGCTGTATTTCAAAGGTTGAGCGCCGAGGAGTCCGCTCTGGAGAGTAACAGCGTCCGAAATTCCGAGAATGCCATCGCCGTTTACATCGCCTTTGACAGCCTCTTCGCTATCGCTCGCATAGCTGAATATACCGTCTTTTATTTCGAGTTTGTACTCAACGTCATTCGCGAAAACAGACAGTTTTTCGTCGTTTACAGCTTTAAGTCTATGGAAATTCATAATGTCGCAGGTAGTCGGCGCGCTTGAAGTATAAAGAACCTCTTCACGCTCCACAAGGCTCTCATCGGAAACTTTCGGAGCTTCTGCTCCATATTTTCCATATCCTCCGTTGACGCAGAAATACGATTTTGTGGAATATCTGCCATAAACAGTTGTGATGTAGTCTTTCAAATGATCGCCCGAAAGACCAAAATTCATATTGCCGTTTACAAACGAAAAATATCCTTCAAAAAGTTCGTTGTTATACAATTCGGACTGAACATCTCCGACCATAATAAATTCATCCTGTTTGCTGCAATCTTCAATGATCTTGTCAATCTGTTCCTGCGAATAAGTATTAACATTCCAATCCTCATTAACAGTGATCTTTCCGTCTGCGAAATCTACAACATAGCCCGTGATCACCTGATAAAAATAGTGGAAATGTCCCGACTCTCCGCATGAAAAGATCTCTTCTTTCTGCGCCTCGACCGATATTACGTAGCTGCCGTTTTCAGCGGGAGTAAACACGTAATCGTCGGATTCACGCGCCGTTTGCAATTTCTCGCGCTCCATGGTGTAATCAGAATTCGAACTGACAATATAGCTAAGGTAAGAGTTAGCATTGCCTGCAAATCGAATTTTTCCGTTTTTGACTTCGTATGTGAAGTCCTCTGTTCCGTTGATGTCGATAGGATTCGGTTCATCAACGGTAACCGCCATAACGGCATCTGAAACATTTCCACACAAAAAACCGCTTGTGAGCATTGTTACCGCAGCCATTGACAAAGCCGCAATTTTCTTGAATTTTCTCATAAAATTTTCCTCCTTAGATTAAGCATTTCGTGAAATTTTAAGCCAATTTTTGCTTTCTATTATGTTTAACGGAGAAAAATTGGAAATGTGCGAAAAAAATTATTAATTTTTTGTTAACTCTGCAAAGCCGTGTTCAAGATCGGCTATAATGTTATAATTTACGAAGCAACTCCTTTTCGATATTTTCCGTTGGTTATCATATATTCATCACATAAAAGGATATAATAGTATTCAGAGCGTAATTTATGATACGCTTATATACTAAACATTTCTGCAAACAACGCATATCTGTCAGCAGATTTTGCATAATTTGCAAAGTCGTTTGGTATACGCCGAGATTTCGGCTGACAAATCATAATGAGAGGTCTTAGATCATGACTGATATGAATAATGAAATCAGCGAAAACAATATAAAAAACGATCCGCCAAAGACTGCTGAAAATACAGCGAACGGATCGTATTCCATGCAGTGTGGTAAGCCTGCCAACAATGATGGAAGTCAATATTATAACAATGGCTATAATAATTATAACGGTTACACCCCTCCGCCTGCCGGAACTTCTTCCTATTATTCAGGCGGACAGCCGCAGCCTCAGAAACCTAAAAAGCCCAAAAAGCATACAGCACTTAAAATAGCCGCATTCCTCCTCTGCCTTGGAATCGTAGGCGCAGGTTCTGTACAGATATATAAATTCATGGATACAAGCAGATTCAATATGTCAGATTCGTCCAAAATAAATTCTACTTCCAAAAAGCCAAACAACAGCGATACTTTAAAATCAAAAAACACAACAGAAGAATCCGCCACCGCTCCGTCTCCGCAAAATTTACCCGGACTCTTCGATATTGCAACCAGAACCGACGCAAAATATTTGCCTGATATCGTAGACGAAATCATGCCTTCTGTTGTGGGAGTTTCTGCAACTTTTGAAATTTCACAGGAATATTCTTCATGGGGCTGGGGATTTCAGACTGAAACCCGTTCTCAAGAAGTTCCATGCACCGGTACAGGTATCGTCATGACTGAAGACGGATATATCGTAACAAACGCTCATGTTATCTATATGAGTCAATATAACGCTGGCAAGGCGAAATCTGTTTCCGTTTTATTCAATGATGAAAAGAAATATGATGCAGAGATCATAGCATATGATATTGAGACTGATCTTGCTGTTCTTAAAGTAGATGAAAACGGATTCACGCCCGCAACATTCGGAAACAGCGACGATCTTAGAGTCGGCGAACTTGTAATTGCCGTCGGAAATCCGCTTGGATTCGAACTTTTCGGCTCGGTAACAAGCGGTATTGTTTCCGCTCTCAACCGTGAAATTTCTATAAATGAAAAAAGGATGACTTTGATCCAGACCGATACCGCCATAAACGAGGGTAATTCCGGTGGTCCGCTTCTTAACAGCTGCGGTCAGGTCGTTGGTATAAATTCCGCAAAAATTTCATCCAGTCTCGGTTCTGCAAGCGTTGAAGGTCTTGGATTTGCAATACCGATAAACGACGCAAAAGTCATCATCGACGATCTTATCAACAACGGTCATGTTACAGGCAGACCGCAGATAGGCGTTTCAGCTGTTGATATCACAGAAGCTTACTCCGGATATCTCGGACTTCCGATGGGTATTTACGTCCGTGATGTTACGGAGGGCAGCGCTGCCGAAGAAGCAGGTATAAGAACCGGTGATGTTATTATCGGTATTAATGATGAAGCTGTTTCAACCATGGAAGAACTTAACAGCATTAAAAATAAATTCAAGGCTGGTGAAACCATTACTCTTAAAGTCTTCCGCGACGGCGAAGATCTTGATGTTCCGCTTGTACTTCATGAATCCGTGGAATCGATCGATGATTCCGAATCAAACCGATAACTTTCACTCTCCTATCATAAGATTCTGTTTAGTATCTCCTCATGCACATCTTTTCGTCAGATTTTTTGTTTGAACTTCGTAATAAAACCTTGAAATGCGTAGGCATTCCTGCGTTTTTTCCATGCCAGACGAAAAATCCGCTCGAAAATCCATGCGCGCAGAGGATACTAAACAGGCTCTAAAAACAGCGCCGCACAAAAATGTGCGGCGCTGTTTTGGCGCATTGTACTCGTCTCTATTCAAGAAATATTTCCTTCTCCATTTCAATTGAATAAAGTATCAGCCCTTTTACCTTTTTTTCAGTAGTTAATTCGATAGCAGCCTTATAAATTTCCATCTGTTTCGCATATCTCTCACGAAGCTGCACCTCATTTGCACCTCGATCGGATTTATAGTCAACTATTACTATCCCGTCGTCCTCTTCATACATAAGATCAATTATTCCCTTGATCATGCCATCAGATTTTTTCAGCTTATGAAATACAACATCATCAATTTCAAGCTGCGACGCCGCAACAGTAAATTTCTTTTCACGTACATAACTTATAGATTTTTTTACTCTGTTATACAGATCGGATTTAAAAAAAGCCATTATCTTCTGCGGATCGATGCATTCAGCCTGAGCCTTTGTTAAAAATCCATGTTCCCTCAGCCGATCAGTTTCTTCAATAGTATTTCTGATCGCATTATCAAAATTACAATATTGAAAAAAAGTATGAATAGCCGTACCGCGTTCAGCGCCCGTTTGACGACTTTTTTCCGATATAAAATTCGGACGTTTCAAATGAAAATCAAAACTTTCATCGCCGCGGAATTTCCTCGAAATCTGTGTAACGCTAAGTTTCGCCGCCGTTTCGGAAAGAGTCCGATCATAGTCGTTTCCAATGATCTCAAGGAGTTCATTCACAAGTTTCTGATCTGCCTGAGCGGCTATCTTCTCTTCCTCAAATCTGAAATCAGTCAGATCTTCCATCGAAATATAAGTCCTTTCAAATAGATCGTCATTACAGTCGGGTACAGGAAATCCGAAAGTTTCACTTTTTATTCCCAATTTTTCTGCGATTTCAATAAAATTGCCGTGAATCATAAGACAAAGCCACAGCCAGTCGGAAAAGCTTTCGGAAGCTGATGTCAGTTCATCAATGGAACTGTTGTTTACCACACATTCTTCAATTAGCTTTTCAACTCTTTCAAGTGATTTATTTCCGCATTTCAAATTGATGAAAAGCTGCTGCTTCGCACGGGTCATTCCAACATAAAGAAGTCTCATTTCTTCGCTTCGGGAATCCATTTTTCGTTCCTCAGTAAGCATATTTCTCTGAAATGTTTTATATTTCCGAAGAAGTTGCTTATCAAAAAGCACAAATCCTATTCTGCCGTCGTCACTGCACATTACCTGATCATAATCAAACTTAAATTTTGAAGAAGTTTCACATATAAACACGAACGGATATTCCAATCCTTTTGATTTATGAAGCGTCTGAACCGAAACATAATCCCCTGATGAAGCGGAAACTTTTCCTTGATTATAGTCGCCGCTTTCGGCAATTCTGTCAATGTGCCTCAAAAATCCGCCCAGTCCTCCGCAGCCCTCAGCAGCCGCAAAAGATTCATAATTCTGCGCGTATTGGATAAGCATACGAAGATTTGCACGCTTTTTTTCTCCGTCGCGAGTAAGCTGCATTACCGAAATAAAATCAGTTCTGTCGTATATCGAACCTATCAGTTCGCCGATGGTCATCGTAATGGAATCAAGTCGGAAACGATCAAGTGTTTCCAGAAACGAATATATTTTAATCAAAATCTTCTTATCAAATCCCGCTATCTCACCCTTTGTTGCAATCAGCATTATATTGTACAAATTTCTGTTTTTATCAAATGATTTTATATATGAAAGTTCTTCAACAGTAAATCCATACATGGGCGAAACCATGACTGCCGCCATTGGAATATCTCTCAGCGGATTTTCGATAATTCGCAGCAGATCAATAAGTATCGCTATTTCCTGAGATTTCAGATAACCCTTTTCGTCGCTTCCTTTTGCATTAATTCCCCTGTTTTCCAATGCCTGCACATAAGATTTTGTATAATAATTTTTACGAACAAGAATGCAGAAATCCGAAGCTTTACAAGACCGCACGCTGCCGTCTGATTCGGTTACGGATGCTCCGATTTTTATCATTTCTGCGATCTTTTCCGCTGTATATTCGGCTTCTGGAGATTCTACTGCCTCTCCTTCGTCATCATCGTCGCTCAACGGATCGATATTTATAAACGATACGACTGTTTTTCGGCTTTCTTCATGGGGCGCGGAGAAATACTCCGCACCATAGTAAAGCATTTCATTCTCATTATAATTTATATCACCGCAGTTTTCTGACATTATCTCTGTGAAAATAAAATTTACAAAATCAATAACTTCACGGCTGCTTCGGAAATTTTTATTGAGCAGAATATATTTATTGCCAGTTTCATCGCCACCGTACGGAACACAGCTTTTCATTACATCAATAAAATTTTTAGGATTCGCCAGTCTGAATTGATAGATAGACTGCTTAACATCGCCCACAAGAAACGCATTTTCGCCGTATTCAGCCTCTCCATGGTCATTCAGCCTGTAATTCTTCGACAATAGCTTGAAAATCATATCCTGCTTATTGTTGGAATCCTGATACTCGTCGATCATTATAATACTGTAATATTCTGAAAGCCGTTCTGCGACGTCAGACTGTTTCAGATTACCGTTTTCATCCACATCTGCAAGAAGTTCCAGCGCAAGATGCTCGCCGTCGTCAAAACTTATGGAATTTCTTTCACACTTTCGTTCCCAAACAAGAGTACGATATTTGCGTACAACTTCCGCAAGAATTTCAACAACTTCACCCGTTTCGATAAAATCATTTTCCGCGGAATTCAGTGAAGCTATAGCAGATTTCATGATATCCCTGATCTTTTTTCGTCTTGCCTTATAAACCTCGCGCTTTGCAATATTATGAACAGCTTTTTTACCTACGCGTACGAGATCTGGGAATTTCGTAAAATATACGATCTCCTCCTCATTTGGGAAACGACGTTTTTCAGCCATAATTAAAGCGTCTTCAACTATAATGCAGTCCTCGTGCGCCTGAGTAAGTGATTTTTCCGCTTCTTTAGTCTTCATAGCCGGAAAAATTTCTCCTATCATTGCCAGATTGTCTTCCGCAAGCCGCGCTGCATTCTGAAACTGTTTCAGTATTCTATCAAAAAGAGTTCTGAAATAAATCGAATCGCAAAAATTCTTTTTATATTCAGAAACCGCGGTATCAAGCCATTTATCACTCATAGCAACCGACGAAAGGAACTTATCCGTTTTATTGATTATATTAACAAGCGCGCTGTGATCCTTAATGCAGAAACGGTCGTAAAGATATGATATTTTCTCATATTCCTCGCCGCTGTAATAATCAAGCAGGTCTTCCATCGCCTGAGATTTTATAACGCTGTTATCGTTTTCATCAAGAACAGAAAATCCCGACGTGATTCCCTGATCTGTAATGTTATCGCGCAGTAATTCAAAACAAAAAGAATTAATTGTCGAAATCTTCGCATTCTGCAAAAGCGCCTGCTGTTTAAGAAGATAAGAATCCTCCGGATTTTTTTCAATAAGCGCACGAAGCTTCATATCAAGTCTTTTCCTCAATTCGGATGCCGCGTCGTTTGTAAATGTTACCACAACTATTCTATCAGCGCTGATATTTGATTCAGGATCGGCGATCAATTTTATTAATCTCTCGGTAAGAACCGCCGTTTTTCCGCTTCCCGCCGCAGCCGACACGATTATAGACGAACCTCGCGCGTCGATCGCATTTTGCTGTTGTTCTGTCCAGGGCATTTTTTACTCCTTTCCGCCGAGTATTTCCTTGGCTTCTTCCAATTTTTCCGTATCGATATCGCGGAATATCAGACCGTCGCCATTTCCACAAATATCGCTGAATCGGCAATAATTACACGCCAACCCTTTCGCGGCTGCAAGAGGGATAGCTTCAATCTTTCCGCTGTACATTGATTCAGCCGTTTCAACAAGTATACGATATACATAATTCTTTAATTTCTTCATTCCCGAATACGAAATAACGGAAGAATTTTTATACAATCCTCCCCCGACTTTCGCTTGAGCAGGGATATATCTTCCGCCGATTCCATGTTCCATAGCTTCGAGAACGTCAGCGTCGTCTATTAAAAGTCCCGTAGTTTTTAGCTGAGAATCTATTCCGGACTGATTATACGACATTTCCTTTGATTCTTCCGTGTTGAAATCATTCAAATGAATAGGAGTATACAGTACGCCTGCCGGAATATAATCTCCGTATACAGCGTTTTTTTCAGACGCTGCAAAAAGGTACAGCAACATTTGCAGATTAAGGCCGCCCGCCAGAGTTTCAGCGCTGATCTTTTTTCCGCTGCTTTTATAATCGGATATTCTTAGATATTTTTTTCCGTCGATCTCACAAATATCAACGCGGTCGATAATTCCTCCAAAAAGCAGTTCTTTATCTCCGCAAAAATTTAATCTTACAGAATTTTCCTTACGCAAATCCAATTCGAAAGCGTCCGGAATAAAATCGCTTGCCATAAGAAGCTGCTGAGTGTGCATAAACACCGATATAAGCTGCTCCGTAAGTTTATTAAAAATCAGTTCAAAACGAGGAGTTTTGGCAAAATCCCCTGCCATTTTTTCATTTCGGTATTTTTCGGCTTCTTTCTTGATCTCCCTGCAAAGCTGCTCATATGACAACGTTTCGAATTCTTTTTTATTACGCGCCGCCATTATTGAATAAAAGCAATTATGTGTAAGATCGCCTGCCATTCTTACATCAAGATCAATCTTTTCAGGCATTTGCAGATTTAAAAAATCCGAGCAGAAATACATAAAATGACATTTATTATAATTCTCAAGACCTGTTGGGGAAATTCGCAGCGGTTCAAAATTTTTCAGTTTTCTGATGATCTTCTCGTTTACCGTATATTCAAGTTTCTTTTCCGACCGCGGTATAACCGAATTAACACGGTCTCTGTAAATATCGTCTGAAAGCAGAACCTGCTTTATCGATTCCGTCGAGGAATTATTGAGCGATCTGTCCTGCAAATAATGATAATAAGCGGAATTCATGGTCACTGCATAAAAATCAGGCGAAAGCTCACTGTCAGTAATAAGCATTCCACCGCCAAACATTTTCTGAATATCATCTATTATGCGCGACGGATATTTTACCTGCCCTGATAAATCAGAACGCGAATAAGAAACATAAAGCCTTTCAGAAGCAGTGGAAAGAGATTTGTAAACTATAAGCCGCTCAGACGCGATAAGATCGGTAAGCGGTCTTGCAATATCAACGCCCTGATCAGAAAGTTTCTCACGATCGCCTTCGGTAAAAAGTCCGTGAAGCGATACCTGATTCGGGAAATCTCCCTCCGCAGCGCCTATCACGAAAATCGCTTTTGGCGCGCTTAATCTTGCAGTTCTTGCAGACGCAGTGATTACAGAATCAAGAGTCTGCGGCGGCACAGAATAAGTAATCCTGCCTATCATCGAGCGCATAATATCGGCAAGTTCCCTGAACGATATTTGCTGGTCGCCCAGAGTTTCAGCCGTACTGTCAAGAATATCCATCAAACACGACCAGAGACGTTTTAATTCGGCAGCTTCAAAATCGCGGTCTTCTTTGATCAACTTCGTCATAATAATACTAATATTTTTCTCGGCTTCGCTTTCCGTTAAATAATTATACAACAGGCGGCAAGCTTCTTCCGCCGTGATCTCACCTCTTAACCTGCGTTTCAATTTCAAAATCGGCGTGATCGTATCACTTCGCAGCTTTTCAACTCTTTCAAGGCTGTTGTCCCCGGCAGTAAACGGTTTATTCCATATATCGCCGTCTATGCTCCATTTATAACAATAATTTTCCAATTCGGAAGTTTCAGTCAAAGTTTTGCCCAGAATTCCGCATTTCAGTAATCTGAATATCTGCTCGCTGCGAAATTTTCTCGACGTCAATAAATCAAGAAGAGATATGAAAAACGCCATTATTGCCGTATGATTCACCTGCCGCTCGACGCTGAGAAAATACGGGATATCATACCGCGCATAAGCCGCTTTCAAAACGTCGGCATACTGTTCAATATTATTGGAAATTACCGCAATATCACTGTATTTCAAAGTTTTGTCCAAAAAGATAAGACGCTTTATTTCAGCGCATATATACTCCGCTTCACTGTACATATCTCTTGCTTCAAATATGCAAATATTTTCCGCATCAGGCGCATTTTTCGGATCTTCAACCATATTGCGCATGATTCGCTCGCTGAGATATTTAAGATCGGAAGTTTTAAACCGATAAGTTTTATCGCATTTTGTAATCTTATATTCACAGTTTATATCCCTGCAAATGGCGGTAAGCTGCCTGTAAGTAGTGTTTACAGTCTCAAAAAGTGTGAATTCTCCCGCGTTAACATCATCAGTACGAAGAGTTATAACAACATTTGCCGCCGATAAAAAGATTACCTTCAGCATATCAAGCTGATCGCCGTTGAAGCTTTCAAACTCGTCAAGACATACGTTTATACCTTTGAAATAATGATTGAGATTAGCTATTTTTGCAGCTTCGCGAATATTTTCGAGATCATCTTTAAAGCCGTATTCCTTCATAAGACGTTCGTATTCGAAAAAAATTGCCGAAATATCTGCCGTTTTGTCATGTAAACGACGATCAAGATAAGCTGACTTTTCCATAAGTTTCTGAGGAGTTATCCCCGAATGCTTCATATCTGTTATAAGTTTCAGAACCTCCTCCGCAAATCCGCTCTGTTTGCTGCGCGCCGCAAAAAAGTTCAGCGTATCCGGCGCCGATCTTGCAGCTGCTATCGCCTGATATATCAGGATCATTCGAGCCATTTCATCGGCGTATTCACCGTTTCGGTTCGATTCGCCGTAAGCCTGAAAAAGTTGGCGGGAAATACTGTTGAAGCTCCCCGAAAAAATATTATTGAAATTTTTCGCGCCGATGTAAAAATAAAGTTTTTTATCAAACTCCGTAGAATATTGTTCGGGTACAAGAACGCATTGCTTCATTCCATTTTCAGAAAATCCCTTTATGCGTTCAAACATTGAAGTGGTTTTTCCCGTACCGGACGCACCGATTATAAATTCTACCAATTTTATCCCCCCTCAAGATGTGCGAAAAAATATACGTAACAGGCTATTAGTTGCAAAACTGCCTTTTCAAGATTATCTTGTAAAGGCAGTTTTGTAGAAATTATTCAAAATCCATTCAGATGATTTTTTTTCATAATCATTGCATATTCTTTATTAGCTGAATTTGCAATAATTTTACCGTTTACTCCGCTGACATTTATTCCGCCGATGGACATCATTCCATACTCGTATTCAAATGTTGGAGTAAATGGAATGTCAGAATACAGCCATACATCATACTTTTTGAAAAGTTCGGCATTGACGGAATCCTGCAAAAACTGCTCGCTGCCTCGTATTCCAATGTAGCAGTCTCTGTTTTCTAAATAGAGACAGAAATTATCAATAAGTTCCCAGAGCTGACTTTCATTAAGACCCGACTGCGTTATCGATTCATCTGTCAGATCAAGAAACATCGGATATTCAAATTGCCGTCCTTTTACTATTTCATAAAATTTCACAGCCTCGGCATGGATTCCCTCAACAGTAGTCGATTTCGCTTTCCAATAAACTCCGCATGGTATACCTGCTCCCTTGGCAGCATCGAAATTTTTATCAAAGTATTCATCTTCCTGCGGTTCTGTTCCGCCCTCGCCTGCTTTCAGCATTATAAATGAAAACGCACCCGAAGAAGCTGCTGAATTCCAATCAATATCGCCGTTTTCAGCTGAAATATCAA
Organism: uncultured Ruminococcus sp.; assembly: GCA_910576995.1. Classification (GTDB taxonomy): domain Bacteria; phylum Bacillota; class Clostridia; order Oscillospirales; family Ruminococcaceae; genus Ruminococcus. Next base: position 21,828 of record CAJTLC010000027.1, read on the forward strand.
TTCCGCACGACTGTGAAGAAACTATAAATGAAGACGTCGTAGTCGTTTGAAGCGGTTCGTTCGGGGAATCCGTCTGAGTAGTTATCGCAGGGATATTAGGACGATCTCCGCCTGTACTCGGATTTTTTCCGATAATTGCCGGATAATCCTTATAACAATAATTCATATCAACATTTCCGTTAATACCGTCAACAGCGCCGTCACTGCCGTACTGCCATATTCCGTAATGTCCGTCATAAGCCGAAAGCTGCGAACTATACTGCGCCGCCCAGACATCATATTTTTCAAGAACGCTTCTGTAAACTTTGGTCTGGAGAAGATTTGCATAACTGTACGCGCCTACATAGTAGCCTTTTTCCTCAAAAAACGAGCAAAACGTATCAAATATCGCCGAAACTTCGGCAGTTGTAAGATTATTTACGATCTTTGGTTCCTCAACATCATAATAAATAGGATATGTAAAGCTGTAATCCTTGATTATTTCATAGCAAGTCTCCGCCTCCATGAGCGCGCCCTCTGGAGTCGAGGCATAACTGTACCAGTATATTCCCACATCAATACCATTAGCCTGCGCATTCTGCATATTATAATGGAAAAACTTGTCGACCTGATAAAGTTCTTTGCCATATCCTGCTCTTATTATTGCAAAATCGGCAAGCCCACTCTCCTTTACGCTTTTCCAGTTTATCTCCCCCTGATGCTCGGAAACGTCGATTCCACGCAGATATAAGCCATTCGGAAAATTCGGTGATATCGACGAAGTCGTTGCAGAAGTCGGCGAATCTGTGGAATTTACTGTACTCATGGTAGTAGTCGGAATAGTAGTTGTCTTTTTAGTCGAAGCAGTCGTTTTTGTTGAAGACGAAGTAGTTTTTGAAGCAGTAGTCTGAATTTTAGTCGTTGTTGTTTTTTCAGGCAATGTTGTTTTTGTAGTTGTATTTTTTGAAGTTGTAGTCTGGATTTTAGTCGTCGTTGTTTTTTCTGACAATGTTGTTTTTGTAGTTGTATTTTTTGAAGTTGTAGTCTGGATTTTGTTCGTTGTTGTTTTTTCTGACAATGTTGTTTTTGTAGTTGTATTTTTTGAAGTTGTAGTCTGGATTTTGTTCGTTGTTGTCTTTTCAGGCGATGTTGTTTTAACCGCATTAGTTGTTACCTTTGTGGTTTTTACAGCGTTGGTTTCGGAATTAACCGTAGTTGTCGTTTCGGCTGATGTCGTTGTTGTAGTTGTAGAAGTTGTTACACCCAAAAACGCATCATATATCTCAAATACATGAAAAGGCTCCTCATCTGAAACAGGGTCTTTACTTTCTGTCGAATTTATGTTATTATATAAACATACACTTTTGTCAAAATCATTTGCAGCCGTTGCAGCAGGATAAAGCGAAGCAAACGACCAGTATCCTATTGAACATGACAGCGCCACAGAAAGCAAATTTGTTATTATGCTCATGACACTTTTCTCCTTAAACATATCAGAGTATCTTCAAAAATCTTTTAAATAAAATCTTATGACACCCCATTATACTATAATATTTTTTATTATACCATAATGTTGAATATTTTGCAAGCAAATTCAAGCAAAAAACAAATATACAAAGAAATTTGGTAATATGCGCCAAATGAAAAATAAATTTATAATTTCTTCTATTGCAAAGTGTGCAATAAAAGAAATTATAAATGTAAAATAACAAAAATGGAGTATACAAATGAAAGAATTTATTATTAATCAAAACGACAGCGATCAAAGAATCGATAAGTTTTTATCAAAGGCCATGCCTGACCTGCCAAAAAGCATGATGTATCGCCTGATACGCAAGAAAGATATAAAGATCAACGGAAAGCGCTGTGAAATATCAACAAAATTATGTGAGGGAGATATTGTGAGAATTTATGTCAAGGATGATGTCGCTGCTGCAAAATCTCGCGATTTAAGCTTCATGAATGCTTCTGATAAACTTTCAGTCGTTTTTGAAGACAATAATATCCTGATCGCTTTTAAGCCTGTCGGACTTGATTCTCATGGAAACGGCTCAGGAAATTGCGATACACTAATAAACCGCATAAAACGCTATCTCCACGAAAAAGGAGAATTCAATGCGGCTGCTGAAAATTCATTTGCACCCGCATTATGCAGCCGACTCGACCGCAATACCTCCGGTCTTGTAGCCGCAGCTAAAAATTCCGCGGCTCTTCGCGAAATGAACGAAAGCATCAAATGCGGAGCAGTTCATAAAATTTACCGCTGCATTACTGTAAATAAACCTCCGCGTTCCGAAGATGTTATCTCCGCTTATCATAAAAAAGATGAGAGCAGAAATATTGTCCGAATTACTGATACTCCTGTAGAAGGTTCGCGTGAAATTCGCACAGGCTATAAGATAATAGCTGAAAAATCGGGGCTGTATCTTCTCGAAATAAGGCTATATACCGGCAGGACTCACCAGATCAGAGCACATCTTTCTCATATTGGCGCACCTATTCTCGGCGACGGGAAATACGGAAATATCAGCCTAAACAAACGATATGGGATTTTTCGGCAGATGTTGTGCGCTTACAGTCTTGAATTTGATTTTCCTAATTATTCCAAACTGAATTATCTGAATAAAATTAAGATATCGATTCCCAAAAGCGAACAGCAAAATTTATTTTCTGTAAATTTCTAAAACCTTATCGAGTTCTTCGCAAAATTTATTACGAATATATTCAGGCGATACGATCTCCATATTGCTTCCATATTTCATGACCCATCGGTAAAAACTCTGGCTTATGCCTATCTTAACTCTGACAATAACGCTGTCCAGATATTCATCATCATTACGAACGCAGGCATAATTTCCAAAATGCTCCAACATATCATCCAGCAAGAACTTCTTCACACGAAATATTACATATTCAAAAGATTCAGGCTCAAACATATCGATCACAACACCATCAGGCTTTGGAATATCAACTTTTAATTTAGTTTTATCCCCTGCTGTAATTTTGCTCATGCGATCGATACGGTACACACGTAATTGAAGATTCTCCTCATTGACACATTTCAAATAAAAGCGTTCATTAAAATAAACCACTTTTACAGGAATCATTTCGCGACGCTTTTTGTAATAGTTCATATTTTTATTAACATTCAATTTTCCATATTCAAAATTGATCTTGCGCTTTTCAGATATAATTGTATGAACTTTATCCAGATTTTCCAACAAATCCAGAGACGGAGAATACTGAACGTTTAACGAGATCCGGCTAATAAGCTGACGCACTTCCTTCTCAGAACATATTCCCTCAAATTTCTTGATAAGCCGCTGCTTCTTGGAATTCGACAGAAACTTATTGATAGATATCGAATCTACTATGAATCTGATCTCGTTGAATGTGAATCCATTATTTTTCATTTTATAATAAAATGTATTATGAGCGCCTGCCGTCGCCGTTATATCGTTTCCGGCAAGCTGCAAACGCTCTATATCACGCCTTATGGTAAGAGCAGAAACGCTCTTCATGTTTCCGTTTTCTGACAAATATCGCTGTATATCTTTTATCGTCACACCTTGAGATTCATTAGTGCCACACGACAAATATTCATAAATATAAATTATTCTTTCATGTTCCATAATTTTCATCTTTCTATCAGGGTGTATTACACAATCCGAAATGCTCGTCTTACAAGTTTAGATAATTAAATAAGAATTTTATATTCAAATAATATTATATCATGAAAGATTTAATATGTCAAGCTTAAATCAAATATTCTCAAAAATTAGGATGCAAAAACATCATAATTATATGATATCGGAAATTTAACTACACATGTAAACTTTCTTACTTCTCTCTGATAAGCCGAATTATTAGTTAAAAAATAAAAATATTTTTTTCCTATTGACATTTCGTTTTTTGTGTGTTATAATCTTATTGTTGCATCAGACAGATGAAACTCAAAAAATTAGGGGTATAGCTCAGTTGGTAGAGCAGCGGTCTCCAAAACCGCGTGCCGAGGGTTCAAGTCCTTCTGCCCCTGCCATATTGTTACCATGAAAAAGATATTTCATGGTAAAAGCCCGAGAAATCGGGCTTTTTTACTGTCTGGACGGCGAAATTTTCGTAGTCAAAACCGTAGATATTTTTCCCTCGATTTTAACGACTTACGGGAATTGAACCCTCAAGTTGGAAAATCTTAGAAAAATTTCAGCCTGACCTGAGAAAATAAATCCGAAATCCACAATGAAATAGTACCCAAAGTTTGAAAGACCGTTTTGTTTAATATCACGAAATTCGTGATGTGAAACAAAGCGGTCTTTTTTTGTTTCCGACTGGAGGTGATATCAAGGACACAAAAGAATACCGCTAATATATATTACGGAGGGCAAAAATGAACAGGTTACATTTTAATAGCATGACGAATCACAAGGAGGTACAGTATGATGTATAACAAGAAAAAGGTGGAACGATTGAAGCAGCATTATTCTAAGGGTACAAGGATCTGCCTTGACAGCATGGTAAACGATCCGCAGCCGATTCCGTCTGGAACTATGGGGACGGTACTTGCAGTTGACGATATGGGACAGCTGGTCATGAAATGGGATAATGATCGTTCCCTTTCGCTGATTCCCGGTGAGGGTAGATTTCATTTCATTCAGCAGAAAATGAAACCGGATTGTCCGTTGATTGGCGAGGACGGCAATATATTCCATCTGATGGGAATCGCTTCGAGAACGCTGAAAGAAAACGGCATGGCAGAAGAAGCAAAGGAAATGTGCAGTAAGATCACGCAGTCTGGCAGCTATGATGAGGCTCTGAGCGTTCTGGGAGAATACGTCAATATCACATCAATTGACAAAGAAATGGATGAATGTGAGGATTATGAACAAGAACCCGAAACAGGGATGAATATGACGATGTGAGCGGTTGAATTTAAATCATTCAGCCGCTTTTTGTACCTAAACGGAGAAAGGAAGATATGATTCGATATTTTGAAGCATTTGCAGGCATCGGGGCATTCCGATCAGCTTTTGAAAAAGTGGGCGGATTTGAGTGCATCGGGTGGTGTGAAATTGACAAATTCGCACAGCAAGCCTACCGAGCCTTGTACGACACAGGAGGAGAAAAGTTTTATGAGGACATCACAAAAATCGATTACGGAAATCTGCCGGATTTTGATCTGCTCGTTGGCGGACCATGCTGCCAGTCTTATCCTGCAAAAGGAGTTATTCCGAAGAAAGAAAAGAGAGGGCGTAGA
>CAJTLC010000028.1 GCA_910576995.1 uncultured Ruminococcus sp.
GTATAGTTACCAATACACGGACAGTATTGAATTTGTGGATAATAAAATTTCTTTATATGCATCACAGTATGGAAAATGTGCAGTCCTTGGAACTGTGTTAAATATAGATGATATTCATTGTCACCATAAGTTTCCTAAAAGCTTGGGTGGTAAGGATAATTATCAAAATCTGATTATAGTTCAAAAAGACGTACACAAGCTCATACACGCTACACAATTTGAAACAATATGCAAATACTTATCTATTCTTAACCTAAATAAAGGTCAGATTAGAACGATTAATAGTTTAAGAAAACAGGCTCAATTAGAGCCAATCATAGTAGCATAAATAACAAAACTTTTAAAAGGTTTACTAATCCAATGAAAATATATTTATGATGGAACGCCGTGTGCGATGAAAGTCGCATGCACGGTGTGAATGGGGGGAAAAGCTGGAGATAATATCAAAAGCTTACCTATCCATATTATTATAATCTTATCAAGAGAGATTCTGATTGATTCATATCCATCAATTCCAATTCATAGTATTAAACAAAGAATATCATTCTTTGCGAATGAGAAGAGGAGGTCATCATGAATACATATCATTTTGTAAACGATCCGGTTGCCAAAAACGACATGAACAGACTCATCAAGAAACTGGAACAGGTGATCGCAGGCTCACTTACAAGACAAGTGAAAACGCACGCTGAAAATGACAGTTCTGTTGTGATCATCAATAATTTCGTCAGAGCAGAATAACGAGTAAGCTGAAAGGTTTTTATTGCTCCACCAATTAAGTCTTGAATCTGTCCGCATGATAATTTCGTGTGGGCAGATTCTTAGAACCTGTCCATATAGAAATTGTGTGCGGATTTTCGAGCATAATTTTGTCGAGTGCAAGGAAAAAATTCGCAGACATACTGGCGTATGACAAGGATTTTTGACGTAGCAATCGACAAAATTTGCCGAAAAGACGTGCGGAATTTTCTATGTGGACAGGTTCTTACAATTCAAGGAGATAGAATAATGAAAAATGTAGTTGCATACTGCCGTGTGTCTACCGATAAAGAAGATCAGATCAATTCCTTTGAAGCACAGAAATCATTTTTTACTGAATATACCAAAAAAAATGGCTATAATCTTATCCGTATCTATGCAGACGAAGGTATTACAGGTACGTCAACGAAAAAGAGAGCGGAATTCAACCTGATGATGGAAGACAGCAAAAAGGGTGTTTTTGAGTGTGTACTCGTAAAAGATGTTTCCAGACTGGCTCGTAACACGTTTGATTTTCTAAAAAGCATCCGGGAACTGAAAGCTCGTAATATCAATGTCAGATTTGTCACTATAAATATGGAATCATTTGACAGCAGCGAGTTTTCTCTGACCATGTTTGCGGCAATTGCTCAGGAAGAATCCTCTAATATGTCCAAGCGTGTTAAATTCGGAAAGAAGATCAATGCTGAAAAAGGCAGAGTTCCCAACTTATGTTACGGCTATATCAAGACCAAGGGCGATTATTTCAATTTGCAGATCAACGAAACAGAGGCAGAAATCGTCAGAGAGATGTTTGATTTGTATGTCAATCAGGGGTATGGTTCTCACAAAATCGCCAAACTGATGAACGATAGAGGATTAACAAGTTTAAGAGGCGTTCCGTGGAGTACAACAGCAGTCAGCAGAATCCTGAAAAACAAGCTGTATGCAGGGTATGTGGTCAACGGAAAGAGCGAAGTCAGCGATTTTATCGAAAAAACACGCAAAAAAAAGAATGAGGACGAATGGATAGAAATACATCGCCCTGAGCTTCAGATCGTTCTGCTGGAAATATGGGAAAAGGCACAGAATGTCAACAAGTCCAACAACGTCGGACTTGAAACGACCATTCATAAAAAACGCAGTAATAAGCACCTGTTCAGTACGTTGATAAACTGTTCCTGCTGCGGTTACTCGTTCAGACGGAGCAGTGAAAAAAGGAAAAACGGCACACGTGTTGTATGGCGGTGCAGTGGGCGAAGTCATCACGGTACAGATTATTGCAGCAATACGACAACGATTCCGGAGAGTGAACTGATTGAAAACATTGACGGATATTTTCTTTCGCTTATCAAGGACAAGCAAAGATTTATTGACAGTATTATCAGCCAGTATCAGAAAAAACAGCCAAAGAATCCTGGAACTAAACTTTCCTGTCAGCTTGAAGTCCTGAAAAATAAAAAGCAGAAGCAGATACAAATGTTTGAAAACGATATTATTTCCATCACAGAATTAAAAGAGCGTACAGCAGTTATTGACAGACAGATCGCTCAGATCAGACTGGAACTTGATTCCACAGAAAGTCTGGAGGATATTGAAAAGAAGTCACGTCAGCTTTACCGTACACTGTCGGAGAATTTCAGCCGGTATTCGTCCGTCGCAAACATGACCAATGCTGAATTGAAAACGCTGATAAAGGTCATCACTGCTGATGAAGACGGCAGCATACGAATTGAGCTGAACTATTGACATTATCATTCCCTTTTGATACGTCCATACATAAGGACGTAAGCGAGCGGCTGAAAATTGAAAATCCCGCATTATATATGCAGGTCAAGGATATATTGGAAATAAACAAGCAGGAACGCCATATCCGCGGAGGTCTCGCCACAAAACGAAAATATGAGGAATACAGCAAAAAGATGCAGAAGCATTCGGATAAGTGATAAAAGCCTGTTCAGCATCTCGCTGTATATTTCGCGGGATACTGAACAGGCTCTATAAAAACGGGACTATGATAAAGTTTTTACGATCAAAAGCTGTTCGCGGGCGCACCGGTGCTTGCTGATTCAGCCACTTGCGATCTTCTTTACCGCAGTTCCGTTTATACTATTCTATGCAGATATTGAAAAAAAGCCACATGAAAATTTTAGAAAATTTATAACTGTACAACTTTCACAGTTTTTACATCGATTAAACAGCAGATTAAGATTTTTTCGCAAATCTGTTACATTTTTGTAATAAATAAATTCAAATTGTATTATATCTGCAACATTGCTGTTATTGCAATATACGGTTATTTGCGTTATAATGTAAGCATGGAAGAAAAAATAAACAAGAAAAAACACTACGTTTCAATGCAGCAAAAGAACCTGCGGTCACATAAGTGATGTTTTACACCATGAACATCTTAAATGACCGCAGGTTCTTATTTTGTGTAGGGCTTGGTTGAAAAATCCATACATTTTTCAACCAAGCCCTAATAAAATCCTTGTAATTTCCATGAAAGTATGATATAATAAATTTATAAAAGTTTAACTGCCGCCTTGAAAGGAGAAAAATTATGAATAGCTTCACAAAGATGTTGGCATTGTGCATCGCAGCGCTATGCTCGCTCCCCTTGCATACGACAGTAGCGTTTCAGGCAAACGCCGCCGAAGTTTCTCAGCTTTCCGCTGAAACTACGAATTATTACAACCTCTGGAAAAGCAAGTACATCGTGCAGAACCCCTATGCCAAAGACGAAACGCAGTATTACGTTTTTTACGGTGAACAGACTTTCGCAGAAGCAGGCTACACAGTTCCCGTAACTGTTTCCGAAGCTCACGGCTACGGTATGCTTATCATGGCTGCTATGGCTGAATACGACAGCGAAGCTAAAGCGATCTTCGATGGAATGTATCGCTATTACAAAGCTTATCCCAGCAGCATAGGCAAAAATCTCATGGCTTGGCAGCAGTCCGACAACGGTTCGGCTCTTATATGCTCGGAAGGTTCGGATTCCGCAACCGACGGAGATATGGATATCGCTTACGCTCTGCTTATGGCTGATAAAATGTGGGGCAGCGACGGCGAGATCAATTATCTCGAATCCGCCAAATCTGCCATCAACGATATTATGACATACGAAGTAAATCAGGAAGACTGGATACTTCGCCTCGGAGACTGGACTTATCAGGCAAGCAAAAACGATCCCTATTATTCCGCAACAAGAGGTTCGGATTTCATCGTTCAGTATATGCCCGTGTTTGCGCAGGTTACAGGCGACGACCGCTGGACGACGCTTTACGACAACACATACAGCATAATAAATAGTCTTGTCGACGAATATCAAACAGGCATAATTCCCGATTTTCTCATAAAAGACAGCACAGGTAAATTCATTCCTGCTCCGCCGAATTTCCTCGAAAGCGAAAATGATGGAAACTGCTACTACAACAGCTGCCGCGCGCCTTGGCGTATCGGTATGGATTATCTGGTGAACGGAAATACCGACGCTCTTGAATTCTCATATACAATAACTTATTTCATGAGAAGGTCAACCAGCAATGATCCATGGGAGGTCATGGCAGGATATACTCCCGACGGCAAGGCTGTCTCCGACTGGAACGATCTCTGCTTCGTCTCTCCTCTTATGATAGCCGCTGCCGCCGCAGACGATACAGAATGGCATGATTCTGTACGTGAAGTCTGTCTCAATTACGGCGACGACGTTTATTTCGGCGAAACTATAACCATGCTCTGCCTTATAGCAGACGACGGCGGCTGGATAGTTCCCGATACTTATGTTATGGGCGACGTGAATGCTGACGGCTTTTTCAACATTTCAGACGCAGTTGCGCTTCAGAACTGGCTGCTCGGAAACGGCGAAATTGGCGACTGGCAAGCAGGCGATTTCTGCAAAGACGACCGCATAGACGTTTACGATTTCTGTCTTATGATGCAGGAACTAAAAATACTTCAGTAATCACGCTTCTATAAATTCCCGAAAGGAGGCAAACCGTGATAAACTATTACAATTCCGAAAGCGGACGGCTTTGCCCCGTAAACGATCCTGAGATCGGCTGCTGGATATCCGTTATAGATCCCACTCCTCAGGAAATCAAAATGCTCATTGACGATTTCAGACTGGACAGCGGATTTGTAAAATCTTCTCTTGATGAAGAGGAATCTTCACGTATCGAGCGCGAAGACGATCAGACCCTTATTATCGTCGACGCTCCCGTATCTTCTACCGACAGCGACGATACGCAGATATTCTACACGATGCCTATAGGCATAATAATTACAGAAAAAAACGTTATTACAATATCTCTCCACGGCTCGCAGCTTATTGATGAAGCTGTCCGCGGAACTATACGTAATCTCCGCCCCGCTTTTAAGACCCGGTTCGTTTTGCAGCTTCTTCTGCGAATCGCGGCGCTGTTTCTGTATTATCTTAAACAAATCGACAAGCTGTCGTCCGTTGCGGAACAGCAGCTGCACAACGCTATGAAAAACGAATTGCTGATGCAGCTTCTTGCGCTTGAAAAATCGCTGGTTTATTTTTCAACTTCACTGAAAGCCAATGAAGCTACCATTGAAAAAATTTACCGCGGCAGAGTTATGAAGCTATACGATGAAGATCAGGATCTTCTTGAGGATGTTCTTATCGAAATGAAGCAGGCTATCGAAATGGCAAGCATTTACACGGGAATTCTTTCAAGCATGACCGAGGGATTTTCTTCTGTCATATCAAATAATCTGAACATCGTTATGTGGAGACTTACCACGGTGACAATCATAATGCAGATTCCTAACATAATTTTCGCGTTTTATGGTATAAATACCGTTGATCTTCCCCTGCCGTATACTTGGTTTCCTATACTTTTAGCGATAGTAAGTACTATCGCGGCGGTCATAATTCTCTGGAAATGGAAAAAATCATAATATATTTTATTATGTTGCTTCATGTCAGATAACATTGTTTTCTCATATCTCCTGCGTAGAGTGTAGTTCTTATCGCTCCTGTTCAAATTAATTATGTACCCATATGGGTGCATAATTAATTTAATATTGGGATTCATAAGGGACTATGTCCCTTATGCAGGGGGTGTCGGGGGACGGCGTACCCTGACATGATGCAGCACAAGTAAAAATTGATTTTCATAACAATATAAGAAAACATAAAAAATCAGCCCGTCCTTTGCAGACGAGCTGATTTTTTATTATTGGAGGATTAATTAGACTCCTGTACGCTTGAGGAAGCTGTTGCAGTCGGTACATTCCGGAACTGTAGGATTGCTTTCATGAGTTCCTACGCAGATACAGCCCAGTGAGCAGTAATTCTCCGTCACCATATTGTGCTGGCATTGCTTGACCGTACATTTGATGCTGTCGTTCTTGTGCTTGTTTTCCATAACATTTTTCTCCTTCAAAAATATCTTTAGATGATCTCTAAAAATCCTGTTTTTCCGAAATAGTTTTTTAGAGATTACCTTTAGGCTTTTGCCAATGATAGTATGAACGCAAACCCGCACAATATTCATGAATAATTTTAAAAAGCCTGTCTATAATACTCGCAAAAGGCGGTGAAATTATGACAGCTACACTTATTCGGGCAATAATACTATATATATTGGTCATCTTCTCTGTCAGGCTCATGGGAAAACGCCAATTGGGCGAATTACAGCCATCCGAGCTTGTTATAACAATTCTTGTATCCAACATAGCCACTCTTCCGCTGGAGGATACGGATATACCACTTATAATAGGTATTACTCCTATTCTCGCCCTCGTTTGTTTTGAAGTCCTCATGTCATGGGTCACACTTCGCTTTCCTTCCATGAAAAAAATTATTTCAGGCAGACCTAAAATAGTAGTCCGCGGCGGCAAACCCGACGATCACGCGCTTCGGGAACTTCGGCTTTCCATGGACGATCTGAAAGCTGCTCTGCGCAGTAAGGACGTTTTCGATTTCGCTGACGTGCAATACGCAATAATTGAAACGAACGGCAGTATTTCGGTTCTGAAGGAAGAAGAGGAGAATTCATGATATGACAAGAATAAAGCTGAGTATTGCAATTCTTATCCTGCTTTTCGGAATAAGCTTCGGCTCGCAGATATGGATAGATTCCAAATGCAGGAGTATCACTTCTGTTATTGCTCAAACCGAAGAATTGATCATGAACGGAAATCAGTCAAAAGCGGTAGAATCGGCAAAGCTTTTAAGCGGCGAATGGGAAGATTTCCGTAAATTTGCCGGAATTTTCGTACGCCGAAACAAACTGACCGAGGCTGACCGGCTATGCGCCCGCGTGAGATCGCTTACCGAAAATGACAGTGAAGAACTTTTAGCCGAACTCTCCGAATTGAAAAAACTTATTGAAAGAGACCTGTAGAGCTTGTTTGAAAAAAGCTTCTGTACCCATCAGAGTACAGAAGCTTCTTAGAACTTGTTCTCATAGGATATTGCATGCATCTTTTCAGCAAATTTTACTGATCGCTACGTTGAAAAAGCTTACCATACGATAGTATGCTTTCGCTTTTTCTCCTTGCCCTCAGTAAAATTATGCTCGAAAATCTACATACAAATCCTATGAGAACAAGTTCTTATTATGCATTCAGATAATTTTTAACCAAAACCTGAAGAAGTTCGTCGCGGTCTATGTGCCTTATCAGACTGCGCGCATTATTATATGTGGTAATATATGTGGGATCTTCCGAAAGAATGTATCCCACTATCTGATTTATCGGATTATAGCCTTTTTGGACAAGAGCGTCATATATGATCGTAAGATTTCGTTTTAATTCCGCTTCCTTGTCCTCGTTTACGCTGAATGTCATGGTTTTATCGAACATATTTTATCCTCCTGATGTGTAAGGCAATACCTCGCAATATCATGCGGCTTCGCCTTATATCTTGCATATCAAAATTATTTGACAGGCAGCGATTTGATGATTCCTGCGTCAAGTTTCTGTATCGCCAACGCGTCCTGAGCCGTAACTCCGTCGCCAACATCACTGCAATCGGCGTTCTTCATTCCTTTTTCAGTAAGCTTATACTCATCTTTATTAGTAAGGAACTGCAAAATCAGTGTAGCGTCAGCTATTTCAACTTTCCCATCACAATTCGCGTCACCATAAACAATATCGCTGCTGCCAGTAGTATTATCAGAACTATTACTGACCGTAGTGGAAGTAGTTGCAGCAGGTTTCGCTGTAGTAGGCGCAGGTTTTGTAGTTTCGGCAGGCTTTGCTGTAGTTGGAGTTTCGCCGTTTACCGGATTGCCGCTGGAAGTTTTTCCGCCGTCAAGGTTGCTGCCCTCTGTTGAAGCGTAATTGGCGTAGAAATCATTGAGGGAAATACCGTTTTCGCCAAGCGCAACCTGATGGTCAAGCCCGATGTACTTGCCAGTTTTTGCAGTCTGCCAGAGTGACGGCTCGAAAAGTCCGTATTTATCGGCGTCCCATGAGATCGTAGAACCCGTCGCAGGGCTGAATCCCAGACCCGTCCAGAGTCCGCCGGTATCGCCCGAATTGATATTCAGGCACCAGAACGTATGATTGATGTGATTTTTTATCATATAGTCGCGGAGCAGCGTCATCCACTTTTCATTTTCCGCGCCGTCCATGTGACCGCCCCATTCGCCGATAAGTTCAGGCGCGATATCCTCTGCATTTATATATGCCCACGTATCGTACCAATAATCATCAAGCAGCGTCTGCTCGGTAAAATCTTTATCGAACCATGTCTGCGCATAAACCGACGGACCGTAATCGTGAGGCGAATAAACTATCTGACTTGTACCGTGTTCGGGCTTTATGGGATATTCTCTCGCGCCGCGGAAATTTCCTCCCCACCACGCTCCGATATACGGAGAATTATCGCGTCTGTCGCCGATTCCCCAATAATCTCCGGGCATTGCGCCGCTAAGCGACTGCTCAACGCCCTCTATCATAATGAGCGCATTGGGATTAACTTCAAGAATTGCGTCAGCGCACTTTGTCGCCGCGTAAGCCCAGTTATTCTCATCTGTAGAACCGTCCCACTTGGCAGCTTCAGTTCCCTCCTGCCCCTTTCCATGGGGTTCGTTTTTCAGATCGTAACCGATAAGCGTATCGTCGTTTTTATATTTATCAGCAAGCCATACAAGCGTATCCCTCCATATTTCGGTGGTTACCATAGTTCCGTCCTCGGTTTCCTTGCCGTACCAGAGGTTATAGTTATGACCCGAATTGTCGGTATGAGGACTATGAACGTCTATAAATGCCTTTACGCCGTATTTTTTGCATTTCTGCATTATTATATCGAAGATCTCCATGGAGTCTTTCGGAGTTTTACCATCGGATTCGGCAAAATCGGGGTTTATCGTATACGAGGGATCAGTGTTGACCTGAATGCTGGAGACTTCTTTTGGAGTTCCATTCATCCACGACAGAAGCAGTTCTGTGGAAACAGGAAATCTCAGAACGTTGATACCGTGATCGACTACAGATTGCAAAATATCGTCAATATCCGCGCTCCACAAATAATGAGGACACGCCTCGCCGCAGTTGAAACCGAACCAGTTTGCTCCCGTAAGCCATACTTCGTTGCCGTTCATGTCGTAAAGGCGGCTTCCCTCGGCATGAAGCCAGTCGTCGTTATTTGTATCGACTGCCTGCACGTCAGATGTTTTTACCAAGGCAATCATGGGATCTGCCGCTGCAAATCCAACAAAACCAGCCATAGCCAACGCCGCTATCGCTTTTGTTAATTTTTTCATAACATTCTCCTTTTCATTAATGATTTTGTTTTCATGTCTGATTTTCTATATAATTTAATTGTACCACTATTTTGCCGTAATGTCAAGTGAAATATACGTTCTTATTATAATCAATTGAAAATCGGGTATAATATCTATAAAAAATCGCACAAAGAAAGGAAATCTCACAATGGCTGAAAATAAAACGCTGCATAACAATATGGAGGAAAATATAACTATAATCAAAGAGATATCGGAAAATTCGTCCGATATTCTTATAAACCGCTTTACTACGGGAAACATTAAATGTGCGCTGCTTTTCTGCGAGGGAATGACGTCAACTCTCAGCGCCTGCGAAATGCTGTTTGCGCCGCTTATGGAAATTTCCGAAAAAGATTCCCCGACAGAACTTTTCGATTATATCCGCGAACATCTTCTGCTGTCCTCCGATCAGACCAAGGCTGAAGATCTCGATACTCTTTTTCGCCTGCTCCATTCGGGTTTCGGAGTACTTCTTGCCGACGGAATCAACATAGCGCTTGCTTTCGGAATTCAGGGGTATTCCTCACGCAGCGTTCAAGAGCCGTCTGGCGAGGGCAATATTATGGGCAGCCACGAGGGTTTTGTTGAAACGGTGCGTACGAATATGTCGCTTCTCCGCCGCCGCCTGAAATCTCCGAAACTGGTAATGAAACTCTCCGTACTCGGTTCAGAAAGTAAGACCGATATATGTCTTTGCTATATGAAAGACCGCGTTCCCCGTGAACTTTTACGGCGAATTGAAAAATCGCTAAACGAAACGAATCTTGAGGCTGTACTTTCTACCGGCTATATTCGTCCGTTTCTGGAGAAAAAAGGCTTTGAACTGTTCAGTTCCACGGGTATTACCGAACGTCCTGACGTGCTATGCTCAAAGCTTATCGAGGGGCGCGCGGCAATTCTAATCGACGGACTTCCATATGCGATAATAGTACCGCGTCTGTTCTGCGAAAGCTTCCACACGCTTGACGATTATGCATATAAGCCTTATTACGCAGTATTTATCCGATGGCTGAAATACGCGTCGTTTGTACTGGCTATCCTCCTGCCTGCGGTTTATACGGCTATTGTAATGTATCACCCTGAACTTATCAACAGCACCCTGCTGATGCTTTTGGTTGAAGAAGAAAAAAATGCTCCGCTGTCTATTCTTACGGAAGCTTTTCTCGTTTTGCTGATGTACGAAGTCATTCGTGAAGCGGGCGTTCGGCTTCCGAAACCCGTTGGCGGAGCTGTCAGCATAATCAGCGGTCTTATAATCGGCGACGCGGCTGT
This sequence comes from uncultured Ruminococcus sp., assembly GCA_910576995.1. GTDB lineage: Bacteria > Bacillota > Clostridia > Oscillospirales > Ruminococcaceae > Ruminococcus. The sequence continues at coordinate 10,779 of CAJTLC010000028.1, forward strand.
AAAATCAGGACTTGTAAGCACGCCTCTCCTCACCATGACTGCCCTTTCTGTACTCGGAGGACTTGCAATTCCCGATCTTAATCCGCAGATAACCGTGCTTCGATTCGCATTTTTAGCGGCAGGCGGAATTCTTGGACTATTCGGCGTAAGCGTTCTTGCCTGCATGGTTTTGATAAATATCTGTTCCACGGAAACCTATGGATTCCCATTCACCGCGCCGATCTCGCCGTTTTCCGCACGGGGAATGACAGATACGGCTATTCGGCAGGGAATGCGCAAATTGCAGAACCGAGGATTTACCGTCGAGGAGTACAAACAGAAAAGTTAAGAGCTCGTGTTCATAGATAATGTGCGCGGATTTTCGAGCATATTTTTTTATGCCAACAAGGAAAAAGTCCGCAGGAATACTGTCGTATTACAAGGACTTTTGACGCAGATTGGCATAAAAATTTGCCGAAAAGACGTGTGCAGAATCTATGAACACAAGCTCTAAGGCAACACCGCACAAAGAACGCCTTACGGCGTTGCCTTAGAAAGGATACAGTCATGAACAGCACAATAAAAATCTCGCCGCCGCAGCTTATTTCCATGCTGCTGATCGGCGACGTTTTCGCCTTATTTTGCCTGCGTGACAGCATCTCCGCCATGACGGCACTTGCGTTTGCAGCGGCGGCGACTCTGGAATTTCTTGCAGCGCTGCCATTTCTGCTGATGTACCGCGGCGGAAGATCAATCGCGTCAGCAGGCAAAATATACCTCTCCGTCCTGCTGATCTTTATAATTATACGCATATTCGCCATTTTATCAATGCTTTGGAATACAGGAGAAATAATTTTCGCGCCCTTTGCGGCTTCTGGAATATGGGGAAGGATTTTGGTAACGGCGGTAATCGCTGTTTCCTGCTTTTACATCGTTTCAAAAGGAATAAAAGCCTTATCGCGCGCCTGCGTGATCTCCGCCGCTATCGGGGCTTTATGCGTAGCCGTCGTAATGATCAGCGCTCTTCTGCAATCGGATTTTGAAAATTTCCGCCGCGTTCCATCGGAAAATTTTTTCAGCGAACTTTTACGCGGATTATCCCTTGGCGGCGGAATAGGCAGCCTCCTCGTTTTTGCAGGATTTTCCGACGGAAGAATAACAAGCAGCGTTTTATGGTATTTCATATCAAATATAATTATAACGGTATGTATAATTCTTACCGGCGTACTTGTATGCGGAGGAATCATGGATATAACCGATTTCCCGATAGCAGCCGCGGCGCAGCTTTCCCAGCCGATAGCGGTTCAGCGTATAGATTCTCTGTTTTTGTCGGTATTTGCGGTATTCGCCGTATTTGCCGCCGCCGTCCAGGGGTCAGCCGCAAAACTTGTTATCAATCAACTTTTTTCAAAAAAAACATCTTAGAAAGAAATATAACGTTATGAGGAAAATTTTATTTTTACTTTTAATTTTATCAGTAATAACCCTTACATCCTGCGGCGAGCAGGGAAATGTAAGTATGCGCGCTTATGTGCGAACTGCCGCGATTGACGGAAATACGCTGACTCTTGCGTTTTTTTCGGGCGAGGAAACCGTTTCCGTCAGCGCGGAAGATCTTGAAAAAGCAAAATCAAAAGCCGAGATCGAGATCGGCAAGGAAATTTTTGTCGGTCATACGGAATTGATACTGCTAAGCGACTGCGACAGCCGCGGAGTTCTTGAATATATTTTTCGCAGATGGAAACCGTCACCGTCATGCATGGTACTGAAAATCAATGAAAACGGCGGCGAAGCTGTCAGAAACAGAGATCCGCAGGAACTTTCGGGAGCAGTAAAAGTTGCCGTAGAACAGGGAAAACTTCCCGAATGCGATATAATAAATGTTTTATCCGAAAATTAAGACGTATATTTATTTTGCTTTTGGATATAATAGTAGGGCGGAGGAATCCGCAACTCCGAATCTCTAAATCAGATTCAACACACCAATCAATTTTATTATGCTGTTTTATGCAGCGAACATTGTTTTTCTTTATCCCTTGCAAAGGTGTTACACTGTTGAACCGTCCTCATGTTTTCCTATCCCTAAAGGGATAGGAAAACATGAAAATCGGGTTTCAAAAGGGTGAGTCACCCTTTTGCAGGGGGTGTCGGGGGACAGCGTCCCCTGACATAATGCCGCACAAATAAAAATTGATTTGTGTGGTTTCAAAAGGAGAGTGGAATTATGAAATCGATCGCCGCAGTTACAGCGATCCTCACCGCCGCCGCAATTCCCTCGTACGCAGTTTATGCGGCGGATACAACCAAACACGGCTACGGACAAGGTACTTCCGTAGATGAAAAAAACCGTCCGTCCGACGCCGTTCAATTCACCCGACAGTATGGCGATTATGATGCCTGCGCCATTTCCGAGGATGAAAAACGGATAATCATAACTTTTGATCAAGGCTATGAAAACGGCTATACTTCGCAAATTCTTGATACCCTGAAAGAGAAAGACGCTACGGCGGTATTTTTCCTGACGGGTGATTACGCCAAAAAAGAGGAGTCTCTTGTAAAGCGAATGATCGCAGAGGGACACACTCTCGGAAATCACGGTATGACACACGCAAGTCTTCCCACTCTTTCCCACGACGAAGCTGTCGAGGAAATTATGTCTCTTCATAATTATGTTATTAATAATTACGGCTATGAGATGCAGTATTTTAGATTCCCCTGCGGAGAATATTCCGAAGATTCACTCCAAACCGTGCAGGAATGCAATTATAAAACAGTTTTCTGGAGCTATGCCTACGTTGACTGGCAAACCGACAAGCAGCCCGATCCTGCGGAAAGTTTAAGCAAACTTACGAAATCGGCGCATGGAGGAGAAATTCTCCTGCTTCACTCGGTATCGGCAACGAACGCCGCGATTCTCGGCGATCTTATTGACGAGTTGAGAGCGAACGGTTATACGGTTTAATTAAAATCGCCTGCAATTTAATGTTGCAGGCGATTTTTCCCTATATCGTTTAGTCAAACAATCCTATTATCCATTCTATTATATCATCACTCAAAAATTCAATTATATCAAATATAAATTCAATAGCAGAACCGATCAGCGATTTCTTTTTCCTGCCCTTCCTGCTCATACTTAGTCGGCTGAAGGCTCAGTTGCAGGAGGCGTGTAAGGCTGCGACGAACCTCCCAGATCGTCGGGATCAATGTTTATCAGCATTCCGTTGCTGTCGCCGCTTACTACCTTAGGCATTACGCCGTCCCACTTTTCTATCTGCTCATAAGCAATTACTTTATCGGACAATGACGCTTCGATCATTCTGTTTGCCTCCGCATTGGCTTCAGCTTTCGCAAGAATGGCGTCCGCCTCAGCCTCGGCAGCAATTACTTTCTGCTTCGCCTGAGCCTCCGCAACGGTGATAGCCTGCTTCTGCTCAGTCTCTGTTTTCAGAAGATTCTGCTCCGCGACCTGCTTAGCTTCGATAGCGTTGTTAAACTCCTCAGAAAAGTCAAAATTCACAATATTGAACTTCTCTATGAAAATTCCATAGCTGTTAAGTTTGGAATCCAGCGACGTTTTAACTTCATCCCCGACAGACGCACGCTCCGTGATCATTTCCTCGGCAGTATATTTTGCCGTCACGGATTTCATGCATTCCTGCACCACCGGCGCAATAAGAACCGTCTGATAATCCATGCCTACGTTTCGGTACATATCTCCTGATTTATCAGAAACAAGACGATAGTTGACGGCAACGTTGCTGCTGACAGTCTGCAAATCTTTCGAAACCGCAGACGCAGAAATTTCATATACCTGAATTTTATTCGAAACGCTTTCAACGCTCTGGATTATCGGTATTTTAAGATGAAATCCCTCTGAAAACGAACTGTCGGAAACTTTGCCGAGAGTCAGTATTACACCCGTATGACCTGCGGGAACGATCGTACATGAACTTATAAATAACAATGCAGCAGCCGCTGCCGCCACGCCTATCCCGATGCATTTTCCCGTGAAATTTTTCTTAGGTTTGCCGTCCGGTCTTAATTCTTCAAATTTTGCCATTATAATTCTCCTCAGTTTTAGAACCTGTTTAGTTTGTCATTTCGGCAAGAATAACATTCATTGCCGTTTCCGTTTCATTTTTGAGACAAGCGCTTCTGTAAGCCATTACCATGGCGTACATAGCCTTGCGAAGCTTCACTTCGTCCCTGATCTCTTCAGCGCATTCGCAGATTTCATCGTCAATCAGCCGCTTTATCGAGTCCGTTTCAAATGCGCCGCGATCTTCCGCTGTAAATATTATTCTGCACAAGATATTATACAAAACAATATCTGCAATTATATCATCGGAAGTATCCTCCACATCGCCGTTTATGTAAGTCATAAGCTTTGCGATATTTTCAAGCCGCATTGCACCGCGAAGCATATTGATCAGCAGGATTCGTATGACCTGCTTTTCGGAATATTTTTTTCCGCCTGTTGAAGATACCCAGCCGCGCTTTATCCAGTTCTGAATAGTCGAGCCCTCCAGCCCAGTCACCTTAGACAGCTGCGACAGCGTAAGTCCTCCCGTGGCTTCCAAAACCGGAGAAATAATATCAAAAGCAGCCTCGCGCGCCTGTTCGGTAAATTTTATTGTAGTTCCGGGAACCATTCTTATCATTTTAACAACCTCCTTTGCGGAACACTGATCAAGAAAATGAGTTCCGCACCACTTTTCATGTGATGTTAAGATTATATCATAAGTTCACGTGAACCGCAACATTCATCTTTAAACGATTTCGGACGGTTTAACGAAGATTATATGGTTTTTTTGAATTTATCATTGTTTATCTTATAATTTCTAAGTTTTACTCAAGTTTTCTCTCAAAGGAAATTCCGCAATAAAGGAAGTCCCCTCATTCGTACTGACGGCACGGATTGTTCCTCCGTGATACATCACACCATGTTTTACGATAGATAACCCCAGGCCCGTACCTTTTATTTTACGAGAACGGCTTTTGTCAACTCGGTAAAATCGCTCGAAAATACGCTCTATATGCTCCTCCGGAATCCCTATCCCGTTATCGCTGACCGTCAAAATGGCACGCTTGGGAATATGCGAAAGCTTCACCTCGTATTTCCCACCGATATTACCATATTTAATGGCATTATCACAAAGATTATATATAACCTCGTCAAACACAGTGCGATTTCCGACCATAATCACATGATCGCCGAAAACAGTTCCCGTGATATTCTTTTCGGCAGCGCAGTTTTCGAGCCTGCCAACTATCTCCGCCGCCAATTCGTAAAGATCAATCTCCTCGTCGCTTCTTGGCAAAGAATTTTCATCAAGCTTGGACAATGCAACAATATCATTGATAAGAGTGATCAGTCTGTCGGCTTCACGTCGAATATTTCCGCCAAATGCCGCCACATCCGCCTCTTTCACCATGCCGTTTGCAAGCATATCCGCAACGCCGTATATCGTCGTAAGCGGCGTTTTCAGCTCGTGAGAAACATTGGAAGTAAATTCCCTGCGCATTTTTTCAAGCGCCTGCTCTTCTGTTACGTCAAATATAAATACTACTATCCCATTGACCGCGCCGTTGATAGAAGCAGGACTTGCAATTACCCTGCGGTCGCCCTGTTCGGTTTTCAGCAGGCATTCCGCGCGTCTGCCTCCCATAGCGTCCTGAATGCAGCGGCGAAAATTTTCCTCGCGGCTGAGCGTAAAAATACTATCGCCGTTTTTAGGCGGCTTTACGCATAAAAGCTTCGAAACCTCCGAATTGCAGGTCAGGATGGACGTTTTCGGATCTGCAATTATCATGCCCTCGTTCATACTTTCCGTCAACAGGCTGAATTGCTCGCGCCGGCTGACCAATTCAGCTTTCTGTCGGTTCACCATACCATTTCTGGAATTAAGCTTCTCCAGAATAGGCGCAAGTTCCTTGTAATTCTTTTTAGGTTCTGGATGATCCAAATTTATTTTTCTGATCGGTTTTATAATTCGTTTTGTAGCCATCAGACCTGCAACCGCCGAAAAAATAACGATTGCAATAATGATAAGAAATAAAGAATCAATAATTTTTACAGCAATATCCTGCCATTTTTCGGATATATTAAGAAAAATAGCCGCCGCTGTAAGGATGCTTGCGCCAATACCTGTAATTACAGACGTTGACAAAACGCCGAAAAATATTTTCTTTTTCACCTGATTCCCCCTATTATTGAGAATAAATAATATAACCGACTCCGCGTATAGTCTCGATCAATTCTCCGCCCGAACCCAATTTCGAGCGAAGAGTTCGTATATGAACATCAACAGTACGGCTTTCACCGCTGAAATCGAATCCCCAGACCTGCCGCAAAAGTTCATCCCGCGTAAGCACTTTTCCAACATTTTTCACAAGAATAAGCAGCAAGCAGTACTCTTTATTGGTTAATCCTACATTTTTCCCCTCATATATTACTTCGCGGCTTTTCACATCTATCGTCAGCCCGCGAAGTTTTATCATATCATCCGAATCACGGCGAACACGGCGAAGGAGCGCATTGATACGTGCTATAAGTTCCATTGCGCCAAAGGGTTTTGTTAAGTAGTCGTCCGCTCCGGCGTCAAGCCCGTTCACTTTGTCATATTCAGCGCTTCTCGCAGTCAGCATAATTACCGGCAGCCGATAGGTATCATCTCTGCTTCTCAGCTTTTTAAGGACGCTTAAACCGTCCTCTTCGGGCAGCATTATATCAAGAAGCAGCAGATCGGGAACGCGTTTTTGCAATGCTGCATACAACTCCGACGGCAGTTCAAAACCCTCCGCTTCCATTCCGGAATTATTCAGCGCATACAAGACAAAATCCCGTATCGACTCATCATCTTCAAGAAAATAAATCATAATTCTCACCTCTTTCTTATTATACTATGATATTCCGCAAATAGCAAGGCTATTCTTTACAAAGATTGCACTAAACGCTATTGCTCAATTTGGATTTGCTGCCGATATGATTTTTCATTTATTTCAATTACCTTTCACGTGTTTTTCATAATTTCAGGTTAAAATAATAAGCATAGAAAGATAATTGGAATTGGGGAAACTAAATTTCAGGTGATATAATGAATTATTTTTTTAAAACCGCCTTAAGTTTCCTTACATTAGCTGCTGTTTCCGCAAATTTTACTTCCTGCGGCGGCAAAATATTTCAACCCGAAGAAAACTTGAGCGACAACCAAACGGAAACTGCTGAAAATTCTTCTGTTGAAGAAACGGATTCCGTTTCAAAACTAAGTTCAGCCGAAAAAGATTCAAGAAATTATGACGCGCTTTTTTCCGATAGGGATATGCAGAAGAATATTCCCGATGAAAATGATATTGATGGTAATATCATTCTGAAAAATACTTCGGCTAAAGCGGAGGGAACAGGAATTCAAATTGACGGTTCTCAGATAAACATAACGCAGGAAGGCATTTACAAAATTTCCGGTACTCTTGACGACGGTCAAATCATTGTAAACGCTCCTGACGCAAAAGTTCAGCTGATACTTGACGGCGCGAATATTAAGTGCAGCGATGCTCCGCCTATTTATGGCGAATATTCCGATAAAATCTTCATTTCTCTCGCTCAAAACAGCGTTAATTTTCTTACCTGCAATATGGCAGTTCTCGACGCTCAATCGCCCGACGCCTGTATTTTCAGCAACGACAGTCTGACGATAAACGGCGAAGGTACGCTTAATATTGAATCTTCTCTTGATGGAATCCACAGCAAGGACGATGTTGTGATAACGGGCGGCATTCTGAATATAAATTCGGAAGGCGACGGCATCAAAGGCAAGGATTATACTGCGGTCTGCGGAGGAAATTTTGTAATCAACGCCAAGGAAGACGGCATTAAATCCACTGACAAAAACGACGAATCTATGGGTTTCGTCTATATTAAAGGCGGAGAATTTGAGATAAATTCCCAACAAGACGGCATTCAGGCTGAAACAGACCTCATAATTGACGGTGGAAATTTTAGCGTTATCAGCGGCGGCGGTTTTGAAAATTCCACCAAAACTCATGACAATTTTTACGACTTTAAGGGAAATTTTGGATTTGAAAATATGGAGCCTCCCGGTAAACCAGGCGATTTCAACGGTGAGCCTCCTTCAATACCAAATAATTTTGAGCCGCCCGAAATTATGCAGACGGCTGTTTCCGATTCAAATTCCGAAACCTCGGAAACAAGCAAAAAAGGATTAAAGGGCAATAATTCTGTTGAGATCAACGACTGTACGCTGACCGTTGATTCGGCAGACGACGCGATCCATTCAAATGGCAGCGTTATCATCAGCGGCGGCAATATAACGCTTTCAGCGGGCGACGACGGAATTCACAGTGACCTTAATGTGTCTGTTAATGACGGCGTTGTCGAAATTCTTCAATCCTATGAAGGAATTGAGGGAGCAAGTATTAATGTTAACGGCGGCTTAGTTAAACTTTGTGCTAATGACGATGGATTCAATGCTTCCGACGGCACTCCTCAGGAGGGGTTGGGTACATATTCTGACAATGTTGAGTTGAATTTTAACGGCGGCACTGTTTATGTTGACGCTGACGGCGATGGCTTGGATTCGAACGACGATTTGCTCATAAATGGGGGTACAATAATTGTAAACGGTCCGACAAATGGCGGAAACGGCGCTCTTGACAGCAATAATAAAATAATTATTAACGGCGGGCTCCTTTTAGCCGCGGGAAGTTCTCAAATGGCAGAATCTCCTGACAAAGATTCGCAGCAAAATTCTTTATCAGCTTCCCTTGACTCAGTTCAGCAGGCTGAAACGCTTGTAACTCTTTGCAATGAAGACAATAAGGAAATTATTTGTTTTATGCCTTCAAAAAATTTCGATCATATTGTAATAAGCAGCCCTGAAATTAAAAATGGGTATTCATATACATTGTATCTCGGAGGAACATCAGATTCTTCCCAGTCGTATGGTATTTTTGATAATGGCGGATTTAATTTTGACGGAACGTCCGTCGGAACATTCATAGCCGAAAATTCGATTTCATTTATAGGACAGCATTCAGCAATGAGCGGTGGATTCAAAAATGACGGTGCTCATTCTGGCGGTAAATTCGGTGGCAATGGTGATTTTCAGCCTCCTACCGACGAAAACGGAGAACCAATGATTCCGGACAGCGATTTTCGGCACGAACGGCGTGAATTCGCAGAATAATCAGACATCTTCTAAATTCATATAAACCACCCTTAAAACAGAAGCGGTCAGGTTAATTCCTGACCGCTTCTGTTTGCCCTATAGCAAATTCTGCTTAAAAATAAAAAACTCTTCCATTTGGAAGAATTTTATTATTATGTCGGAAACAAGTAAGATTTTCATACAGATTCCCTCAAGAAAAATTTCTGATATTCATTAAGTTCAAATTTAAAGTCAATTTCTTCCACCCAATCAATATTTTCATCATTGTTAAAGTATCTATGATAATACCCCCAGCATCTCCGATAAAGTTCTTCCTGCCAGTTATTACTGCACCAACCATGGAAAACCTCATCATATTGAAGCAAATCGTACGCAATATCTCCATATTTTTCCCAGTCTTGTTCAGTCCAGTCCTCAACCCGTCTGATACCACTGTTTCTGTATTTTTCAAAAAAAGTCCTGCTGTCTCTTTTTTCCTTTCCGGCTACAACACCGATTTTCTCCCATTTTACACAATTCTCATAGAATTTCACTTTAACAACAATAACCGTACATGAAAAATCAAGATCGCAATCACATATTAGCAACGGAAAATTGCAGTCGATTTTTCTACTGACAAGTTCCCTTACATAACGAATTTCACTCATATTTTCACAGTAAAGTGACGAAACAAGCCCATAACTATATCCATAATATATAATGCCTTTTCCATCATAATGAGCAAAATTTCTGATAATATCTATGCCGTCAACAAAAATATCTCCGTCTTTTTCAGTAAGTCTATTATAATTCATAAAAAATCTCCATAAAATAAAAATCTGTTCTAAAAAGAACAGATTTCTTAAATATATGCCGGCATTGAAATATTTTCCCAGGCCGTCGTCAGCCAAGTATCATCATCGCAGCAGAGCTTAACTTCCGTGTTCGGAAAGGGAACG
>CAJTLC010000029.1 GCA_910576995.1 uncultured Ruminococcus sp.
AGGTTTCATATGGGTTCTCTTTAAATTACCCTTAAATTTATTATACGAGGAAAATGTAACGATGAAAAGAAATTTCAAATCCATGATCGCAGGCGTTATCGCTGTTTGTATGTGTATCCCGATGTCAGGATGCGGCGATTCCAAGCCTAAAAATGAAGAAGAACTCGAAAGTACGCTGGAGAATATGCCAGAAGATGAGATGGAAAAGAGAATTGAAGAGGCTGCCGAAAGTATGGACGGTGCATCTTACGAAGCAACAGGAGAAACTACAATAAAAGAAGTTGACCCCTTTGAGTCGCTGGATGTTGCCTTTGAGGGAATTTCTCCTGCTGTCAAGCTGAATATGTACCCGCCCTATGGCTCTAAGGTAAAATATACTGCTAACGCCGAAAAAGGTCTGAAAAACGGCGATGTTGTGGCGATCACGGCTGAGCCGATGAAACAGGACGACAGCATTGTCTACACCGAGACAACCAGGCAGTACATCGTGATGAATATGCCCTCCTACGTATGCACAATGGAAGATATTCCTCAGGAAACCTACGACAAAATGGACGCCACTTTTCGGGACGGCTATGCAGCTTACCTCGCCAACAACGGCGCACAGCCTGTTATAAAGGATATGGAACTCGTCGGAAATTACCTCCTTACGCCAAAAGATACTGCCAACGGTACAAGCCCTTTCAACTACATTTATTTCGTTTACAAAATTAATGCCGAATTCAAAAAAACAGGCGAAAATCATGATTACTACTGGTGCGCTTACTATCAGGAGGTTTATGCCCTTGAAGACGGCACAATGGTTGTTGATTATAACGATTTGCATAAGGGTTCTCATATTTTCGATAATCTGCTGGTCGACGCTTTCTATATCGAGGGCTGCAATGACGTAGATACCATCTTCCAGAAAAATGTTGTTCCGAAAGTTGACAAATACGACTACGTTTCAACTATAGAGGAATAATATTTTCCGTAAAAATTTTATCTTGAAAAAGCAGCTATGGGTAGTAGCTTTTCTTAAAGAGAAATACAACGGCGAAGTCAACGGATTTTGATGGATTTGTATTGATAGGAGGAATACATATGAACGAAAAAGAAATTTTCATGGCAAATGTCAATAATTCTCTCCCACTTGCGCAAAAGCTGAATCAGCTTGAAGATGAGATGGAACAGCTTTCGGAGGAAATCGAGCGGAAAAAGAAATTTGGCTGCCTATGGGCGATGGCTTTTGTTTTTTCGACTTTAATGGCAATCCTTGGGGTTGTAGCTATTCTTGCCTATGGTTTGAAAGGGTTTACTTCAATGCTTTTCTTCTTTGCAATCGCATCTCCACCAATAATCTTGCTGGTTCTAAGACTGAAACGGATAATTATTTGTAAAACTAAAATTCAAGAACTGGAAAGAAACATCGCAAATTTACAAGGCGATATATCTCTTGTGTGGCTGCCTGCCGAGTACCGCACAGGCAGCTGCCTCAATGCGATTATCAGATACGCACAGAATGGACGTGCTGACACGCTGAAAGAGGCACTGAATATCCTCGAAAACGAGATGCATCAGCAACGCATGGAAAGTGCCGCTGCAGTGGGTGCTTATATCGGCGCACAGCAGGGACGTAATTAAGGCAGCACCACAGCATCGTACAAAGAACGTCTAACGGCTTTGTGCGGTGCTGTCTTAAAAAGAAAGGAGAACGAGCATGAAAACAGATGCAAGAATCTGCCAAACGCAGGGGTATTTCTATTCATATATGTCAAACAAAAAGTATGATATGAGTTCTTTTTCTGATGCGTTCATGTGTTCAGACTTCTGCAAACGCCATTTTGATACAATTTATTCCCCATACCAAACAGAGTTTCCCCAAGTGATATACGAACTATGTATGCCTGAAATAGAAAAATTTCTTGTTAAGAAAGCGTCTGTTTCAGAGGAAGATCATTGCTTTTCAGAATATGTAGGTTACATTTACCGCAAACTCTATCAGGAAACAAGCATTTCAAGCGATGAACTTGCTAAAATGATCCCATATGATGAGATCATGAATTATTTTGTGAATGATTCCGATTGGTTTGAAGCAGACCATAAAGGTATGGAAGGCATTTTCAACGAACTTATGCAGAAATATGAATTAAAACGCAAAAGATACGATGCAGATATAATGCCGCCCATGAATTGATTTTGCTTCATGACAGTGTTGAAAATCTCCGTAGCATCCTTACAAAGAGTGGATTGCTGACGAGCAGGTGTTTGCTGTATTTGATACTGAAAGAGAGTGAAATAAATGAAAATTGATTCTTTTCGTAACGAGTATTTCTTTCTGAGCAATTTCTATGAAGCTCCCGTCACTTACGAGGGACTGACCTATCAAAACAACGAGGCTGCTTTTCAGGCGCAGAAATGTGCCGCCCCCAAAGAACGTGAATCATTCACGAAAATGAATCCTTCTGAAGCAAAACGAGCAGGAAGCAGGGTACAGCTCCGAAAGGATTGGGAAAACATCAAGATATCCGTCATGGCGGCTATTGTCATGGCAAAGTTCAGTCAAAACAGCGAGCTTGCCGAAAAACTTCTTGCCACTGGTGATGCCTACCTTGAAGAAGGCAACAACTGGGGCGACCGTATCTGGGGAACGGTGAACGGTCAGGGGGCAAATTGCCTTGGAATCATTCTGATGGATACCAGAGAGGCATTGCAAAAAGATGAAAGATGAGGATATTAGGAAAGCGAGTGGTTGTATGAGTGAAGATTATCCGGTTTCGTATTGTTGTTCCTATCGCAATGGCGGCGGTGAACAGGTCGAAGATTTTTTACAGTGCATTGACCGTAAAACAGCGTTTGATAAAGCCAAAGAAGACGTAAAAAATAAGCTGTGGTGCGAGAAGGTTTGCTTTTTCGATGACGAGGAAATTTTCCTGTTCACTCTTGATGATTGGGAAAAGGTCAGCGGCAAATTAGAGGTTACGATCAAAGCGTTTGGCATCACCCACAGTCACCATATTGATAACTTTCTGAACATTCCTCTTGGTCAGATAGACCATGCTAATCATAGGGTATTCCTCGACTGTTATGACGAGCTGAAAGCCCTCTGGGATACTGAACCGACAATCAAAAATGCGTTCATTGTAATGGCTGAAAGTGAGTATGACAACATTGCAGATTTTATGGCAGAGCATTGCTGTTTTAATGATGAGTGGGCAGCCATTTTGCAGAAGTATTATGGAGAATATCATGAGCTTGATGAGCATATCATGCTGTGGTGTCAGAGATATTTCGGCGGATTTTACAGGTGTGATTTTTCACAAAGTAATATGATAAAATCGTTTAAGAAAGAACAACAAAATCCTGATGAAGTACCGTTTTAACGAAGCGATGCAGACTTGATAATTTCCAATAACAAGAGTTGAAATATGCACTTGCCAAAGAATCAAAATTAACGAGGGCAGTTTTGCTAAGTATATCTTGTTATACTTAGCATACGATATTTACAGTTAATTCAATAGAAGATTTCTCGTTTTTAGCAGTGACAAATGAGATAAATCGAAAGAGCAGAGGGGCAATCTCTGCTCTTTTTACTTAGCTGTCATAACAGTTTCTTTGTTTCGATGTAATACCGTTGATTGTAACGTTTCTTACCGCTTCGATCGCTAACGCAATATCCATCGCTCTGCTTTCGCTTATCGATGCTTTTTCAGCGTATTGCAGCCAATTTGAAACGACTTCTCTTGCTGACTTTATGGCTTCTCTGCAAAAAGAATTTGTCAATCCCATTTTTACGCCGCAGGCAATCATATCTTCATCGGTGATCTCCCCTGCCTTACCGTTAATCGTCATCTGATGTCTGGAAATCCACTTGTTATCAGGATGATAGGCAAAGGTGATGTCGTATGCAGGAGATATGCGCCATTCTCCTTTTTTGTTCATAAGGAAAGAGAAATTTTTAACGTGGTCATCGCAGTTTACTCCCTCTACTGCGAATACCATTCTTCTGTATATTTCTTCGATTTCACTTTGACTGACTCCGATTTTTTTTGCATACTTGGCATACATTTCATACGAACAGGAACAGGGCGTATTGTAATCGAGATGTGCCAGTCCTGCCAATGTAATCATGTGCAGTTTCTTTCCGTTTTCACGGTCAAATCTTTTGGTCATAAAATGACATAAGCCATCCTTTGACAGCAGTCTGCACTCATTCATATTGATTCCTGCATCTTTTGCCATGAGGTAGTATGCGTATTCAATATTAGTGTACTGTCTGCTGTCATGAATGTTGTGATCTCCGTTTTTATCCACCCCGTCAAACTTCAAGAGCCAATAATCAAAATCACTGCTGCTTAATAGCTGCCCCGACCGTATTTCTCCGGTTTGTTCATTCAGTGCGATAACAGCTTTCGCTCTTGCACCGCCGGCTGAAGAACCTATCTCTATCAACTGTGCAATGCTTGCTTTTTTATCTGATAGTATGGCATCTGTCTTGTCACTCAGAACACTTGAAGCAAGCTTTACCATTTCAGTAACGTCCAAATTTTCTTCTACCGACACAGAGCCGGTTGAAGGTCGATACTCCAATGCACCCATGCCTCTGCTTCCGGTGTAACATAATCTCTCGATAGCCGTAAAAGAATCTTTTGCTCGTCCCTGCTCTGCAAGCCAAGCGTCAATTATCTTGTTTCCGAATTTATCGGGTAAAGAGTCCGCAAAAACACCTGCCATTCCTTTAAAAGCAGGGACGCCAACCAAATCATCAAATGCGTAAACATTTTCTGACAGAGGCAGCATGATCGGGGATATTTCAATACCGCTGTTAAGAAAATCTTTGTCATATTCAAACTGCACCAACCTTGAAGCTTCCGGTTGATACAGATAGCCTATTCTCGAACCCCAAAGCCAGACTTCTGCTGTATTGATTGGCTTGCTCATTCTTCGTCCCCCCATTTCCATTCAGCAGCGTTTACTTTCTTCTTTCTTGCCCTCTTAGGCAAATTACCGCTATTTGCAATATAAGAAGGTCTTTTCGTATAATCCGGTATCATGTTTTCAAGATTGTGTTCAAGACCTATACCCTGCATCAGCTTTACAAATGTGAGCAGCCCTATTTCCTCACCTTTTTCAAAACGGATAATTGTCCTCAACCCGATTCCCGTTTTTTCAGCAAGTTCCTTTTGCGTGATATGAGCAGAAACTCTGTGCTGCTTGAATCTGACAGCAAATTCATTCATAGCAGCATTACAATCTAAATCGTTCGTGATTAACATATTACCGCCCTCCTTCTTATCTAGTTTATAATATGCAACTCATTGCACTTTACGCTTATTATATGTTAATGATACGAATAAGTCAATTCGCAAAGTAGACAAAAAGACATATTTTTTATTGTGCCTTTTTTACTTATCTCTATTCAGCATTCCAAACTGTCATTTTCTATTCAATTCCAGTAATATAATTGCTGACGGATTCATGTTCTCGATTAAAAGGCAAAATGATTCGGAAAGGCAGGGGGATAGGCTTTTATAATATACAAAATGCTTGATTTGCAGTGAATAATATGGTATAATTGATATAATCAGTATGGTTGAAATGAGGTGTACAGTATGGATTTAAAGAAAACAAGTGTATTTATTAGCTTAATACTCCGTCATAAGTCGGAGGTGATCGGAATTGTCCTCGACTGTCACGGCTGGGCAAAGGTTGACGAGCTGATAGAAGGCGTCAATGCATCGGGAAAGTACAGCATAGATATGCCATTGCTTGAAGAAATCGTACGGACTGATGACAAGCAGCGATACAGCTTCAACGAAGATAAAACCAAAATCAGAGCCAATCAGGGACATTCTGTCAAAGTTGAAGTTGAGCTGAAAGAGGCTGTTCCTCCTGAAATACTGTATCACGGTACTGGAGAAAAATACGTTGATTCCATAAATACAGAGGGCTTAAAACCTAAAAGCAGACTATATGTTCATCTCTCTAAAGATGTAGAAGCAGCAGTAACGGTTGGAAGCCGACATGGAAACCCAATCGTATATACCGTTGCTTCCGGAGAAATGCACAGACAGGGATATACATTTTATTTATCAGAAAATGGAGTATGGCTGACAAAAAATGTACCCGTTAATTTTATAAAAATTGCTGAAATAGGTACTTGCAAAAAAGATCAAAGGAATGAATGAAGTGTTGCCCTATGTATATTTTGTTATACATAGGGCACAATCAGCAAAGTCTCAAAATAATATGCAATATATTGCATATTATTTTGGGTTGTACTTTTTACCAGTAAAATATACAGCCGCAGGATAACAAAATGCCCCACGTTCGTGCAAGCACGAGGCGGGGCATTTTTATTTTTAAATTTCAGATATAAATCCGGACATGAATATCATGCCAATTTAATACCCTATGCTTCGTAGACTTGCTATAGAGATAATTCTTAGCATCGTTCAGAGACAGCGTAAATTCACCGATTTTAACGTACTCGTGAATTACTTTCCTTGGCTGATTGCAGCCTGAGCAGCAGCAAGACGAGCGATCGGAACTCGGAAAGGTGAGCAAGATACATAGTCGAGACCGATCTTGTGGCAGAATTCTACAGAAGTAGGATCGCCGCCATGCTCGCCGCAGATACCGCAGTGGAGGGTGTCGTTAGCGCCCTTACCCATCTTAACGGCCATATCCATAAGCTTACCAACGCCGATCTGATCGAGCTTAGCGAAAGGATCGTTCTCGAAGATCTTCTGATCATAGTAAGCGTTGAGGAACTTGCCTGCGTCGTCGCGTGAGAAGCCATAAGTCATCTGAGTAAGATCGTTTGTACCGAAGCAGAAGAAGTCTGCGTTAGCAGCGATCTCGTCAGCTGTAAGAGCAGCACGAGGAATCTCGATCATTGTACCAACTTCGTAATCAAGCTCTGCGCCGGAAGCAGCGATAGCAGCATCAGCTGTGTCAACAACTACCTTCTTAACGAACTTGAATTCCTTGATATCGCCAACGAGCGGAATCATGATCTCGGGCTTAACGTTCCAATCGGGGTGATTCTTCTTAACGTTGAGAGCAGCCTTGATGATAGCGTTTGTCTGCATCTTAGCGATTTCAGGATATGTTACAGCAAGACGGCAGCCTCTGTGACCCATCATGGGGTTGAACTCGTGGAGAGAAGAAATGATATTCTTGATAGTCTCAACGGACTTGCCCTGTGCTTCAGCAAGAGCCTGAATGTCAGCTTCTTCTGTAGGAACAAATTCGTGGAGAGGAGGATCGAGGAAACGGATAGTAACAGGATTGCCCTCGAGAGCCTCGTAGAGAGCCTCAAAGTCAGCCTGCTGCATGGGTTCGATCTTAGCAAGAGCAGCTTCACGCTCTTCAACAGTATCGGAGCAGATCATCTCGCGGAATGCAGCAATTCTCTCGGGATCGAAGAACATATGCTCTGTACGGCAGAGACCGATACCTTCAGCACCAAGTTCGCGAGCCTTCTTAGCGTCAGCGGGTGTATCAGCGTTTGTTCTAACCTTAAGAGTTCTGAATTCGTCAGCCCAAGCCATGATTCTTCCGAACTCGCCTGCGATCTGAGCGTCAACAGTAGGAATAACGCCGTCGTAGATGTTACCTGTAGTACCGTCGATTGAGATGTAGTCGCCCTCAACAAAAGTCTTTCCGCCAAGCTCGAACTTCTTGTTAGCTTCGTCCATCTTGATGTCGCCGCATCCGGAAACGCAGCACTCACCCATACCACGAGCAACAACAGCAGCGTGAGAAGTCATACCGCCGCGTACTGTAAGGATACCCTGAGCAGCCTTCATACCTGTGATATCTTCGGGAGATGTTTCGAGACGTACGAGAACTACCTTCTCGCCTTTTTCAGCCCACTCAACAGCGTCGTCTGCTGTGAATACAACCTTACCGCAAGCAGCTCCGGGAGAAGCGCCAAGACCCTTGCCCATAGGAGTAGCAGCCTTGAGAGCAGCCGTATCGAACTGAGGGTGGAGAAGTGTATCGAGGTTTCTGGGGTCGATCATTGCAACAGCCTCTTCGGGAGTCTTCATTCCCTCGTCAACGAGGTCGCAAGCGATCTTGAGAGCAGCCTGAGCAGTTCTCTTACCGTTTCTTGTCTGGAGCATGAAGAGCTTTCTGTTTTCAACAGTGAACTCCATGTCCTGCATATCGTGATAGTGATTTTCGAGAGTTTTGCAAACTTCTACGAACTGAGCGTAAGCTTCGGGGAATGTTTCAGCCATCTGAGCGATAGGCATAGGAGTACGAACGCCTGCAACAACGTCCTCGCCCTGAGCGTTTGTCAGGAACTCGCCCATGAGCTTCTTCTCGCCTGTAGCAGGATCACGTGTGAACGCAACGCCTGTACCGCAGTCGTCGCCCATATTGCCGAACGCCATTGCCTGTACGTTAACAGCAGTACCCCATGAGAAAGGAATATCGTTGTCACGTCTGTAAACGTTTGCTCTGGGGTTGTCCCATGAACGGAATACAGCCTTAACAGCGCCCATAAGCTGCTCCTTAGGATCAGACGGGAAGTCTGTGCCGATCTTAGCCTTGTATTCGTCCTTGAACTGACCTGCAAGCTTCTTGAGGTCGTCAGCGTCAAGCTCAACGTCCTGAGTAACGCCCTTTTCAGCCTTCATTTCGTCGATAAGCTCTTCGAAGTACTTCTTGCCGACTTCCATAACAACGTCGGAGTACATCTGAATAAATCTTCTGTAGCAGTCCCAAGCCCAGCGAGCATTGCCGGACTTTTCAGCAATAGTCTCAACAACAGTCTCGTTAAGACCGAGGTTAAGAATAGTATCCATCATACCGGGCATAGAAGCGCGTGCGCCTGAACGAACGGAAACGAGGAGAGGATTCTCCTTATCGCCGAATTTCTTGCCTGTGATCTCTTCCATCTTAACGATGTACTCGTTGATCTCAGCGATGATCTCGTCGGAGATGCCGCCGTCCTCATAGTACTGAGTACAAGCTTCAGTTGTGATCGTGAAGCCCTGAGGAACAGGAAGTCCGATGTTTGTCATCTCAGCAAGGTTTGCACCCTTACCGCCGAGAAGCTCTCTCATAGAAGCGTCGCCTTCTGAAAAAAGGTAACAATATTTCTTTGCCATTGGTATATACCTCCAGTTTTTAACATTACCGGGAAAGGGACATGAGATCCCCATACCCGACTTATATCTATTATAACATAAAAATCCAAAAATTACTATATAAAATAAGTGCAAATTTCGCCGTTGATTTTACAGCATTTTGCACAAAATTTACAATATTATAACCGCAGACGACGTCCCCCGACTCTTAGGCGGCGAACATCTTTAGATTCAGTCGGAGATACAATCTCCGACTGAATCCGGCTTAACGCCGTAAGCCGTCTGCTTGTTGAAAGCAGAGCTTTGAACAAAACGGCTTTCATTGACACCCTCTCAACTTTGTCAATGAAAGCCGCTGTTTCGATTTTGCGTAAGCATACCCTCTATATGCTTCCGCTAAGACAGGTACATATGTACTGCGCAGTTGTTTTTTTAGCCGTTGTGCGGTTGATTTCTTATCCGATAAAAGAGACGAAGCTGATTTAGGCGATCAAACATATTATAGGCATTAATGTTTAATAACAGCTTTCGGGTAGGAATAATAGTAAAAATATTGTCATATCGTGCCGACGGAGTTTAAAATCGACAGGGCTGTTCCGACTGCATTCCGCCTTATTTACAGGACACATAATTTTCCAATTATATGCACGGAGCGAAGCTTTTTAAGCTGCTTCGAACATCCGCTGAATATATTATATCGTATAAAAATTTTTCATTCAATTGATTATATTGCTTACTTTTAGCACTATATTGCCATAAAAAATCAGATAAATATCGTTTCCGTTGTATTAATAAAAATAATATTATGATAAATTCATTAATATTTCAAATGAGCTTTGAACAATTTAAAATTAATAAATAAAAAATTATTATCAATGCAGTTTTTCTTCATCTATTGGGAATTCGGATTTCATACAATTCCGAAAGTTTGATTTTAAATAAGATTTAACTTTCTTCGTTCACATTTTGTTTACATAGAACCTAATCATGCAGTTAAAATTATTATTCAAAGCGTCCGTACAATTCTTTTCTAAAAAGCTACATATTTTTATAATTTAACTATTGTTTTATCTTAAAAATCATAAAAAAGGAGCTTTTCAGCCCCTTTCTTGGTATAGATAAACCGAATCCGGCAGATGATCAGATGACGCCCTCCGCCGCTTCTTCTATCGCTTTTTCGTAATAATCCTTCGTCCAGTAATACTCGTAATCGCTGAACAGCGCAAGAGCCGCGCGCGCATTGTTTACGGCATTTTCAAGGCTCGCCTCGTCACCCGATTTTTTGCAGATATAAACGCCCGCGATAAGAATCTCGATAAGCTTTGTATCGTTCTTTCCCTGCGGTTTATAGCCAAAACCGGTCAGCAGTCTGAACGCCGACGTATAATGTTTCGACGCGCAGTCCACATGAGCAAGAGCAATGTACATATCCGCCTTTTGTTTGAGATCAACTTTTTGCGAATAATTTTGCATAAAATTAATATTCTCCGTACGGAAATCCTCTGCGTCACGCCAATTTCCGCATTTACTCTTATTCTTCAGGCACTCGATGCAGTAAGCGAATTTATCCTCGTTGCTGAGTTTTTTGTTATCCGCCAGCATATCGAGATAAAACGCCGCGCTTTTATAGTCATGCACCTTATCGAAAAGGCGCGCAGCCTGAATAATATCGTCCGGAGCGGGTTTTTTCGCCTCATTTACAAATGTGTCAGCAAACAGTTCCGCTAACTCTTTTGAATATCCCTGATGGCAAAAAACAATATAAAGTTCATCATATTTTTTAACATTATCGGCTGAACGTTTTGAAAATTTCCCCTTTTTATGTTCACGTTCCTGAGTAGACAGCATAAACAACTCTCCTTGCATCTGAATTTTTTATTTTTATATTTTCATATTTTCATAAATATTTTTTCTAAAATACATCATCATTACAATTTTATCACAAAATTCAAACTTAGTCAATATTTATATATAAATTTAAAACATTTCTGTTATTTTGCACAAAAACAGCCCTGAAAATTTTCCATATAAAACAATTTAATTTTTATTTCTTTAAGATTATTTAAAGATTTTATGGTATAATTATAATTACAATAAGGAATATTATTTTATTAGGAGGATCGCCATGAAAATACTTGTTGTCGAAGATGAAATTCAGCTTGCCGACGCGCTTTCTGAATTGCTGAAAAGAAATATGTACTCGGTAGATACCTTTTATAATGGTATAGACGGACTTGATAACGCCCTTACAGGTGTTTACGACTGCATTCTGCTTGATATCATGCTGCCGGGAATGAACGGTATTGAAGTTTTAAGGGAAATTCGCAGGGAAAAAATAAACGCGCCCGTTCTGCTGCTGACTGCACGAAGCGAAGTTGACGACAAAATAAACGGTCTCGACTGCGGCGCTGACGATTATCTCACGAAGCCTTTTGTTACGGGCGAACTTCTTGCAAGAGTCCGCGCTCTTACGTGCAGAAAAGGCGAAATAGTCGATGAAAACCGCTTTGAATACAAGGACGTCGCCCTCCACAAAAACACCTGTTCGCTCAGCTGCGGCGCAAATGATATTAAACTTAGTCTTAAAGAATATCTTGTTATGGAAATGCTCATTGCCAATCCTGTCCAGATACTCACAAAAGAACGCATAATTGAGAAGATCTGGGGCAGCGAAAGCGATGTTGAATACAACAATATTGAGGTGTACATATCTTTCCTGCGAAAAAAGATCGCGTCGCTCGGCGCAGATATCCAGATCAAAACAGCGCGCGGAATAGGTTATTTTCTTGAATAGGAGGAGCTTGATTTGTTCAGAAAAGTTCAGCTTAAATTTTTCGGTATCATTACGGCTATTCTTATAGCTATCTTCATCGGAGTTCTCGGCTCTATAAATATAATAATGAACGCGCTTATGGAACATCAGACCAAAGTCGTTCTTGAACAGGTCGCAGCAGGAGTTGAATACAACACTCAGACGGCAACTTTTACTTTCAAGAATCCGAATCCCATGCGTAAAGATAAGCACGACGATAAAATCACCGAGCCTATTGAAAGCAAAAGCTCCACTCCTCCAAATCCGGCAGTTTCGACTGCGGCAGCGAAAACTTCAACAGTTTCCACAACCACGGCGGTCAAAAACACTTCTGCCAAAACTCAGCCAAAAACTGCCGTTTCGGAAGATGTGAAGCCAACAGTCAGTTCCGCGCCGCCAACAGAACCGTCAGTTTCTCCGACGTCGTCAAACGCCGATAAACCGTCTTCGCCGCCTGCTGCCGAACCTCCTGCGCCTCCAGAAACATTCCCTCCGAAAGAGCCTTGGGATTGGGACAAACCGCCTTTTCCCGACGCCCCCTATAAAGATCCCAATCAGGGCGACTGGGGAAACAACTGGGGCGGCGAGCCTTGGAACGACGATTACTGGAACGACGGAAGATGGCATCCCGAACATAATGATTTCTACAATAATTTTCAGCAAACTGCAAATCATGAATTTCTGCCCGTTCTGGACGGTTTTACCATAAATGTCAGCGAGACCGCCCCTCCTATTCCCCCCGAAAAAATGCATGAGAACGGTCATGAACCCGTTCCGCGTTCTCTTGATTCTGTCGATTTTTTCGTTATAATGGCTGACGACAAAGGAAATTACCTCTCCTCGCTAAACAACGACGCGCTTACGGAGGATACCGCCCAGCACTACATAGACACGATACTGAACCATAAAAAATCAATCGGCATGACCGATAATTTCAGCTATTGTACGAAAAAAAAATCAAACGGAACGCTTATGGTCCTGACCGACAGAACGGCGGAGATCAACATTATGAACAAGCTGAAACGCACCACTTTTTTCATTGGTATGATCAGCGTAATTCTGCTGTCGGCAGCCGCGTATTTTCTCAGCGGTCTTATCGTTAAGCCGATAAAGGATACTTTCGAAAAACAGAAGCAGTTCATTTCCGACGCAAGCCATGAACTGAAAACGCCTCTAACTGTCATTTCGACGAATGCAGATGTTCTTTTTGGCGAGATAGGCGACAACAAATGGCTGAATTACATTCAGGATCAGACTACGCGAATGAATGTCCTTGTGAATGAACTTCTCGATCTCTCGCGCCTTGAAAATAAAACTTCGAATTTCATAAAATCCGAATTCGATCTTAGTCAGGCTGTCACAAACGCCGCTCTTCCCTTTGAATGTCAGGCGTTTGAATCCAACAAAAACTTCGTTCTGAATATCGACAGCGGAATAACGGTCATTGGCAGCGAGCAGCATATCAAGCAAATGACAGGCATTTTCATCGACAATGCGCTGAAATATTCAAAAGACGGCGGCACTGTCAGAGTCTCTCTTTCTAAAGAAGACGGAAAGACCGTTTTGTCAGTTTACAATACGGGCGCAGGAGTTAAAGATTCTGAAAAAGACCGCCTTTTCGAGCGTTTTTACCGCAGCGACGAATCCCGCAACAGGACTACCGGCGGTTACGGTCTGGGACTTGCGATCGCGAAATCGATCATAGATAAGCATAAATTCAAGATCGCCGTTGAAAATGAAGAGGGCAAAAGTATTTGTTTTGTTGTGACTATGCCTCAATAAGAACCTGCAATTATGCTCATCTGCTTATGCTTTAGCGCCGCACACCGTTCCTATGAATACCAGCTCTAAGAGCCTGTTCAGTATCTTTTTCCGCACGTCTTTTCAGCAAATTTCGCCGCTTACTGCGTCAAAAATTCTTGCTATATGACCGAAGAAAACGCCCGTGGCGCGTCAGTATGACTGCGTATTGTTCCTTGTAATCGACAAAATTATGCTTGAAAATCCACACATAAAAAGATACTGAACAGGCTCTAAAGATATTTTCAGAATTTTTTCAAAAAATACTGGACAAATACAAAAAAATATGATATAATTTAAATTAGCTTTTTATGTTATTTTCTTGAGGTGATTTTTATGGATTTATTCTCTATTTTCAAAGGCGGAAAATATTTTGATAAACATATCGAACCCAAATGCGACTACTGTCAGTTCGGCAAGCGCGCTAAGGACGGCAATAAAGTTCTCTGCGAGAAAAGAGGTCTGGTTAATTGCAGCGATTCATGCAGTAAGTTTATCTATTCTCCGTTAAAGCGTATTCCCGTTAAGCAGCTTAATTTCGTCGGAAGCCTTGCCGACGAGGACATTTACATAGAATCCGCAGGCGACCGCGCGGAAAAGGAAGAGCAGAGCAAACCTGCTGAAACTAAGGCTGATTCTCCTACCCAAAATGTTGAGAATACTGCCGAATGATAATGTTTTCAAGGCGTCATGCCATGAATCATGCCGCCTTGATATATACTTATGGTGAAACCGGCAGAAAAGTAAAATTCAAAAATGTGATTTAAAATTTATGAGGACAAATAATTATGAATGTATTATTTACAACCGAACATTTGTCTGTAAGAAAATTTATTCCGGACGATCACAATGATTTAGCAGATATTTTAACCGATGCTGAAGTCACTTATTTTGAGCCTTATGAAACATTTACCAGAGGCGCTTGTATTCAGGAAGCAATTAATTTCTCAAAAAGCGAAGAATTTTTTGCGGTCGTCTTAAATGATAAGGTCATAGGGAAGATATATTTCTCCGATAAGGGATTCGGCAGTTATGAAATCGGATATACTTTTAATAAATCTTATCAGGGAAAAGGATACGCTTATGAAAGCGTTTTCGGAATGATGAAATATGCCTTTTCAAACCTCGGCATTCGCCGTATTTTTGCTAAGATAGATTCAAGGAATATAAAATCCTTAAATCTCGTTGAACGGCTTGGAATGCGCAAGGAAGCTTTTCATAAGGAGCTGTTTCCTCAAAAAGAAAATAGTGAAGTTTATAATGATTTCTATATTTATGCGATCTTGAAAAAAGAATTGCAGGACTGAATTCAGGCAGAAAAATCAAATAAAGATCTGAGGGAAGATTTATGGTTCGAGAAATACAATATGGTGAACAAAAAGAATTATTGGAATTGTATTTGTCATTACATGAAAACTCCGTTCCTGAACAATCTGAAATTTTGGAAAATGTATGGAATGAAATATTGAATGATAAAAATCATCATCTTCTTGTAAATATAATTGGCGGAAAAATCGTTTCGTCCTGCGTATGCGTAATAATCCCAAATTTAACAAGGAGTATACGTCCTTACGCTTTTATAGAAAACGTAGTTACTCTTGAAAAATATAGAGGAAAAGGATACGCAACGGAGTGCTTGAATTATGCCAAAAAGATAGCACAGGAAAATAATTGCTACAAAATGATGCTTCTTACAGGTTCAAAAGAGGAAAAAACGCTTTCTTTCTACAGAAACGCAGGCTACAACAGCTCTGACAAAATTGCGTTTATACAATGGTTGGAATAATATTTGCAGCTTACAACTCAAAAAAATCAAGTCTGCGTTACTATTGGTTTTAATTCCTCAGCAGGTTAAATTTAGACAAAAAATCAAATAAATATATGCACCTGTGGCGAAATTGGCATACGCGATAGATTTCGTTTGCATTACTACAGTGTATTTAATTTCTGCGGCTGTCGGCTGGCAAAATTCAAATAGAAAAATTAAATATATATGCGCCTGTGGTGAAATTGGCATACACGTTGGATTTCGTTTGCGTTACGACAGTGTATTTAATTCCTGCGGCTGTCGGTTGGTAAAGTTAAAATAGAAAAATTAAATATATATGCGCCTGTGGTGAAATTGGCAGACACGCAAGATTTAGGTTCTTGTGCCGAGAGGCATGCAGGTTCGATTCCTGTCAGGCGCACCAATGACAAAGCTGTGTAATATGGCTTTGCTTTAGATTTTATAAATTTCATTTAAGGAGATCGTTGTTTGAATAAAAATAACAGACCTGAGATAGCAGCGTAAACGGGAGGTTTGCGAATACTATCTCACACAAACCTCCCGTATTGCGTCAACAATTTTCAGGAGGAAAAACAATGAATAAAAATGACTACATTATCCGGTTGGAAACAGAGAAAGACTACCGTGAAGTTGAGAATCTTGCCCGTGAAGCGTTCTGGAATTTAAGCGTTCCCGGCTGCTATGAGCATTACTTCATCCATATAATTAGAAAGCATAAGGATTTTATTCCCGAGCTTGCTCACGTTGTTGAAACAGATGGCAAAATTATTGGCTGTATTATGTATACAAAAGCCGAACTCGCTGATGAAAACGGCAATATAAAGCCGATCGTCACTATGGGTCCGCTTTGTATCCACCCTGATTTTCAGCGCATGGGATACGGTAAGGCACTCTTGGAATACACCTTTGAGATTGTAAAGAAAATGGGATATAACGTGGTTATAAATTTCGGCAATCCCGACAATTACGTTGCTCGTGGCTACAAAAGCTGTAAAAAATACAACGTGTGTTTTGAGGGCGATATTTTTCCTGCTCCTTTGCTTGTGAAAGTTCTTAGCGATGACGCTCTTGATGGCAGAAAGTGGTTTTATCACCCTAGTAACGCAGATGAGCCGTGCGGTGATACTGAGGCTGTTGCGGAATTTGACAAAGAATTTCCGCCAAAAGTCAAAGCATGGCAGCCCAGTCAGGAAGAATTTTATATTCACTCTCATTCAGTTATCAGATAATAGCGGATAAAATTAAGCCGACAGTTTTTGCTGTCGGCTTTTTCATACTATCACATTGTTTTTTCGGTGCAAACCGCAGAACTATCCTCAAAATCCCCATTAAATTCAAATCTAACATCCAGACTCTTATCCTCATTCTGATGCACATAAATTTGTTTGACAAGTATTCTCAAGTTCGCATCGCTGATTTTACTTTCAGATAAAATATCTTTGAGTAAATCCGATGTGCTTTTCAAATTATCACGTTTTTGTCGGCTTACTTCATCATATTGTCTGCTTTCTTCAATTTTATTCTGCAACTCTGCGATTTCTTCTTCACGTTTAGCAATCATATTGTTATAAATTGAAGCGTGTTCTCTGTCCGCAATACGCTCCATTATAATTTCTTCAATCTGATTTTGCAGTATTAAAATTCTTTCTTTGTACTGTTTGATTTTTCGCTCGTACGCAGGCTTCTGTCTGAGCCAATCCCTGACAATTTTATCATACTTTTCGCTTTCAGCAATTATTCTTTCGGTCAGCGTTTTTACTTCATCATAAATCAATGTATCAAGCTGTGATTCGTGAATTCTGTGAGGAGTACAGTACTCCTTACCATATCTGTGGTGGCTATTACAAGTGTACTCAACCCATTCTGTTTCTTTCCACTGTCTGCGTTTGGCAATCAATATTGCTCCGCATTCGGCACATTTTATCAATCCGCAGACCTATGAATCGCTCTCCCATTACTTGCTCTGACGTTTGATTTCTTACGGCTCTCAAGCATTTTCTGCGCCTGTTCATAAGTTTGCTTATCAATAATAGCGGGTAAAAATTCTTCGTGTCTGTACTGCTCCGATTCGGGAACAACATTCTTTGTTTTGTAGATTTTTGAGGTGACCGTTTTATGATTTACCAGTGTTCCGGTATAAATTTCATTTTCCAATATTCGCTTGACCGTAGTCTGCGCCCATAAAAATTTCTTGCACATTTCAGTACGCTGTGTGCCTATCTTTCTGTGTGAAAAGTACTCAGGAGATTTGATTCCACGCTTATTCAAGTTTCGGGCGATTGTTGACAGACCAAATCCGGCAAGATATTTTTGAAATATTTCACGCACAATATCGGCAGCCACTTCGTCAATCAGAACTTCATCGGTATTTTTGTCTTTGTAATATCCCATTGGCAGATTCACTACAAGTCCCGATTTTTGCTTCTGACGTATGCCTGTGCGAACCTTTTTGCTGATATCTTTAGCATAAAAATCATTGAAAATCTGCTTGAATCCTATCAGTAAATCATCGTTTTCATTGGCAGAATCAATTCCCTCGGTAACGGAATACACTCTGACATTATTCTGTCTTAGGTGATCAATAAACAATTCCGTTTGGGTACGATGTCTGCCCAGTCTGCTCAAATCTTTGACCAAAACAACATCTATTTTACCCTCGTCAACAGCAACTTCAAGTTCTCCTAAGCCTTTACGATTGAACGTCATTCCGGAAACGTTGTCGTCAAAACTCTCGCCAACGATTTCATAGCCGTTCTGTTCAGCGTAGTCAACGAGTATCTGTCGTTGATTCTGTAAACTGTTCATTTCTTCATCCTCGTCACGGGAAAGTCTGTAGTATAACCATGCTCTCATTTTTTCAACCTCCTTTGGCAGTCGCAGCGCCTTGTCTGGCGCTACGACAACCATATCATAAACGTTTCTGAAAGTCCAGCAATCACGCAGATTTCATATTATTTTCTACTTTACCAATAAAATTTTGGGACTCGGATTTGGCTATACTACATGAATTTAAATAGTCCAGAATCAAGGACTCCATGAACGTTTCAAAGGATTTCTTGTCGCCATTAAAAGTAACAACAACTGAATTGATTCTGGGGGTTTCTCTCGGTCTTGACATATTTTTATCGACCTCCCTGATGTCTTTAGATTAGTTCTCCTTGTGAATATTAAATTGAGCATTTTTAAATTTTCCTCGTATAATAAATTTAAGGGTAATTTAAAGAGAACCCATATGAAACCT
>CAJTLC010000030.1 GCA_910576995.1 uncultured Ruminococcus sp.
TACTTTTAGTTTACTACTTTTTCTTTTTTCTGTCTACTTTTTTAGTATAGCACCAGACGAGCGAAAGAAGCGAATCCGGGAACTGGCTAATTTCATCGATTCTCAGCCGAGAGCCATCACGGAGTTTGATGAGACTCTGGCGAAGAAGCTGCTGGAGGGAGTACGTGTAAGCGAGACTTATCTGGAATACCAATTTAAGTCGGGCGCAAGAATAGTCATTGAAAATGAATAGGATAGAGCAAGCCCCGCATCACTGGTGATTCAGTGGTGCGGGGCTGTTTTTTTATAAAATGGAAAAGCCGTAGTGCTTCTGATAGCGTTTATCAGCCAATTCAATATACTCCATCGGGTTTTCGTTTTTGTCACCGTTATGAAAGGTGACCGTTCCCCGCAGTTCATTTTCATGCTGCCGGATCTGCTTTTTCAGGAGCGGGATGAAACGCTGCTGGTCGATGCAGAATGTCGCATTTTTCAATTCATTTTCAATCAATAAACATGTGTCGAAATACCGAAAACACAAATAAACGTCTCCGGCAGAACCCTCTGCAAGCATCTGCATGGCACGCTGAAAAGTATCTTTGCATTCCGGGTGCGGATACACATATTCCATCAGGACTCTGACCGGTTCAACGGGCAGAACTTCGGGGCACGCATTCATGCGAGTGTCGCCGGACGGCACATAGAACCCGCCTCTCAGCAGCCTGAACATATCCTGAATATCCAGCAAATTCATGAAGAATCTCCTTTCTGCCTGCCCGCATCACTGGTGATTCAGTGGTGCGGGGCTGTTTTATTCATCCAAAATGGAAAAGCCGTAATCCTTTTGGTATGTTGCATTGACTGTTTTGATCCACTCCAGACAGCTTGTGGAGCAGAATGCTGTTCTGCCGGACAGACTGTTCCTGTTCCGCCGGATGCCCTCTTTCAGTGACGGAATCAGCATTGCTGTGTCAATGCGAAATGACGCAATATTAAGCTTTTCGTTCAATAGGCATTCATCCACATAATCAAAGCCGAGGAAAACATCACCGGCAGAACCGGAAAACAGTACCTTCAGTGCCTCTTGAAATACCCTTTTACAGTGCGGAGCCTTGTAAATATAATCCAACAAAACAACAGAGACTTCTGTCGGAACATTCATAGGTTCATGGTCAAACTGCGACCGTTTCACGCTGCGCACAGAATATTCGCCTCTCAGCAGTTTGAGCATTTCGTTTTTGTCAAGTAAATTGATGTGTTCTGGCATATATCATTCCTCCTGAATCTGCTGATGTTGCAGCCTGTTTCTTCATTCTTTCCCCACACTCAACGCCATTTTGCAAACACCCGAATCGCAACTTTTGGCAAGTCTGTTTTCTTCGATTTTACGCTGTTTTTCAGTGTGGCATTCAATCTACACACTGAAAAATCGGAAAAAGCAGTTTCACGCACCCTAAATCGAGTGCGTGATTTGGTTGTCAAAAATCAAAGTGTGCAGATTGGTTGTCAAACGTGTCGTGTATGCCATTTTGCCCTTTTACCTGTTTCCGCATACAGATTTTGAGTGGGTAAAACTGCTGTTATCGGAAAAGGGCGATGCCGATAAACCGCGTAAATGCGCCGTTTTAGGATTTTTCTCGTGACAGCAGAACTACGCACTCAACGTGCCTCGGAAGCCTGATATTGATGTTATTGCGACAATAAAATCAGTGCAACAAGAAGCTTGAGTGTGGGATTTGGATGTTGAAACAGAACTCATCACAAATAGGATCAGTGATTACCGCAATTTCCTTTTCCGCAGCCGTGTTCGCCGCAGGTATGAGCTTCTCCGCCGTATTCGTGTTCATGATGTGAACATTTTACATCGGGGTTGAAGTCAAGCGTACCGCCGAGAAGTGCGTTTACTGCATTATCCGCATTACCGCTTACACCGCCGTAGAGCTTAATTCCTGCCTGTGAAAGTCCCATCTGTGCACCGCCGCCGATGCCTCCGCATATCAAAACATCCACATTCAGTGCCTTTAAAATTCCTGCAAGCGCACCGTGTCCGCTGCCGTTTGTATCAAGCACCTGTGAAGAAACAATTTTGTTATCCTCCACATCATAAACTTTAAACCGCTCGGTATGTCCGAAGTGCTGAAAGATTTCTCCGTTTTCGTAGGTTACTGCAATTCTCATAATTTTTTCTCCTTTTTTCATTTTGAATTTTTCTGCAATCTGCTTTTGATTGCAACTATGCTTGGGACAGGTTATGTCTGTGCCATTGCAAAGTTTGAAATCGCCGCCCTCAATTTTTAAGGTCAAGCCAAGCACCAGAGAGTCTGCAAGTTTTTTTCTTGCAGTTTCATAGATTTTCTGCACCGTTGTCCGTGCTACTCCAAGCTGTATGCCGGCTTCTTCCTGTGAAGCACCCTCACGATCAATGAGCCGTATGACTTCGAACTCGTCAACTGTCAAGATAACAGGCTCGTCCATTTTTCCGTTGTCTGGAGAGAAGCAAAGACTTTCGGGGTAGCGGCATACTCTGCGGCATTTTGTCGGTCGTGCCATTTGCATCACCTCAGTAATAGTATAACACAATTTCGGACATATGTCAATAATATTCTTGACATATGTCATAAATAGTGATATAATTAAGGCAGCACCAAGCAGAGATGTGCTGCCAAGCCGTCTTGTGTGGTGTTGGCTTAAAACCAAAGGAGCTGATAAAATGAACTATCTTACATATATTTCCGTATGGGACAAGCTGACCGCCGGGCAACAGGAAAAGCTCACAGAAACATCCAAAAGAAAAACTTTCCGAAAGGGAGAAATACTCCATAACGGTTCAGCGGACTGTCTGGGACTTGTGCTTGTTATTTCGGGGCAGCTTCGTGCTTACACAATTTCCGAGGACGGCAGAGAGATCACCATGTATCGGCTATTTGAACGGGATATCTGTATGTTTTCCGCTTCCTGCATGATGAACAGCATTCAGTTTGATATCACGATCTCCGCTGAAAAAGGCACAGATGTACTGATTATTCCACCCGATATTTATAAGGGAATTATGGAAGTTTCAGCACCTCTTGCAAATTATACAAACGAAGTGATCTCAAGCCGATTTTCCGATGTGATGTGGCTTATCGACAAAATCATGTGGAAAAGCTTTGATAAGCGTCTTGCGGATTTTTTGCTTACTGAAATGGAAATTGAGGATACAAATATACTAAACATTACCCACGAAGCAATCGGCAATCATCTTGGAAATCCCCGTGAAGTGGTGACACGGATGCTGAAATATTTTGTGAATGAGGGGCTTATTTCTTTGTCCCGTGGAACGATTGAAATTAAGGACAGAAAAGGGCTTGAAAAAATAGTCGGTTGAAAGAATAAAGCGTTGAGGACTTAAAAAATGTTCTCAACGCTTTTTGCATTATTCTTTGCTGAACTGGTCTTTGCCGACACCGCACAGAGGGCACTCGAAATCTTCGGGAAGATCTTCCCATTTTGTGCCGGGAGCAATGCTGTTATCGGGGTCGCCTGCTTCTTCGTCATAGACATATCCGCAAACATCGCAAACGTACTTCATGATTTTTCCTCCTTTCAATCATCCATTCCACAGGGGGTGGATTTTTTATTTAATGCCTTATCGTTGCAGACTGCATCGTAAAATCGGAAACCGCCTGCAAAGTTATAAGCATCAAAACCGTTGCCAACCAAAATTCTGCTTGCAATATAGCTTCTGAGTCCGCTTTGGCACATAACATAAACAGGCTTGTTTTTGTCAAGTTCGCCGATACGTTCACGCAGACTGTCAACGGGAATGTTTATAAAGCCTTCAATGTGTCCTCTGCTGTATTCCGTTTGAGTACGGGCATCGAGAAGTGTTACGCCGCCATCATTGATGAGGTTATCCACATCCTCGTAATACCACTGCTTTACAACTCCGTTTTTGATATTTTCAATAATATATCCTGCCATATTCACAGGATCTTTCGCCGAGGAATAGGGCGGGGCATAGGCGAGATCAAGCTCGGCAAGGTCGTAAGCTTTCATTCCTGCACGGATCGCCGCTGCAAGTACATCAATTCTCTTATCAACTCCGTCATATCCGATAATCTGCGCACCTAAAATGCGATAAGTTTCCTTTTCAAAGATTACTTTCATCGTCATAATTTTGCCGCCGGGATAATATCCTGCGTGGCTCATAGGGGAGAGAATCACCTTGTCAAAGGCAAGTCCTGACTGTGCGGCAGTACGCTCGTTGATTCCTGTGGAAGCAGCCGTAAGATCGAAAATCTTAATGACAGAACTGCCCTGACCACCTGTGTATCTGCTGTCTCCGCCGCAGATATTGTCAGCGGCAATTCTACCCTGCTTGTTGGCAGGCCCTGCAAGAGAGATAAGCGTGTCGCTGTCTGTTACAAAATTTTTTATCTGCACCGCATCGCCCACAGCATAAATATCGAGGTGAGATGTTTCCATACGGTCGTTTACCACAATGCTGTCCTTTATGCCAAGAGCCAGTCCTGCGTTCTTTGCAAGTGCTGTATCAGGTGCAACACCGATCGCCATCACCACCATATCAGCATTCAGCGTATCTTTATCTTTCAGCTTTACATTAATACCGCTTTCGGTGTCGGCAAATCCTTCCACCATTGTATTCAGCATCAGATTGATACCGTTTTTGCGGATTTCAGCGTGAATAAATGCCGCCATATCGCTGTCAAAGGGGGACATAAGCTGCTGTGCAGCTTCAACAAGAGTTACATTCATTCCAAGCTCATGAAGATTTTCCGCAACCTCAATCCCGATAAATCCACCGCCAACGATAACAGCGGATTTTGACTTGTTTTCGGTAACATACTTCTTGATTTTCAGCGTATCCTCAACTGTACGGAGGGTGAAAATTCTGTCACTGTCAATGCCGTCAAAGGGTGGTTTTACAGGTCTTGCACCTGTTGAGATCAGGAGTTTATCATAGCTTTCCTCAAACACCTCACCCGTACCGAGATTTTTGACAGTAACGGTTTTGCTGTCGGGGTTGATTGAGATAACTTCATGATAAACTCTCATATCCACACGAAAACGGGAGTAGAAACTCTGCGGAGTCTGTAAAGTAAGATCAACTTCGTTTTCAATAGTTCCGCCGATATAATAAGGCAGACCACAGTTTGCATATGAGATAAAGCCCGATTTTTCAAAAACCATTATTTCTGCTTTTTCATCAAGCCTGCGTATTCTTGCAGCAGCAGTTGCACCGCCTGCAACACCGCCGATAATGACAACTTTCATTTATTTTACCACCTTTCCGTTATAAGACATGATGCCGCCAATATCGCTGACGTTGGTATATCCCATTTTTTTCAGTGCCGCCGTTGCTGATGCGCTTCTTCCGCCGCTTCTGCAATGGACAAAAAGAGGCGTGTTCTTGTCTTTGATGACAGAAACAGCTTGTTCTATATTCTGAAGCGGAAGATTCAGGCTGTTTTCAATATGTCCCTCGGCATATTCCCCGGCAGTACGCACATCCAGCAGCACCGCACCTTTGGTCGCCTGAAAATCTTTCACCCCTGCGTTGATATCCTTTGTTTTCAAGAAATTTAACAGTCCCATTTTATCATGACTCCTTACAGCATCGCCTCGATCTGTGCTTTCGGTCTTGCACCCACAGCGGAATTGACAAGTTTACCGTTTTTCATCACTGCCAGCATGGGAATACTTGCAATGCCAAACTGTGCTGCAAGTTCAGGCTGCTCGTCAACATTGATCTTGCCTACCTTGACATCGTTTCTTGCGTTGGAAATTTCCTCAACAATAGGTGCAACCATTTTGCAAGGTCCGCACCAATCTGCGTAAAAATCGAGAAGAACCGTCTTTTCAGAATTCAGCACCTCGCTTGCGAAGTTTTCTTTGTTGATTTTAATAACTGCCATGATTTTATCCTCCTTGTGCTTTGGTATCTTTATTATAACAGGATTTTGATGAAAGTTCTGTGATGTTGTCACATACTGTTTTTTCTGTTCTTTATTTTACAGATCATCTGCGTCATTGTTCCCATGGGACAGAATGCACACCATGTTCTCGGCTTAAAGAAGATCATAACGATAAGACCGAGCAAAAGCGATGTGAGCATCAGGCTGTAAAATCCGAAGCTGAACTGTGCCACCCAATCCGGGAATACACTTCCCGAATATGTCCATCCCCACGGAACACGGAATGTCCAGAACAGCTTAATTGCTTCACGCAGATTTTCTGCACCATTTGCCACAAGATAGGTCTGGAATACCATATTGCCGAACATGGTAAGGAAAAATATCAGAAAGCCGTATCGAAACCATTTGGAAGCCATCCATTTCGGTGTCGGTTTGTTTCGGGAGCATTTAAGATCGCCGCCAAGCTTGCAATATAGCTGACCTCTGCCGCAAAGATGATTGCAGAAAAACTTGTTGCCGCCAAATATTGCAAGTATGATCGGCAGCAGAAAATCGATCATACCGAGCCACGCAAACAGGATATTGAAAAAACCAAGTGCGAAATATACGATCGACCATATCCATAAATAATCATACCAATGCTTTTTCTTCGATCTCATGCGTTCACCCTGCTTTCTATTTTGATACTGTTTGCCGGACAGACCTTTTCACATTTGCCGCAGCCTACGCATTTATCCCCGTCAACTTTCGCAAAACAGCCCTTATATACCTTGATCGCCCCCATAGGGCAAGCCGCCTCACAAGCACCGCAGGCAACACAAACTGTCTTATCTACAGTTGCATATCGTTTAGATGCCATTTCATCCCTCTCCTATCACTTGCTTAATGTAGTCCTCTAAAACGCTTTCATTCATAGCACCGATCCGTATATCATAAAGCGAGCCGTCAGCCTTAATGAACACAGTTTCAGGGATCGAGTAAACACCATAAGTATTTGAAGCATTATAATCTGTGTCATAATATACAGGGAAACTGTATCCGTTGTCGGATACAAATTTCTTGACGATCTCCACAGTTTCCCGCTGTCCATCGGTCAGATTGATCATCAGAAATACAACTTCATCGCCGTACTTTTCATACATTGCATCAAATGCAGGGAGTTCGGATGTACACGGACCGCACCATGATGCCCAGAAATTGATAACGATCGGTTTGCCAAAATTATCTGAAAGTCTTACTTTATTCAGTTCAGAATCATAAACGGTGAAATTGTCTGCCTGAGTCACGGTTTCAGATGCTGTGCCATTTTGTCTGCTGTCGGCTGAGTACTTTTCCGAAAGTTTCGGGTAAAGCACTGCCGCTAATATCATGATCGCAATGAAAGCGATTGCAATTATGATCCATACCTTATTTTTCATTTTCTCACCTCACATAGTGATCGCCAAAAGCGAATTTAACAGTCCAAGAGCCATTGCAAGTCCCACAATTATCAGCAAAATACCGCTAACCAGATTGATTATCTTATAATGCTTTTTGATAAATGAAAACGCCCCCGACAGCTTATCAAGCAACACTGCGGAAAATATAAACGGAATGCCGAGTCCCAAAGAATACGTTAAAAGTAAAGTTGCTCCCTTTAATGCTCCGCCCGTACTTGATGCCAGCATAAGAGCTGAGCCGAGAAATGCACCGACACAAGGCGTCAGGCTTACCGAATAGATCGCTCCGAACAGAAATGCCGATACAATTCCCGTTACTTTATAACCACTATTCATTCCTTTGAAGAATGGAATGTGGAATACTTCCAGATAGGAAAGTCCGAACAGTATAACAATGATACCGGAAACTATATTTACAGCCGTTTGATATTCAGAGAGTAGTTTTCCGAGTGTGCCAGAAAAAACTCCGAGTGCGGTAAACACGACTGTAAATCCTAAAACAAAAGCAATGACTTTAAATATCATTCCGGAGCTTTTGTGATCCTCCTTGTTACTTTGCCCTGCAAAATATGAAATATATACCGGCAGCATTGGCAGCATACAAGGCGATATAAAGGAGATAATTCCCTCTAAGAATGTTATGATGTATTCCATATCTTAAATTCCTTTCATCAGTTTACAGTATTATTATACCAAGATCCTTTTCTTTCTTCCGTGATATTATCACAGAAAATTCGGAGTGCTGTTACTCTGCTCTATCATTTACAAAGGGATAACTGCTTTAAAAGTCATTTTAAACGCAAAAAATCCCCTCCACCAGTGAACCCATTTTCACCAGCAGAGGGGACAGTACACATATTCAGTTTTCCACATCCACTTCTACCCCAGACCTGAATTCAAACACCAGTTTGCTCTCAAATACAGTCACTTTCGCCAGCAGATGCTTTACAAGATTCTCGTCAAATTCCGTGATCTCACTGGGCTGTGTTGTGATGAACTCCTGCAATTCATGGATCCTGTCAAGGGTCTCATTTCTGGAGCTGTCATTCAGCGTAGCTTTCTCTTTCTGCTCACGGAGTCTGAGAACTTCCTGTGCATCATCATCATAATCCTCTTGTCTGCTTGCTTTGTCAATGATCACCTGCTGAAGCTCGTCAATTCTTGCCTGAATATTTTCGGCAGACTCCGGATTCATTGTCATAAGAACTGACGCAATGTTATTCTGGAGAATCGGAATATAGGAATCTTTGTCAGATATCAGCTTGTTCAAAGCTGATATAAATGCCGCTTTCAGATTTTCTTCGTAGATTGTCCTTGCACCGCAATCGCCGTTTTTTTCCAGTCTCGTGATACATCTCCAAACAACTGACTTGCAGCCACGGTTGTTCCAGTGGATCCTGCGGAACTGCTCACCGCATTCGACACAACATATCAGTCCGGTAAAACAATTCTTTGAACTGAATCCACGTTTCCGCCCTTTGCAGTCCACCTGCGAACCTCGCCGTGCCATTTCTTCCTGCACCTTCATAAAGAGTTCCTTCGGTATGATCGCTTCATGATCGTCCTCCACATAATACTGCGGAACATCTCCGTTGTTCTTGGCACGTTTCTTTTTGAGGAAATCCACGGTATACGTCTTTTGCAACAGTGCGTCACCCATATATTTTTCATTTTCAAGAATACGGCGAATCGCACTGTCATGCCACCTTGTCTTGCCTCGTGCTGTCAGAATGCCGTCACGTGCAAGCCCTCTTGCGATCTGCTGACAGCTTGCCCCTTCCAGATATTCGCGGAATATCCGCTTGACCGTTTCCGCCTGTTCTGTGTTGATAACCAGATGCCCGTCCTCGTCCTTGTCATAGCCAAGAAAACAGTTTGCATTGACCATGACCTTGCCCTGCTGAAAGCGGTATTTGATACCCAGCTTTACATTCTGACTCAAAGATTCCGATTCCTGCTGGGCTAATGAGGCCATGATGGTCAGAAGAACTTCGCCGCGTGAATCCATTGTGTTAATCGACTCTTTTTCAAAATAAACGGGAATGTTCATGCCCTTCAGCATACGAATATAGTTCAGGCAATCCACGGTATTTCGGGCAAAACGGCTGATGGATTTTGTGATGACCATATCAATTTTCCCGTCCGTACACGCTTGAATCATCTGATTGAACTGCTCTCTGCCCTTGGTCGAGGTTGCACTGATCCCGTCATCGGCGAAAATTCCGGCAAGCGTCCAGTCAGGATTTTTCTCGATAATTTCCTCATAATGCTGAATCTGCGTCTGATAGCTGGATGCCTGTTCCTCGTAATCCGTAGAAACACGGCAGTAGGCAGCCACACGCAGCTTGCGTACCTCTTTTGATTTTTTAGGATTTCCGAACTGCTTTTTTGCCGGGATTTCTGTTACTTTTGCCATTTGACCACCTTGCTTTCTATAAGACTGTACTGATATTCGGCTTGTTCGTATGGATCATCAAAGCATCGCTCCGGAGCAGAGAATACAAATTCCGTCTGCGGTTTCGGTACTACCCTACTGGTCTTTCCGGTTCGATTCATGGATGCGAATCGCTTTTTCAGTTCCATGCCTGCCTGCTGGAAAAGTGCTTTGTCTATAATCGCAGGATAAAAATCATCACCGCAATAACAGACTCTGGTCAGGATGCGTTTCACGCTGCTGTGAACAATGGGATGCCCTGCGGCTTTAGCGGCTTCACGCAGGCTCATGCCGTTGATGTAGTTCTCAAAAATACGTCTGACACATTCTGCCTCATCCTCAACGATTACAGCGACTCCGTTCTTGATTCGATAGCCGTATGGTGTATGTCCCATCAGATCACCTCCCTCAGCGTCAGACCGCATTTCAGTTTAAACTCTATAGATTCTCTTCCGTAAACGATGATGTGATCCACAAAAGCCGTAAATAATTCTTCCTTGAATTCTTCAAGGATCGGTGTCGTTTCCGTGAATTTTAGAAGTTTTTCCAGTTCGGTAATTTCATGTGCTTCTGCTGAGGTATAGCAGCTCAGAACGGCAAGCTCATTCCGGTATTCCTCGGCAGCTTTTTTCAGCAAGTTCAGTTCTTGGTTGTACATGACATTGTCAATGATCTCCTGTGCCCGAAGCTGTCGGAGCGTATGCTTCCGTTCCGAATTGGTTTCCAGCAGTTTCTGGAGTTCCTGCATTCTCTGCACGCTCTCATCCGTGCTGTCCTTTCTGAGCGTATCATACAACGGTTTCAGGAGCATTTTTCTGCTGAATATCAGCTTATTGAGCATGGTTACAAAAGCAGCTTTCAATACGTCATCACGCACATATTTTGCAGAACAACGATCAATATTTGTGATATGTGTTTTGCAAGCCCATGCGATTTCACTGCTATGAATCCTGCGGATGAGTTTTCCGCCGCAGATGCCACAGATAATTTTGCCCGAAAAAGCGTAGCGATTCTGACACTTGACGGATTCTTTTTGAATGCCCTTTTCTTTGCCACGTTGTCTGATGAGTGCATTTGCCCTTTCAAACAAATCACGGCTTATGATTGGTTCATGGTGATCTGTGATCAGATACGTCTTTACTTCACCATGATTGCTGTGACGATGAAACACATCGTCTGTGTAAGTCTTTTGAAATATCGCATCACCGACATATTTTTCGTTCATGATCATATCCCTGACAGTTGAACCAGACCATTTTCCGCCTTTTCTCGTGGGAATATGCTGACTTTCAAGGGATGCTGCAATTGCATCTGTACCCTGTCCGTCAAGGAGCATTTTGAAAATATATCGCACAACTTCCGCTTCATTCGGTTCTATGACCATATCGCCGTTTTTGTCTCGCTGATAGCCGTATGGGACGTATGGCATCTTATATTTCCCCGCCGCCATTCTACGCTGGATCGACCATTTTTCATTCATCGAGATAGATGCGGACTCGTCCTCCGCCATACTGCTGAGTATGGCAAGGATCAACTCACCTTCCATTTCTCCGGTGTTGACGTTTTCCTTTTCAAAATATATCGTGACACCAAGGTTCTGCAACTCCCTTACAATCGTAAGACAATCCGTTGTATTTCTGGAAAAACGGCTGATCGATTTCACGAGAATATGATCTATCTTGCCCATACGGCACGCCGTCAAAAGGTTTTGCAGTCCCTCACGAATTTCCGCTTTTGTTCCCGTAATTCCGGTATCATAGTAAAGACCGGCAAATTCCCAGTCCGTATGCAGCCGTATCCATGAATCGTAATGTGCTTTCTGCGTCTCAAGGCTTTCAAGCTGGTCGGAATGATCGGTGGACACACGGCAATAGGCGGCAACACGCAGTTTTTTCTGGGCTGTCACAACGGGTTTTGTTGCTTCAATTTTTCTTACTTTTCCCACGCGATATCCTCCTTTCGTAGTGTTCATATTAACTCGTTTTCGTCGATATTTCAAGTGTTTTCGGCAATAAATCCACGAAAAGAGGGGAGAAAGATTGGCGGTTTAATTCAGTTAATTTGTCATACTCGACAAAGGAAATCAGACCGTTTTTGTAGAGCAGTTCAGTGATTTTCTGTGCCTTATGATAATTTATTTCGTCAATAATTTTCTGCTGTTCCATATAGCACCTCCGGATTTTCAGTCTATGTTCAGCACCCCCTGATAAATATGTAAAGGGCAGGTTGTCCTGCCCATAAAATTAGGATTTGATAAGCGTTCCTTTGTAGATTTTGTCCCCAATTTTCACAGTTACATTGGCGGAAGTGGCATCGGGTTCAGGCGTGGAAATCTGCTCATTACCGAAACCGTTCAGTTTTTTATTCTTGATAATAGCAGGGAAATCAGTATAGGCTGTGTCAAGATCGACATTGCCGGAGATACCGTCAACCGTTCCCCCAGAGGAATATTGCCAAATGCCATAAGCACCGCTGTAATTGGTCTTATCAGTCCAATGTGCCAGCCAGATAGTGTAACGGGATTTGATGTCATCTGCGGTATGCGTCGTGAGCGAAGATGCAGAACCGTACAAGCCTACAAAATACCCGGCTTTTTCAACCTTTTCAAGAAATGCTCTCATAATCGCAGAAACCTTTTCCTTGCCAAGATCAAACTGCTTTTTCTCCTCTAAATCAAAGTATACGGGCATTTCAAACTGTTTACCCTTGATAACTGATAAGAACACATCGGCTTCCAGCCTTGCCTCATCTTCGGTCATGGCGTAAGAATACCAGTAAGCACCTACCGGAATACCAGCCACCTTTGCATTTCTGTAATTCTCCTCAAATTTCGCATATTTTTGCGAGAGTTCACGCCCGTACCCAGCACGAAGAATGGCAAATTGGATTCCGGCATTTTTCACTTTCTGCCAGTTAATATTACCATTGTGAACGCTGACATCAATGCCTTTCATCAGAGGTTCGTTGTTCTTGGAAACTCCGAAATAGCTGTAAAAATCGCTTGTCACTGTACTGTTGCCTTTTGTCTCGTCGCCGTACCATTTTGAACCAGTACGAACGTCCACATGGGTGTATTGGTAGTCAGCCGTGATATTGGCGATGCCGCCAAATCCGATATCCTGCGCCTTGCAGCAGACTGTTTTGCTGCTGATCGGCTGCCCATCCTGACTGTAACAGCAGATATCCGCCGCATTGCCTTTGGTATGCTGTCCGGAACCTGAACCTCCCACATTTTTATCATGAGCAGTACATCTGTAACCGGAGGTCACAATAATTTTAGAGCAGTTCAGGGCAGAGTACAGTTTTTCCAGCTTGTCCACGAGTTCCGTACTGAGCAAAATTTCATGCTCCTTACCGCATTTGCACTTGAATTCCTGCACATTGAAATGGGGTGAAAGCTGCGATTTATCGCCGGATTCAAACTTTTTAATCATGCTTCTCTTCCTCCTTATTTTCCTCTTCTTCTCCGTCCAGAGCGTCGATCATCTGCTGGAAACTGCTGTCCATTTTGCTTGTTTTCTTTTGCAGAACCTCGATGCCCTTTTTGATTGCATCAGGATAGGGAATCCCAATCAAACTGGTGTTCTCAATGATTGACAGCAGTTCATTCATGCAAAAGCCGATGCAAGTTGCATCACGAACGTATGTCGTACCAATGAGAATGTCTACACGAACTGCAACGACAATGATAAGCAGAGTGCAGAATTTTTTCGCAAGACCATACCAGCCGGATTTGGAACTGAGTCTGCCGGTCTTGCTGTGCTTGGATTTGCCCAACGCTGCGGAGATTAGTCCGGTTGTAAAATCGACTGCCATAAAAATCACCAGCGTGATCATTGCCGTATCCCAACCGCCAAGCAGAGCCGCAAAAAAGCCGCCGATCATTCCGGCGGCAGTGCAAATATTTTCTTTCATATGATTCCCCCTTGACTGTTTTTTCATTTACGAAACCTCCAGAACCTTAATATTTCGGATATATGGGTGCGTATTGTCAGTTACCGCCTTCCACGCAAGGTAATAATCGCCGCTTGCAATGTTCTCACAAGGCAGAAGCACGGAAGTATAATTATCCGCAGATTGCAGCCAGTTGAACGGCACAGTAACTGCATTGCCTTTCTGAATTTCTTCATAAATAAATCTTGCTGTTTCGGAAGGCTGCATCGTCTGAGAACTCTTCGGCACTAACCACATTTCTGCTGTATCCGATGCTCCGGAGCGATAGCTGATAAGCAGGGATTTTGTCGGCGTAATACGCACTGAGTCCGTACACATAGTGTAAATAATCGCTCCCCAGTTGAAGTCAGATTGATTGTAAAATAAAGCATAGTCATTGTCAGCAGAACAGAAATTAGGGTAGGACTCCGAAAAGCCGTTCAGAGAACGATAACCGTCATTGTAGAAAGTGTAGATTTTCTCGCCGTAGGTTGACAGTGCATCTGTGCCGGAATGAAACAGTGTGACAGCAGTATCAGCAGAGTGCAGATTGTCAATCTGAGCTTGCAGGGATTCCACCGTTTGCAGGAGATTGGCGATATTTTTCTCGTTGGAAACGATTCCGGCGGAATTGTTATCACACTTTCCCTTGAAAACCGTAAGCTCCGTGGAAATGACGTTGACACGTGTTTTCAGATTTGTGATGCTGTCCCATTCTGTCAACTTTGCCGCAGTAATGCTGTTAAGCGTTGTCAGATTATGATGCCAATGTGCCTGA
The DNA here is from genome assembly GCA_910576995.1 of uncultured Ruminococcus sp. Lineage (GTDB taxonomy): Bacteria > Bacillota > Clostridia > Oscillospirales > Ruminococcaceae > Ruminococcus. The sequence goes on from CAJTLC010000030.1 coordinate 14,482, forward strand.
GAAATGACAGGCGAAACAGACTCCTGCAAGGTCTGGATATCATATTTTGTGCTATCCTCAAACTGCTGTAAACCAGCTAACAGAGCGACTTGTTCAGCCGTTAATGAATCAAGAATTTCTTTGTTCTCATGCGTATGCCGCTGAGAATTGAGCGTGAAAAGCTCCTCGTTGATCGTCTGAATCTCATATTTCGTGCTGTCCTGAAATTGCTGCAAATCGCCAAACATAGCCACTTGTTCAGCCGTAATCGAATCAAGCACAGCCATATTTTCGTGGGAATGCAATTCTCTTGTCAGCGGAATCATGCTCTCACGGATTGACAAAGCCTCATCCGCAAGAGCCTGCTTTGTTGCATAGTCAGACGGCTGAAAATCCGCCAATTTCTGTTGTTCCTCCAATGTGTAACTTGCTGTAATTGCGTCTAAAATGGTCTTGTTTTCATGCTCATGAGACTTCAAAGAAAGCGGATTTGTAACTTTCTGAATGATAAGTTCCACGGCGGAAGTGGTCGGATATTCCGACATATCCGGAGTTACTCCGTCCACACCGTCACGACCGTCTCTGCCGTCCTTACCATCAATGCCGTTTTTGCCATCAACACCGTCTTTTCCGGGCAATCCGTCAGCACCTTTCAGGCTTTCCAGCCATTCCGTAACTGTCCCCACAAAGCCATTTTCTTTGGCGATTTCATAAGCTGAAAGACCATCTTTTCCGTCAATTCCTGCCTGAATTTCGGAGATTTTCTTTAGCAATTGCGTGTACAAATCGGGCGTTGGAGGAATTGGCGTATCATCGTCGCCCACAAATCCGGATTCACGGATATTCAGAGTTACTGGAACAGTGGTAGCCCTTATAGTTGTATCCGATTCCGCATCATAACCGAAAACGCTCATCTTCACAGCACCCACATGAAGCTCCGCAGGGAGATAGCAGGTCGTACCGTCAAATCCGAGAACGAGAGAATATACCTCATCGCACTGCGAAAACTGCACCACCTTGTGAAACTTTTTCCAGTCGCCGTCAAAAGTGAATTTAAACTGCACATATTGAATCTGGTGATCCGCCAGCACCTCACGTTCCAGAATCTCAATACTCTGATTTTTTACAAGGAATTTCCACATTATTCACGTACCTCCGACCATTCTTGTGTTTCGCTGTCATACTGCATATATCCGTCAAGGCACTGCACCTTGTGCATATTTCCGGGCATCTGACCGGCGTTACCGTCCCAGTTGGAGCATTTCGAGACCTCTGCCCAATCAGCAAGAGTGCCTTCATAGGTAATAAACGTGAGATTTTCGCAGTAATTGAAACAGCCGCCGACAATCTCTTTTGTGCTTTTGGTTATGGTGAAATTCTTCAATTTCAAACAACGCACGAACATTCTGTCACCGATAACTTTTCCGCTGTAACGAACAGTTTCGAGGTTCTGGCATTCACCAAATGCACCTTCACCGACTGCTGCGACGGATTCAGGAATTGAGAGCGATTGTATTGCTGTTCCTGAAAAAGCGTATTTTCCGATTTCGGTCACGTTGGCAGGAATTGTGATTTCCGTAAGTCCATAGAGATTTTGATGGACGATATACTCATCAATATGCGGCATAAAGCCATTTCTTTTGATTTTTGTAAGTGTAGTCGGAAGTGTTGCCGATTTCAGGTTGTTGCAGTAAATAAAGGCAAATTCCCCAACAGATGTGATGCCTTCTGAAATAACCACAGATTTAATTTTGTCATTCTCATAAAACGGAGATTTTTCACCGCTTGTTTCGAGTGCGCTTGCGTAATCATACATTTCTCCCGTACCTTTGAGAATCAGCTTGCCGTCCGAATACAGAACATAATTGATATCATCTCCGCATTTGCCGACTGAAACGACATCTCCTGTAATTTCATCAACCTTTCCTGTCAGTTCAGCCACCTGATTGGTCAATTGAAGAACAGTTGTATTGTAGTTTTTCATTTGTTCTGTGATTTCGGCAAGCTGTGACAGCATATCTGTCACCTTGCATTTGCCCAGAATGCACCTGACATAGCCGCATCTGGTGTTGCTATCCCGGTAGTCAGAGATGTTTGACTGCTTGATTTCAGTCGTTCCGGCACGCAGATAAATCGAAGCAAGCGTAAGATACGTTCTTGTTTTCGTGTTAGTAAATCCAGGAATCATAGGCGATGTTTCTGCCGTTCCTGCTTTCACTTCCATGTCGCATTTTCGCACGGAATCGCTTGTGTCGCAGTAAATTCCGATGATGAGATATTTGTTCAAAGATTCGTCCACATATTTGGACAAATCCAACGTATGCGAAGTATCATTAATGAAATAATGACCGTTGATCCAAGCCTTTCCCGACCCGATTGTTATCGTCTGATCGCCGTTTGCTGTAATTGCAAAACAGTCACCATAATTATCCTGAATCCCGTTGCAAATAATGCTGCCGAGATAGTCACAGAAATTCTCGGCGGTATAGGTTCTGTCCAGTCCTTTTGAATTAAAAAATCCGCTGTAAAATGCCATTTAAACTCCTCCTTTGAAAGTTGGTGTGAGATTTCTTCCGTTCCGGTCGAAACTTTCTATCATTCCGATTAGCTGTATTTTCGGCTGTGTTAAGCCAAATCGCTGGTGTTCCACTGTCACATAATCGCCGACAAAATAGTCCGTGCTATACTGGAACTGCATCGACTGTACGGCAATTTGTGACTCCGAAGCAGTCAGCGGTAGAATGATTTTTTCTTTGCCACGTTCCTTCAGCAATTCAAGATACTCTTCTTCCGAAATTGGCTTTGTTTCGCCGTTTTCCTGCTGTTCGTCCGCCATATCTTTTGCGTCGGCATAGACCTCATAACGCATTAAAAAAGACGGCTCATCACCGTCAAAATACACTGTTCGTTTGCGTTCTTCGCCCTCGCCTTTGCCAAGGATATATGCGAAATTCCGCTGAATACTGAAATCTTCCGCATAAGAAAACGACAGCAGATTGCTGTATGCATCGGAAAATATGATGTGAGGATTTTCGTCCTGCATAATGCTGCGATCAGTTCCCTCGGATAAATCAAGAACCATTTTGTATTTTTCGCCGCTGTTTTTTACAAGGCGGATATTTGCAGTGCCGCCGATTTTCTCACATATTTTGTAAATCCATTCCATAAGGTTGTCATAGCTGACTTGCAAAGTTGCCAGTCTTTTCCAGCAATCCCCCGACACCGTACCAAGCGAAAGTCCCGGAATACGGCGAGAATCCGACATCAAACAATTATTTTTTATCGCAGTTTGCACCATTTCGCCATAGCTTTTTTTGCTTGTAAATGAAAGCGTCGGGTAAATAATTCTGCGTTCCAGCAGACACATGAGAAATCGCCCTGTAACCGTCAGATAGTCACCATTTTCAGCATCCGTTTCAATTTTAACAGATTCGATAATCCCGAAATGCTCGCTATCATCATCACGCCCGACAATTCGCCCCGTCTGAAAAATAGCGATATTCTGCGGATTGGCTGCAATATACACCTCAAAACTGCCGCACTGGTAGTATTCAATATCCCAAAGCAGACTTGAAAAACTGTCACAAATCGCTTCAAGAGAAATGGTCAGATTATCGCCATCTGCCGTCATTTTATACACTTCAATTTGCATCTTATACCCCCAGATATGCGTTGGTGTGGACGATTCTTACTTTCAGATTATTCAGCCCCGTGCCACGCAAGTAAAAACGGTTTTTGCCCTCACGCAAGGTCAGCCAAGTTGAGCCGGAAACAAGGCGATTGATGATATTGCTCCTTACGCCGCCACGATTCAGCGTTACAGTTTTATTGCCTGTTTTGGTCGTCACAGTGATAATGTCTCCGGCTTGCAAATCGCCGGTAATTTGCAGATATTCGTCCGTATCGGCATTGTAAAGCGTGGGAGAACGGGCATCTTCAAGGGCTTCAATTTCAAGTGTGAATCCCGTTTCATCGCCGTCGTTGGTGATCTCCATGATGTTATTTGTATTGTATCGTCCGAGGGTAAACGGTTCAGGATTTTCTTCTGTCGGGAACGGAAAGGTGAATCCGCCCGTAACATGGCTGTAATACGCCATTTGGGAAACCGTGGAGTACCAGTAAATGTCAGGGCAGAGTATGGAGATTTGTCCGGTTGTGAAC
>CAJTLC010000031.1 GCA_910576995.1 uncultured Ruminococcus sp.
TTTTATTATCTCACGGCGATACGCCGCGCTGTTTGGATAAAGATATGTGACGACCGTGATCTCTTTCGGCATACCTTGACGTGAAAGTACGTTTTCAACAGCTTTTTCGATGCTGGATATAGGCGATACGACTTCGGCTTCGCGCTTGTTATCGCCTAAAACAGCCAGAAAATTGCCGTAATTCGCAGAAACTACCGTGCCTTGTGCAAGATATGGAATCTGCGGAATAGTTATCGGCGGCAGCCATTCAAACGGCGCAAATCCCATGATCTCAACGCCGCGAATGCTGTCGAGAGCATAATTTATAGCGTTGAAAGGCTCCCAGATAATGCAGTTTATGCCGTAGATAAGCCCGTTCACAACATCGCGGAACACGTTGAAAATTCCGTCCACAATGCCGTCGAAGATCGCTCCGCCGCTGCTGAATACGTATTTTACGGCTTCCCAAGCTTCCGTAAATTTTTCCCTGAACCAGTCCGTGATATGGCTGAAAACGCCCTTTATGCCCTCCCAGACTGCCGAGAAATAAGCCTTTGCGCCGTCGAAAACAGCGGTTATCTTATCCCAAGCCTCCTGAAATTTATTGCCGAACCAGCCGCCTATGGAATTGAACACGTCTTTAACAGCGTCCCGGATTTCCGAAAAATACTTCTTCGCCTTATCGAATATCTCCGTGATTTTATCCCAAGCCGCTTTGAATTTCTCTCCGAACCATTCGCCGACCTTTGCAAATATATTCTTGATTTTTGTCCATATACCGTCAAAAAAGCTGACAATGGGCGTGAATGTTTCCTTTATCCAACTCACGGCTTCGTCAAAACATTTGCCGAACCATTCGCCGACGATCTCGAATTTCTCCTTGATATTTTCCCAGCGGTCGCCGAACCAGCCGCCGATTCCCGAAAATACGCCTGTGATTCCGTCATGCGCTTCTATGAATTTTCCCGTGAACCACTCGCCGACGCCCGCGAATATTTCCTTGATACCGTTCCATTTTTCGCCGAACCAGTCAATAACCGCCGCGCCTTTTTCGTAGAGCCAGCCCCCGAATTCTTCTAATTTTCCCCATAAATTCGAGATAAATCCCGGTATACCTGCAAAAACATTGCCGAGCCATGTAAAAAATCCGTCAAGCGTATCGAAAAGCGACGATATAAATAAAATTATTCCGGGCAGTCTATTTTCTATCAAGGTTTTCAGATATGGCAAAATAACGTACTGAAACGCCCATTCTACGCCGTTCCAGACCGCGTCCCAGATCGGTTTGATAGAATTCAGAAGTTCAAGCACGGATTCAAGCAGCGGTGCGAAATCTATCGTCGAAGCCCATTCTGCGGCTTTTTTCGCGCAGTTTGCGATAGTGCCGACCGCCTTGTTGAGCATCTCGAAAATTATAGTCAGAATCCGCTTCCCAACGTCCGATTCTTCCCATGCTTTCGCGAAATTTTCAACAAGATTCGACGCAGTTTTATTGATTCCCGTGATGATTTTTAGGATATTTTTCATCAGAGCAACGCCTGCGCCGCTGTTCCAGACTTCACGAAAACTCTTGGCAAAGCGGTTGACGACGCCTGTCAGCGCCGTCCACAAATCGACGTACGACTGCACCAGAGCCGTACCCGTTCCGTCGCTGTTCCAAGCGTTTTCAAGCGCGATCGCGATATCGCCGATAATTCCGAGAATATTCCCGAAAATTTTGAAGATATTCCGCGCAAGCTGTTCTCCCGAGCCGTTTGTAAACACTTCCTCGATGCTGTCGCCGATTGAGAGAATCAGCGATTTTATGGCGTTAATTGCTCGTTTCGCGTTCTCGAATATTGCCGGCGATTCGTCCTCCCACGCTATTTTTATGGGTTCGAGCAGATTTTCAAAACGCTTTTTGAGATCGTCGGCAGCTTTTTCAACGGCATTCCCCGAAACAGTCGGAATTATTGCCGCAGTTCCGGGATTTCCCGAATCATCGGCGTTATCTGCGCTTTTAGAAGTCAGGATATTCAGCTCGTCAAATGCCGCAAGACTGCCTTTCTGCGCCTTTTCCGTCTCGGCGACCGCTTCCGTAAGCGCGTTCTGATTCTCTGCGCTGTCGGCTATATTTTGCGATATTGCGGCGGTTTGCGAGGATTCCCACCCGAAAAGTTCAGACATTGCGTCGACTGCCGCGCCCGCCCATTTTGCCAGCATTTCGACCGCCGCAGTCATGCGCTGCACGCCGTCGATCGCTATCATCAATACGGGCTGACCGAGAGCTGCCAAAAGCTGCCGCCACGCCGCGTTAAGATTTCCCGTGACGTTTTCCCAGTTTTGCGCCTCTCTTGCCGCCTGACCTGTTGCTCCCGAAAGATCGTTTGCCTCTTTTACCATTTGCAAGAGTGTTAACTGTTTCTGAGCTTCCGAAAGCTGCATATATGATTTCCCGTAAAGCTTGTTTGCCATGGTGTTTCGCGTGATTTCCGTACATGATACGCCTAACGCCGCGTCGTTCATGTACAAGCCTTTCAGGAACGACCTTAAGCTTTCGGCAGTATCGTCAAGAGAACGATCGTAATACGCCGCGCTGTCGGCAGCAACTTGTAACGCGTCTTCCATTAGCCGCAGCGCCGTAACTGAATCCATGCCGCCTGCCTTTGCAAATGCGTATATTTGCGTACCGACGCCGCGCAGGCGTGATTCAAGTATGCCGCTTGAATCAGCAACACGACTAATTGCTGTGTTTGCCGATTCAAGGAACGTCCCAAAAGTCTGCTCCATTTGTGCATTAAGCGCGTTGACTGTTGCCGACGCTCTTATTAACGGCGTCAAGCTTTCGGTAACTCCGCGCAGTTCACCATAAATTTTATTTATGCCTTTCACTGTCGAAACAAACCAATTCACGCCAAAAACCGCGCCTATAGCCTTGCTTAAAGACGAAAGTTTTCCTTTCAGACCGCCCAAGCCTTCGTTGATTTTTTCCACGCCAGCTTTAAAACCTTCGGCAAGCAGCTTTGTGCTGAATACCAGAGTGCCGTCAGCCATAGCGAAGCCTCCTTATTATTTGTTGAGATCAACTGTTGTGGGGACTGTGAAAGTTTTTGTTTTGAGATCGAAATTCCCCTTGACTCGTCCGCCGTTGTTGTGTATCGTAAACGGCACAGAAATTCCTGAAGTATCGCCGCCTATGCTGTTCGGAACAACGTAAACGTTCTCGCGGTACGCCCAGATGACTCTTCCGCCGCCGTCGATGAGAATGTCAACTTTCGTAGTCTGACAGCCTGCGCCCGTGCGGCGGTTATTAGCGATATCCATGAGTTTTTCGCCCAGAACTTCGGGGACGTCGGGATTCGAGGTTGATTCAGCCGCGTTCAGCTCGATAAGATAAGGGTCGACGTCGGAACTCACTTCATAACCGCTGTGGATCACCGAAGTTTCGCCCCAGATATTCTTTTTCGTCTCGACGCTCGGATTGAGATTTTCCATATATTCCTCCAAATCCTTACCCAGACGCACGTAATTCGTGCTGTCCGTGACCGCCGTCGCAGGGTCGCCGAGGGGATTTGCGTCGATAAAATGCACTAAATATCTTCTTTCTGCTTTCATTTTTTCCTCCTACCCGAGCAGCGCGTTGAGCCGATCGCGCTCCTCCTGCTCTTCTTTCGTGTATTTTGTCTTTATTTCAATGAGTTCTTTATTTTCGCGGAAGAACTCGCTTTCCCATTTTTCAAGCTTTTTTCCGCGCGCTTTTTTACTGCGGATATGGACGACCTGCGAAAATAAGCCCTCGCCGATCTCCCCGAAATATCCGAGAAAACTCCACCAATGCAGATAAGGCAGCGCACGGGTTTCGCAGCCTGCCGCCTTATTTATCGCAGGAAAAATTATTCCCTCGTCCTGTTCCCAGTCGAGGATTTTAGCCCTCGAAACGCTGCTTGTGGGAGTTTTTCGACCGCCCTCCGCAAACCAATAAGCCTTGTCGGCAGCTTCCTGCATATGCTCTTTGGGAATGCTCTCAAAGTCGATATACAGGCGTTTCATGCATATGTAGCATTTCTCGGCGTTCGTCAGTTCAGGGTCGCCGAACGCCGCGTAAATATTTAACATTACCCGAAAATCCGAGTTTATGGGATAATTCTTTCCGCCTATTTTCAAACTTGTCGGCAGTTCCCCGATCATGAATCTTCACCCAAATATTTCTGCACTTCGGGGCGTATTTCGCTCTGAACCGCCTTGAATTCCTTTTCCAGAGCAGGAAGAAGGGCTTCCAGAAAAGCTTCGTACAGGGCTTTTCCGTTTTTCAAGAGCGCAAACGGACTTGCATTTCCGAAAGCAGGCGTGCAGATATCCGAATCGAACGCAGCATTGATTATCTCGCGGAATTCTACGCCTGCCTTGTACAGATCGCTGCCGCTCATTTTGCCGTATTTTTCGCGTAATTTATCGATATCCGCCATCGCTTTTTCAATACGCTCTTTAAGATTCGGGTCTACCCGAAAACGAATTATCCTGCTTTTATCTCCGTTCACATCGTATTCGCGATAACCTTCGTCAAATTTTAAAGTTTCCATATCAATCTCCCGTTTCTGCCGAATATTCGGCGTTTATTTGCAGTTGATACTGCATCCCGTCTATGTTGTTTTCCTGCGGTACTGCATACAGCATTCCGTTGGACGCCTTGATCTCCAGAATTTCGCCGCCGTATTCCTTATCGCCGATAACGCTTGTGACAGCCGCGCCTTTCTGCATTTCAAGCCATGCCGATAATTCAAGGATCGCGCTGCTGTTGCTCAATCTCTCGTAATCGTTTATGCCACTAAACGTCGAATAAAGCATAAAACTGTGTTTACGCCTCTGATTTCCGAGAATATCCTTTTTTACAAGAGTATCGCCAATCGACGACAAACCATAGCTTGTCGGATTCGTATCGGCAAAATCTATATGCACCTCGTTGCAAATCTCGCTGATTCTCGGGAATTTTGCGAGAATATCGCGCGCTTTTTCGATTATATTCACACTTACCTCATTATCTTCTGCGCGCCTCTTAAAATTTCATCGGCGTGCCGATCTTTCATGACCTCAAACCAATAGCTTGCACCGTCGGGATTGCCAGTAATGCGCGATCTCCACCGCTGATAATAGCGGTGTTTTGCAAAAGGAGCCGTAAAAATTATTCGCCCCGGTTCTGCAATTTGAACCGAATTTTTAAGGGTCTCCGCATTTGAATAACTCGGAATCGCAACGGGAATATATGGCATCATTTTTTCAACACATTCGTTGTCGATGTACTCCTGAGCCTTTTCAAAATCTTCCTCGCGAAGCTTGTTTGCAGCCTTATTTAGCACGAAATCAAGGGCAATTTTGGCAATTATCGCTCCACCACTCATAAGATCACCTCATTGTAAAAATATAGTCGGGCAGCGTTCCGTAAATCTTGATATCAATCGATTTTATAACGCCGTAATCGGAATAAAGTTTGCGGAATTCCGCCATGCTTTCGGAAATGCTCTTCTCGCTTGCAACGTCAAATTCAAATTCGCACGCTCCTTTTACTGCTATATCGCCGATTTTGGGCGTATATGAAGAATCGGGAGAATTGACCGCGAAAATATGAACGCTTGCTTCGCCGTCTGATTTTATGCCGTCTTTGGCGAATTTACGGCTTCGCTGATCGCTGTAATGCGCGTCTTTAAATATATGCTTCGCAAAAGTATCACGTTCAAAAATAGTAATATCAGCATTTGTAACAAGTCGCTGCACCTTGACTTTTTTATGCCATGCAAGCGGAATGTTCTCCTCGATTCCCTGAATCGAATAGCCATCGTGCGGAAATTCTCACCGAAAAAGCTGATTTTCCGATCTGTCCAGACGTGAGAATCGCCTTTTGGAATCGCGAGAATGTATGTTATCAATCCGCTTTCATCTGAAAAATTCGTCATATCCTGCGAATTCGGTTCGCCGATAAGAACATTGGAAATCGTTTCGGGAATGCCGTTATCCCATAATATCACGTCGCTTCCCTTAATCAGCTGCTTCATCCGAATACACCTCCAGACCGCCGTAAGTCTGCCGCATAAGTCCAAGGTCTTTCAGCTCATTTCGCATAAAATAAACGGACTGTCCCGCATTAAGATACGTCATCGAAACGCTGTATCCCAACGCCGACTGTGACGCTTGCGAGACCGACGGCGCGGAATCCGAAATACTGCTCAAAGCTCGATATACAGCCTGTATCACGGTATTTTTCATGACAATAGCCATATCTTCGTCAGCCTGCATTTCATCGGGATTTTTACCGTATTTTTTGCATATCAATCTCAATTTAGCACAAGCCGCCGAGATCAACACTTCGGCGGCTTCTTCCTGCTGCGGCGTCATTAAGATTCCAAGGATTTTCAGATCGCTGACATCGGCAAAATTTGAGTTAATCATGTAATTTTACCCGTTTCCGAATTGCTCTGAGAAGCTGCTGCGGCAATAATCGCAAACGAATTTTTATTGAGAATTCCCCAGCCGATATACGCCTCCGATCTGAGTACTATCTGATTTGTACGCTTTAGATCGCCTTGACCGTCGGGGTCGCCGTATTCGATGATCTCAAGAGGAATGTTTTCAGAATATCCCCATTTAAAAGCGTTTGCGAAGTCTCCGACAATAGCCCTGTCAAGACTGTTTCCGAACGATACCGTATTATTTACATCGGAAGCCATGCCGCCGAACGACGCGGGATTTGCGCCGAATCTGAATTCAGGATACATTGGCAAATGCGAATCCGCAGTTTTCATCGCGCCGAGTGCCGCTCCAAATGCAGGAGACATTGCGATTCCCGAAATATCGCCGTCGGCAGTCTGGATAAGAGCGACCGCGGAATCAATATTATCATCGGGAGCAGAGGTTGAAAAGGTTGCGGTAAGCGTTACCGCCTTATCAAAGCAGTTGTTTCCGACTGTTGCCGAAGCTGCGCCGTCATAGGGATTTACGTCGTGAATCGCCGCAATATCAAGCGCACGCGCGATCTTTTTGGCGAATCCATCCGAAAATGCTTCAAGATAGGGAAGCTGCTTTTCCTCTGAAAGTTTGGTGAACTCGTCCGTAACGCGATGCTGATAAACGAACTTGATCGGCTTAATGGTGACGTTTTCGAAAGCGGCTTCTCCTGCGGGTTTATTGCCGCCCTCGCCGACAATAGAAGCCTCGCCGTCCATGCTGAAAATAAATGTGTCAACGCCTGCAAACGGCATGGGAACTGCTCCCGAAAGCTTCGCAAGAGAAGAATGTCCCTTGACCTTGTTGAACATCTGCGTAACAAGTTCGGGCTTGAAAAGAGTTGATGATGTTGTGATCTTGCTCATAAAAAATCTCCTTATCTGTCGTTAATATTTTTAAGCATTGATAAATATGCCGCTTCTTCCGTACTTTTTACGGGAGATTCGCTTGAAAACTTCGGCGAAGCATTCGGTTTCGCGAGGTATTTAGCCATTTTCTCAGCATCCGCCCTGATATCTTTTTCCGTTTCACCTGACAGCTTTTCCGCAAGTTCAAAGGGAATTCCCGATTCAAGCGCGATCTTCATCTTCGCCGAGCTAATCTCGTAAGCCTTGTTTTTGGCTGTAAGATCGGCAATGGTAGTAGCGTTTTCGCTGATTTTTTCATTGAGTTTCGATACTTCATCGGGAGATAAATATCCCTCGAACCGCTTCGTTACCTCTTCCGTGATCGCCGCTGTATTAGCTTCAAGCCTGTCTTTTACGGCGTTGTCGAAATCTTCCTGCGAGGTTATAGCCGTGAATTCCTGTTCCATAAGTCCTCCTAATAACTGATTTTTTGTTTAAAGTTTTCCTTTGAGTTGGCGCAAAGCCAATGTGCAAGCGATACGGCTTCAATAAGCGAAACATCCGCACCCTCTAAAATTGACGAATACCCGAATCCGCCCGCGTTTCTGATAGCACGATGCTCGCAGTTTGAGATCGCCTGCGTAAGAGCCGGCTGTCCCTTATGGCAAATCCTGCTGTCAAAAAGATTTTTTTCAAGAAGAGCATTTGCATTGATAACTTCTTTGACCGTCGGCAGAATCGCCTTGCATTTCACAAACGCATTCTTCATTTCTTCGACAAGAATATCTTGATTTCCTGCTCCGTCAACCGCGATTTTCGCCGCTTTCGGATTCCGTAGATATTCAATTATCCAACCATTTCCGCCGCGAATATTCCGACAGTCGACAGCCTCAACAAAAATTTTGCCGTCATCGGTTTTAACGGCAACGGCAAGCGAAACGTTTCCACTGATCTTTGAATATTTCGCGCCGAAATAAAGACGCGCGTTCGCCTTTAATTTCGGTATATCGGCAGTTTCTACCGCTCTCCATTCTTCAAGAGATATAGCCGATTTCTGATTATATTTCAGCCATAATCCCAAACGCTGAATGTTATCATCGACCTGATCGCCGCCAAGTTCGGAACGGATAGTTCTCTCGCTTAAAACCGAACCGAGCGACGGATTCGTTTCATACCACAATTCAACATCATGAACATTGCTAAGCTTAGGAACGCTCCATTCCGCCCAACCCGAATCCGCGTTTTCACCCGTATAAGTGGCTTTGCGGTATTCAAGAAAAACAGTTCCCGAAGATACCACGGTAGGCGGAGTTCCGCACATAAGCGTCTGCGGATTTTTACTGTCGGTAACAACGTATTTCAGTGCGGATTCCTGATCGGAGGTGTATTCCTGCGCCTCATCGATTATCAAAAGATCGTAGCCCTCGCCGAGACCGCCCTTGCTCGAACGCGTGCGGAAATTTATTATCCCCTCGCCGTCTTTAAGCCATTGAATGCGCTCCAAACCGAACTGCTTCGTAGTTTTGAAGTCTTCGCCCTCTTTGAATCCCGCTTTCGAAAGCCGCTCGATGATCTTCTCCCAAGCGTTGTGCGAGGTGGTAGTACGATGGGCGGTATACAGCACCCTCTCGCCGTGAGAAACGCCGTATATTGCCCTTATGATGAGTATTTCGGATTTTCCGTTTCTTCTCGGAACAGACCAGCCGAATTTCATATGCACCCACAATTTTTCATCGTTCAGCGCCATTATATCCTCGGTCATGCGCTCCTGCCACTCTAAGGCGGTACGCCCCGATTTGTTATATATCTCAATTGCATCGCCTCCCAAAGACTGCGTATACGGTAAAACTACGGAGCTTGTAGGAGTTTGTCTGCCAAGGCGTTTTTCGCTCATTGCAAGCTCCTTTCTTATGAAAAAACCGCGCAAAACTGCACGGTACAACTATAAATTTTTCCAGTCGAACGTCTGCGGAAGCATTCTGTTTGATACAAGCTTCACATCATCTTCAAAACGCTGTTTCTCAATAAGCTTATCGGATTTTTGCCGATTACAGCACATATGCGCAAGCTGTAAATTCTCGATCGCCGACGGATGCCCGCCTTTTGCCACGGGGAAAATATGATCTATGCACGGGCTTAGCGGATGTGGAAATTTGAACCCGAAATCTACGGGCTTTCCGCAAATTCCGCATACCGTCTGCGTCGCGAATATTTTCTTTTTCGCCGATTCAAACGCGGCTCTCTGCGTTCCGTTGTGATCAGGTCGCAGGTTCGGTTTCGCCATGTGATTTCCTCCGTTTAGGTATAAGAAAACCGCCTTTTTGCGGGCGGTTTAAAAATTATTCAAATCAATTCTTCCAAAACAGAGTCTAAGCCAAGCTGTTTTGTATCAATATCTCTTACATCAAGTTCGTTTCTGATAGTATCGAGAATCTCATAATATGCAAGCTTTTTTCCGTCAATAAAATCGCCGCTTTCAGTTTTGCTTTCTTCGGAGATTTCTTCTGCATTTTTAAGAACTCGTGCAATAACAAATTCGAGTTCCGCTGTAGTAAGCTGTTTATTCATCATACTCACCTCTTTTTTTTAATTCGTCTATTCTGTTTTGAATAGACTCTCTGAAATTGTTTATTTCCTTGTTCCAATGGCGTATAAGTCCTGCTTTTTTCTGTTCGCTGTAGCTATTCCAATCAGGACAGTGTGATTCTGGATTATCTATATATGACTTATGTTCTTCAATTCGCTGCTCATATTTTCGCATCGCTCTGATCAACGAACCAGATTCTTGCTTTTCTATGTCTTTTTCAGCAAAGAACTGCATATCGATTTTCAAACCATCACTCCCTTTTATATTTATTATACCACTATCCGCGCCGTTAGTCAAGGATTTTTTAGAATCTTCATTATTAAGTAAACCGCCCATTGCTGAGCGGTTAGAGATTATTCATTTTCGTCGTTTTCGTCAACATCTAAATCTTGAAAAGACTGATCGGAGGAAAGTCCAAAAAACTCTTTTAAAGCTTCTGTTTGTTCTTTTGATGAGCCGTCAATGAAATTTATTTTATCCATTCAAACATTCCTCCCTCTTGGCTATGTTTTGTAAGCAACTTATTTACTGCTTTGGCGTATTCGCTTATATTTTCAGATTTAACGTTTTTCTTTAATATTCTTTCAAAGTCTTTTTTTAGGATATCAGCATCATAATTTATAGATTTTGTAAGAACTTCTACAGAGCCATTATTTTTTACAATTGAAAAGCTTTTTACATTATCATGCTGTAATATAAAAATCATATCCGTCGCAGAATAACTGCTGTTTCTCGGATGATTATGCATAACAAACAAATCTTTGCCATATAGTGCACCACCGAATTCAAGCCTATCGTCAGCACCCGTAAATTCTCTGCGATTTTTCAAGAAGTTGTCAAACACAAATGCGACTTCCTTATTTTCATTATTTTTTCTTGAATAATCAAGCAGTTCCTTGTGTTGATTTTGAATATATCCGCATTGTTCATCGGTATATCCGGAAATTTTCACATTAGGAACTCTATTGATAGCGTTATCGGTTATAGGCGTAATAGGCTTTTGACTTGTTTCTTTTATTTTATCATTCCCCGTCCCATTTGTCAAGGATTTCGGCAAATTTTTCTCCTGCAAAGCCTTAGCCTGCTCATGACTGAGACGTTTAGCCCTTTTCTCTTTATCGAGATTTTTCAGATATTCTTGTTCTTCCTCTCTGCTCCAAGTTTTTTTCGACCAGGCGTATTGACGAGTTTTGCCGTCTATCAGAACTACAGTACAGCCACAGTTATCATGCCGCCTGAAAATATCGGGAGGATGCTCTCCCACGAGAAATCGACCTGCAAGAGCCGCACACCAAGGACAGCAATTCCCGTCCGTTTCGCGTTCGAGATAACATTTCAGACCAGCATTGCTGCGAAATTTCGCGTTTTTCTTTATGTAGTCGTCGTGAAACGATCTCGCAACATTCGCTGTACCCGTATCAGCTCGTCGCTGAACAGTTTCGTCGGGAACGGTTTCATCTTTGAGAGAATCAGCGATTTTTTGCACTCGTTCTTCGGGGAATTCGGCTTTCTGCGGCGCGATCTTTATACCTTTTTCCGTGTCAATGGAAGCTTGCACCTGCGCGAGGACCTCGTTAATATCATCGTAACTGCCGCGAAGAAGTTCTGTGCAAAGCTGCGCTCTTGTATCAAGCGGAATCTCCATAACGATCTGTGAAAACTCGCTCCCCATGATCTTCGAAAAAATATCGGCATACAGCGACGTATCCTTGAAATCTGCCTTGCCCGAATTTATTTTTTTCAGTAGGATTTGAAGTTGAGGGTCGGAACGAATTTTATTGAAAATGCAATCCTTGATATCACTCATCAGAATCGCTTTCCAATCCCGTCAGCTGCTTGATATTGCCTGCTCCGAGGAATCCGGGCGCAGCTTGATTTATTTTCAGAATAGCGTCGCCGATGACTCCGAGAGTTGACGCGTCGGGTTCGAAGATCGGCAGCCAGACGGGCTTGATATTGCAGAACGCCTTGCGCTCATAGCCCATATTATCGCGAACACAGGCGGCGAGATACCCTGCATTTAGGAATCCCGTTCCGAAACTTCGCTGGGCTTTCCGAGCGGTAAGCCGCAGATTTTCGTGACTTGCCTTTATTGCTTCGGAGCTTGCGGGATTCGACGTTGAGAAGCCGAGATCGTCTGTTGTCAAGCCCGTTTCGCCCGCAAAAATCGACGCGAGCATTTTCAATTGCTCAACATACGGCATCATGCTCTGCTGCTGAAATTGCCCAACAGTAGGCTTATCACCATCTTCATCCTTGGTGAAATTCAGAAAATTCGACAGCGCGGCTTTTTTATTATTGAATTCCGCATCCTCCGAAAGTCCAAGAACATATTTTTGAGGTACGCTGTAGAATTCCGCAGATACTTCGCTCCTCCGCAACGTGCGCATTGCCGATTGAGTAACGCTCATACAGGTTCGAGAAATCCTCGAACGACCAAATGGTCGTTTGGCATCAGGTCGGTAAATTATCGGCACAAGCAAAGCATACGGCGCGGAATGCTTCATGCTGTCGACGATCTTGCCGTTTTTGTAATAGTCCGTTTGATACGGTCTGAAATACGCTTCGAGAATCGGCTTTTCGTATTGATCTTTTTCAAGAACCGCATAGCCCTCTGTAAGCAAATTCGTCACGGAATCCATAATTCCTGTTGCACTGCCGCCGTCGATGACCTGCAAAAACGGATAGCCGTCATCGTCTCTGCCAACGTAGATAAAGCTGCACGACGAGATCAGAGCTGACAAGATCGCGCTGTCAAAAAGAATATCGATATTATTCAATCTAAAAATCTCGTTGAAGTAGAATTCGTCGCCTGCAAATTCGTCGAACACAAGGCGATCTGCAAGAGTATCGACCGACTTCGCGCACCAGCCGACGACCGCTGACAGCCATTTCAGACGTTCGGGAATTATATCGCTCAGATCGTTTGCCGAATTCTTCATTTCATAATATAGATACCGCGTCGCAACTCTCGTTTTTTTGCTGTTTAGCTTGCGTTTGAGATACTGCATTCCGTATTCCGTAATAACATCTCCTTTCAGCGAGAAATTTGAGCATTGACTGCCGAACTCCAAATTTGATTTTTTTCGGGGGAGACTCCCCCCCTTATTGATTACAGAAATGCCGCTTCTCTGAATCGGGAAACGGCATTCTGCAAGAGAGTGTATTGCAATGTCATGAAGATTTCATAAAAAGGCGGATTAGAACTGCATCAAAGGCGCTGACACTTTTCCTGTGATGCAGGAAAGCCGTTATATTTTCCGCCTGCTTTCTATAATATAATTATAGCACGCTTTTTTCTTATTTTGTCGCAACTTTAATTTCGTTCCGAATATTTTCATCAATTATATGTAATATTCTGTAAACAGAGGATTTGTCATATCCTAATGCAGTTGCTATTTTTATGGTTTTATATCCGTCTATATACTTCATGCGGTATATTTTGTCGTGAGAATCCTTGCTGTTTCTCAATTCCTGCTCCTTAATTTTTAATAGTTCCTTAAGATCGTTTAACAATGCTTTGGCTTCTTCCAGTCTTGCGTCAATACATCTGTGTTCCTTTGCAATTAAATAACTGTCAAAGGAATTATCCTTAGCTCCTTTGATATATGAATCAGTTCCAAACCGTGCTGTTTGAGGTTGAGTCTTTAAAAACAGATTTTCCTTTTCTCTAAGAATTTCATTATATCTGCATTGAATTTTGAGATAATCTCTTCGTAATTCTTCATAATTGAGATACAACACATTATCTACCTCCACAGTTCCGCAACTTCCCAATACTTTTCAGATAGATGTTCTTGTATGTAAACGTAAGCTGCCGTATAAGATTGAAATATGCATATGTCGCCGTCGTTGTTTCTCAAACGTGCGCCTGAAAATATGTTTTTTATTGTATACAGCTTCATACTAAATTCTCTGCCCATATCGTCTAATCTCCTTTACGATTCGGTTGAAATTCTTCTTTCTCACTCTTGCTTTCGAATTATGTAATGCAAGGTGCAAGATTCTTTTATTATCTGTTAAAAGTATCATTGCAGATTGGACTACCTGCTCCATAAAGAGTACAGTTAAATTAACTATACATCGTCTAAATTCTGCGAAGTCCTTTGCGGCCTTATTCACTGCTTCAATCATTAGCTCACTTATTAATTCCATTCGTATTACCTCCATCCATTCTCGCACCGCAGTTGGGGCAGAACTTGTATTCTCGAATGTGATTGGTATCACAGTTTGAGCAATTATACTCTTTTACTCTATCATAACTATCATGAATCAATCGCCACTTTCCATGTTCAGCCCTTCTGTTGTTTATGACCCCACAAAACGACGGTGAAAGCTTCAAATATTTTTCTATCAACTCCCTTGCCTGCTCCCAGCCATAACATACAGCCGTTAAATGATTCTGATCGCGTAGATTTCTAAGCCACATTTCCTGATTTGCAGTTGTTTTGTTTCTGCCATATTTTAGTTCAATATACAATCCGATATATCCGCCTCTTGCAACCGGAAGAACGATATCGG
Organism: uncultured Ruminococcus sp.; assembly: GCA_910576995.1. Classification (GTDB taxonomy): domain Bacteria; phylum Bacillota; class Clostridia; order Oscillospirales; family Ruminococcaceae; genus Ruminococcus. Next base: position 14,410 of record CAJTLC010000031.1, read on the forward strand.
GAACTCCTGACTTCAATCCTGCCTGTTTTAGCCTGCTTCCTGTTACCGCGCTTCTTTTTCCCTCGTTCGGAACATGATACATAAGTTTCAATTCAGGATATATATTTTCGGCAAACGCCGCCCAACGGAATAAACTTATCTGTTCTATTTCCTCGCTCGATTTGCAGCTTTGCAAAATGCCGCCTCCTTTCTGTAAAATCTTGCATATATGTACACTCCGCCGTTGGTGTCGTTATACACAACTTTAGCGCCGGAAAAATAATACCCGTCATAATATTTTTCGTATTCCCGGTTATTCTGCGTATCTCTTGCAAGTTCGCGTACTTTATATGCCGATAATCTTCCATCGCGCTCTTTAGGCTGAGGATGAATAAGGTTCTTTGAAGAGTTCCACCTTTTCTTCGATACCAAAGGCTTTTTCAAAATGTATCTCACCAAATCTGCTATCCCGTCCTCATTGAATCGCAGCGCGTCTATTCTGACATATCCTCTGTCCCATAACTCGGATATCTCCTGCGGACTTAATCCGCCGTTAATTATCAGGTGATGATGATACCTGCCGCTTCTTTTTCCTTTTTCAGTTACAGCTATATATTTCAAATCAGATAGCCCTTTCTTTTTTCTATAACGCTTAATACGTCTGAGAAAATTTGTAAGTTCCTTTGCAGCCTGTTCGTCGCTGATTGGAAGATGAACATTGTCATACGTCAAATCAAGCCTGATATCGGCAGAAGTAAAATTTGCATTAACTATTCTGATACAGTTATTCTCAGCATGAATCTGATTAAGCTTTTTCTGACATTCTTTTGTCGGCTTTGCCTTTTTTCTTTTCACTCCCGCTTTTCTGTATATAGGATAAATATGAGATTCCATATAATCTCCGCACTCATATATTTTCTCTCTGTAATGACATCTCATATTCTTCACTCCTATTCAAATTCTTCATGGTCGATAAGATAATATACATTACAAGCATTTAAAGCGAGTATTTCCCGCTTATTTTTCGGCTATACCCGCCTCTTTCTTCTGCATAAGTAATACATTTTTAACAAGCCGCATATTATTTATAACATCACAATTACAACATGGAGGTTATATATGTTTACAGTGAACAGCAAGCTTCTTTTGCAGTGTCCATGCAGCAAGGCGATTATTTCCGGTTCATCAAAATACCCGAAACTTCATGGAACAGTTTCGTTTTTTAAAGCCTGCAACGGCTCTCTGGTAGTTGCCGAAATTTTTGATCTGCCAACGAAAAACGGAGTATTTGCGATGCATATCCATAATGGAACTGACTGCGGAGGAAATGCGGATGATCAGTTTGCAAACGCAGGTTCACACCTTAATTTTCTCAACACTCAGCATCCTTTTCATACCGGTGATCTTCCAGCATTATTCAGCAATAACGGTTATGCGTGGAGCGCCGTATATACAGATCGTTTTCAGCCGGAGCAGGTAAAAGGCTGTCCCGTAATTATCCACTCCGCTCCTGACGATTATCACACGCAGCCGTCAGGAAATTCAGGAGAAAAAATTGCCTGCGGTATTATAAAATAACGTAATTGCGCGCGAAAATTTCAAGATATAAGATTGTCTTAGCAAACGCGCGCAATTTATTATGCGGACGAGTTCTGACATTACTTCATGAAGATTTATGCATAGATTCCCTGACGATATCAAGCAGCTTATCTGTTTTTTCCATAAATAATTCTCGATCTTTGCCTTTTGATGATTCTATGAATTCTATCAATCCAAGACAGCTTTTGTACGCTTCGGCATAAAGCAGCTTAAAAGAATTTTTTTCCGTCCCAGCCGCCTGTCCTGTTGCTGATTGAATTTCAGAGATTCGCTTTTCGTATGAATCTTTCAAGTTTTTTATTTCTTCTATTCTTGCTTCATCAAGAGCCTTGTATTTATTTTTAAGAGTCAAAATCTCCCTGTCTTTATCTTCTATTGCCTTTTTGTCAGGCACTTTCTTAATGACTTCCTTTATCTTCGGTTCGGCTACTGCGACCTCAACAGGACGGCTTTCAAGTTCCTTTATACGCGCTTCAAGTTCGGCGTTTTTCTGTTCTGTCTCCTGCTTTTCTGCATCAGATTTTTGTATCTCATTTGATGCATCATCAAAACGCGCTTGTAAAGATTTTATTTCTTCTGATTTGAGACTTAGTTCCTTTTCCTGTATTGCTTTATCGCTTAGCTGCTCTTCAAACATAGAAAGCTGTTCGCCCTGCCGTTTTACTTTTTCAATAAGCGTCTTGATCTCGTTTACAGTCATACCGGATAGATCGTTGTCCGCCATAACCTCTGCTCTGTCCTCAGAATTAACCTGCGTAAGCAAAGCGAGTTTGGTTATCCCAAGCTGTGCATTCGACTGCACAAAGGCTTCTCCAAGATTTTCATATACGCTTATGTACTGATATGCCTGACGGCGTTTCAAACCATGTTCCTGCTCCGCGTATTCCTCAAAAGACCCATAGCCTAAATATGTATACAGTTCTTCGATTTTCATTCTGCGCAGGTCTCTGCCAATGTTGCATACTGCATTTACAGCGATCTGCCCGTTTGATTTTATCCGCTCATTAAGCATTATCGCTTCTTCATTCGGTTGCAACACAATATTGTTATCTTCCATAATTTTCTCCTTTTACGCCGATTTTTTTGAACGCTGATCTTTATCATTTCTCCCGAACAGCGCGTCAAGATACGTCTGATAATCGTTTTCGAAATCAATGATTTTCTGCGGCTTCGGGTTATTTGCATTGTTGTTTTTGAATCCTCTGCACTGGACAATTCTTCCGTCCGTACTGACTTCCATTGTGTAGTAGGGGACGTCGGGCTTGTCCGCTGTACGCAGGAAAAGTATTGTAAGCTTACCTTTTGCATGGCGTTCGGCATAGCCGCCTACGCAGTGATTCAGAGCGGCTCCCTCCGCCGCGATCTCTTCCATATGGTGCTATACTAAAAAAGTAGACAGAAAAAAGAAAAAGTAGTAAACTAAAAGTA
>CAJTLC010000032.1 GCA_910576995.1 uncultured Ruminococcus sp.
GCCGCGCCCGACAGCTTTATTATTATATCACCTTTCTTATCACTTGTCAACTAAATGTTTTTTCGGATTTTTTACCGTTTTTTGTCAGATTTGCACAAACGCAGTTCCGCTTTTTAAAATGAAACTGCGTTCTGCTCTTAAATAATCCTATATTCCGAGGATTTTTCTTCTTTTTTCTTCGTATTCTTCTTGCGTTATAAGTCCGTCATCAAGCATCTTCTTTGCGACTTCAAGTTGGATTTCCTTCACTGTTTTACCCTGTTTCGCTCCTTCTGCTCTTAATCTTGCTTTTTTCTGCTCACTTTCATTCCTACTTCTTCCGCAATCACAAAGCATTTTATGTCCAGGATTTGCCCTGTCGCAGAATTCGCATCTCCATCCGCCATTGCTATAAGCCAACGGATTTTCGCGTTCCTCTCTATATCCATTCGGCATATTCTGCGGATTTGAATAACTTGATCTTACAGCAGGTTTGCACGAAACTATGATAATGCCTATTATTCCAAGCCAGAATCCCCACGCAAATCCACCGTAATAGCCTTTGCTTTCGTTGATTTTCTTTGTTACAACGCCAAATATGCAGCATACAATAATCGCAGCTACAGCATACACAATTAAAAAAATCGCTGCATCACCAGAATCATAATACATTTTTCTCACCGCCTTTCATAAAAATCTATTTTTCCTTTATACATTAAACGAAATGATAATTGGAAAAGCTGTGTCTTATTCTCCCATTCTCTCCTGAATGATTTCCTGCCATTTCAGACAATCATCCAAAAAAGTCGATGTGTCATCACTTAAAAAAGGGCTGTAAAAGCTATCCATGGAATCCGACAATTCCGATGCTTCTCTGATTACATCCAAAGGGGCTGTTAAAATCTCAATTTCATTTTCATTCAGACAAGCAGACGTCAATGTCTGCGCTGCTTCCCACAAATTTTTTCTGTTGAATCTGTCTGAAAGATTGTCTATATCCGATTCAATATCACAAGCGTGAGAATATTTTGCCGATACACTATAAGCGCTGTTGATCGACTGCAATTTTTCAAATATGTCCTCCATCACCAATATATCATTTGCATCTGCTAATATATCGGCAACTCTCGAACTTTCATTTTGTATTTTTTCTAAAAAGACATCATAGTTAATCTGATCATTTGCAAAATCAGGCATTTTTTCAGTTTCCTGAATTATTTCTTCAACATTTTTTCTGACCTGAACCATTTGAGGTATGTACTCCCAAGACATATCAAGAGAGTCGATTTTTTTATTCATCTCATCCGCAGCCTGCTGATAATGCATTCGATACTCTTCTTCCAATTTCTCCAAATGAGCAGCTTCGACGGTTTTTCTGTCTTTCTCGTCCAATTTATCCAACGCAGTCCGGGCATTTACAATATCCTCATCAATTTCAGAAGAATACGTATCTGGAATCCGATCAATCATTTCCTGCACATTTTTTGCTTCCCGCGATGCGCCGCACGACGTAAGAACGCTCATCAATAATACAGCCGCGGCAATTCGCGTTAGTTTTTGTTTCATTTTCAACTTCTCCTTAATTATAATTATTTTCTGCCACTAAAAGCAGCAATTTAAGTCCAACATTAGTATACCATAGTATTTCAAATTTGTCAAGTATTATTTTACAATAGTATTGTAATATTTGACTTTGGAGGTAAAAATAATGTTTTTTGAGAGAATAAAAGAACTTCGCACTTCGCTTGGCATCAATCAGGTTGAATTCGGGCGCAAGCTTCACGTCACAAAGCAATGCATCAGCAATTGGGAAAACGGCAATATACAGCCGTCTATCGATATGCTTATCAAAATTTGCAGCGTATTTCACGTCAGCGCCGATTACCTGCTTGGACTTTCAAATGACTGCACGCTTGATGTTACAGGACTTACAGCCGAACAGATTCTGCATATCCAAAATATTGTAAACGACATAAGAAAATAGCTTGAAAACGGCTTGCAGAACCTACTCTGCAAGCCGTTTTCAAGCTGCTTTAACTAATCTTTAACAATAAGCACCGTATTATTTTTAATTTTAAATGACGGAAGATTTTCAACAAAACGGCTGAATTTCGAATATCCGTAAGTTTTGAGGTTAAAATCAGGCAGTTTCGCGCAAAGTTGCTTTTTTAATTCGCCCAGATTATAGCCTTTCGAGCCGTTTGTGCGGACAATTGCCGCCAGAACGCTTTCCACATTTTCAAGATCGCGCTCGCGAGTTTTCTGCGAAACAAGAATACTGCTACCGACCTGACGAAAACTCAAACTGTCGAAATCCTTCAAAAACTGCGAAAACTTGGAATATCCATAGTTTCTCACGTCAAAATCAGGATAACGCCCCTGCAATCTGCTGCCCAATTCGCCGATATTTATTTCCTCCTGCAAATTTGCATTTTCGGCAATTATGCGAATTATAGCCGATTCCAGCGTTTTCAGTTCAACTTTATCACTCTCGCCGATGCTCTGAAGTTCCTCCTCGGCAAGAACTTCAAGATATTTAAAGGCGTTGCAGGCGGTACTGAACGGCTTCGGCGTTTTCTTTTCGCCCATTCCGATAACGTGCTTTCCCGATTCGCGCAAGCGAATGGCAAGGCGCGTAAAATCACTGTCGCTGGACACAATGCAAAAGCCGTCAACATTATTTGAATACAAAATATCCATTGCATCAATTATCATCGCAGAATCAGTCGCGTTCTTTCCTGTGGTGTAACTGTACTGCTGAACAGGTGTAACAGCATTATCCAGCGCCATATTCTTCCAACCTGCAAGATTCGGGCGCGTCCAGTCGCCGTAAACGCGCTTATATGTAACTATACCATAATTCGAAAGCTCGTCGAGAATATTTTTTGTATACTTCGCCGCAACATTATCTGCATCGATAAGAACGGCATATCGCATTTCCCTTTCCACAAGTCACCTCTTTTTCCTGACCGCAGGCAATTCGTCATACATTAAATCAAAAAGTTCAGCCAAAAATTGCTTATTTTCTATGTTTTCAACTTCCAGCATTTCTTTCGCGCCCTTATAAGGAATAACTCTCTGCGCGTCACGCATACGAGAAACTGCCGAATCTACAGGCTTTATAAGAAATCTGTTGTCGTATATACCTCCGATCACTTTCCCCTTATAATAAACGACATATTCGCCCATCATTTTACGGCTTGATACGTCCAGTCCCGAAAGCTGATCCATTATAAAGTCGTGATATTCGCCGCTTGAAGCCATAAAATCCTCCTGAATATAAATAAAAAATCCCGAAACCATTGCTTCGGGATTGGGTTAATACCGAGGTTATTACCCCGATACTTCTGGAGCGGATTACGAGGCTCGAACTCGCTACCTCCACCTTGGCAAGGTGGCGCTCTACCAGATGAGCTAAATCCGCATTTTATAAAGAATGGTATTTCACATTCTTTATGGTGCCTCCGGTCGGAATCGAACCAACGACACGAGGATTTTCAGTCCTCTGCTCTACCAACTGAGCTACAGAGGCATAAATGGCGACCCGGATGAGGCTCGAACTCACGACCTCTAGCGTGACAGGCTAGCGTTCTAACCAACTGAACTACCGGGCCAATGGTGGGGACTACAGGGCTCGAACCTGTGACCCTCTGCTTGTAAGGCAGATGCTCTCCCAGCTGAGCTAAACCCCCATGCAGCCATTTATTCTTTGCCGTTCAGTTTTTAGCGTTTCATGCTTGCCCCTGACGACGATATTAATTATATCATAGTTTTTCTGATTTGTCAAGAGTTTTTTGAAAAAAATTCCAAAAAATTTTCAGAGTGATTTTTCGGCTGTATATAGGCAAATTTTGCGTATTTCCCCCACGCGTTTAAAAATTTCAGAGATATTTTTTTGTTTTAACTTTAAGTTTCAGCCCTCAAAAAATGAGGGCTGATAAATATTATTTGGTTTTGATTTTCATAGAAATATCAAAACATTTTACGGAATGAGTAAGCGCACCAAGTGAAATTATATCAACGCCTGTTTCCGCAACAGCGCGGATATTTTCTGCGGTAACATTGCCCGACGCCTCCAGAAGAGCCGCTCCGTCGGTTATCTCCACCGCCTGTTTCATTTCGCCGCACGACATATTGTCAAGCATGATTATCTCAACTTTATTCGCCAAAGCCTCGCGCAGTTCGTCAAGAGTACGCACCTCGACTTCGATTTTCACGGTATGACCGATATGCTTTCTCAATTCCGCAACGGCAGCGGTAATTCCGCCGTATGCGTCAATGTGATTATCTTTAAGCATTGCCGCGTCGGAAAGATTATAGCGGTGATTTTTTCCGCCGCCGACCGTTACCGCATACTTCTGCAATGCGCGCAGTCCCGGAAGAGTTTTTCTGGTATCGGTGACAGACGCTTTCGTTCCCTCGACAAGCTCAACGCATTTATTAGTTGCCGTGGCGATTCCCGACATATGCTGAAGAATATTCAGCGCGGTACGCTCGCCTTTCAGCATCGTAAGGGTGCTGCCCTTCAGTTCGGCTATAATATCGCCTTTTTTCACCTTTGTGCCGTCGTTTATCAGGATATTGAAACTAACGTTTCCGCCCGTCATCTCAAAAACTCTCTTGGCGATCTCGATTCCGCACACAACGCCGCTGTCCTTTGCAACGTAGTACGCCGCGCTTGTATGTTCAGGCGGAATGAGATTATCGGCTGCCGCGTCGATGTAGTTTATATCCTCCATGAGCGCGGTTTTAATGATATCATCTATATAACATTGTAAAAGTTTCATAACGTCTCCTTTTATAAAATATCGGTTCACAAAATAACTTCGTTCAAAATAATATATGCTACCGTAACTATGGATTTGGCAAGAACATAGTCGGCGTCGATAACATACTTTCCGCTGAGCAGATCGCGGAGCATCTCCTCCACGCGCTTCACGCCCTCGGCGGCAGCTTCTTTATCCGGAATTACAAAATAGCTGTTCTGCATGATCTTGCGCGTTTCCGTACGGATTCCTGCCGGAATATGTTCGCCGCCAAGATTGGCGTCAAATTCAGCTTCCTCAAAATTTTTCGGAACGCCGTCCAGTTTCGATACAATATTTTCGGCGGCGCGGCGTGAAAACACGAGAGCCTCCAGCAAGGAATTGCTCGCAAGGCGGTTGCTTCCGTGAACTCCCGTATGCGAACATTCTCCGCAGGCATAGAGATTCGGCAGCGTCGTTTCGGAATTTCCGTCAACGTCGACGCCTCCCATGAGATAATGCTGACACGGGAATATCGGCACTGGTTCTTTAGTGAGATCCCAGCCCTGTTCCAGCAGATTTATATATATCATGGGGAAGCGTTTTTTCAGGAATTCACTGTCCTTATAGCTTATATCAAGATAAAATTCAGTGGAATTCTGCTTGCGCGATTCCAGAATTATGGCATGGGAAACCACGTCGCGGGGAGCAAGTTCAAGCCGCTTGTCGTAATTTTGCATGAAACGCTCTTTATGGCAGTTCAGCAGATATGCGCCCTCGCCGCGTACAGCTTCAGAAATAAGGAAACATTCGCGCGTAGCACGGTTATTGAACGCCGTCGGGTGGAATTGAACATAGCTTAAATTCTTTATCTTCGCGCCCATTTCATAGGCAAAAGTAATTCCGTCGCCGGTCGCTATCGCGGAATTCGTCGTGTATTGATAAACTCTGCCGATACCGCCTGTTGCGAGTATCATAAAATGGCAGTTTACCGTGAAATAATTATCGTCGGCGTCTTTCAGAAAAGCTGAATAACCCGTAGAAGTTTTCTTTGCGGAACACATGAAAGTATTTTCCATAATGGTTACATTGGAAAGTCCGCGCACGTTTTCAAGAAGCGTCGTCGTGATCTCTTTGCCTGTTGAGTCGGCGCGATGAAAAATGCGGTGATGACTATGACCGCCCTCAAGAGTACGGTGATAAGAACCGTCGGGATTCTTATCGAATTCAACGCCCATCCCGATTATCTTCTCAAGATCCTTCGCCGCTTCGCTGACGAGAGTGTGAACGGCTTCAACATTATTTTTAAAACTGCCTGCGACAAGCGTATCATTCTGATGAAACTGTATGCTGTCGGACGGTGAATTATAAACTCCCGCAATTCCGCCCTGAGCAAGCATTGAATTGCAGAGCGGAAGCTCTCTTTTACAGAGAATGAGGATATTCAGTTCCGCAGGGAGATTCAATGCGGCATAAAGTCCTGCCGCGCCGCAGCCGGCAATAACAACATCATAATTTACAGACATAATAACACGTCCTTTAAAATAGATTATCATTTATATTATAACATATTATTTCCCATTTGTCACTATTTTTTTGAAATTTACGGGTATATAAATTTTACTTTCGCTGCATAATACAGCACAAGTAAAATTGATATAATCACCCTACTTGACGGGCTGACGCCCGGTGACGACGACAACGCAGCTATGGAAAATTTTTATCAGCGAACTTTTCTTAGAGCTTGTGTTCATAGGTTCAGCACGCGTCTTTTCGGTAAATTTGTATGCTCGAAAACACGCATACTCCACCTATGAACACAAGCTCTAATTTCAAGTAGGGTAACTATTTATTCACAAAAATTTATCTATGCCTGCCTCCGCCATGATGATGAGAACCGCCGCCGCTGTGATGCGAGCCGCCCGAACCCGATGAAGTTTCGATCTTCGTTTTGGTCGTATAGGTGCGTATGAAATTATCCGATCTGCGGTGGAATACGGATTCCCTGTCAGAAACGTAGACTCGGGGATTAGCCGAAAATTTAAACTTGTACCTGCTCTTGGTTGAACAGTAAAAAATCAGCGCGGCAATAAATCCAACAGGCAGCGCAAACACAAGCGTAAACAGCCTTCTGGAAAGCGGAGGTCCGCTTTTTATTACGGTCTTGCCGTCCTTATACTTATACTGCTCCCTCGTTTCTTCATCATAATATGTCACATAATCGTCGGAACGGTCGTATTTTTCAAGTTCCTTCAAAAAAGTCAGCGCGCCGTTTATAAGATCTTCCGTATAATATGAATAATCCGAAACAGAAGACGGAGGCATATGTATGAAAATCTCATCGAACATTCTGTCGATATTTTTCTCGTAGAACGGAACTGCCTTTCCGCTTGTGAAAATAAAATCATATGCAGGAGAATCTCCCGTAAGATCCATAAAATAAAACACGCCGTCGCTGTTTTTCCCGAACATATCGTTATAGCTGCTCTCGCTGACCGCTTCTTTCTGATAATCGGAAGAACTCAGCCGAGATCCTGCCGCGCATATGACGATGTTCAGGTCAAGCTTTTCGGAAGTTTCATCAATATATTTATTCAGTATTTCTTCCTCATCGTCCGAAAAAATATCCGCGTCGTCAATAAATCCAGATTTGCCCGAAGCTGCATTCGCAGGAAATTCCGATATCGCTGTCATGGGAATAATTATCAGCAGCGTTATAAAAACAAACGCCGCACCAAATATTTTCTTCATATAAAAAATTGTCCTCCCAAAAATATCATAAAGGCGACTGCCGCGAATATCAAAGCTGAAAAGCGCAAAAGCTTCCCCTTATCGAGGGGAGGAGTTCCCGCAAGCTTTCCTGTCTGACCGTTTATGGCGAATTCATACATCTTCCCATTATACTGATACGTCATAAACCAAACTGGCAGCATTATGTACTGCCAATCAGTTTTCGCCACTTCGTAAGACTCATTCCTAACGCTTAACTGACTGTAGCCGCCTACGCTTTCCCTGACGACGCTTTTTCCGGCTTCGTTTGCTCTTTCGCGTATCCTCGGGAAAACCCCTGCTTTGTCAACGTCGTATTTATCCGCGTAAAATCCGCTGAAATACGCCATAGAAAAATCTTTGAGCGCACTGTAATCATAGGGTTCTATAGATTCCATAAGCAGATCTTCTATCTTGCTTGCGCCGTCGGCAGGAATTCCCTTTGCGATTATATCGGCGCATCGTTCAACTGAATATTCCGATGTTTCCGTATAGCGGTAGCTTCCCGACGACCAGCTGCGTATTTTTTTGCCTATGGCGCTGTAATCTGCGCGAACCCGGCAGTTTGTCACCCAGAAAGGCACATAAAGTCCCGTCATTTTTTCAAGCTGTCTGTCTGACTTAAAACCCGACGGTATGAATTTTTTTGAGCCGCACCAGTTTCTGAACGCATTGACAGCCTGCTCCCTCGTTATCTGAAAGCCTATTATCTTCGACGGCTTGTAATCGCCAGTAAGCCTGCCGGCAAGAATTACGGGATTATGGCAATAATAACAGAACGTCGCCGTAGTATCGGCGTCTGCGATTATATCCGCGCCGCAGGTAGAGCAGTGATACAAATTCGCATGGGCATCATTATCGTCAGGCGATTTATTTTCCTGAACAGGCTCGGTCGGCGGAGCGATATCTCCGTATAATTCCTTAATATGTTCCATTGTGAATGTACTGCGGCAGTAAAGACAGTTTACCTGCTGGGACTGCGGATCAAATACGAGTTCCGCGTCGCAGTTCGGACATTTATATATTGAAGCGTCCAATAAAACATCTCCTTTATCTTATGTGTTGAGCAGCGCTGCACTGCTTACTCTTAAGGCAGCACCGCACAAAGCACGCCTGATGGCTTTGTACGTCATCTACTGCGCCCGAAGGAAGTGCCCTTGAGGTACATATTTTCCGTCATCTTACACAAAAATTCCTTGACAGGCGACAGCCTGCATGCAAAATTTTTGTATAAGATGACAAAAAAATCTGACTGCGTATCTGCCGCACTATCTTTGTGCGGTGCTGCCTTAATTTATATTAACATATATCGCCATAATTTGCAATAAAAAATAAAAAAAATATTGCAGTTTCAGAAAAAATATGGTATAATGTCTTTGATGAAGTAACTAATTATACTGAAAGGAAATTTATAATATGATTATTCTTGATGAACTGAGACTTGAAATGATCGGTTACCGCAAGGAAATGGAGGAACTTTCCGACGTACTCGCGATAAAAGCCGCAAAAGAAAGAATCGAAGAACTTAACGCCGAAACCGCACGTGAAGGCTTTTGGGACGATCTCGAAAATTCGCAGAAGGTTTTGCAGGAGACAAAATCCCTCGAACGTAAAATAGAGCGATTCAACAAACTTAACGATCAGCTTGAAGATACGATAACGCTTATCGAACTTTCCATCGAGGAAGACGATGAAAGCTCAGTTGATGAAATAAAATCGGAAGCCGCCGCATTTAAAGCTAAGCTTGAAGACGAAAAACTCTCGACTCTATTGACGGGTGAATACGACAATTCAAACGCTATCCTTACTTTCCATGCGGGTGCAGGCGGCACGGAGGCGCAGGACTGGACAGAAATGCTCTATAGAATGTACAATATGTGGGCTGAACGCCATAATTACAAGGTCACCCTTATGGATTATCTCGACGGCGACGACGCAGGCATAAAGTCAGCTTCCATTCTTATCGAGGGCGACAACGCTTACGGCTATATGAAATCCGAATCGGGCGTTCATCGTCTCGTGCGAATCTCGCCTTTTGATTCTTCTGGAAGACGTCACACTTCATTCGCGGCTCTCGAAGTAATGCCCGAAATCGACGATTCTATCGAAGTTGAGATTCGCGATGAAGATATTGAAATGGAAGTTTACCGTTCAAGCGGCGCGGGCGGTCAGAAAGTTAATAAGACCAGCTCTGCGGTACGTCTTATCCATAAGCCCACGGGAATCGTAGTTTCGTGCCAGACTCAGCGAAGCCAGTATCAGAATAAAGATTACGCCATGAAAATGCTCCGCTCGAAGCTTGTCGAGATAAAGGAACGCGAGCATCTCGAAAAGATCGAGGATATCAAGGGCGTTCAGCGCGAGATCGCATGGGGCAGCCAGATAAGATCGTATGTATTTATGCCCTACACGCTTGCAAAAGATCATCGCACCGGCTTTGAAAACGGCAATATTCAGGCTGTCATGGACGGCGATATAGACGGATTTATTAATGCTTATCTGAAATCTCTTTCACATGGCACATTATAATTATAACAAAAAAGCTTCCGTATTTTTATGATACGGAAGCTTTTTATTTATAATTGTTGAATCACATTCCAGAGTTCCGCCGCAGTTTCGAGGCTCACGCCCGCCGTGACTGCGAGTTCCTCAACCGTAGCGCGCAAAAGATTTTCTTTTGTCTTATATTTCAAAAGTATCTTCGCGGCTTTCTTTTCACCCACGCCCTTGACTGTCAGCAGCTCCGAGCTGTACGTCTTTTTCTTGTGTTTGGAATGCATATAGCTGACGGAAAAGCGATGCACCTCATCCTGAATCCTCGTCACAAGATTAAACGCCGCCTGCAATTGATTTATCTGTATCTCGCTGCCTCCCGCCGCTATTGCGCGTGTGCGGTGCTTATCATCCTTGACCATTCCGAACAGCGGAATATTCAGCCCCAATTCACGCAGTATCGGCTGCACCGCATGAACATGACCCGTGCCGCCGTCGAGAAGAATAAGATCGGGGGTTCGCATGAAATATTCATCGCCGTCGCCGTTGACTATGTGCAGCAAACGCCGCTTCAGCACCTCGTGCATACTGCCGTAGTCGTTCTGATATTCCTGCTCCTTTATGGAAAATCTCTTGTAAGCCTTTTTCAGCGGTCTGCCGTCCTCGAAGACTACCATTCCCGCAACCATCGATTCCGACGAAAGATTCGAAATATCGTAAGCTTCAATATATTTTGGCGGCTGCGGCAATCCGAGAAGCTTCGCAAGCTGTTCGAGAGCGATTACTTCCTTTCCGGTACGGCTGCTTTTCAGCGCGGCATATTCGGCGGAATTATTCTTTGCAAGCCGTATGAGTTCCGCAAACTTGCCCCTCTGCGGCTGATAAAGACGAACGTTTCTTCCGCTGCGGCTTTCAAGCAGTTTTTCGATAAGTTCTGATTCCGACGGCATATATTCAACGGCGACGATCTTTGGTATATCGTCTCTGTCATGATAATACTGCACCATAAAATCGCTTAAAATATCATCTCCGTCGCCGCTTTCAAGCTCGAAAACAGCCTTATCATAGAGCCTTTCGCCGCGATACATGAGCACGGAAATATAAACTCCGCCGTAAAATTCCGCAATTCCGACAACATCTGCCGAATCGACTCCGCTGCCGACCATTTTCTGCTTTTCGGAGGCTTTTTTCACCGCCGTTATCCTGTCGCGAAGCAGAGCGGCTTTCTCGAAATTCAGCTCCTCGGCGGCTTCTTCCATTTCACGCTCCATTCGCTCGACGGAGGCTGCGCTGCCGGACCGTATAAACTCCACAGCCTCGGCAACGATACTGCGATACTGCTCCTTGCTGATTTTACCGCGGCATACGCCCATACACATTTTAATGTGATAATTCAGGCACGGTCTTTCCTTACCGAAATCGCGCGGGAAATTTTTGCGGCAGGTCGGCAGCATAAATACGCGGTTCGCCTCGTTAACGGCTTCACGGGCAATTGAAGAACTCGTATACGGCCCGAGATATTTTCCCGGAAAATGCGTATTCTTTTCCTCGGTTATACGCGGATATTCGTCGTCTGAAACGCGAATATAGCAATAACCCTTGTCGTCTTTAAGAAGAATATTATATTTCGGCTTATGCTGCTTTATCATGCTGCATTCCAGAACAAGAGCTTCAAATTCGCTGTCGGTCACGATGAAATCATAATCGTAAACGTTGGAGACCATAGCGGCAACTTTCGGCGTATGATCGGGATTTTCACGAAAATAGCTCGTCACGCGCTTTTTAAGATTTTTCGCCTTGCCGATGTAAATTATCGCGCCGTCGCGTTTTTTCATGATATAGACGCCGGGAGAACCCGTCAGTTTAGAAGTTTTATCGCGTAAAAAAGGAAGTCTCGGATTCATATTCACTCCCACCTTATTGCCTGTTAAAATAATTTATTCCTGCCGACGGTCTGAAATATGTGCGGATATAGCCGTCCGTGGAAAGTATGACAAATTCGTTGGTTTCTTCGATATAATAAACACCGTCGCCGTCCTCGGCTTCTGTCTTGAAAAGCGCGTCGGGATCGTTGATCACATCGCTTGCGCCCTGTTCATAATCCTCGGCAGTCTCATATCCGAAATATTCTTCAAATTCTCCTCCGTGCTTTTCGAAATGCTGATCTCGCTGTTTTTCCGTACGAAAATAATACTCAACGCAGGTATCGTCGCTGTAGTCGTCAAAAATCTCCGAGGTTGTTTCGGCAGCGGTTTCGAACGTTAATTCCGCAGAATTCTCCGAACTTTCCGAAATTGCAGAAGATTCTGATTCGGGCGCGGATACTGATACGGATACAGCTTCCGAAGATTCGCTGTATTCCGTCATCTCGTCAACAGAATAGCATCCCGTCATCATTGCGGAAGCCAAAGCCGCCGCTGCTAAAATTGACATAAATTTTATTTTCATTTAATCATCCCCTTTGCTTTATTATACTATATCTGATTTAATTTTGCAAGCAAAAAAGCCTCCGACAGGAGACTTTTTGCTTAGAGATGTATATTTTCTTAGAACTCGAAAGGAAGAGTTTTGTACTCGCCGAGGAGATAACGCATCATAACTTTCGCGTCGGCTTCCGTAATGATACCGTCTTTAAAACAGTCAGCCGTTTCAAGCTGAGCATTGTTCAGATACACGGGTTCATCAGTATTTTTCTTATAAATATAATCGCAAAGTATAAGATAGTCATAAGAATCAACAATTGCGTCGCCGTTCAGATCGCCGTCAGCCTTGGGAACGATCTCGTACTCTGTAGGGAGATACTGATCTTCAAATTCCTTATCAGTCTTTATAAAAGTCTGCTGCCAGTACCAAACATAATCGCCGTCGGGATCATAAGTAACGCCGATTCCCATATGAGTGATCTTGTTGCTTGTGATTGCTTTCCAATGGCTGGGGGAATTTTTCCACTGCTCGAATGCACCTTCAGCCGTATTAGAACCTGCTGCAATATTTTCAGCCGCATATGTGTAGGGAACTATATCCTGATCAATGATCGTGGAGAATTTCGAGCCGTCCAGTCTTGAATGAGCAAATTCAACAGTGATCTCCACGGAACGATCTGTAGCTATCTCGTTGAGATAAGGAACTACGTAGATTTCGGGGAGTCCGAGTTCTCTTCTTGCGTCGTTTACCAATATAGCAACTTCATTAGCCATGGAACGAAGCTGAGCGTCTGCAATCTCATCTGTTGCTGAAGCTGACGCGCTTGCGGGGATGAATGCTGCCATTGTGGCTGTCATAGCTGCTGCTGTAAAAAATCCAACCATTTTCTTTACAAAACCTTTAACCATAGTCATCATAATATACACCTCATTAATATTTCGCAAACTCATTACATTTAGTATAGTTTGTGCTTTCTTTTTAATTTTGGAAGTTATCCGCTTTATACGGTGTTTTCTTATCTCTTCCATGATTAAAGTATACCATGATTTTGCAGTTGTTCACACCCTAATTTTTTGCTTTTTCACCATAAAATTACGACAAGTATAGTCGTTCTGCTTGAAATTGGAACAAAAGGAGCTGAATAAAAATTTTTCATAGCAAGGCGGAGGA
>CAJTLC010000033.1 GCA_910576995.1 uncultured Ruminococcus sp.
GGCTTAACAATTTAAACGAGTTTACGGTCTATCCGGAAGACATAAATATCGGCGACGGGGTGGTAATAGTATGAAAAAGTTTATAGCTGTAATAATGGGCTTAATAATAACCGCGGGCATAGTCTGCGGCTTCGGCTTTGTATCGCGCAGGGACGGCAAATGGTTTCAGGAATCGGACATGTCCAAATGGCATATAAAGAACGAAAATCCGGATAATACGGACAACTCCGAAGAACAGACCGGCGTCGTAGCATATACTTCGGACGGCGAAGCGTTGGAAGCGGGCGGCAGTTATGCCATGCCCGTAGCGTATACATATCTCGGAGCGAGGAGCGAGGAGCAAAACGAAGATAATACGGAATATTTTTCCCCTACAATCGAGCTTACGGCGAACATAGACAACCCGTATATTAATCCGGTATACGAATGGTCTGTATCGTTTGCGAACCCTTCTTCCGAATGGGCAAAAGATAAAATAGCAAGCGGCTATATCGGAGTTTTACCGTTTGGCGACAACCAGCAAAGCGCGCGGATAACATACCATAACAATTTTGCCGAACAAATAATTATAAAGGTAAGTATCAGCGGACAAGCAGACGCCAATTACACAACGTGCACTGTAAACTGTGTAAAGAAAGCGCAGCTTGACAGGACCGAGTGTATAGACAATCACGATTTTAACGGCAACCCTTTTAATTTCGGCACCAGAGTAGACTACGGAGCGGGAACGGTCATAGGCGATTTCAAGCTAAATTCTTTTACGGTTGAATTAAGCTATACGTTAAAGGAGGAAATACAAAAGTTTCTTACATTTGCCGTAGAGTTTAAAGCCTACACCGCGCCGGAAGCAGTTGAAACTTACTGTTTGGACGGAATATTTTACGTACGTTGCTATTTGGTATACTCTGACTTTATTGTCGGCTACGAGGAATACGACACTGCGCACAAGGACGCTATAAAATACGCATGGTATCACGGTTATGAAGCAGACCGCAAGGCCAATTACTGGCGCGGTAATCTGGATACGAATATAAGCGTTAACTATGAAAAATACGGCTACACAATAAAAAATAACATGAAAAAAGAAAGCACAGCCGGCTATATAACGGGCAATGAAAACGGTGCCGGTATTGTTCCGAATGTAACGCTTAACAAAACGGATATATCAACCGGCGGACAGGTATGACATGCGGCGGATAAAATACATAAGTGTAGCGGCAATTGCGGCGTTACTGGTCTTAATAACTTTAATAACACTAATGACAAGCGGCATAAAAGTTTATGCCGCTACAACGCTATACACAAGCGCGCTTGAAGATTTGCAGCGGGACAGCTCCTTTGACTTCGAAGCTTATCCGGTAGACGATAAAGATTATTCGTTAAAGGTCATTCAGATAGCGGAAAGCTCGGACGGCGAATTGTTTATTTACGTTTACCAACCTTGCGCAAGGGGGAAAGATTTGCGGGCAACGACAATAAGACTGTCGCAAACTACCGGCATAAACATTTCTCCGAAAGATTACAAACTTACTTTTTTAAATTCTTCGGGCGTGTTTTACAAATACAAAGTCGAGGGTTTGGAACTGAAAAAAAGCGTAGTCCGTTATTATGACATAACGGCGATACACCGTCCTTTCGATAAACTCATCGACGAGGGTGTCGGCGGCGGAAACATTGTCAACGAAGTTGTATATAAAGTCGGTCAGGTCTGGACGGCTACCACTCTGGACGGAAAAGTCAGTTACGTCATGGACGAAACCGAAACGATAGAAATTACGAACAAATACGTCGGGTTTGCGCAATACGACGAGGGAACAAAGGTCGGCTGGGGCATAACGAACGGTACGACCCGCGCGCACTTTATAGCCTTTTCCACTAATCACAATATAGACAAGCTTATCTCCGTCGACGTCGGATTTAAGGAACAATCCGTTTCATGCAAACTGTGTTTGAACCCGATACATTTAAATCATGATTACAAGGAATACCATGATTACAAATTCGGAGAGCAGTACCAACACCAACCCGACCCGCTTACTATCCACTATACGGACAAGGTGACTGCGGATAAATACACTTGGAACAGAATACGCAGTACAGCGGACTTTTTGAAAGACGAAATAAACAAGGACTATGTTATTACTTCCGACGGATTAAAAGATATATCCGGCACGCAATGGATATTAAACTTTTATGAGACGCAGGTAGAAGTAAAAGTCGACGGTATTTGGACTTTATTGTTAAGCTCTTGGGCGTCGTTGTTTGTGGGCGACGCGGACGTCAGATATAATCGCGTTTCGGACGTGACAATATTACGGCTTAGCTTCGAAACGAACGGAGATTATTACAACCTCGGTGTAGTGGACAACAAGCAGACGGGAAGCGGCAAGCCGATAAACGTTTCCACGAAAGACCCTTCGGACGTTCCTTGGTGGGTATGGGTGATAATAGTCGCGGCGGTGGTTATAGTCGCATTAATTCTGATATGCGTATTCGTGCCGGGCGCGGCTCCGGCAATCGGGCGCGGAATGCTGTTAATCGGCAAGGGAATAATATTCGGAATCTACTATTTATTTTACGGCTTGTTTTGGGTCGTTTCTCTGCCGTTCAGGGGCATTGCCTTTTTGTATAAAAAAATGAAAAAGCGACTGTACGAAAAGGGAAAACAAAAAGAATATGTGCGGCAACAAAAATTGAACCGTAAAGCAAGTATGGAAGTTGCCCGTTACCAAAATACGCTTGTCCGCAAAGAGCAAGTCAGGCAGGATAAATTAAAATTTAAAGACGAGGTAAAAGCAGAGCAGCGTAAAAGCAAGCAGGCTACGAAATCTGCGAATAAACGAAAGAAAAAGTCTGCAAAGCAACGTAAAAAAGGCGGCAAGAAAAAATGAAAGGTCTTACTATGTTTTTCTCATTGGCTTTTACGGTTAGCCTACTTGCAAGGATATTGTTTGGATATTACGTCTACAAGGTTCCGGTATTCGGGTCGTTATTAACGCTTTTAACGTGGCTCAGCGTCGCCTTCGGTATTCTTATGGTGTTATTTGTCGTCCTTATAGTAATTAAGGCGTTTAAAAGAAATAAAGAAGACTAAGGAGAAAAGCAATGAAAGAAATAAAAAGTAACAGAGAATTAGCAAGAGATCGTAAAGCGACAGAAAGCATAATTGCTACAATCTGCGGAAATACAGCTCCGGGACAGAGAACCGTCAGCGCTGCATGGGTTGCACTAGCAAGTGGAACCCATAACATAGATAAAGTTAACAAAGTAATGGATCATTACGGTTTAAAAATTAAAAACGGCGAAATAGATTTGTCGGGCAAAGCAAATTTAGGCGGGGCTTATAAAGAGATTCTCGTTAAACGGCAGAAGGCTTTGGACGAATATTTAAAACGTCAAAAAGCAAAGAAACAATCAAAAAAGCGGAAGTGATTTCCGCTTAACATGCCGCCGGCGGAGGGAAACCTTCAAAGCGGCTTTCGACCACGGCTCCGGCGTTTGGTGGCTCTTACGTCGGGGTTGCTGGTAAGGTTATGACTCTTCACGGAGAAAAAAATAAAAATTAAAGAGGTCGAAAAAATGAACAACAGAAGAATTATTAAAGGCAAATTGTACTTGAACGAGAACGGAAGGCTTGCTATAGAGGACGGGTGCAATGGCGAATACGAGTTCCATTGCGGTTACGGCGTGGAACTTTTTCTGTGCGGTAAATGGCTGTCAACGCGTATAGAGGCGGACATGCTAAGCTGCGAATATTACGCCGTAGGACTGCGCGGGTTGAAGCTTGAAGGCTTGCCCGCCCGTGTGCGTGTGTGAGGTGGCAAAATGGAAGAAAAGAAAGTTTTGCAGGCGCTCGTAGAAAATTTGTATTTATCTATCGACGAAAGTAACGGAACGAAGTTCGAAGTGTACTCTTATGAAAAGTTGGCCCGCGCGTATGCTATAGCAAAGCAACTTTACGAGTATGATTGTGTAGATCAGGAAGAAGTGGAGGACTTCGTTAAAGCAGTTATGCGGAGGGTGGAAAAATGACCCGTAAGCTATTTCACGAAGAAGAACACAAGACGCAGCTTGCATTTGCTAATGGTTTTGTTGAATCCGTTTACGGTGATTTAAACGATATAAAGCATAGTTTTTTCCGAATCGGTTTCAGACTTTGTGAAGCTGCCAAGCTGGGATATTATAAAACTCTCGGATACGCAAATATAACAGATCTTGCGCTTGATAAATTCAATTTTTCAAAAAGCACTACATATGAGCTTATGGCGATACACGAGCTTGCGCGCGGCGAAACGCCGCTATTAATGGCGCCGCAATACGAAGAATTTTCTCAGTCACAGCTCAGAGAACTTTGCCGTTTAAAAATGGATGCTCCCGGATTTATGCGTATAGTTAAGCCTTCTGATAAAGTAGCGACAATAGGTTTTGCTGTGACGTTCTGGAACAAGTACGTATTTAAACATTCAGGTGGTCCGCAGGTTAAAAATATCAATGATCTTTTAGAGCTGGATATTGATACGCCTTTGGACGCGGTAGAGCGTGTTTTGGAAATGCGGAAAGCTCGAAAGACTGCAAATTTTGACAGTGTTGAAAATTCCGCATATGCGGAAAAATCCGAGCCTGAGCAAGAAAATTACGACGGACAATTACCGGGACAAACTAAACTTAGCCTTGAAGAAGAAACGCCGGACAACAGCAAATTTTCCGCATATGCGGAAAATTCAGTAGTTTCGGACAAAGAATATGACGCGCTAATTAAAGATTTAGACGGACTCATAGCCGGGAAACCGCTGCTTACAGACGACGAGCTTATCGTGTACTGTTTAAAGAAATACGGTACCGGTACCGAGGGCGGGAAGTTCAGACTTTGCGACAAGGTAAAAGACGGCGATTTTACAACAAGCGAATTTATCGACTTTGTTAAAAAAGAATACGGCGGCATTTACATGGGCGGCGCGGATAATTTTCATAAAAGCATTGAAGCAACAAGCCGAGGACTTGAAATAACGCGGTTATCCGGAGGCGCGCTTATCTTATCATGGTATACGGTTGCCGGAAGAATTAAGCGGCTAATAGAAAGCGGCGAGTATCTGAGCGCAGAGGAACAGGAAGAATACGCACGAAAGTCTTTAACTCCGGCGTTGAAAAACAGCTACGAAACGGGCGACGGTCTGGAATGGGTAGATCCTGCGCCGGTGGTTGGCAAGACCGCAATGCAGAGCGTTGCCGAGTTGACACCGCGGCGTCGTACGCGCAGGCAGTATTTATCCGAGCTTCCGGACGAGGAGTTCGTAACGAGCCTGTTACTGCAGATAGCAAAAGTCTATCCGTTAAAGGGCGACAGCGCGGCTTTAATATCGAGCATGCGCAAACGGCTTATAGAGTGGCTTAACCAACCGCAAGAGGTGTAGAAATGGCACAGCATTTAAAAACAAAGCCTGAATATTTTCAGGCGGTTATAGGCGGCAGAAAACCCATGGAGATACGCTGTAACGACCGAGACTTTAAACCGGGCGACAGCGTAATTTTAGAGGAGTTCGAGGGGTATTTGGACGTTCCCGCTTGTCCGGACTTCGGAGAGAACTGCCCGCCTGTAGAGTATGATACGTACACCGAACAGGACGATTACAAAATCCCCGAAGACTGTAAGCGTCGCCAATGTCAAGCATATCGTAAAGAGCTTTAAATTAACAAAGTCAACATAAAAGGAGAAAAAACTATGTTCGGAGATAAGAAAAAGAAAACTGAAAAGAAATCAAACAAAGAAGAAAAGTTACCGAAAGTAAAAAAGACAGACGCCAACGGTGAAAGGCAGAGTATCCCCAAAGGCTATAAAGCAACCGTATCAAAAGACGGTACAATTATAGCTGTATCTAAGACGACGGATTTATCCGGAAAGAAAAACGGAGCCAAAACGCCAGAAAAGCCAGTTAAATCTGCGGACAATACTAAACCAAAAACATTAAAGCACACGCCCGTTGCGCAGGCGCCCAAGCAGGCAACAAAGCCCAAGAAAACGCAGAAGCCGCAGATTAAGCACTCTGACAAATACGAGCGCGGTACGGACGAAGGTAAGCCTATTATAATCAAGAAAATAGAGCCGAGGCGGACGAACAGAAAAGAGTTGCGCAAAGTGGCTAAAATAGGCGGGTACACGGTTTTTGACGGTCCGCGTGCCGGCAAGACGTTCGAGACGCCGAAAGAAGCGGCGGAGTATGCTGCGGACGTTCTGAAGAAGACGGGAATACTTTATAAAATCGAAAAGACGGACAGGCAGGTCTCGCACACTTATAAAGCAGAAAACCATAGTCAGAAGAAATGATATAATGTCAAGTTTAACAATAGTTATCGGTGATCCGGGTGCGGGCAAAACGTCATGGATAATAAAGGAATTAAAAGAAAAGGTTCGTAAAGAAGGACAGCGCCGTCAAAGACTGTCTACTGCTCAGATAGAGGTTTTAAACCGTACCCGAAAACACCCGTTAACTCCGCCGTCACAATTTCCTATTTATACAAACTTTCCTGCGCAGTTCCGATACGGCTACGAAAAGGTATTCAAGCCTTATTATATGAACGAGGCGTTTTTCGGCTTACCGAATAAAGGAAAAACTGTAATACCGGTCGTACCGTGGAGCGTGGTGGCGTTGCAGGAAATGGACGACGAGTACAATAGTCGAGAGCGCGGATTAATGGTAAAGAGTGTAACCGGCTTATATAACAAACGTCGACACTGGAATCTGGATATATATATGGATCTGCACAGATTAATGATTTTAGATTCTATAATCCGTAAGACAGCGACGCGAGTTATAGAGGTTTTAAGCTGTAAGCATGAAAAGGATTATTCGGGGCGACGCGTTCTGAAAACGACGTGGCAACTCAGAGAGTTTACTAACATAGACGAAGCTCAAAAGTATGCTGCAACAGAAGGCAGAGAAGGAAAGTATACGGAACGCGAAGATACATACGAGGGCGATATATTTAAATGCTATGATACGCAAAGCTGCGCTTCGGAGTTTGTGCCGGACGAAGGGGACGATTTTATATATTTATCTCAACCTTCGGAAGTGGATAAAGCGACCTTACCGCCGGAGTTTGTAAAATTTTATAGTAAGAAAGAGGAATCAAAACAAAAGGGAATAAAACAATATGTCGGATAAAACAGAATACAAAGAGCGCGAAACAGGGGATATATTGGCAAAGGTTGCCAAGCTGCAGGAGCAACTGTATAAATATTGTGGGAAGCTGGACGAGAATGCCACGAACCTCGGGAAAGAAATGTCCGGAGAAATGCTCGAACACTATTACGCGCAATATCGCAGAGAGTATGCGCTGATGAACGAGACCGAGCTTATCGAGGTAGACAAAGAAATAGAGAAGCTAAAAATAAAACGCGTGCAAGAGCTTGCCGCAATACAGCTTGAACGGGATAATCTTAATAACGAGCTGGAGTCAATACGTGCGGAGCATAAACGTCAATTTGAGTTCGAAAAGGAAAAAATCGAAGCGGAGTTCAAAATCGAAAAGGATAAAGCGCTCGGGGAAATACAGCTCGAGCACGATAAAATAAAAGCGGAAATAGAGCGCAAGCGCGAGAAGCTCGCAATCGAAATGCAGATACTTTCGGAAACGGCTGACGAGGAAGCGCGGATAGTAATGAACACAATTATTCCTGAAAGTAAACGCAGGTTTAAATTATTCGGAATCAGGTTCGGAAAGCTTGTTTACAATCAGGCAATGAATTTAGCGTTTGAAGCTGCGGAGATCCAAGCTTCGGAATACCTTATGTCCAGAGCGCAGACTATAGGCGACAACCAAATTAAGTACCAAGAAAAATACGGATTAATTCCAGAAGATTCCGTCGGGCAAGAAGCGGAGCAAGAGAGTGAAACCGAAGAAGAAAAAGAGAACGTCTTCGAACCTAAAAGTTTAACCGAAAAAGAGCGCCGTAAAACATTAAAAATGTTTGCCGCAGAAGATAGAAAAGAGTACAAAACACAACGGAAAAAAGAAAAAGCGGAACGCAAACGGTTAAAGAAAGAGGCGAAACTCAAAAAGAAAAAAGATAAAGCCGAATCTAAAGATCCGGCAAAAGAAAATCCGGTTCCTTCCGGCGAAGGGGAAAAAGATAAAGGGGGATAATTATGAGAGACGGTATACGTTACGAATGTGACGAAAAGGACCTGACAGGGAAAAAGATTTGCATGTGCAGTGCAGTATTTAAAAGTTATAAAAAAGCCCGGGCAACAGGCTGGTGTTTGGCGAAAGATTATAAGACTTGCTACTGCCCCGTGCACGCGCCTGCACACCAAAGGGGAAATGCGAAAAACACAAATAAAAAAGCTCATGCAGCATTGCAACGCTTAGTTAAAATAGGTTTGAGT
Source organism: uncultured Ruminococcus sp. (assembly GCA_910576995.1). Classification (GTDB taxonomy): domain Bacteria; phylum Bacillota; class Clostridia; order Oscillospirales; family Ruminococcaceae; genus Ruminococcus. The sequence goes on from CAJTLC010000033.1 coordinate 8,385, forward strand.
AATTAAAGGAGCTACAAATGACGGAAGCACTTTACAATCTGGAAGCCGAGCAGTCGGTTATCGGTTGTATATTAATAGATCAGGAAATCGCCGCAGAAATAATCCCGTCGCTTACGGAAGACGATTTCTACGTCGAAAGCCATAAATTTATCTTAGGCGCAGTAAAGGCGGTATACAATAACCGTAAGCCGTTAGATCTTGTGACTATATCGGATACGCTTTCCGGCATGGGAAAGCTCGAAGACGTCGGCGGGATAAGTTATATAACGGAATTAACGCAGATAACGCCTTCTGCGGCGAATTATAAGCATTATATTGATATAGTCAAGCGGGACAGCCTTAATCGTAAATTAACGCGTGCGGCGCGCGAAATAGCAGAGTATGCCGGGACAAGTCCCGAGGACGCCTTGCAGTTCGCGGAAAACAAAATTTACGGCATATCGCAAGCACAGGACACTTCAACGGTTGTTGACATTCGGCAGGAAGGCTTTTATGACGTTCTGGATAAGTTTAACGCCATAGAGAATAATAAGGACGCTTTTAGGGGCGTTATGACCGGGTTCTTCAGATTAGACAAGCTCACTAACGGACTGCAAAAGTCCGACTTGATTGTAATAGCTGCGCGCCCCGGCATGGGTAAAACTTCGCTTGCTATGAATATCGTAGAGCACGCCGCGGTATACGGCAATAAGACGTGCGCAGTGTTTTCCATGGAAATGCCGACGCTGCAGATAAAGCAGCGCCTGATTTGCTCGAACGCAAATGTAAGCATGTCTGCGGCTTTATCCGGAAAACTAAGCGATAAGGAATGGCAACGGTTAGCCGCGGCTCAGGCGCGCATGAATAAGAGCGCCGTATACATAGACGACAGCGCCCGGATAACGCCTGCGGAGATATTATCCAAGTGCAGGAGATTTAAAGCAAAAGACGGGCGCTTGGATCTTGTAATGGTGGATTACATACAGCTTATGTCAAGCGGTAAAAAGGGCGACGAAAACAGAACGCTCGAAGTGGCAAGCATAACGCGGGAATTGAAGCAGATCGCAAAGGAGCTGCAGGTTCCGGTAATAGCTTTGTCGCAGCTTCGGCGCTTGAAGGACGGGGAAAGATCGCAGCTTTCCGATTTAAGAGAATCCGGCGCTATAGAGCAGGACGCAGATATTGTAATGTTTATAGACCGTCCGGACGTCAACGCTTCGGACGAGGAAATAATAAAGAAAGGCATAGTCAAAGGCGCGGCGGAGCTGCGCATTGCCAAACACCGGAACGGCGAGCTGGGGACGCTGCCGTTAAGGTTCAAGGGCGAAACAACAAAGTTTGTAGACGCGGAAATCGAAAAATAAAAGCAAGAGGTTAAACGCATGGCGGCAACAGCAGCGTTAAAACAGAATAAAACGGCACAGGGGTACAGCTACTATTGCAGTATCCCTCGCGAGCTATGCGCTGTGCCGGGATTAAGTATAACCTCTTTGTTTTTGGGTGGGCTTCTTTCCAGTTTTTCCGGGAAGGAAGACGAAGACGGTAATGTTAAGAAATTTAAAGGTACTCGCGGCGATATTCATAAATACATAGGCGGGGCACCGGCAACGTTATCCCGGAGCATGACAAGGCTTAAAAATGCCGATTACGTTGACCGTAAGGGAATGAGTGCGTATGAGTTTAAACAAAATAAGCTTACAAACGGTAAGACTTGGAACGTGCCTTTTGAAATAACGACGCGAATATTTGACATCAAGGATAAGGCCGGCGACGTAATTGCCCGACGAACGCTCACGCGCGGGGAGCAGCTTACATATTCATATTTCTATACCAAATTGGCGAGCTGCACGCATAAGACCACTACAGAAGCGGTTTATAATCAAATAGCAAAAGAATTAGGGATAGATCCTACGACGGTATCCGCCGCTGTTACGACGCTGAGCAGGATCGGGCTTTTGTATTGTCCGAAGGATTGGATAGGCGTGAACGGCCACAGAGACGGCAGAGTCGGGCTGATTAAAAAATGGAACTGGTTCAGGAAAGAAGCGAGTTACCGCAACCGTAAAAAGAAGTCTTCGGGGAAGAAGGTGCAGGAAGGACAGCCTGCAACGGTTAACCGTGAGAAGTACTATTCGGATCTGCGTGAGACAGCGACACGGAAAGCTTCGGAAGCGCTTGACGTCGCGTTATCATACGAGCAGTATAAAAAGCTCGATGACGAACGTAAAAGCATTTCTACACTGTACAGACGCGCTGTATTCACCAATACTGATTATGCGCAAGAACTTGAAAGAAAGATTAAACAGCTCGATTATAAGAGCCGTACGGTGCTTGAAAACATAGGCATAGCGCCAGACAGCCTCAAGCCTGAATATTACGCACGGTGCAAGATTTGCAAGGATACGGGCTGGAAGAAAGACGGGAAGGCTTGCGGGTGTTTCGGCAGAGGCTCGCCGCCTGAGAGCGACAACAGAACTACCAAGGGAACTGAATATAAAAATTAAAGCGCAGTGAACGTCTGCGCTTATAGTCGTTGATTAAATAGGGAAATTTCAATAGCCGCACGGTTTAACCGGGGCGGTTTTATTATGACTTTTTTTACTATGGGATTTTGATATATTTATGTGTCATAATCCCTATAAATTGTATCAAAATCCCGCCGCATATATACATATTATAGAATTAAAACAATAAAACAAAAGATACCGCAGCGGCTTTTTCGTTGCCGCTGCTTATCGGACGCAAGCGTCCGGGTATTCGGTTAGAGCTTGTGCGCCCATGGGGCGCAGAAAAACCGTATACGGAGCGCAACTTCTTGTATATGGGGCGCGTTTTTGACGACCACACTGGGGCTACTGCCCCAGACCCCGTTCGGTATAGATTTTTTTGAACTATACCGAACCCCGCGCGACAATTTCTTTGCCCGCCACCGAGAGCCAAGCTCTATTCGGTGGATATGGGTTTAACTCGTTAAATCGCGCGGGGTTATTCACCTTACCGCATTATCGGACTACTACTGAGCCCAACAAAGGCTAATAAGGTGAGAAGTGCGCAGGTCGAGCTAAGCCGCTCTGATTGCGCGGAGCTTGTCACAGCCCGAGATTTACGTTCTGACGGACAATTGGAGTGGTCAACAAGAATCGGTCATTCCAAAAGAAAAAGCCGCTTGCGCGGCT
>CAJTLC010000034.1 GCA_910576995.1 uncultured Ruminococcus sp.
AAATGCCGCTGTTTTACAACAACCAGATGAAAAAGTTAAGCAGAAGCGGTGTATCCTATGTGCTTGAAAAATACATTGACAAAATGAATGCCTGTTCTGTTATCATACCTAAAAAGATTACTCCGCATTGCCTGCGACACTCCAAGGCTATGCATATGCTTGAAGCCGGCATAAATTTAATCTATATCCGCGATTACCTCGGTCATGAATCAATTGAAACAACTCAGGTTTACGCCAGAGCCAATCCGGAAGCTAAACGAAAAGCCATAAAGAAAATGGAGCTTTCTTCTCCATCGCCTATACTGCCGGATTGGAATGATGATCCTGACCTGATGAAATTTCTCCACTCCCTCTAACATTATGTTCAGTATTTTCCCTGAAACTTTCGTATTACTGCGGTTTCGGGGATTTGCTTTACATAATGCTTTACTGGACATAAAAAGTTTTATACCGAGTATTCGAGTAATGATGATACACCTCGGATTCATCGCCTCTGTACCATAATTTCTGAATTTCAGCCATTGTTTTCGGCTTTTTACGGTTTAACTGCTCCACAAAATCTCTGTCTATTTTCTGACAGTAATTCGACCTTGCTGTTGAGACCTGAAGCGCGTCCCAGAGGTAATCCTCTTTGCTTGAAAAAATATTCACAAGATTTATAAGCTGCCTCGGAGTAAAATCATCGGCTGAAATATGAAGATGTGTACCGCAGCGGTATGTCGGTCCGGTCACGCCGCCCGCCCTTCTCAACGCCCTTATAACCTCCTGCAACAGCGGTATATCGTCATATCCAAGCACCGGAGAATTAAGCTCCACGCTGTATGACGAGTTCGAAGTTCTGCCACGCTCATCGTGAGCCTCGATACTGCTGTCATAAACCAGCGACCACGTTCTTCCGCTGCTGTCACCAACTGTATACTTGTCATAAGAACCACCAACATGGCTAATTTCACCGCCAAGAACGTCACTTATCGCATTCGCCGCTTGACATCTCGTCAGACCTGTAAGCTCAATTTCTATTCCGAAATTTCTCTGCTTTATTCCGTCAAAATCTCCTGCCAACCTATCAACCTCCAAAAAAGAAAAACGGCTGTATCAAGCCGTTTTCTTCGTAAATTTATTTTTTATCAACGTCCACCTTAACCTCAAATCCGCCCTTGAAAATTATGAGAATTTCCGTCTTGCTCAGAACCTTTACGCATTCGATAACCTTGCGGATAATAATATCGTTGAATTGTTCAAGTTCAAATTTGTTGCTTGTAATTTTATCGATCTCAGGATTACTTTTTTCCGCAGTATTCTGTGATTTCAGCGTCATTAATTTACTGCTCAGATTTTCTTCCTCTGCAAATAATTTTGCAAATTCACCATCAAGCGAATCTTCATCGCAGGCTTTCTCTGCTATCAAATCTATGAAATCATTCCGTGCCTTTTCGATCTCTTTCAGCCGATTTTCTATTGCCTGAATCTCGTTATCCGCAAGTCCCGACAGCACCTTTTCAGCGCTATTTCGCAGAATTTCCGCCACCTCATCAGAACAGTTATAGAACTCGTTTATCGCTTTCACGATTGCCCTATGCAGCGGTTCTTCGTGAATTGTCGGGGAATTTTTGCAGTATCGATTGCCGTGATCCAGACGGCTTATACACCGCCACACGATTCGCTTTTTACCATGAACATTCCAAGTACATCTTCTGAACGGCGTTCCGCATTCTCCGCAGATCAGAAGTTCCGTCAAAGCGTATTTGCTGCTGTATTTCCCCTGTTCTGTAATCGCCTTATCGCTCACTTTTCGCTTGGAATTCCGCCTTGCAAGCTCCTGCTGAACAAGATTGAAAGTATCACGATTTATTATCGCAGGATGAGCGTCGCTCACAAGATACATCGTCCGCTCGCCGTTATTTTTCACGGTTTTATGGCTGATGCAGTCGATGGTGTATGTCTTTTGCAGCAGACAATCTCCCGCATATTTTTCGTTTCTGAGAATCCTTAAAATGCCGTCGCTTCGCCAATCCAAGCGACCATGAACCGTTGGTCTGCCTGTTTCATTGAGCAGCTTTGCAATGTCGCCTGACGAATATCCGTCAAGGAATTTTTCATAAATCAATCTCACAGTTTCCGCTTCGTCAGGAACAATTTCGGGCTTGCCGTCCTCTCCTTTTTGATAGCCAAGCCAGTTTTTGTACTGGTATCTGACCTTGCCCTCACGGAAAGACATCTGGACTCCCAGCGACACATTTTTACTGATTGATTCACTCTCAGCTTGTGCAAAACTGCCATACAGAGCAATCATGAATTCGCTTGTCATCGTCAGGGTGTTGACATTCTCCTTCTCAAAGATCACGCCTATTCCCAAGGATTTCAGCAGCCGCACATTTTCAAGGCAATCTACGGTATTTCGGGCAAAACGACTTGTTGATTTACAAAGTATAAGATCAATTTTCTTTTGTTTGCAAAGCCGTATCATTCGGTTGAATTCTGTACGCTTTTTCGTTTGAGTACCCGAAATCCCCTCGTCTGCGAAAATCCCGGCAAGCAACCAGTCTTTGTTCCTGTTGATCAGGTCAGTGTAATAGGAAATCTGCACCTGATAGCTGTTCTGCTGTTCCTCTTGTTCGGTGCTGACGCGGCAGTAGGCGGCAACTCTGAGCTGTCGATACTGTCTGTTTTCGGCGGTTTTACGTTTTGCAGGAATTATCGTCACATTTGGTGAGACTGCCATTTTCATCGCTCCTTTCGGTTGTATTTCTAATTTTGATTCCGTTTATGAATTCAGCTTCAATCGCAAAATTATGACTGACTTTTATCTGCTTTACGGCGGATTTTAAGAAGTCAATATCAAGATTTTCCGATTGCATTTTCTCTGAAAAAAGAGTTTTCAAAAGTCCTGTTTTCTGCGGAATATCGCTGTATGTACACCTTTGATACTTCATTTCCGCAAGTCTGAAAATTTCATTTTTCACTTCATCAAAGTCAGATTCAGCAGCGTCGATCATTTTGTTTATCTCATTCTGTTTGAGAATTATTTCGCCGTTTGGACTGTAGCTGCTTATTTCACAGTCGGTATCTATCAATTCTGGATTTTCAGATACAGCATTCAGAATTGCCGATATACCGCCTATCAGCATACTATCCATAAGTCGATATTCAAAACGTGAACACTCGGAATTATGACAGTCCCATTTTTCGGAGCGTGTATTTCCTCCGCTTCTGAACAATCTGCGGCCGCATTCGTTACATACTGTAATTTTTCGGAGTTCATTAAGTTCCGCTGAAATTTCATGAACGGAAGTTGCTTTTTTAACTCGTTTTTCATTGGCGGCTTTAAATATTTCTTCGCTTATCAGCTGCGGAAAAATAGGAGTTCCGAGGTATTTTTCGTTCTCGATAATACGCTTGATCATGTTTTTATTCCACTTTGAATTTACACTGTACGGCACGTCCATTTCCGCAGCGATCTCGCTTAAACTTTTTCCGGCAAGATACTCGCTGAAAATCGTAACGACTGCTAAAACCTCTTTCGGATTCGCAGTTATTCTGCCGTTCTGCATCACATATCCAAAGGGAATCGTCCTGTTTTTAGCCATTTTTCGTACCTCCTCACACACCAATATACCACAGAACCTCTGACAAATCCAGTCACCAAACCCAACAAAAATAGCCTGCGATTTTTGGTCACAGACTACAATTTTTCTGTTAATTTTAATCCGCCAAGCAAATGAAATTCAAGCGTTTTCCGCTCTTTTACAATTATTTTTTCGATCATAAAATCAAAGGATTCGCTTTCAAATTCTGTCATTATTTCACTTCTGCTCTCAAAAAAATCAATAAGCATTTCAATCTGTTCAAGCATCTCGCTGTCATCATCAGAGTACGTCAGCAACTTTAAGTCTTTTTGCTTTTTGGCTATTTTACGCCTTATTTCAGCAGTTTGCTCCTGATATTTAGCTTCCGTAAGAAAGCCTTTTGTACGCAGATTTGATATTACGTGGGACTGCTCACGAAACTGAATTATACCTCGATGAATTTCCGCAGCGTTCAGATTTCCTGCGTGTTTTTTTATTTTTAATTCCTGAAGCAATCTTTGCAGCGGAATCAGAATCGTTTTGTAATTCAGCAATAATTTATTGAATAACCGCACAAATGCGTCGTAAAATTCATTCTGCTCAATGCCCTTTAAATCGCATAATTCCGCATTTAAATCATGCTGACGACATACCCAATAAATCTTATTATTCACAAATCTTCGCCGAAATTTTTTTCCGCAGTTTCCGCATTGGATTTTCATTGTCAGCGGATATTTTTGGAACTCCGTATGCCCGAATTCCTCACTGCGCTTTTTCAGCAGTTCCTGAACGGCTTCAAAAACATCTCTTGAAATTATCGGTTCATGATGATCTGCAACGTAATATTGATCGGCTTCTCCCCTATTTTTCGGCTTTTTAAAGGGAAAAACATTTTCCGTATAACTCTTTTGCCACAAGCAGTCGCCGATATATTTTTCATTTGTGAGGATATATCTGACCGCTTTTTGCTTCCATTCAATCCCGGATTTTCCCATGATAATTCCGTCGGCGTTGAGATTTCTGCATATCGAAATCAATCCGAATCCGCTGAGATATTCATTAAAAATCCTGCGTACAATTTCCGCTTCCGCTTTATTTATCACAAGCTGACCGTTGATTTTATCGTACCCGTAAGGCTGATTTGAGGCTATAAACGTGCCATTCTGCATTCTTTTGCGGATACTCCACTGCATATTCTGCGAAATCGAAACCGATTCTTCCTGCGCAAGACCGCCCATTATCGTTATCATCATTTCGTCCGTAATTTTTGCGGTATCGATGCCCTCTTTCTCGAACAAAATCGTGATTCCGAGCGATTTCAGTTCACGGATATATTTCAGACAATCCCTTGTATTTCGGGCAAAACGGCTTATAGATTTTGAGTAAATTCTGTCGATTTTTCCTTTTCTGCAATCGTTTATCATCCGCTGAAATTCGACTCTTTTATCGTCACGAGTTCCTGAAATACCTTCGTCAGCATAAATTTCAACGAGTGTTTCCGTTTCTGAATCGCTGAATTTATTGCCGTAATATGCAAGCTGAACAGCGTATGAATTTTGCTGATCTGCGCTGTTTGACGACACTCGGCAGTATGCTGCGACTCTGAGTTTATTATCGGTTTTTATTTCAGAAATCGGATTTATTATCGTAACTGTCGGCATTTTCCAGACCTCCTCTCACAACAACAATACCACATTTTTGCAGAAATTTCTATCACCAAACCCAACAAAATTATTCGTCAGAATCTGTGCAGTTCAGTTCCCTGTCTGCCTGCCCTGCTGCCTGACACAGGCACATTGTAAAAACGCCTATGATTCCGCCTGCAAAGCATCCAAAAATAAATTGCGTCATCGTATCATCTCCCATTCTCTTGACGTTGGAAAATTCGCTGTTATTTCATCGTAACATCTTTCCTCTATCTGCTTCCTCTGACTTTCCGGAACATCTTTCATCTGCTCCGAAATGTATTGCCTGACAAGAAAAATCATCAGGTCTGCCTGTCCGTATTTTTTCATTCTGACCTCCGTTTATTTTGCTCCAAAAATCGCTTAATACAGCCATATCTTCGGTTTTATTCTTTATCGGAATTGCATCGAAAACTGCTTTTTTATAGCGTGATTTACTCTTACTGCTGATTCTCGGATCGAGTATTGAAACAATTCCTTTGTCGCTTTCCGAACGTATCAATCTTCCGATTCCCTGTCTTAATTTTATTATCATTTCGGGAACTGCAATTTCCATGAGCGGATCATTTGTTTCTACCATTTTACAGCTTATTATCGGATCAGGATACGGGAATGGCAGCTTGTAAATTATTACCTGCGACAAACTTTCGCCTTCGATGTTTATGCCTTCCCAATATGTTCCACTGCCGAGAATCACCGAATTTACGTCGTTTGTAAAACGCTTGAGCTGATATGCCTGCGATGACCCTCCGCTCTGAATAAGTATTTTATACGGCAAATTCATATTGCTTAGTTTTCTGTAAACATATTCCATGTCTGATTTTGATGTAAATAATATCAGCGTTTTCCCTTGTGTAATTTCAAGAAGCTGAACGATTTCGACGATTGATTTTTCACAATATTCTTCCTTTTTATCGTACTTTGGAATCGGCATGATTTTTGAAATGTACAGCATTGCATTTTCATCATAATTAAAAGGTGATTTTTTTGGTTCCGGAACTATTCCGTTTTCGGGAAATCCAATACTTTTCAGAAAATATCCGCAGCAATTTTTCGGAGTTCCCTTCTGCTTATCTGAAATTGTTGCGGAAGTTAAAATCACAGTTTTATTACTGAAAAGCAGATTTGAAATATCATTACGGATATCCTTTTTACAGACGCAGATTCTGACGTATTTTCCATTTTCAAGCCATATTATATCGTCGCCTGAATTCATTGCAACTTGCTTTACAAATTCCGATATTTCGGCATTATTCGTATGAATAAACCGCTCAAATCTTTCAAGTTTACAATTAATTTCATCAAGAATTTTCTTTATTTCTTTTGTCGGAAAATATGAAAAAATATCGGAACTATCTGTTTCTTTTTTCTGCAAACAAACTTGTTTTTCAAGCCGTTCAAAAAGCAAATTAATTGATTTTCCGATGCTTTTCAGTAGAGCTTTTGCAAGTTTATATTCGCCGATTTTACTTCGATTCAATTCGTTTATCATATCAGTTCCGGAATATGATTTTGTAAACACCGATCTGAATTTTTCCTCGATATTATGGGATTCGTCAACGATATACTCCGAACATTCAGGGCTGAAAACACATTGATATTGCGTACTTTTTAACAGGTGCGAAACAAGCATATTCTGATTGCAGATTACGATATTTTTTCCCTCTGCAATTCGTTTTCTTATCTCCGAATATTCGCATGAATTTGAGCAGTCGCAAACCTGACAGCGATCGCTGCCGAAATTACATATGACCGCACAATTGAGTATTCTATAAGGAATTTTCATATTAATTTTCGCTATATCCTGACTGCCGTTCCGCACGATATCCCACAATTTCATAGCAGTAAAATCCTGTTTATTACGGCTTACAAAGCCCTTTAATCTTCGTTTGCAGATGTATTTTTTCATTCCTTTTGCAACAACTATGTCAATGTTTACCCCAAGCATTTTCAGCACATTATGTGCGTCCCTGTTAAGCTGTTCCTGCAAAGCGATTGTTGACGTTGCAATTACGATCTGCCTATGATCCTGAGCGATTTTTAAAATAGCAGGAACAAGGTACGCAAGCGACTTTCCAATTCCCACTTCTGCTTCGACTGCAAGCGGTAATTGCTTTTCAAAAGCTGTGCAGACTTCATCTGCCATTTCAACTTGTCCATGCCGTATTTCAAGTCCGTTTTTGGCTGTATTTCTGAAAAAATCAGCCGTCTGTTTTCTTATGGAATCCATTTTTTATCCTTTCGCTTTAGTAAATCCAAGGCTGATTTTTAATGCCCTATCAACTCTTTTCATATCGTGAAAACTCAGCGTACCAACGTAATTTCTCAAACGGTTTACGGAAATTGTCCGAACCTGTTCAAGCATTACCGTTGATTTTTTCGGAAGTCCGCTGCATCGTATTTTTACATGAGTCGGCATATTTTTCTTTCGTTTTGAGGTCACAAATGCGACTATCGTTGTTGTTGAAAATTTGTTGCCAATATTGTTTTGAATCACGACTGCCGGTCTTAATCCTCTCTGTTCTGAACCTCTGGAATTTTCAATTTCTGCCATGTACACATCACCACGATTAATTTTTCTTATTTTTATCACTTCCTATATGTACGGAACTGCCAAAAAACAGGCAGTTCCGTTATCATTTTGCTTTTTGGGAACATTTCTGCTCCCACACAGCCGACTCAGGCTGTTTCACTGTCACACCGTAACAGCATCTGACGGATATTTCTTTCAGAAATTTTTCTGCCCTCCGCCCAAGAGAACACTCTGGATAAACTGCCGTCACGCAGTTTTCGCAGGTTGCTAACCTCTCAGCCTACAATAGCTGAGCCGCTTTTTACGGACGTACCCATTCCATAGCTTACATCTTTTCACAGGGCTGACTTTCCCTGCTATTCCTTTCGGATCAATGCCTCCCGCTATGAACTGACGTTCCGGAGTGTCGGTATTCAATTTTCAAGCTGCTTTGAAGTTCAGAATTATTTCTTATAATTCGCCCTTCATATAGTAGCCGGCGAAAACACACATTTTTCCGAATCAACTTAAAATTTCAGCGATTTTAACAATCCAATCACCCAATGTACTTTTAGGAATTGATAATTCTGACGAAATTTCAATTATTGTGTACCCAGCAATTTTGTTCATGAAATATGCCTTTCTCATAATCGCAGGACATTCCATTACTCGTTTGTACTTTTCCTCATCCTCAATAAATTCGGTCCAGTTTTCTATGAGGTCTGTCAGAATAATGCTGTTTCCCTGCGTTCCATAAGTATTTTCGCCTTTCAACTCAACAGTGTTCTCATAATAACGTCTGTCTGAATTGAACGTTTCACGCTCAAATTTGTAAATCTCCTGAATCTGTTCCTCTGTCATGCCAAACTTTCTGTACTCGGTTTCCTTGCGTTTCCATTCTTCTTTAAATTTCTTTTCTTCTCCTGCATGATTATATGCCATAAAAAAATCCTCCGTTCTGTTTGTTTTAAACAAAACGAAGGATTATGGATATTTTGCGGCTATACACAGCCATTTGTATCTTATTATCATTTTACGTGTCCTTTCTCATTTTTCCATGAGAGGACACTTTCAGAGGTACTTGAATACCGTCTTTTTTAGCAAAACGATATTTTTCGTGTCCTCTGTTTTTTATTATCGTTGTGTTTTCTTGCAAAAAATCCCTATTCTGCTTTTGAAGAATAGGGAGATTAAATATTATAATTGTACTACTTGTCAGAAAAATCGCTTTGAAATTTCACATATCCCATGTTGCTAAAGAAATTTTCATAATTGTTCAATTTAGCTAACGCAGTACGCTCCTGGTATAACTTTATCGACTCTGCATCTGTTTTTCCTGTATAACAAGATGATCCATTGCAAAAACAAAGAGTTTCAATATCAAGGGCCAAGTAATTCGCAGTATGCCGTATCCAGGTTTCCTTAGGCTTTTTATAAGCATTGTAAGATGCAATGGCAGATACTAACGCACTTGTGATTATTGTAAGGACTTTAAAAATTGTACCAGCTGTTCCTTCGAAATTTATCAATGCAGCAAAAACTGTATTACAAACTGCAAAACCAATTGTCAACATCTCCACCTTATGCCATATCTCTTTATTTCTTTTGCTTTTATTTTTAGCAGCTTCAACTTCAAAAAATATGTAATTAAGATACCCTTTTTATTCTCGTCTACCCCTGCTCTTTCACATTTATCGTTCCATATTGAGCGATAATACTCAAAGATTTCATTTGACATTACTTATTTCCTCCTATTTTCTATTAGTAAGAAATCCTACAACCAACGCCCATATAAGTGCAGTAAATGCATATATAAAGGACTTGTCCTTTGTGTTCCATACCTCTTGTATCATCAAAGAAAGTGCAAAGCCAAAAATTCCAAATAACATATGATATGTCATGCACCGTGTTAATATATCATTTTTTATAAACATGTCAAATACAATTATTGATATAGTTGCAGTCGATATATATGCACATATAATAAAACAAACAATAATTGTCATAATCCTTATCACTTTTTTTGCTTTTAAAAATTTTCTTTCCAAATTCGATAAAATGCCAATTAAAATCATGAAAACACCGATTATAACAGTAATCGTTGTTATTGTCGAACATAGCATATAATTATCGGATAAATTATCCAAAGTATTTTTTATAACAGCATAAAAAAAGCAAAAAAAGGCTATACTCAGCACGCTAATTATTCCAAATTTAAAAACATAAAGAGAAATAGAATCCTCATCCAATTCGCCTTTATGTAAATCCTCATGAATTGCTTTTATAGTTGTTTCAATTTCTTTTAATTCATTAGACTGTCTACATTTAACCTTAATTCTTTTAAATGGATAACTGCATCTTACACACCTTAATGCTTTATTTGATACTTTTCTGTTACATTCAGGACATCTTATTAAAGACATTGTTTAATACTCCTTTATTTATTCAAAAATCACTGCACATAATTCATTATAAAAAGCCAATCTCATCAAAAGATTGTTCGTTGCCGCTTTTTCGAATTGCATCAAGCCATTCAAAAATTTCATATCTGCTGTATAAAGGCTGACCTTCTGAATTTTTTGCATTCTCCAAATAAAAGGCGAGATAAGCATATTCATTGCTTATCGATGTAGAGAACACACCTTTGTCATCAGTATTGATTGAAACATTCAACTGATGAAAATTTGGAGCATTTGAAATTCCCTTATCAAAGAAGCTTGTAATCGGATGTTGACTATAATCAGGCAAAATGCTAATCAACACATTGGAAGACGGATTGGTCTCAATTGCAATTCCTTGTATAGAAATTTGACGCTGCATTTCTTTTTGAAGAATCGCAACTGTTTCTATAAACAAATCAGATATTGGTTCTGTAATCGGCATCATCCCACGTTTTTTTACTTCTGCATCATAATGATAGCGATGGTACAACTTACATGATTCATAATGATTTCTCGCTGTTTCCATTTCATCATCCGAACTACATATTTTATAATGTCCTATACGATCTTTAGGTCTTTCAAATATGCCGTTGCGATAAAGCTCCGGAGCATCACCTCTAAGCAGCCATGACAAATAATAAGTATACATATCACATGAAGCATTTCGTTTATCTGATCCACAATAAATATATGAAAAATTTTCATGAAATCTATCTTTCAAGTAATTAAGTATATTTGCGACTCCAGAAAAAACAATAGAATGATTTTGAATATAATAATACATCCAAACAACATTATCAAGAAAATACTGACACGGCATCGTGGTTGCTTTATTTTTTTGTTCGTAATAGTAATTTGGTTTCATTCCTAACATCGTTGCATGACCGAGCCTGCTGCCTAATGTCATTAAGCTAAGAACCCGTACCAATAGCTTGAAATAAGTGAAAAAATGTGATATAATGTGGACCATAGTCAATAAAGTAGACAGCAAAATAGAAAAAAATCAAAAAAGTGCTT
>CAJTLC010000035.1 GCA_910576995.1 uncultured Ruminococcus sp.
ACTTTTAGTTTACTACTTTTTCTTTTTTCTGTCTACTTTTTTAGTATAGCACCAAAGAAGCACTTGAAATGAGTATGTAACGGAGGTTGAAAAATGAGTGAAAAACAGCTATATATAGCCTATGGCAGCAATATCAATTTGGAGCAAATGGCATATCGGTGTCCCCATTCAAAAGTTGTGGGAACGTCCGAGATCAAGGGTTATGAGTTGGAATTCAGGGGCGTTGCCACGATAGTTCCGAAAGAAAACGCAAGCGTTCCTGTTCTGATATGGGAACTCGATGAAAGGGATTTGCCCGTTTTGAATCGTTATGAGGGGTGGCCGCGGCTTTATAGGCAGGAAAAAATGCCATTTGAACTGAACGGAAAATCATGCACTGGCATGGTTTATCTGATGAATCGCGGAACGATCTCTCCGCCGAGTTCGCAGTATTACAACATGATTTTACAGGGCTATCAGGAGAACGGATTGGATGAATCCTATCTGGAAACGGCTCTGGAAAATTCAATTTACCATGAGCAATTAATGGAGGAAATCGATGAAGATTTTGACTTTGACGATGATTTGCAGATGAAATTTTAGGAGGGCGACGTTATGAAATATAAAGGATTTTGGGTGAAAATCACTCCCAATAACAATTTATCAAGAGAAAATAAGGACGGCGAGATCATTGCCTGCGAGGGCTTCAGGATCGAAGTTTTTGTTGACGAATCCGAAGAAGTAGAAATCGACGTTTTTTCTGCGGTGGTTGATTTTGAACTGGTGAAAAACAGTTCTGAGGAAGCAGAGCAGTTCGCCAAAGATTACATCGATTGCGAGGAAAAGGAGTATCAGAGGATGATCGACGAGTTCAACGGTAAGTCTAAATAAAATTTGTCTTTGGTACTTGATTTTGTGTGTGAAACATGATATACTTATTATAAAGAGAGATAGGAGGTGCGGTTTATGGGTATTTATCTGAATCCAAGCAACATTGATTTTCAGAGGGCGCTTAACTCGGAAATTTATATTGATAAAAGCGAATTAATAAAATATACAAACAAGAAATTATTTACGGAGCAACAATTCATCTGTGTCAGCCGTCCGAGAAGATTCGGTAAATCAATGGCAGCTAATATGCTGACGGCTTACTACAGCACCGGCTGTGATTCAAAAGAAATGTTCAGCCAACTAAAAATTGCAGATTCGGAATCATTTGAAAAGCATTTGAATAAATATAATGTGATTCATATCAATATGGTTAATTTTTTTGGTGAATCACAGGATATGGATGAAATGATCAGGTTTATTGAAGAAGATCTGATAGACGAACTCAAAAACGAATACCCTGACATCCGTTATCCCAAACGTGAAAATTTAATAAAAGTCATTGCTGCAATTTTCTCACAGACGAAAATACCTTTCATTTTCATAATTGACGAGTGGGATTGTATTTTCAGAGTTCATAAAAGCGATGAAAATTCTCAGACAAAATACCTTAATTTTTTAAGGAATCTTCTAAAAGACAAAAGTTATGTTGCACTTGCTTACATGACTGGAATTCTGCCGATAAAGAAGTACGGAGAGCACTCGGCAATAAACGCATTTTACGAATATTCAATGACTGACGCTGAACCGATATCGGAGTTTACCGGTTTCACTGAAAGCGAAGTTAAGGAACTATGTGAAAAGTACAATAAATCATTTTTGGAAATGAAACGTTGGTATGACGGTTATAATTTGAACGGAATTTCAATTTATAATCCGAAGTCGGTTGTAGAATCAATTCTTCGTGGACAGTTCAATAATTACTGGACTTCAACCGAAACTTATGAGGCGTTGAAAATTTACATTGAGATGAATTTTGACGGATTGAAAGATACTATAATTGAACTTCTTGCAGGAGAAAAAGTTGTAATTGATACGACAACGTTTACAAATGATATGGTCACATTTGCAACAAAAGATGATGTACTGACGCTTCTGATTCACCTTGGTTACTTGACGTATGATTTTTATACTAAGGAAGTTTCAATTCCAAATTATGAAATCTCTGAACAGTTTGCCAGTACAATAAAAGTAATGGGCTGGTCGGAGGTTGCAGCTTCACTGAAGCAGTCCGATGAACTGCTCAAAGCAACGCTGAACTATAACGAAGAAAAAGTTGCAGAGCTGATAGATAAGGCACACAGCGATAACACTTCGATTCTGAAATATAACGATGAAAACTCGCTGTCCTGTGTGATCTCGCTTGCATATTATTCCGCAAGAAAAACTTATACGATCGAGCGTGAACTTCCTGCCGGAAAGGGCTATGCGGACTTGGTTTTCAGACCGAGAAAAAACAACAGTAATCCTGCAATTATCGTTGAACTCAAATATGACAAATCCGCCGAGGGAGCTTTGGAACAAATTAAGAAAAAGCAATATGCCGACTGCCTGAAAGATTACAGCGGTGAAATTTTACTTGTCGGAATTAATTATGATAAAGACGATAAGCACCATACTTGTAATATCGAAAAAATTAATAAGTAAAGAAAAATTTTATTTAGGGAAGCCGTAAAATCGTGGTAAATTAATGTCATCTATTTTATAGTCACAAGACAACGCAAAATAGGCATTTTCGAGGAATCGGGAGTGCTTATTTTTTATGTCTGAAAGTGGAATTGTGAGCGATTTGTGCGCCAACGATATAAAAAGCTGTGGGAAGATACGGCAAAATATAAGAAGATAAACAGAAAGCGGAGCAGGATTTTTGAGATCCCCTCCGCTTTTTTTAGCCGGATGCGGCATTGTTATTTTTTCTGAGGATAACATCGGCAACACAGGCTGCGACCTGCTCCTTGCCCTTATCAAGAATATGCTCGTAGATGTTCATAGTCGTTGTAACGTTTCTATGTCCGAGCCATTTGCTTATAGTCGTCATGTCGATACCGTTAAGGCAGAGGACGGATGCCAGAGTATGCCGGAAAGCGTGTGGATTGATATGGGGCAGACCGTTCTTGTTCGAAAACTTATCAAGCCAATCGGTGATGCTGTCGGGGTGCATAGGATATCCAATCAAGCTGCCGTTATCCTTGACGAACAGAAAATCAGCTCTCTGACGATGCCTGATTCCCTTACCGTCTGCGATCTCGATGAAGCTGTTCCACTCTGAGCCTGCTTCACGTCTGAGATCAAGCCAATACGCACGGTATTCTCTGAGCAGCTCCATAGTTTCATCGGCAAGCCTGATACTGCGGTCGGAATCGGCTGTTTTTGTGGAATCCTCATATATGCCGAACTGCTTAGAATAAAGCAGATTGTTATTGATATGGATTGAATTGCTGTCAAAATCAACTGAACTCCATTTCAAGCCCATTATCTCACCTCGCCGACAGCCTGTCACAATAAGCAGGTGGGTGATTACTTTCCATTTCAGCGGAGCTTTATCAAGGCATTCCCTTATGCGCTCCAGCTCCTCCGGCTCGAAGTAGTTGATCTCGTGATTTCGGTCGGATTTAGGCTTGTTTATGACCTTTACAGCCGCATTATACGGCACAAGCATTTCCTTTTCAGCGTATGAAAGAATAAGCGATATGAGCCTGTGATGCTCTTGTATGGTCTTTTCTGAAAGCGGTCTGCTGTCCTGTTCGATATTGAAAACGGCATTTACAGGAATTTTCAGAACACTGCATATAGCCGCTGCCTTATCGCCTGAGATCGGCTCGCCCCTTTTGGCTGCGTTAATGGTCGTCAGCGATACTCCCGAAAGCTCCGAGAGCCTTTTCTGCGTTAGTCCTGCGGTTCTGACCTGCTCCTTTATGTCGGTTATCGGCAATGCTTTTGCGCCTTTTCTAAGTCCTGATTGGCGGAGCTGCGTGTATAGCTCCGAGAGATGCTGCGGTCGAATTTCTATCAGCTTGATATGTCCGATACCCTTATTGATGCGCTCCAGAAGCTCTCTGTAACGTTTGATCGTGCTGTGTTTCGTGCCGGATCCTCTTTGCTTTTGAGAACGTACTCAGCATATCGAGCGAACGTCTGACGGCTGTCGGGAGCATATCCAAGCCTGCACTGCTCCTCAAACAGCATAGCCTGTCTCTGGACTTCCTTTTCGATCTGTTTTGCGGTCATATTCGGAGCAGGCTTATAGCTCATTGTGTACGGTTTGAGCCGCTTTCCGTTGCTGTCGTAGCCGTGATATACTCTTATCGTGTAGGACGTTATTTCGCCGTTTTTATTCTTGCGTGGGGTTATGTTCGGCATCAGCAGCGACCTCCTTTTCAAATTTAGTTTTTAATTTTTCTATTTTTTCCGCTGCCTCGTAAAAATGCGGACTTTTAAAATTCTCAGCAATAAGATTGGCGGCTTGACCAACTTCAAAAAGAGCTAACTTTGCAAATGATTTTTCTTGATCTGCAAATACCACTCATTCATCCAAAATGAAAATACTTGCCTGTTTCTATTATATCACATAATAGGAGCAGGCGCAACAGGAAAGCGAGGAAAAAATGCCGGAAATAAACAACAAAATGGATTTACAGAGTGTTGTACACGAAATGTCTTTTAAGAACGAATCAACTGAGCCTACAATTCAACGTGATATACCTAAAATGTATGGCATAAAAAAATCGGCTGAAATATTCGGTATATCTCAGAATTACGCACGTCAGCTTGCCTTGTCGGGAGCTGTAAAGGCGGTACGTGTTGGCAGAGGGAAAATACTTATCAATGCAGAGAGCATGGCTGATTTCTTCAACAACAGCTATATCAATGCTGACGAACCTACGACCAACGGCGATATTAAGCCGATTTCGATTGAGAACTTTACGGATAGTTTTGGCGAGTAAATATGAACGTTCTGCAAACTATCCGTAAATATTCTTCGATAATCAACATTTATCCGTTTAATTCAAGCGAAATTCGGCTCTATAGTGAAAGGAGCTGAAAAAAATGGTATTACAAGAAATATTAGCGCATTTCCAGAATGCAAAGCAGGTCGGTGAGAATCAATATTCAGCGAACTGTCCTGCGTGCGGAGACGCAAAGCGGCATTTGTACATATCGGAATCGGACGGCAAGATACTTCTGGACTGCAAAAAGGGCTGTACGTTCAGCGAGATCGTGCAGGCATCGGGACTGAAAAAGGTGGATTTCTTTCCGCCTAAGTCTCAAAAAACAGCGTGGGTGAAGCTCAGGGAGCATATCTACACCGATATATCGGGAAAGCCTGTCGCGCGAAAGACGATCTTCGACAAGGGCGGAGGAAGTAAAACGGCAGTCTGGGAGCGGTACGAGAACGGCGCATATATCAAAGGTCTGAACAGTCTGAAAGTACCGCCTTATCACGTTCAGAATCTTAGGGGAGTCAAGTCCGTGATAATCGCGGAGGGCGAAAAGGACGTGGAAACTCTCGAAGAAATGAGATTCTGCGCAAGCTGTTCGCCTAACGGTGCAGGAGGACGGACGAGCTGGGTAAAGGGGCATAACGAGTATTTCAGGGGAAAATCCGTTATAATCCTCACAGACAACGACGAACCGGGACGGGAACACGGCAGGGTCACAGCCGAGAGCTTGTGCGGAATTGCCGAAAGCGTTCGTCTGATAGCGTCCGAGAGCATTTATCCCGAGCTTAAACCAAAGGGCGATATATCCGATATTGTGCAGGCTGTAGGGCTTGACAGGGCTAAGGAGATGCTGATAGAAGCGGTCAAGGCTGCTGAGATGTACACAAAGCCTGCTCCTCTATTTCCCGAACCGAAGTATACAGAAACGGAACGCAAAAGCTATATTGTCAATAAATGTCTTAAACATAATGAAGAACTTATCAGCCGTCTTGCGGAGCTTGACCCGTTGAATTATCACCATAGCGACAGAGGGTCGAGCGATCTTTTTGCGGATATGTTCCGGCATGAAGTCAGATATAACACTACCGCAAAGGAATGGTATTTCTATGACGGCAAGGTCTGGAAGATAGACACTGGCGGTATGTTCGTTCATGCAAAGGCTAAACAGCTTTTTGACGCGCTTATGATCTACGCAGGCTCTATCGAGGACGAGCAGTCGCAGAAGATTTTCCGCGAATATTACGGCAAATTCGGCAGTAAGAACAAGCGTGATACGCTAATTAAGGACGCCGCCGACTGCTGTTATATTTCGTCTGAGGAGCTGGACTGCAATCCGAATTTATTCAATTGTCAGAACGGCACGTTTGAACTTGATAAGATGAAATTCCGACCTCATAACAGCGAGGACTACATAACGAAGATATCGAATGTGGTTTATGATGAAAAAGCTGTTTCGGAGGACTGGAATAAGTTTATAAACGAGGTTCTGCCGAATGACAGGGAAAAAGTCCGCTATCTGCAAAAGGCTGTCGGGTATAGCCTGAGCGGAACGTGCAGTCTTGAAACGTGTTTCATACTCTACGGAGCGACCACGAGAAACGGCAAATCGACTTTAGTAAGTACTGTGTCATATATGCTCGGGGATTCAAACGGATATGCAAGAACAGCACAGCCGGAAGTGCTTGCGATCCGCAAAAACAAGGATAGCCGTAACGCGTCGGAGGATATAGCGAGACTTGCAGGGTGCAGATTCCTGAACGTAAGCGAGCCGCCGCAGAGTATGGCGTTTGACGCGGCGTTATTGAAAACGCTCACGGGCAGGGACACTATAACGGCGAGATTCCTGTTTCAGGGTTCGTTTGAATATGTGCCGCAGTTCACGCTTTTTATCAATACGAATTATCTGCCGAAAGTCCTTGACGAAACACTTTTCACAAGCAAGCGAATAAACGTGATCGAGTTTAACCGCCATTTTACGCCGCAGGAGCAGGATATCAACCTAAAAGACCGCCTGAAAACGCAGGAGAATATATCGGGACTGTTCAACTGGTGTATTGAGGGCTTGAAGTTGTTCCGGCAAGAGGGGTTAAATCCGCCGATGTCGGTAGGCATTGCAACAAGACAGTATGCGCAGCAATCGGACAAGCTGGGAAATTTTATTGACGAATGTCTTGAAGAAGATCAGGGTGGAGGATGTACGGCTAAAGAAGCCTACGAGGTCTACAAAAAATGGTGCGGCGACTGCGGATATTTTGCAGAAGGAAAGCAGAAGTTTATAGAACTGCTCAGAGGGAAATCACTTATCAGAGAACGAGAAAAGATCAATGGTGTCTGGGAGAAAAGAGTTATCCCAAATTACTGCATTGCATACGAAAAATAGCATTCTTGCCTTTCTTGCCCTTTTGTATGTGAGCTACGCGAGTACTATAGAACCTAAAAAGGTCACATTAAAAAGGGCAAAAAGGACAAACCACGTAAAATAGCCGTTTGTGCAAAATGTGCATTTTTGATGTGAGCTTCGCGAGGGCTATAGAAGCTAAAAAGGTCACATACAAAATGCACAAAATGCACAGAAAATAAAAATCCGATTTTTCAAGGAGACAAAAATAATGGAGAAATACATCTCGGAGGTGCTCGGTATATGACCGACAAGCAGAAATTTTTGAAAGAAGCCGTTATCCTTTGCGATTCAAGAGAGCAGCAGAATCGGCATATACTGGATATATTCAATCAATCGGGCGTGAAATACGAGATCTGCAAGCTGCCTGTGGGCGATTATTCATTCAAGGTGAACGAGCTTGATTTTCGTCTGCAATGTGCAGTTGAGCGAAAGGCTAACGTTAATGAGCTTTGGGGGAACATCTCCAGAGAGCGTGAACGCTTTGAAAAGGAAATAGCAGCTATGCGGAATCTTACAGGCTCGGCTGATTTGATAATTGAGAACTGTCCAGATCGTGACTTCCTGCAAAATTTCAAGGTTAATCAATACGTCATGATCGCTCAGAACCGCAAAATAGAGGATATTGGACGGTACATATACAGTACCCTGCAATCGTGGAGCAGTGCCAACAGATACGGCTTGAACGTCCATTATATGCGCGGTAACGAGGGGACGGCTTCGCTTTTACTGAATATCTTCTATTACTATTATCACAATTACCATGAGCTTACTAAGCCTTTACACAAGAATGAATAAAATATAGAAATATTCACTGCAAAATGAATTTTTCGGATATTTTTGGTACAAAAAAGACTTGAATTTTTCCGAAGTTTTTTGCATAAAAAAGAATTAATACTTCCCCACTATAAAAAGGCTTTTAAATGCGCTGTAAGCCGTTGTGATTCAATTAGTGTAAATTATGCTATCAACAATGCAGATGAGGTTTAACGGCTATTTTGGACGTTCTCAGAGGGTATATATTATGATATGAAAAAGGAGCAGGTGTAGTAACCTGCTCCATTATTTGGAATTAATCCCAATCAATGTCATTATGTGAAATAAATTCTGTTTCATCTTTAGTTTCTGCGATAGCGTTGATTTCGTCAAGCTTCGGAGCATCGGCAGGAATAAACTTCAACACAAGGTTATAGAGCAATTCAAGCTCATCATTCGGCACTCTGTCATTGATTAAACTGCAAATCATTTCTCTTGTACTCATAGATCATCACTCCTTAAACTCTATTATATGCTTCTCCTCTTGGGAGTACGCTGCGGATTATTACTTTTTCTGTTGTCATTTCAAATAATACACGGAGATCGCCTACTCGAAGCCGGAACGTTATCGGAGTTACGCCTTGTAAGCGTTTTATGTCTCCCATAGGTATTTTCTCAATACCCTCTTTAATACGTTTCTTTGTCGGCTTGTCGAGCTTTGATATTTGCTTTACGGCTTGTTTTGTATACTCTATGTCCATTATTCCTGCTCCTCCTCATACTCCATTATGTCACCTGGCTGACAGTTCAGGAGTTTACAGAGTTTTGCAAGATTAGCAGCATTTACAATTTTACCTTCTCGGATATTCTGAATTGTTCCTTCGCTTAACAAGGTTTCTTTTCGTAGACGATTAGTATTATAACCTGCTGATTTAAGTGCAGATAACACATCTATCTTGTATCTTATCGGCATTATATCATGTCCTTTCCTGTGGAGCTGATTTTTATAGCTCTCCCTTCTTTTCATTATAATTATATCATAAATTACACCGAAAGTCAATGTAAAATATACATAGAAATTAGGTGTAAACTTTGTTGATTTTGCATATTGACTTACACCGAAAATCGGTGTATAATATAATTACAGTAAAGGAACGGAAAACGCTCCGGAGCTGAATAAAAGGGAGGTAAAGAGTTATGTTAAAGGATTTCAGAAGAAAGGTAATGCAGATAGCAAACCGACTTGTAGGACAGGGATATATCAGAGCCAACGCAATGCAAACGGCGTGGAGACTTATCAAGGCTCATGCAGTAAGCACAAAGGTTGTAGGAACATCGTTTGACAACCGCCAGAACGTGCTTGAACTGCTCGCAAAGTACAACCCTGCCGACGTATCGGTCAAGCTCGTGCGTGATCGTTCCAATGCCTTTGACAATAACGCTGTAGCCGTTACAGCAGCCGTAAAAGTTAAGGTCAGTGCAGTAATAGGCTATCTCTCGAAAGCCGTAGCAAGCGTTGTAGCCGTCCTTATGGACAAGGGCTTGCGGATAATGTCCGATACTTTAAGCATTGTCGGCGGTTACTCAGGTCACGATAACTACGGCGCAAGAATCATAGTAAAAATATAATGCCCTCTGCGTACGGCAATACACAAAGGGCGGTAAACCTACTCGGAGCAGGTCTAAGCACATTTATATTATACCCTGCCTGCTCCGAAATGTCAAGAGTTTTGGAGGGAAAAATAATGAAAGAAAAAGATTACATCGACCGCATTTACGATTCAACCTCAACTGAACGTGAGGATGCGCTGATAGATATGCAGATCAATTTTGCTGATAAGTTGGATCATAGTCAATAAAGTAGACAGCAAAATAGAAAAAAATCAAAAAAGTGCTTCAAAT
>CAJTLC010000036.1 GCA_910576995.1 uncultured Ruminococcus sp.
CTGACGCAAAAAATCCTGCGTCATTCGACACTTCTATGGTTTTAGAACAGGTCTAATGAGCATTCGCTCTTCGTTATGGTTTGTTCCGTTTTTGAATTCCCCGAAAATATCCTGATGAAATTCAAGAAAGTCTTTTACTGCCGTAAGACTTCTGTCAAGAGTGCTTTTTGTGATACTTCCACGGTAAGAATTTCTGACGATCTGACCCGATTCGCCTGACCCTCCTTGAGCTTTGTGATCTGCTCACGGATCATCGCACATTTTGCTGCATCCTCCGCCTTTCTTGCCTCCTCCTCTGCTTTCTTTGCAGCCTGTTCAGCAACGTCCTGCTGTGCTTTCAGCTCTCGTTCCCGAATCCTTTTCTGCTGCTCCTCCTGCGACTTTTTCCATTTTTCCTGTTCTTGAATGAGCGAACAAAATAAAGCTTTTAGTATATCCGCTTTTTAACAGGTCATACTAAAATATACTGTTTCGGAGGAGAGACCATGAAAAGAGATTATTTTAAGGGTTGGTATTTTAAGTGCTGTAATAACAATCAGACAATCGCCATGATTCCGGCATTTCACATCAATCATGGCAAGAAAACGGTTTCCCTGCAAATTATTACTGACAATTCGGTACACTGCATATATTTTTCTGATTTGAAATATTGTGAAAGACCTTTGTATATTAAAATCGGGAATTGTATTTTTTCTGAAAAAGGCATTAAACTGAATATTAAAACCAGTCAATTAACATTACAAGGCGTATTGAAATTCAATAAAATCTCACCTATTAAATATGACATTATGGGACCTTTTCGATTTGTACCGTTCATGCAGTGCCGACATAGTGTTTACAGTATGAAACATCAGATCAACGGGCAAATTACTGTTAATAGACAGATATTTTCTTTCCATAATGGTATGGGATATATTGAGGGCGACTGTGGAACTTCGTTTCCAGAGCAATATATCTGGACGCAGTGTAATTTCAGAAACAATTCTATAATGCTGTCCGTGGCAGATATTCCTATGTTTGGATTCCATTTTACTGGAATTATTGGTATTGTTCTGATGAATGGAAAAGAATATCGTATTGCAACTTATCTTGGTGCAAAGCGTATTATCGCTTTTCGTACAAAGATTAAATTATATGTGAATTTATGAGTGATAGGGCAAGTTTTGAGTTTGAATTATAAAAATTCCGGATTTTTTTTCAGTCGATTTGTTACCGAATACAAGATAGACTCGAATGCTCTGTCACATTTGACTCAGTATGTATCTCCGAAACACACTGGACTTGCTTCCGAGAACAGTAGAAAACGTAATGCTCAAATCTACAGTAATTCCATAAATAAGAAAAAGTGCTGTAAAATCGTTATTTGCGGATTTTCCTCATTAAAGATCGTTTGATCTCATGGCGTGTGCGTATTTTCAAGCAGTTTTGCCTGTTTTTCTATACGAAGCTTCGCCTGTTCACGCAGATGCGGAGGATTCAGTATCTCTATAACAGGTCCAAAGCTCAGCAGACGTATCAGCAGCTCTGTTTCATCCTGGTGATCGTACCACAGCTCAACGGTGTACTCCTTTGCTTCAACATCACGGACTGTGTGTTTTTCGTATGCGGCAAATTCCAGCATAAAGCGTTCAAATCCGTTTCTTTCATCTGTAACCTTTATGACCGCAGGTGAACTGCATTTGCGGCTTGAAAAGTAATCGTCGATGGATACAGGTGTTCTGAAATATCTGCCGGTATCCGTGATATTTACAATACGTCCGATATTGATAATACCGCTGCTTTTTATCCTGTCATTCCGCAGTAAATAGCAGTATGCGCGGAATCTGCCGTTTTTGGGCGAATATTCTATTTTCAGCAGAACAAGCCTGCCGTTCAAATGTCTGCCATGTCCCGAAACATAATCTATATGCACTATTCTTCTGTGCTTGACCGCTTCAAGAGCGATACGGAAATTTGCTCTGTATCGCTCATCGGAAAAGTCATCGCTGTCCATAAAGCGGTCTGTGATTCTAAACTGATCGCTGCGGTAAAGGGGAGGAATATCCGAAAGTCTTTTTTCCAGTCTGGTGAAAGTCACATTATCTATAAACAGTCTTATCCGTGGGTCTGAGAGCTTTGCTTTCAGCCACATTTTTTGTAATTTCGTCAGTACCTTCACAGGCGGAGCATTTATGACTCGTTTAAGGTCTCCGTCAGCAGTACGGCTGAAAAGTCCCCAGTCATCGTTTCCGGGGATGAGTTTCTGAGGCAAAAACAGCACCGAATCCCTGAATCCCTTGCGCTTAACAGTTTCGTATACTGTTTTTTCATTGGTGACTTCGTTTTCAAGAAGCTTTGCCGCAATCCGGAAATATGTACCATAGATCTCACTGAATATGTTCATCTTTATCACCGCCGTACATTCTGTTCATTCTTGCAATATCTCCGTAAAATCGCTGGCGGATATTATCACTGCCGCCCTCGATGCGAACTATGCGTCCGATAAATGTTTTTGCCCAGTGCATAAGCTCGTTAGGGTCGAAAACGTCCTCTGTAAGAGTGTAAAGATGTTCTCCTGATTTTTCAAGTGTGCAGCATCTCTTTTCACGCTCCAGACGGTCGAGGATGTAGGGTTCATTTTTTTCATCAACAAAAAAAGTTATCTTCATGGGAGTGACAGCTCCGATTTCTCTGCGCATACCGAATGATACTCCGAAGCAGTGCTGAATATTGTGGTCAAACTTTGCTTTCAGATCGTCATAATTTTCGCATATACCGCCCTTTTTTACAGTTTTCATATAGTCCAGACGGAATGCCGAGAACCTTTTCAGATCGGGCATATACGCAGCAAGATAGCGGCGTCCGGTTTGCACCGATACAAGCACCTGCATTGGCACTGCCTGTTTTTCACTCCCGATATCATCGTTTTTTCTGCGCCTTTTTTCTGAGAAAGTACGCAGCGAGACATAGCGTTTCCCGTCCATAGCAGACAGTATTTCAGGTAAAAGTATATCCTCCAGCGTGTGGATAATGTAGTTGTGCTTTATGAAAAACAGGTCGTTTTTCAACCCGAGCATTTTGAGTATACTGTTGCCGATAATGCCGAATTGCTGTGTTTCCGAGAAAAATTTCAGCGCATCGTCAAGTCCCTTGAAGTCCTGCAGAAAACTGTCCGCATTATTGGAGGTAAGCGAATAATAAAGAGTTTTTCCCTGTTTATCGGGTATTATTATTCCCTCGTCAATGTACTCCTTCAGTTTATTGCGGACAGTCTGTTCATCGAAAAGCTGTCCATAGTTGATATTTAAAGCGTCAACAATTTCTTTAAGAGTACGGCTCTGACCGTCCCGCAAAAAATCCGTTATAAGAAAATGCAGACGAATATCGTTATCTGTAAAGCTTTTGGAGTAATATGCGTTATACAACGGATTTTCGGGAATATGTCCGCTGTCAACGGAGATCGAAACACTTCTGCCACGAACCGAATCACAGTAACGCATACAGTCGCCCATCCAACTCTCAACACGGCGTTTTTCATCTCCGTATGTGCGTATGCTCTTGCGGTCGAAGTCGCTTCGAACCTTACAGCCGTATATAAAGAAGTCCTTGACATAATCGCGGGTCTTGTCAAAATTCTTGATAAGCTCTGAAAATCCTGCCATATTTTCCACTCCTTCCTATTTATATTTTATCAGAAATCTTTCCGATTTGCAATACGGTTTTGAATGTGTGCAGAAAAATTTATATGATTTTTGGAAATTTATGTGCTATACTAAGATCAAGCTAAAGGAAAGGAGTGAGGAAAATGTTCGTACATTATAATAAAAATGAAAATATGCTTCCCATAAAGATATGGCAGACCGATCTTGATGCAGTCGGAGAACGGTGCGTCGAACAGGCGGAGCATCTTGCAAAGCTGCCGTTTGCACACAAATGGATAGCGCTCATGCCCGACACCCATGCGGGAAAGGGTATGCCCATAGGCGGAGTTATTGCCTGTGAGAATGTTGTTATTCCCAATGCCGTAGGAGTTGACATAGGCTGCGGAATGGCTTATGTTCAGACGAATATCTCTGTATCGCTTCTCCGCGATACCGTAACAGGAAGCGGAAACCTGGTACAGACCATATGCGGTGATATTCTGCGTAATATCCCGACTGGATTTTCACATTACAAAACTGCTCAGGCTTCTGAGGTGCTTGACCGAGCTAAAGCTGAAATGAGCCTGTATGAAGCCGACAAGGAACTTATCCCTCAAATAGATGAGGGCTACTATCAGGCAGGTACTCTCGGCGGAGGAAATCATTTCATCGAGCTTCAGCAGGATGACAACGGAATGTGCGGTATAATGCTTCATTCGGGCAGCCGTCATTTCGGAAACATCGTTGGACAGTACTTTAATAAGATAGCTCACGAACTGAATGACAAATGGTTTTCACAGGTGCCGACCGAATGGAATCTGCCATTCCTCCCGACCGACACCGATGAGGGAAAAAGATACCTTGCATGGATGCATCTCTGCATGGATTTTGCCTATGAGAACCGTGCGATAATGCTCTGGAAGGTCAAGGAGATATTCACGAAACACCTTGAAAAACATACCGGAATAACGCCTGCATTTTCGGACGAAATAAACTGTCACCACAATTATGCCGCGCTCGAAAATCACTTCAGCAAAAATGTGTGGGTTCACCGTAAAGGCGCTATCCGTGCGCGCGAGGGCGATATGGGCATTATTCCCGGAGCTATGGGATCATACAGCTACATCGTCCGCGGCAAGGGCTGTCCCGACAGCTTTATGTCATCCTCCCACGGTGCAGGAAGAGCTTATTCACGCACAGCGGCAATGGACAAATTTTCCGTTGAATCCATAATGGTGGACTTAAAAAAGCAGAATGTAGTTCTTGCAAAGAATAAAAAGTCCGATGTTGCGGAGGAATCACGATTTGCTTACAAGGACATAAACGATGTTATGGCGAATCAAGCCGACCTCACCGAGCCTGTGAAAAGATTGTTTACGGTGGGTGTTATCAAGGGATAAAATTTCGTCGCTTACAGCAACAATATGCAGAGGACTGAAAATCCTCGTAGCAACTATCGGCGACGAGCTTTAAAGATTAATTTTTCGTCACTTACAGCGATATCAGGCAGTTCATGTGGAACGGGTTCAACTCCCACAGTGACGAGTTTAAAAACTTACTCTAAGGCACAAACAGCGATTATTTTTATCCTTTCACGATAAAACGTGCCTTGTAATTCTAAGACGCACACAGCAGAGGTACATATTTCATCTGACATGAATAAGGCGTCTTGTTCCAACAATTTTTTGGCTCACACAGCATTATTTTCATGTGACACAGTATCCTCCTTTTTAGCGGAGACTGTAAAAAACGAGCCGAGTGATATTAAGTCAGCAACAGCATAAGTTATTGGTTTTATGCAGGTTCGAATCCTGCCCTGCGGAAACGTATGGTAAATGCTGACTTGAAATATTATCAAAACAAAATTCATCCTGCCGTACAGTAGTGACTCGAAAGGAGAATAATCATGCTCAATTTTCTGAAGAAAGAATCAAATACTGCATACACCGAAAACGGCGGTATTGCTTACCGTTCCACAGAATCCTACTGTCTTGATATGTTCTTCAAGGCAGGTGCTATGCGCAATTCCTCCGAGCAGGAGATCGCAGAAACAGTTATCCGTGCATACGCTGAAGATCCCGATAAAGCTATGAAGATCATCTTCTTTGTCCGTGACGCAAGAGGAGGTCTGGGTGAAAGACGATTCTTCCGCATAGCTATTTCTGCACTTGTTAAAACCGATGCCGCAGCCGTTAAGAGGAACATTCACTTATTTGCAAAATACGGCCGTTTCGACGATCTTTGTGTACTTCTTGGTACGGCTCTTGAAAAAGACGCCGCTGAGACAATCAACGCCCAGCTCTGTCAGGACATGGCGGCTATGGCTGACGGAAAAGAAGTCTCACTGTTGGCAAAATGGCTGCCTTCCGTAAACACCTCCTCAAAGGAAACAAGAAATATGGGCAGACATCTGGCAGGTCTGCTGAATATGTCGGAGCCAGAGTACAGAAAGATTCTGTCCACACTCCGCAGATATATCGGCATCATCGAAAACAACCTCCGTGAGCGGGACTATACCTTTAATTATGAGATTCAGCCCTCGTGTGCCATGTTTAAGTACCGCAATGCGTTCATACGCAATGACGGAGAACGATATAGCGAATATCTGAACAGAGTTCACAGCGGTGAGGCAAAGCTCCACGCTGACCGACTGTTCCCCTACGATATTGTACGTGCGGCGCTCAAAGACAATATATCCCCCGAAGAAAAGCTGTCCCTTGACGCCGCATGGAAGTCCCTGCCCGATCTGTCCGCCGCTAAGCGTGAGAACGCAATCGCAGTCATTGACGGATCAGGATCAATGACTTGCGGAATGGGTATACGTCCTATTGATGCGGCACTGTCGCTGGGAATTTACTTTGCCGAACACAATAAAGGTGCATTTGCCGATCACTTTATCACATTCTCTGAAACGCCGCAGTTAGTGGAAATCAAAGGTAAGGATATTGTCGAAAAGTCCCGATACTGCTATACTTTCAACGAGATCGCCAACACCAATCTGGAGGCGGTATTCAGGCTGATACTTAAAACCGCTGTAAAGAATCGCGTTCCTCAATCCGAGATGCCTGCAAAGCTTTACATAATCTCTGATATGCAGTTTGACCACTGTGTGGAGGGCGGAAACAGCAATACCTTGTTCCGTTCTATGAAAAAGCTCTACGGTAAATACGGATATGAGCTCCCGGAGGTGATCTTCTGGAACGTCAACAGCCGCTGCAACGCAATGCCTGCTACTCGTTCTGAAACAGGTGCAGCGTTGGTATCCGGTTACTCTCCTGCTATATTCGATATGGTAATAAGCGGTGAATGTTCACCTGAAACCGTTATGAACAGTATCCTCTCCTCGGAGAGATACGCTCAGATAACAGCTGCATAGTCGATTTTCGATTTGTTTCCAAATACAAGATAGACTCGAATGCTCTGTCACTTTTGCCTCCGTGTGTATCTCCAAAACACACCGGACTTGTTTACGAGAACAGTAAAAAACGCAATACACATAATCACATAATCACTTCATAACAGAAAAAAGTGCCGAAAAATCGGCACTTTTCTTATATTTACTTATCAATTCTTGACATCAACACGACACACTCAACGTGCCTTGAAAGCCCGATATTGATGTTATTATGACAACCATATCAATGAAACGAGAGGTATGAGAGTGGAATTTGGATATTGAATCCAGTCAAAATCCACCATCATGATAAGCACGAGCAATCACATAGGACGGCTCATAATAAGCACTGCAATTGTAGTTGTCTATTGTTTTGCAAATGTCATTTTCGTAAACACGCAGGATCGCTTCTGCGTAATCTTCATCCGGTAAAAGTGTCCCAAGTATTAGCCGCATATATACTTTTCCGATTTGGGTAGGAGCAGGGATATCTTCTGCCAGTGTTCTGTCCACATCGGTAATATCGAAATCACCGAAGCTTAAATCATACTCATCTATCCAATCCTGTTCTATTTGTAAGGGATTAACACAGTGATTGACGTTTGCAACACTGAGCTGATGACGCAGCCCATTTAGTCCGAGTTTTTCAGCAATATAGAAGTTGTGCTGATGCAGTTTACGGGCAGTGCGTTCGATCATGTAGCAAACAAAATATAGATCGTTTGCAGTGATTTCTTCGTCAGGGAAATAGATATTTTTCATAAAATCTCACTTCCTTCATAATGTAATGTTTCTAATGCCTTTTGTGTACAAAAGACGATCTGGTGTGTTGGATATTTAAACTTTGCCAGTTCCCAGAAAGCGGCTCTTGAAATACGTCCGGATATAAAATCATCTACAAAATCCCACACCTGATCGTCCACCATAGGACCTTCAACAATATCGTATTGATGTTCGATGCCAATTCGACAATTCGCCACGAAATCAAGCCATTCCTCTGTCATCGTTTCAAATATAAGTTTATTTAAATTTTCATTCGGCGTGTACTCATAAAGATTAACAACTGACTTTCCACGTTTTGTGAGCGCCCAGCGTTTAGCCTGTTTCTCAATACTAGTACAGTAGAAACCAAAGCCGAAATCCTTATAGAAACCATTCACAAGAATACGCGGAGAAGATACTTCAACATTGCTTCCATGATATACGATCATCAAAATCACCTCTCGCTTTGTAAGTTCTGTAATTTCCTTATTTCTATTATACTTCAAACAGTCTAAAAAAGCAAGTCATTTTTCAGAATAAAAAATCCCCTCCACCAAAAATCAACTTTCTGCAGGGAAAACTAAAAGTTCAATTGAATCTCTCCTGCAGTCGTTCTAAAAACAGTTCAGCCGGAGGGGAAAAAGCCTGATATTTTTTCCATATAAGGTCAAGTCCGGAGGTCATTTTTGGAGCAAGTGGACGAAAGCATAGTTCGATTTCATCGTCTGTATTTACAATACCGTCAATTCCGACAGCATAGCCAACACCTGATCTCAGAACTTGTACCAATAGGCTAAAAACGATTTAACAGGGTGTGCAGATGTGAAATA
>CAJTLC010000037.1 GCA_910576995.1 uncultured Ruminococcus sp.
AGGCGTGCAATTACAGCCTTCGCAGGTCTGGACGCTCCGCCATATCAATCTGGACAGCTTGACATCACTTCAAGGCACATTTCCAAACGTGGCTCAGCCGCCCTCAGAAAAGTTCTTTTTCAGATAACCGAAGTTTTTATTTTGAATAAGCCTGAAAACGAACCTGTATATCAATTTATTGACAAGAAACGTTCCGAGGGAAAGCATTATTATTCTTACAGGATCGCTGCTGCAAACAAATTTCTGAGAATATATTACGCCAAAGTAAATCAGATTATGGAATCGCAATAACTTCAGACTTTACATTCTCATCAGGCTGCTTCAAAAAATCTGTCTTGAAGCGGTCTTTTTGTCATGCCTTTTTTTCATTCAAAAAAATTTTTTGCAATTTTTCATTTTAGGGCTTGACTTTTATTTGCAGGTCTAAATTTTAATTTTGTACAGTGAAGAACTTCTTCCTCCGTGAACACGCCTGCGTGCCGTTCTCGTCAGAAGTCCCGCACGTTCAAGGTCTGAAATTGCCCGAAATACCGTCCTTTTGCTGATGTGCAAGTCCTCCGCAACAGTTCTGACCGACGGAAAACATTCGCCCTTTTTATTCGCACGTCCGCACAGATAGCAGTATACGCTGACGGCCCTGTGAGGAAGATTTTCATCGTAAATTCGTTCGGGAACAATCAATTTCACATCCCTCCCGTTTTCAGCAATCGCCTTGATTTCGGCGATTTTTCGTCATATTCCTCCTCCGGTTCAGGCAGAGGATTTTTCTTTTTCTGCGGATATTTCAGCTCTACCTCACGAATCAGTTCGTCACGTTCCATGTAGCTGACCGCCCTTGCACCCCTGTCCTCAATTTGGAACGGTTCGCCAAACTTTATGCCCCATCTGAAGTAAAGTTTCAGCCTGCTTATCATCGGATGAGTGCCCGTTTTCATGACGATAAACTGTCCTTTGGGCATGGATTTCAGCTCGTCTACGGTCATCAGCGGTCTGCCGATCATCTGCAATGACTGCGATTTTTCCTTTCCGCAGGACACAGAACCGCTTTGCACCGTCTGCTCTCCCAACGCTTTTGACAGCACCTCCGCAGACTGTGAATTGGGTGCAAAACCGCCGAATATCGTCAACTGCGTGTTGTCCGTAATTATTTCCATACCCTGTTTTCCGTAGTTCTGTTCAAGCTGTGCGAAGGACTGAATTATTGCCACAATGCTGATTTTTCGGCTTCGTCCTGCGGAAAACATTGCCTCTGCACCCTCTATTTTTGGAAAAGTGCCGAATTCATCGGCAAAGAACATTACCCTGTTTTTCAGCGTACCACCGTTCTCATCGGCGATCACTAAAATTTCACGGTATAACTGCTGAATCAGAAGACTTACCATAAAATATTTGCTGTTATCTTCTTCGGGCAGAATAATGAAAATCGCCGATTTTTCGGAACAAAACCGTTCAGCGTCTATTGCTGTTCCGAAACAGAGAATCTGCTCCATTTCGGAGTCCAAAAAGCTGTTCAATCGTGACAAAGCTGTTGACATTACCGACATCATTGCCTGATCAGCCGAGTTCAGAGCCGCTCCTGCGAGCCACTTTGCCTTATGCTCCGACGGCAGTTTTTCCATAAGCGTTGTGAAATACATCTTCTGCCCCTTACCGTCGGGCTTGGAAATCAAGTCCTGAATCAGCTTGAAAACCGATACGATATGACGTTCATTTTTGTCGCCGAACTCCGCTAAAAGCAGAATTACAGAAGCAAGAAGTCCCTCGGCCGCATCGTAAAAGAACGCATTTTGCCCGTAATTTCCGTCGCCGCCGCCGATATTTATAATCGTTTTCGCCGTGATTTTGGCGTATTTCTCGGCTTTTGCCTTTGCCGACAGATTTGAATTATCCTGAAGATACAAGTCCATATACTTATTCACAAGGTGCAGAATATTGTTCTCGTCGGAGCGTGTCGGATTACGCAAATCAAGCACCGAAACATTGTATCCATAGCAGTTTTTGGCTATATTTCCGTAATTTCTGGCAACATCGCCCTTGGTATCGGTTTGCAGAAACGACATTCCCGATGCACAGGCAAACTCTAAATTTGGATACAAGAAAAACGCCGTCTTGCCCACGCCCGCAGCACCGATCATCAGCGTATGAACGTCGCCCGTGTCCACCAGTGCGACCGTTTTCTGCCGTCCTCTGCAACCCCACCACAGTACCTTGAACCGTCGGCAAATCCTCGCCCTTACGCCATTTTTCAGGCTCAAACGTCACGGAAACAAAATTATTTTTTATCTCCGGTTTCGTTGCCCAGCGAGCCGTTCCGTGCTGCCCGTCACCCACAGTTTTTGCCTTTATTCCGTCAATACTCCTGTTGTCAAGCAGGTTTACAATCACAATAAAAACTACAAAAACAACAATCAGAATCCCGATTGTAATTATCTGCTTTTCATCCAATAGACATCCCTCCAGATATTCTTCTTTCTGCTATATACTGTCAATTTCAGTTGATATATTAATATCTGATGACTTCATGACGCTCCCCCGGTGACATTTCAGAAGTCTCGGACTCCGTTTCATCATTTTTTTGACACAGCTTTTGTTCAGTGCAGATTTTTACCGCACAGTCCGCCAGAATAAACAGATTTTTTGCCGTCTGAACCGACTGCTCACGGGTATGTGCAGGCATTTTTAAATCCCGATATACAGCCGAATACGCAGACTTCAGATTGTCAATTTTCGCCAATATTCTACCCTTATCGATGTACGCACGATACTCGTTTACAAGCTTGGATTTCAGCTTTTCAAACATCGCTTCTTCATCTTTCGCACCAATAAAAAATGCCGAGCCTGCAAGTGCATACTCGGCAAGATATTTGTACTGTCTGTTTCTGAAAGCGGCGGAAATCTGCGATATCAGGCGTTCCGGACGACATCTGAGGTACTGAAGACCGCCTGCGGTTTCATGATATTTTTCCAGTCGCCTGTAAGGAACAGCAGGCAGAAATTCAACGCCGTTAAGCTGTTTCAAATCCTCGTTCCAGTCTTTACTGGTTGGCAGAATCCGCTTAATATCGGCATATCCACTGTCAGACAGTATATCTCTCAGCCTGTCCGCAGCGTCGATTCCGCCCTCGTCGTTGTCGGTACAAATCATAATTTCCGACAGATTTGAATGCCCTTTTAATGCCGTCAAAACAGCGTTTTCATACACGCCGTTCATGGCGATATAGCTGTGTTTTTGCCAGTTTTCAGGATTCAGAGTGAGGTACGAAAGCATATCTATCGGAGCTTCAAACACAAATATTTTTTCTGATTCTCCGAAGTGCGCAAAACTATATTTTGTGTCCGAGCCCTCGAGAGTCTGCCGGAAAGATTTCCCGAAAGTTGACGTTGACCGCTTGTGAGCCTGTTTTGGAACTCCGTTCTCGTCAACGCCCACAAACACCGCATTGTGATGTTCCTTATCCTCATACAACGTGCGATTTTTCGCAAAATATCCGATAATTTCGGGATTTATGAACCGCTGTTTTATCAGATAAGCGTACACCCTGTGCATATTTTCGTTGGCTTCGGGAAATCGGAAATTTCTCGGTTTTTCCGCCTGTACAGCCGTTTTCGGAGGACTTCGCTGCAGCGGTTCAACCGAATATCCGAGAAGTTCCTGAACAGCCGCTGGGAAATCCATATTATAAAAATACTGCATAAATTTTATCGCACCGCCGCCCACCTGATTTTTATGGTCAAACCACCTTGAACCCGACATTGTAATGCTGTCATGCCTGCCTGAAACGTCGCTGTAAATCAGCTTGTATTCACGTCCTGCACGTTCAAGTTTTTCGCCCCGCATACGCAGAAAATCCGCCAGTTCTACGCTGTTTGCGGTGATTTTCTGTTCTTCCGTAAATGGAATATACGGCACTTTTTTCACCTCCGTTCAATGAGAAATCCGCCCTTTTGGACGGATTTTCATCAGATATTCACCACACTCCAGATGTACAGCGGAGCGGTCAGCGTGAAGATAAGACAGCCGAACAGAATCGCCGGTGCGGTCCATTCAAGCTGACCATGCTTTTTGTATTCGAGATACATTGTACCAATCTTGACAAACAGCAAAATGACCAGTATTACGTCGATTACGGGGAATACCACGTTGTCCACAACGCTCTTAATCTGACTTTTTGCGGACGACCAGGTGTTTGTGACAGCTCCCGCAACGTCGCCCTCCGCAAAGGCGGTCATGGTCATCATGTTTGCGACCGCAAACGCTCCGAAAAGCGTTGAAATCGCCTTATTTCTGAGTTTTTTCATACATCGTCCTCCATTCTCACAAGCTTTCCCGTCAGTACCGTTCTCGCATTTTCAAACTCATACGAACAGGTCGAAAGAAGCACCAGACGGTCTTGCTCACTGATTTCCATCGGCTCGTAAATCGCCGATATATCGTAAATATGACTGAGTCGGTCGGCAGTATTTTCGAATCCGCTGTAAATTTCATCATCACAGTCCGTCACCGCCGCTGAAAAAAAGTCAATCCTGTAAACGTCGTCCGCAGTAACCAGCCAGCCGTACTTATGTGCCTGAAAATAGCCATAATTCTTGAAATTGCACACTCCCGCAAACATACTGCCGTTGTTCATATGGTGACCGTACAGCACGTTCAGATTGTTCATAAAACGGCTTTCACAGCGAAAATCAAGGAAAACCGAACCCGATGACAGCCAGCTTCCGTCGTAGGCATGATGCAGATAAAAGTCGTTGTCGCCACCCTGCATAACCGGATAATTTACCGAAGTATCGGGGATATACAGCCATCCGACCGTATCAGGATATACTGTTTGTATATTTCTGACAGTTTCCCTGAGTTCGTTCTGAACATTTTCGGACGGTGCTTCTGAAACGGGAGTTTCCGGCGTAATATCGGAAAAATCCGTAATATTCTCAGACTTGACATATTCCGTTTCTGCCTGAATTTCTTCCGTCGGAACTTCCGGAACAGCGTCATCCAGCTCGGCAAGTATGATTGGCGCAGGCATATACGGAATCAGTTCTTTTTCCTTGATTTTCTGCGATATATCGTCCTTTGTGAGCATCACAGCTCCTCCGGCAAGGAGGGCGGCTGAAATTGCCGCCACAATAAATTTTTTGTTAATTTTCACTAATTTCTTTCCTTTCTTTTTGTAATAAAAATACAAGCAAGTCCGATTAATCCTGCTGCAATCATGACATAACCAAGCGGACTTCTTCCTGCGTCACCCGTCGGAATGCTCGGTGTTACGGGAATATTCGGGATTTCAGGAGTTTTCTCCGGAATCTTCTCAGCCTCGTCAACCATCACAATCATCGGATTGCCGTCCGCAGAAATTACCGTAGAATCGACGTTTTCGACCTTTACTGTACCTTCTGTATAAACAGTAAATTCAATGTCGGTCGCAATCACATAGCCTTCGGGAGCTGCAACTTCTTTCAGAACGTAACCACCTGCGGAAAGTCCCGATATTACGTGATTTTTGTCGTCAGAAGTCCACTTTTCAACGACTTCTCCATCACTGTTGATAAGTTCCATTTCAGCTCCCTCAAGTTCGTTTCCGTGAACGTCACGCTTGCTGATTTCGACGGTAACAGGCTTGTTTATTGCCATAATTTCGACGATTTCGCCGTCCTCTGAAATTGTAACAGGATATTTTTTGTCGCTCAGAATATATCCGTCGGGAGCTGCGATTTCACGGACAATATACTCGCCGTAAACTACTTCTGTAAACTCAAATTTTCCCTGTTTATCGGACTTTGCGGTCGCTATTGCGTTGTCTGCCGTGAACTCTGTGCAGTCAGTATTGAACAGTCCGAAAAGTGCGTTTTCAAGCGGTTCATCGGATTCATTTACCTTGATTCCCTTGACTGTTCCACGCTTGAGAAGATTCTCAAACTGTCCGCAGTCCACGTACACTGTAGTCATTTCCTGACCCATATACTCGAAATTCACAAGGTACTTTTCACCGTTGAGGACGTAATGCTCGTCGGTGGCAATTTCCTGAACGTAATAGCGTGAAAACGGAAGTTTTTCGGCAAATACGGCTTTCATATCCTCGCCGAGTGAAACTTCTGCGATAAGTCCGTTTTCGGGAATCGAAGTTCCATCGGCAGCGACAATTTCTTCATCTGCAAACAGTCCGAAACGTACATTTTCATAGCTGTTTTTCGCCGATACTCCGTATTTTTCATTGCTTTCCATAAACTTTTCAAGGCTGATTTCAATGCCCTGATAATCGTTGACGAATGACGTATTCATTGTATCTCTCACCGTGACCTCCTGTCCTGCATAAGTCAGCTCAATCGCCTGTATTTCGGGATTTTTCACATATCCGTAAGGTGCGGAATCCTCTACAATTTCGTACTTTCCGAGATAGAGCAGATCAGTTTCCGCATAACCGTTTTCATCGGTCACAAGCTCCGCCACAACATCGCCTGCATAGGCTCTGACAGTGCCGTCCGCTGTAATGATGTCCTCGGCTGCAATCACCTGAAATACGGCGTTTTCAAGCCCTTTCTCCTCAAAAATCGGAGTATATTTTTCTTCATTTTCGCTCACAGAACTGAAAACTTCCCCCGTTTTCTGCACAGAACTTTTACCTTTCTGAGCGATATCCGACTTGGTAACTCTAACGATATTCACAGCATTTTCTTCCTCTGAATTTGCGGCAGTCACGCTGAATGGAACAGGTGTTTTGTCCACTATATAGCCAAAAGGAGCCTGTATTTCAACGAGCGTATAGTCGCCGTATGGAAGCGTTTCGGGAGTAATCAGAAATCCCTCGGAGTTGGTGTAGAACGTGTCCACGCCCATATTTACAAGCTGATTTTCGGAATCAAAAATCTGAAATCCCGCACCTTCGTAAGCAATTGTTTTTCCCGATTCTGCGTCGATTTTTGTGATATGGATATATGACTTGAACGGAGCGTCGTTGAGGATATATTCGTAAGTTTTTTCGTGTTCCGAAATGAAAACATCGAAGTCAGGAACGAATTCCGCATCGTTAACTGTCTTTGTCTGGTGGACAGTATACACGCCGTAGGGCATTAATTTTGACTCCGCAAAGCCGTTTTCGTCGGTTATGAGGTAGTCTTTTTCGGAATCCTTGGCATTTTCAAAACTGCCTGCGGACTTGAGGAAAATTTCAAATTCCGCACCCGGTTCAAGATTTTCAACGACATTTTCGTCATCATCCGAGTGCTTTATTATCGAAATACAGCCTTTTTTCACGTCCTCTGTGACATCAAGTGAAACAGAGTTCACCTCAAACACATAGTTTTCAGGTTCTGTACCAAGAGTATAAATTTCATCGTTCAGAAGATATCCTTCGGACGGCGAAAGCTCCTGAAGCGTGTAATTTCCACACACAAACTCGTCTGTTATGAAGCGACCGTTTTCATCTGTAGTGTAAGTTGCAACACGTTCACCGTTATTATACAGTCCGTAAACTGCTCCTGCAAGCGTTGCATTTCCCTGTGAATCGCCGTTTTCGGAGTCCCTCTTGACGACTTCGGCAGTGAACTTTTTCAGCTTGTTTTCAAAAGTGACCTCAACAGT
>CAJTLC010000038.1 GCA_910576995.1 uncultured Ruminococcus sp.
CAATTCGCCGTTGTCAACGCGTTTCCCTCTGAATAAAATCTCACGGTTCATTTTTGATTTCCCCCTTACTCAATTTCTTCAAGTCTGACAAGCAGCATACACTTCCGTTGCATTGGGTCGTTTAGTTCGGCAAGATAATAGAAATTATCATCCTTATCCTTGCGTATAATGCAGCCCGTAAGAATATAATCGCTGCAAACATGGTGTTTTTCGTTATTGAATCTTACATAAGTACCGATTCTTTTTTTGACCTCGCTTATTTTCATAAATTTTCAATCCTCACGTAGATACCGGGTATCTCCGCCCAGAACTTTTCGCATATTTCGGAAGCGACGAGAGCGTCGTCTTTCCAGAATCCGCAATGTGTCATACAGTCTTTCAGGAGCTTGTTAAGATTATCGGTATCGGGTTTGGTGATCTTATATTCTCCGTCACGATGCCTGCCTCTAGGGAAGCACCATTTCACTATCAATCTGACTCCCGACGCGTAAGGCTGTTTCGGAACGTGTTTCATGAGATATGCCGTAAGCTTTGCGCGAGCCTCTTTGAGTTCAGGCGGCTCATAGAAGATCGGCTTACCGTTTTTGACGGCGACCTGCTTTTCCTGATGCGTAACCGTCGGCGGTATCATCGGCATAAAAAATTCCGTTGTCATTTCTGCTGCACCTCCTCGTGCGCGATTATTATGATGTAATTAGTTTTTGTGCGCCCTCGGCACAAAAACGTATATTATATTATAATATACTTTGTCTGTCCCTGAGACAAAGTCGATGTTTTACCGAATTTGTCCTTAATAGAGACAATATCGAATTTTATCGAGTTTGTCCCTCGAAAAAGACAAAGACAAAATGTTATTTGTCCCGATTTTGTCCCTGCTCTTTTAGACCTACTTCATTACCGTCTATCCAAAATCCACCATGCTCTTTTAAGTGCCTGCGAACTGTTTTTTCAGATATCCCACTAAGTTCAGCCATATCCTGAACAGTTACTTTACCGTCAATATTACAGGATTCAAAGGTTGCCATAATACTTTCTTTCCGCTCGTCCTGACGTTCCTTAGTTGATTTTTTCTTACTGAAATTCTGTTTCCACTGCTCATCAGGATTAATATCTTTCAAAACCCCGTCATTGTCGATTTTGTGAATAGGATAATCGAACCAGACATTAACGGGAGCAAACTTTGGAAATTCTCTTAGAGTAGCTTCTATTCTCCAAGCCGTTCTGGAATATAGCGCCTTTTTAGCCGCTTCGATCTCCTCGGTAATGTGCTGACGCGTTTTCAATTGAAGATTTTCCTTGACTGTTTTCATGATCTGAACCGGAGAAAGTCTGTCGTCGTCCGACAAAAACATATCCTTATTAAATCGGCAAAGCCATTTGTAAGCTATATCGCAGACGCTCTTATTTTCCTCTGCCGTACGGAGATTTTCGTTGATATCAAGTTCTATAAGGTCGAGCAATGCGTCGGGGTCGCGGGCAAAAACTCCCGAACCCGACGCTCTGTCCATACTCCTCTTGCCGCCCTGCGCGCCTTTTGAATGGTGATGACAATAAATAACGGCGCATTCAAGTTCGTTGCAGACCTTATCGAACTGATTGCAGAACGCCGCCATTTGATCGGCGGAATTTTCGTCTCCCGTAATTACCTTATAAATGGGGTCGATAATTATCGCGGCATAATTCTTTTTCGAAGCGCGTCTTATAAGCTTCGGGGCAAGCTTGTCCATTGGAACGCTGCGACCTCTCAGATTCCATATATCAATATTTTTTCGATTCTTCGGAGCAATACCGAGAGCGTTGTAAACGTCCTTTAAGCGATGCAGACAGCTTGCCCGATCAAGTTCGAGATTAACATACATAACACGTCCCTGCGCACACTGAAAACCAAGCCATTTCGTACCTTCCGCAATTGCGATCGACAGTTCGATAAGAGCATAGGATTTACCTGCTTTTGACGGGCCCGCAATAAGCATTTTATGTCCTTGCCGCAAAACTCCGTCAATAAGCGGAGGCGCAAGCTCCGGCATATTATCCCAAAGATCGTCAAGACTTTCAATATCGGGCAGATCGTCGTTTATGCCCTCTATCCATTCTTTCCATTCATCCCATGAAGCTTTTCCGATGTTCGTATCAATGATAAACTGCTTTTTCCC
Source organism: uncultured Ruminococcus sp. (assembly GCA_910576995.1). GTDB lineage: Bacteria > Bacillota > Clostridia > Oscillospirales > Ruminococcaceae > Ruminococcus. The sequence continues at coordinate 2,154 of CAJTLC010000038.1, forward strand.
TCCGCGTTCAACGCCCGGAATACGGCTCAGACGCGACGGATTGCGATTATTCTGATCGAGGGTCAGACCGTTTTTCTTACAGATATTATAAAGAAAATCAACGCGTTTGCGATATTCGTCGCTGTCAGCGGCGTCGACGCGCACGATCGCATGAATCGATTTTCCGCCGCTGTACATAAGCACTGCGACAGGCAGTTCAAGTTCTCTGATAATTGCGTTCTGTTTGTCAAGTTCCATGTTGTCGGCTTCTACGAGCGCATATCTGAAATCGGTCACATTGGCGTTTTTTATGTCTTTTCCGTCAAGAGGGTTAAATCTTATCCATGCTCCCGCTTCCTTGTCATAGTCGCCGAAAACGGCTCCGATATCGCCGTCGCACATTGAAAGTTCCTGAAGAAGTTCTCCTGCCGTCCTATCGAATGCGCCCTTATCGGTAGGAATGTATTTCCCTTTATCGTTTTTAAACGAGCGGAAGTTATATCCTACGTTTTCGGACGATTCAAAAAGCGTTTCCAGATATGTTGTTATCTCTTTTACGGGATCCCAATTGACAGGTTCTGCAATTTCGCGTCCCTCTATCCAATTGCGATCTATAATTATCCCGTCCGATCTTGAACCTATTTCGCTGTCCCAGTCAAGTTCATAGCTTTCACGTTCGGGCGAGTAACCGTTTTCGAATGCCATTTGAAATATAGTCCCTGCCGTTACGGGAGAAGAGTTCCCGTTAAAAGAACGCCACTTCTTTTCGCATTCGCCAATGTGATAACGCGAAACATCCCGCGACGACCACTCGTCCCAGACGGTTGCATCATATCCCTCATGCTTTAAAGCCATGCCAACGTTTACCCATTCTTGATAATCGCAGGCGGCAGGGTCTATGTATTCAAGTGCTTCAATTAAATTTTTCCCCATTTTTAATCCTCCGTTTATTCGGGAATGTAATCTTTCGGTATAACGTTTTCGGGAACTCGCCAACCGCTTGCGGCGATTCGCGATATCATTTTTCTTGCCTGTTCAAAAGTCCATGTTCCAACATGATTAAAATGAAACATTTCAAGTCGTCTGATCTGCTTTGGCGTTGCAAGTCCCTCTATACGTCGTTTTTCAAGTCTGTCGAGTATCATTTTCGCTTTGCCGGCATTGTCGACAGCGTCGGGAAGTATTCCGAGTTTTTCCAAAGTTTCTTTCTGTTTTTCTGTCGGAGGAGACATTTCCCAGCCAAACGACGGAACATATGACGACAAGTCCTCCGCCTGTATCGAAAGCTCGAACTGCAAAGGGTCGACAAGTTTTTTCTTGCGCTTTCTCATTTCGGCAAGCCGCTTTGCAAGGGCTTCTTCGCGCTCGGCAACAACATCATCGGACGCAGCTTTTTCAACGTCTTCAATATCTACGGGGCAGCCTGCTTCGGCGATCTTTTCTGTCATTTTCTTTGCGACTTCCTCATTTTCGGCGATAAGGCAGGCAGGTCGGCAAAGTTCGTGCCGCTCCGTATGCCATAAAAAATCAAGCAGCAGAAGGTCCGTTTTACCCTCGCAGAGACGCGTTCCTCTGCCGACCATTTGACTGTATAACGATCTGACTTTTGTCGGTCGCAAAACGATAACGCAGTTTACCGACGGGCAGTCCCACCCCTCCGTAAGAAGCATGGAATTGCACAAAACGTTATACTTACCCTTGTCAAAATCTTCCAGAATCTCCGCTCTGTCGGGGCTTTCTCCGTTTACTTCCGCCGCCGCAAATCCTGCGCCGTTTAATATATCGCGAAACTTCTGCGATGTTTTCACAAGAGGCAGAAAAACTACCGTTTTGCGATTCATGCAATAGGATTTCATTTCTTCCGCGATCTGATACAAATACGGGTCAAGAGCCGTATCAATATCCGAAGCTTTAAAATCGCCCGCCTGCACGGCAACTTCCGTAAAGTCTATTTTAATCGGAATTGTAACGGCTTTTATCGGCGAAAGATAGCCCTCTTTTATAGCTTTCGGAAGAGTGTATTCATAAGCGAGAGATTGAAATACTTTTCCGAGATTTTTCATATCGCCCCTGTCGGGAGTTGCGGTAACTCCCAGAACAGCGGCATTTTCAAAGTGATTCAATATTCGTGTGTAACTGTCCGAAACGGCGTGATGCGCTTCGTCGATGATGATAACGTCAAAATGATCGGGCGAAAAATTGTTGAGCCTTTTTTCGCGCATGAGCGTCTGAACCGAGCCGACCGTGATCCTGTACCATGAATCGAGACAAGTTTCATCAGCCTTTTCGACGGCGCATTTCAATCCGCAGGCTTTTTCGATCTTATCGGAAGCCTGCATGAGAAGTTCTCCGCGATGCGCAAGAATAAGCACTCTTTTTCCGTTTCGAACGCAGTCTTCCGTTATTTTAGCGAATACGACGGTTTTTCCGCAGCCTGTAGGAAGTACAAGCAAAGTGCGCTTAACACCGTCGTTCCATTCGGATAACACGGCTTCTTTCGCTTCTTTTTGATACGGTCTCAACTCCATGACGCATTACTCCATTTGCTTTCCGACGGCTCTGATGCTGTTTGCTGTGAATTTGCGGTTTTAATATCAGCGTCGGGAGCGTAGAATTTCTTAATTTTATTTGAGGTGTATTCAACTCCGTTTTTACCTGTGTATTTGTCTACATAAACATGACATTTACCCGTCGCTCCCACAACCGCATTCCAGTTCATTTTCAGTTTTTCGCCGTGTTTTTTCTGACCTATTGCAGTAAAGAACGCCGAAAGCATACCCTCTACCTTTGAATGTAAAAACAAATTGTGCTTTACATCTACGCTTTCGTTTTCGCCCCATATCGTGATCGTGAGTTCGGCTTTGTTGCAGGGCGGAAGCTTTTTGCTGCCGCTGTGTCTGCCCCTCTGAAAAGATTTAACGGTGAAATTGTAATCGCCTTCGGGCAGAAGCGGATATTCGCCGCCGTCTTTTTCGATCTCGTCGTCCCATGAAAATTCTCTTTCAACATCGTTCATAATTTTAATCCTCCTATTATCATACAAATGGTATTTCTCTGTTTTCGCATATTCTGCCGTACATTCCGCTCCATTTTGAAATTAGCATTCCGTTGATGAAATCGGGCGGATAATTCGTTATCGGAGTATCATAAGGGAAAAATCCCCCGTTAGATACAACAAGTCTTATTTCTTCTTCCGATACGCCGTTTGCCGTCATTAAGTCTGCAAGAGGCTTGGGGATACCATCTGGTATTACAATGTCAGGCGTAATATCCGCCCATTTCTCTGCGTTAGATTGTTCCTGCTGCGGTAAAGGCGGCGCTTCCTCCCGAACGGCTGCCGCAGTATGATTTGCAGGATTTTCGGTTTTGCCGCAGGGAATATACGGAGCAATTACCGAATACTCAAACTTTGTTTCTTCCGGAAGTCCGAAGCGATTCTTTGCGTCCCAGCAGGGATGATGCTGAGTGTACATCACGCGTCCGCCGCCCTGCGCCTTGAATTTTTTGCCGTCCTTATCTGTTGAAACTGCAAAAGTTTTATAATTCACAAACAGCACCGCGTCCGCCCATTCCTTTACAAGAGGGGAGATTTGAGAGTTGGTTTTCTTGCCAAGTTTAAGTTCCCAACGATCGTATTCTCCTATCTCGTCGGGCTGCGAGAACTTTCGCAGATGCGCGTGAGCGGTAAGTACTACGTTTATACCTGCCGAAATGACGTCCTCCAGACGATTCAGAAAACGCCCGAATTCCTCTTTTTCGTAAACGTAACCGTTTCCATAGCCGAAATCTTCAATGCCGCTTTTCTGATATTTGCTGAGGATAGCTTCAAGGCAGAGCTGTTCAGCCCAGTCAACGGTATCAATAACAAGCGTTCTGCACACCTTGTTATCGATAACATACTTCATTTCTTCGTGAAGCATTTCCCAGCTTGTCGGGCGCGGCAGACGTTTAACGTCCATGTTTCCGGTGCTTCCCTCCGTATCAATAAATACGGGATCAGGGAACTGCGCGGCAAAAGTTGATTTGCCTATTCCCTCCGGACCGTAAACGACGATTTTTTGTGCTTTCATAATTTTTCCTGTTGTTATCTGCATATTAAAATCTACTCCTTTCATAAATAAAGAGAAACTTTAGTTTTTTCAACGTAAAAACATTGAATATTTCTAAATGTTAATAAAAAATTAACTTTTACCATGAAACATCGTTCGATGACCAGTCTATTTTCGTTTTTGAATTTGGAACGGCAGGCTCGGTTTGCGTATTTTCTTTTGAAACAGAATAGCCGTCTTCTATAATTACAGAGCATTCGTCGCCGTTTGAAACTCGCGTTGCAATTGCCTGTAAGCCCTCTGATTCAAGCCATTCTCCAAACTCTTTTAACGTCTCGCCGTCCATCTGTTCAAGCTTATCCAGAAGAACAAATCCGCATTCCGGATTAAGTTTGCGAACTATTGCCGTCGATACCCTGAGCTGTTCCGAACCGCTCATATTATCCCATTTTTGACTGTTGTATGTAAGTTCGCCGTCAGCAACGGAAAGTCCTGTAAGCGGCAGATCGGAATTATTGAGCAGATCGTATTTTTCTTTTCGAACAGATTCAAGTTCGTCTGTCAAAATAACATACTGATCTTTATATCCTTTCGCTTCTTCTTCGGCTTTTTCACGATCAAGATTTGCTCTTATTTTTGCGTTCATAATTTCTATATCCGCGATATTTTTTTCAAGTTCCGCAGTTGATTCGTCTATGAGATTTTCTGCCGATTTTGCCGCAGTCTGAGCATTTGCCTGAGCCAGAGCAAAGCGTCTCTTAGCTTCGTCAAGAGCCTGTCTCGCTTCTTCAAGTTCGCGTTCATACTGTTCTTTCATCTGACGCTTTCGCTGATTCTCACCGTTGCGAGCAAGTATTTCCTGCTGCTGACGGATAAGCTCGGACGCTGAAATTATTTCATCGGGAACATCAGGATATACCGTCATCTCTTTTGCAAATTTCGCTTTCTGATCAGCGAGTTTTCCAATAGCATGGCGGCGAAAGTAAAGTTCGGTTTCTTTATGTTCGAGTTCGTGAAGCTTGTCCCCGACGCCTATGATTTTAAGCAGTATATCCGCTTTTTCTTTGTTAGCGGCATTCATAAATTTCGGAAGATCGAGCGCGAACGTCTCGATGAAGCTGTTAAGAAGCTGCTGACCGCCTCTTCTGCCGCTTGGGTCTATCACTTTCAGACTGCTGTTCTTGCCTTTGCGTTCAACTATAATTCCGTTTGAGAGTTCCACGTGCAGGGACGGCGGAATTACAGAGCCGTCTCTCTGCGCCTGCGAAGGTTTATATGGTGCTATACTAAAAAAGTAGACAGAAAAAAGAAAAAGTAGTAAACTAAAA
>CAJTLC010000039.1 GCA_910576995.1 uncultured Ruminococcus sp.
GCGGTATTGCCAATATCGACAGTACATACACGGCGACTCATGTTGATGTGCGTTCCTCCAACTTCTGGAAGGGCGACGAAACTGTTACTTCCGCTTACAGTGTTTGCTCTGATTTTTATGAGTATTACAAGCTAAAGAAATCCGACGTTTATCCCGCTCCGCCTAAGAAATCCAAAAAGTTTACGATCACTGTCGACGGCGTGACTTACTCCGGTACGCTTACGGAAAAATGATGTTTTGCACTCCAATTGCAAAATTTTTGATATCCTTACTATTGCATAACTTCAGCCTCTTGATTTTTTCGTCAAGAGGCTGTTTTTTATTCAAATGCATTAGCAGAATTGTTTTAAAATCAGATAAAAAATCCTTTAAAATTGTAAGTATATACAAAAAAATATTTTTTATGGCACTTTTGGTATATTTTTAGACATTAATATATAGATGCGATTTCTAAACACAATTTCATGATATTTCAATGGGCAAACATGTTTTCGCTAAAATGTTATGCATAGTCTTATCTGTGTTTTCGACTTATTAAATTCTAAAAATTACATAATTTCTTAATTATAATTTTTCATCAATGCTTTATCTTTCGATATAATATAAATTTGAAAATAATTCTCATTTGGTTTGCCTATTGAAATATCATGAAAATAGCGCCGTTCTCCCCGATTATGGAGTTCGGCGCTTTACTGCATTTTTTATTTGGTACAAGTGTCGTAGTTGGTGTCGTAGTAGCATTTTTATAATAAAAACAGCCGCTTGCAAAATCTCTGCAAACGGCTATTTATGGCGGACAGGGAGGGATTCGAACCCTCGATACGCTATTAACGTATACACGAGTTCCAGTCGTGCGCCTTAGACCAGCTCAGCCACCTGTCCGCATATGAAACAAAGCGAAGAAGCGAGGAAATAATCCTGCTTCTGCTCAATGGTGCGAGTAATGGGACTTGAACCCATACGTCTTTCAACACACGCCCCTCAAACGTGCCTGTCTGCCTATTCCAGCACACTCGCATTAAGTACAATTAATATTATACAACATTTCTTTTCGGATGTCAAGGTTTTATAAATATTTTTTTATTTTAATCAAATCGCATTAACTTGACTTTTAAGAAAGTAAGTGTTATAATTATTTTGATAACGAACATATAGTAATCTTACCGGTTTTAATTTCCTACATGAACAGGCTCTAAGGCAGGGTTATTATAATGAAACGTTTTGGAGGAACGCTGATGATACTTTGTATTGATACAGCTCCATGCGAGGAATGACGGACTGCATGGAGTAATAGCGATTTATACGCTTGTTCGGCAGGTTTTGCCGTATTATAATTACCGTCATACCTTGCATTTTTTAATTATACGATCAAATTAAGAAAAGGAGCAAGGTATTATGAAAACTTTAAAGGAACTCAAATTATTTATCATTCTTTGGCTGACTCAGTCATTTTCGTCGCTGGGCAGCTCAATGACGAACTTCGCGCTTGTCATATGGCTCTATCAGGACAGCGGATCTGCGTTAAAAACGTCGCTCCTGACAGTATGTTCATATGCGCCGTATGTGGTCATGAGTATTTTTGCAGGTGCAATCAGCGATAAATGGAATAAAAAAACGATCATGCTCGTCTGTGACAGCACGGCGGCATTATGTACCATTTTCACCTTGATCTTACTTAGATCAGGCGCTTTGGAAGTCTGGCATTTGTATATTCTCAACGCCGTAAACGGATTGATGAATTCTATACAAGCGCCTGCATCTGATGTTGCCGCAACTCTGCTCACGCCTGAATGTCATTATCAGAAAACAAGCGGAATGCGTTCTTTTTCGGGTTCGCTTGTATCGATCCTGACGCCTGTTTTTGCTGCGTCAATTATTTCATTTGCAGGTATTGAAGCTGTTATCATAATCGATCTTATCACATTTTTTACTGCTTTTGCAGCTCTTCTGTATTTTTATAAAAATTCCCGAAATTACACAAAAAGCCGCTGAAAACGAAAGCGTTTTGAGATCTGCAAAAAACGGCATATCTTACCTTAAAGAAAACAAGGGAATTTTATGGCTGATCTTATTTTTGTCAGCGATCAATCTTGTTGCTTCCATATATGACGCTGCTCTTCCTGCGATGATCCTTTCTAAAAAAAGCGACGCAGCATTGGGAAGCGTAAGCGCTTGTGTTGGAATTGCAACATTATTCGGAAGTATGATAGCAACATTTTATCCAAAACCCAAAAGCAAAATAAAAGTAATCTGCAACTGTCTTCTTATTTCCATGAGTACGGAAAACTTCCTGCTTGCTTTCGGAAACAGCACCATAATTTGGTGTATAGGAGCAATGCTCGGCTGGCTTTTAATACCGCTTATGAACGCCAATTATGACGTGATCTTCCGCACCAATGTTCCAGCAGAAATGCAGGGACGCGTTTATTCCGTAAGAAATACTCTTCAATTTTTCACTATTCCCGTAGGCTATTTTTGGGGCGGAATTCTGGTTGATAAAATATTCGAACCGTTTATGGCAATGACTGAAAATAAATTTCTGCATACGGCTTTCGGAGTCGGAAAGGGTTCGGGAGCAGCGTTTCTGTTTTTCGCGATAGGCATTATCGGCGTCATTATCTGCCTGATTTTTAGAAAAGTTAAGTATATCCGCGAACTTGATTAAGAATCTGTCCACATAAAAAATATTGCACGTCTTTTCAAAAAAGAAGTGCAATATTTTTTATGGTCTAAATTTTACGGTAATAAGAAAATCTTTCCCGCTCTTAACAGCTTCTATATTACCATCCAGCATCTCTGTAAACTGTTTTGCAATAGCCAGTCCTAAACCTGTGTTTCCTTTTGTTCGTGAAATATCGGTAGTATAAAACTCATCAAAAATATGTTCCATATCTATATCGGAAGATTCAAGTTTGTTTTGAAATTTCACTGATATAGCATCATTTTTTTCCACTGTGACAGTCAAATCGCCGTTACCATGTTTCAAAGCATTTCCAACAAGATTATCAAATATGCGCAAAAGCATATTCTGATTTGACGATATGATAAGCTTGCGGCATTCGCAATTAAAAATTATTCGCCTGCTCCGACTTTGATAATCGTCATAATAATGTACTATCGCTTCTTCAAGTACGGAAATAATATTAATATTATCTTTTTGGGGTGATTTTCCGCTTGAGATCACTTTAGATAATTCAAAGAACGAATTTATCAGCTCTTCAAGGCGAACCAATCTTTTGGAGATAATATCAATCTCTCTCTTTTTTTCTGATTCAGGCAAATCAGAATTTTGTAAAATGCTGATATATCCCATCGCGGAAGTTAAAGGGGTTCGAAGATCATGGGATATGTTGGTTATCATTTGTTCAAGAGCATGACTTTTTTTATTGTATGATATCTGATTACGACGCATTATTTTTAAAAGCTCGTTTATTTTATTTATAAGATCATGTGATATACCGCAGTTTTCCGAATGCACAAGTTCATTCGATTCATGCAATAGCAGTTCGTCGATCTGTTTCAGGATACTTTTCATTTCACGCTTTTGCAGAATCAGCAGGAACAGCGCTATGACAAATGCTGTTCCTATAATTATGAGTAATACTGTCATAGGCTGTTTCTCCCTTCCGAAAAGATGTACATTTTATTTTTATGTGAACATGCTCAAGTTGTTACAGCCATTTCAAAAATTGCTGTAGAACTTGTTCTCATTTAATTTCCGATTTTCTGAATGAAATATATCCCAGACTTAAAAAAGCAATAATGAGTACAGCGCAATAGATATAACTCTTTGTAATATAGTCGAACGACGGTTCGCTCGTCAGTTTACCTATCATGAGCTGAAGCTCAAAATTGACGATTTTTGAACTGAGATCAAATAGCATAACAACAAGATTCAAGACAAGCTGAAATACCATTACAAGAGGAATCGCAATAATATTGAAAATTGACGTTTTTCTGAATGCAAAAGCAATTCCCACAAGTATGCTCATAAGCGTAAGCATGGGGGGAAGCTGTAATAAACTTATTTTCGTGACCGTCCAAAGATCCGAAGATACCTTTCCTTCATTGAAAATCAGATTGCCGAAATATGAGACGTATGTATTCATAAAAAATATAAGAGTACACATTCCGAGAACAAATAAAGTTTTTGAAATAAAATACTTTTTCCTGTTTATCGCAGAAGAAAGCGTATTTTTTACACTTCCCGCAGAAAAATCAACGGTTATGGCAATGGCTGCTACAAAAATAAATATATAATAAAGATTCATATTTGCGGCCAGAAAGTTTTTGTCAAATTTATAACCTTCAGAGTTCAGCGACATCTCACGCAGGTCATGCATAGAAAGTTTTTTGGCTTCTTCCATGGAAATATCATCAATACCATTCCCGTCGTTCATGTAATCCGTGGTACTGATATCGCCAACGCTTGCCTGTCCAACAGAACCGGGCTGAACCATATAAACGCTTACGCCGATCATCAGCAAAACAAGACCTATTGCGATAAAAAACGCAATATTTTTATTAATACGGTAAAGATCCGCTTTTATCATATTCAGCATTTCACTTTTCCTCCCCAACAAGCGACTTGAAGTAATCCTCAAGAGTGATACCCGTTTCGTAGACTGACGAAACTCCGATATTGTGTGTTATCAGCATTTTGTTGATTTCCTCCGGATCAACATTTTCCTGATAAATGCGTATCTCCGCGCTGTTGATGACTTTGTAATCAGTTATGCCCGAACTCTCGATCACCGTAACAGCGCCCTTTGTATCGCTGGTTTTTACTGCAACACAACGCTTGCATTCAAGATCAAGTTCGTTTTTGCTGATCTCTTTAAGCACTCTTCCTTTTTCGATTATCAGAAACCGGTCGGCAGTCATGTACAGTTCAGAAAGAATATGACTTGATATTATAAAGGTTATGCCTCTCTCTGTATTCAGTTTTCTGAACGTTTCACGCAGTTTGCTGATACCAATAGGGTCAAGACCGTTGATAGGTTCATCAAGTATGATGAGATCAGGATTATCCAACATAGCGAACGCTATTCCCAGCCGTTGTTTCATTCCAAGCGAAAACTTACGGAATTTCTTGTTTTTTACATCTGCAAGATCTACGAGTTCCAATGCGTCGTCGATCTGTTTCAGATCGGTTATACCTTTCTGAAACGCATAATATTTTAAATTTTGATAGGCGGTAAGTCCGCCAAAAAATGCAGGATTTTCGATAAGGCATCCGATCCGCCTTTTTTCCCTTTCGGCAGAAGAGCCTGTCTTTCCGAATATAGAATACTCCCCTCCTGTCGACTCGGTAAGTCCGGTGACGATTTTCATCATTGTTGTTTTGCCTGCTCCGTTTCTTCCGATCAGCCCATAAATATCCCCACGATAAACGGTCATATCAGCATGATCAAGGGCAGTGAAATTTTTATAGCGTTTAGTAAGCTGTTTTGTCTGCAATACTATCTCTCGCATTTTGCGACCTCCTTTGAGTATTATAGTCATCCTGCTTGAAGTTAAAACAATCAGAATAACTCTATCAGCTGATATTCACATTATATCATGAAAGTATGAAAAAACACTTAAATAAAATCTTAAAATAGTCTTAAATTTTCTCCTCGCTAATTAGCTTTTTTCCCTGTTTTTCGTCCTGTGAGTATTGTAAATCAGCGATAATCGCTAACAATTGTACGTAAAATTTGTCTTTCCTGACTTCCAATCACTAACTGTCTGAGGACCAACGCCAAGATATGCAGTTAGTTGTTTTTGTTCTGTATTTGTTTCTTGCACGAAGAGACGCGTAGCTTATATGCATGGATTCGTTCTTTAAATTTCAGGGAAACAGCTATCAAATTGCAACTTAATAAAAAAATATAAAGGAGCATGAGAAGCATTGAGAGGGGGTGAGGAAGTTGAACAAAGAGCAAAAAAAGAAAGTTGTCGAGGCACTTGTTGATTTCGTTGTAAGAGTTGCAGAAGGCAAACAAACCTCCGGAACAGAAGTGGAAGTTCTGCCGGAGGTAGTCAAAGCTTTAATCGAACTTGATAGAATCTAATCTTTTGTTGAATGGAGGAAAACTAAAATGCATGAAATCAAAAAATGGACATTCGGAGAAAACGAAGTCCATACAATCGAGAAAGACGGCGAGAATTGGTGGGTTCTTGCAGATATATGCAAGGTGTTGGAGTTGTCTAATCCCACAAAGGTTGCCGACAGGTTGGACGTTGATGAAAAGGCTAACTTTGAGTTAGGCTTTCGTGGAGGTTCTGCGAATTGTATCAACGAAAGCGGACTGTACAGCGTAATTCTCCGCAGTGATAAACCGCAGGCAAAACCGTTTCGTAAATGAGTAACGAATGAAGTTCTTCCTGCTATTCGCAAACATGGTATCCCTAATGGTAACGCAGCAATAGGATTTTCCGAAAAGATGTGCGGAATTTCCTATGTGAACAAGTTCTTATGCGACCACGCAATAAAAAGAAAAAACCGTACCAAGCTCGCAGCCGAACACAATACGGAATTTTCCTTTGGTGTA
>CAJTLC010000040.1 GCA_910576995.1 uncultured Ruminococcus sp.
AGCACTTTTTTGATTTTTTTCTATTTTGCTGTCTACTTTATTGACTATGGTCCACCGTAAGAAATGGTGCAGTTATCGCTGACTGACAGCCAATGAGGAGTGTCCACAGGCACAGGATTATTCCACGAAAAACCGCTTGTTTTGTAGCCGAGATGCGTCAGCGTGTAGTAGATCAGACCCGAACAGTCAACGCCCTGATTCCGCACAAAATCGAGAGAAAGGGGACTGTAGCTGCCCTGATAGTAGATGCCTGTGTAACCCTTGAATCCCCAGCCGTAGGGCGAACCGAGCAGCGTTGCCGCCTGTGCTATCACCTCATCAGCAGAGGGAAACGCTGAATTTTCGGTAGTTATCGTGCTTGCAGCCTTAGTCTGCACGGACGTTCCCATGCTTGTTCCGAGCATGGAAAAAGCGCAAAGTCCTGCCATGACCCCTGCGCTCAGTTTCCTTATTTTCTTTTTTAAATTGATCATTTTTTCTTCCTTTCAATGCAAAAAATCCCCGAATAATCGGGGATCTCTGCGTGTTTTAATTTAATTCGTCATAGCTGTAATCGCTCAGCATATCGCCGTCAGCGATGTGATTACCGTCGATGTCAACCACTTCCGTGAAGCCGTAATTGTAGTCGAGGAAATAACCGCCCTGAGCGTCCAGAATGTACCATATATCGCCAATTTTTACCGTGTTGGCAGCGTGACCGTACATCCCTGCGTTGGTCCAAACAATGTAACACGGCAGCCCGACTTCCTGACACATTTCATAAGTCCGGCAGGCGTAATTTATGCAAGTTCCGCTGCCATTCTCACGCATGAAATTATATATTCCCAATGCCTTTTCGTAGTCGGTTTTCTGCGGTATTTCGGGGATTTCCGCCATTGTCACGGAATCGTCAGACCTCTTTTTTTCTGTATTCTCACTAACCGTGACGGTTGTCTGCGATTTCGCTGTTTCCGGCGATATTTCGGGGATTTTCGCCGTTGTAACGGAATCGTCAGACTTCTTTTCTTCTCCAATTTCACTAACCGTGACGGTTGTCTGTGATTCCGTTGTTTTTGGCGGTATTTCGGGAATCTCCGCAGTTGTAACAGTCGGGGATATCATATCCGAACAGGTCGTTGTGACTTCGCATGATATTTCCCCGATGTTATTTTCTGTAGTAGTTTCCGATTTCCCTAAAGTCGAATTTTCGGCAGTTTTACGCTGTTCTCCGCAGCTCGTAAGCAGCGTCATCAGTATCAGAATGGCGGTGATCTCTTTCATGGGATAAGCTCCTTTATTTTTTTCTTCAGCATACCACAAAGGAGCGTCAAAGTCCAGACTTTTCCCGAAAAATCGACCTTTCCAATACTTCACACAGCGTTTTTTATTGCACTTTACATAGTCATCTCCGACATTTCCATATCTACTTCTTCCTCGTTCTACTCCAAGACCTCCTCGACCTCCGATTCGTTTTGCATCTCAGCGAGATGCTCCCTTTCAAGCTCCGCACTGATCAATCCGAGACAAAATTCTTTCTGCGTCATGCCGTGGCAAGAAAGATATTCTTTGATCCGCTGATACATTTCATCGGGGACTTGAAATGCAATCGTCCTCATATTTCCTACCTCATGCTGTAATTTTGGGTGAAGCTCGTTGTAGAGCGCCTGTGCAACGAAATCTGCCATTGTCATATTATGGCTTTCGATATACGCCCTGACCTCTGCGTGAAGTCCGGCGTCAATCTTCACCGTTATTCCTTTTTTTTCGCTGTCAGGCATCATTTTCACCCCGTTCAAGCTGCTTGCGGAGCACATATTCCGCAAACTCGCCAACCGTCATTCCACGCTCTGCCGCCATTTTCTCGATCTGCTCCTCAATGGCAGACGGCACAATAATTTCTTCGCTCATATTTCAAGATCCTCCGAACACTCGTCCTGCACAGGACATTCGTCGCAATTATTGTATTCACGGCAGAATTTATCGAATTTGTTCCCCTCATCTACTTCCGCTGACGTAAACATAGCGATCTCAAATTTTCCCGATTCTACGCTGATTGCGACATCGACCTCTGCACCGTTCTCAAGGAAAACACCCGGAATTTCGATGCAGCCGTCGTCGTTAACAAAGCCTTTTGTTTTGATCTTATTTTTCATAAAATATTACCTCCTGTATATTCATCTTCAATAAACGACAGTTGATGACACATATTCTGCCGTTCGTTTGTATCGTAATTGCTGATAAACAGCTCGTCGTAGGTTGCGCCCTTTTGGTAACGCTGTCTGAGATTATCCACACGGCTCACACTTTCAATCCGGATACCGTCATGCTCCCACAACTCCCGAATTTCAGGGCAATCGTTGTATGAAACAAGGAATTTTCCTTTTATTCCTATAAGTGTATCACGGAGCCTGATGTGATCTTTTTTGGTAAATCCAACGTCCTTGTAATAGCTTTCCGTCGCAAAATAGGGCGGATCGCAGTAGAAAAAGCTGACGGGACTATCGTAATGCTTTATCAGAATTTCAAAGTCCTGATTCTCGATTATTACTCTCTGTAAACGTCGTGAAGCCATATCTATCAGCGGAAAATCGCCCCAAATTGAATGTGGCTGACTTGCAAATCTGTCCAGCGTACTGCCATAGCTGTATCTGATAAGCTGATAGAATTTCGCCGCCCTGTCGTAGTCGTGAAACCTCGGAAACAAGCCTTTTTTGTGCAGAAAAGCTATCCACCTGAAGTCCTCACGGGAGTTCAGAACGTACCGCAGCTTGTACTTCAATTTCGCAGGATTATCACGAACACAGCGGTACAGATTCACAAGATTACTGTTGAAATCGTTGAAAACCTCGACCTCGTTTTCGGGCGATTTTCTGAACAAAACCCACCCTGCGCCGCCAAAAACCTCGATATATTTCTCATAAAATGGAGGCATACGAATAATAACGTCATCGCGCAGGAGCTTTTTGCCTCCCACCCATGAAAGAAAACTATTCATTTTTCCCCCTTTCCGCAGTTTTCGGGAACAAAAAAAGCCGTCTGACGGAACATTTTCTGCTCCCGACAAACGGCTTTAAACCTTATTTTTTGCCTGAATACAGGCTTTTATCAATCCTTTCTTTTCATTGTAATTCTCCGCGTCGTTCACCAAGCGGCACAGCTCACGGTACTGCTTATCGGACAGTACGGACTTCGCTTTTTTCAGCATTGTACTCACATCTCCGCTGATGATAACTTTTGATTTTTCAAACCTTTTTCTCGTCTGCATAATACCTCCAAAACTCAGGATATTTTCATTCTCATCACTCCTAACACGTTAATTTTGCCGATTTATAGCCATAAATCCATATTGAGATCTTCACTCATTTCTTCTTCGGAAAAAAATTCTTCCATAAGCGTTGTTTCGCCTGTGAAATTGGGAGCATTATCAGCATTCAGCGAAATACAGCCATTTTCGCCAAGTTCTATCGGTTCTCTGACGATCACCGAGCCTGCATGATTCACTGTTACACTTTTTTCAAGCGCACAAAAATTGCCGTCATCGCCGTGCCTAAGATGATAACAGTGCAGACCTTTCGGAATGTCGGCGTCGGTCATTCTGCTGTTCGTAAACAGCGCAGAATGTCCCTCAACCTCGATAATTTCAAATTCTTCATCGGAAAAATTCACATAATCTGTTTCGCTTGAATTCAGATACAGTCCCCAATTTGATGGATCGCTCTCCATTACACGGGCGGCGAACTCGATACGCTCCCTGCTGCTTTCGGGATAGTATTCCTCTATGCGCTCGCCGTCAAAGTATGCGTATCTTCCGCAGTTTGAGCCGATATCCTCGTCCGCCCACTCATGCTCAAATTTTATGTCGGGATACATTTCCGATAGCTTTTCAAGAATGGGATGCGGAGCAGACCAAGCTGTATAAAATGTTATTTTACCATTTTCAAAGAATATATTCCCAGTATATCCATAGGAATTCCATTTCGTTCCCCAATTTGCAATGCACCAGTGATAGCTGTCAACATCGTCGGGCATGGGGATTATTTTATTGAAATCCACCGAACCCACGCCGTATTCGTCATTCCGCACCGCTTTCAGCATCGCCTGTACACGGCGTTCATCTCCCGAAACAGCGACAATATTTGTAATATGATTTGGCATTAATTCATCTCCATTTCGAATTCTTCGGACTGCTCCTCGATAAATCCGCCGAGATTATTCGGAACGTAATCCGACAGCCATGTACTGCCGAAATTTTCTCTTGTTTCAAGCCGCCAAATAGCCAGTTTTCCGATATCCGGCTGAACTTCGTCAAACGGGAACAGCAGACAGGTGAGTTCCTCATTTTTAAAGGTGTAAACCTTATCGAATCGGCTTCCGTTCCGCAATATACCGCTTTCCGTCAGCATATCGTTTATGCCGTCAACCCATTCCTGCAGATCGCCGCCGCAGCCCTGCAAAACCAGTCCCTCGCTATCGTTCATTTTTCTCAGTTCATGCAGAGAAATATTTTTGATCTCCATTACTGCGCCCACTCCTTTTTCAATCTGCCGATGATATATGTCTGCCCCTTACCAGTAACAAGCGTCTGCTGACAAGTTTTCATCATGCTTGATGTTTCAAAAACCGTTTCTTTCACCGAAAAATAGCCACGGTCGATGAATTTCTGATACGGCAGATTATCAGACATGAGAATTCCATTTTTCTTCAGCCATTTAAACAGCCTGTTCCTGCCGATCGGAATATTTTCCTCCGCCGCAAGCTTTGCCATAGCGTTCATGTCGATGAGATTTTCCGTATTCGACACCTGATTTGCGAATTCCACCAACGGCTGATCGTGTCTGATTCTCTCGTTAAGCTGATTGATCGCTATCATCTGCAAACGGAAAAGACCTTGATACGGTTCTTCAAGAAACGGGAGGTAGTTCTCGATGAACATATCCTCGTTTGCGACATAACCACCTGTTTTGCGGATCGTCGTGAGTACCTGTGAGGTTACCCAATGCCTGAATTCTTTTGCTTTCGGCATTTTGCTTGAGAGAACAAGGCTGTAAAAACCTGATTCGTTGATGATAATACTTTCCTTATTTTGATTTCCATCAAAAATCATAATTTTACACCGATCATCCTCATCAACGTGCCTGTTAATATCTCGACTACCGTTTTGGTACTCGAGGATATCAGCAACATCCTTACCCACAAACCACGGTTCTCCGTCTTTAATGACCGTTCTCACCTTACCAAATTCCTCATTTTCAAAAATTTTAATTTCCATTAACATTCTCCTTTTCAACATCCAAAATAAACCTTGCTACAGCCTCAACAACCGTTGTAGTTACGGCATTTCCTGCTTGCTTGTAAAGCTGTGCATCGGACATCCCGATCGCCTGAACTTTATTAAACTGCTCGTCTGTAAAGCCCTGCAATCTCCATGCTTCAATTGGCATGAGCTTGCGGATATATCCGCAGTAGACCACGCCGTGCTTGTCGGCAACTGTTATGGTGAACATCGGTTCATCGGGCAGCTTGAATCGTCTGCCCTGCTGACGGACGTTTCCCTTTTCGGGTGTCAGCACAGCTATCGGCTCGGTGATTACTATAACCCCCGAATGCTCACCCTTGTGCTTGCTGATCCCACTATCCTGCCGAGCCGTGATGCACCTTGATAGCTCTGTGATCTCAGGCTTTTGATTCATGTCAATACAGTAAACAAAATAATACCCCTGATTACAGCTTGTAGTAAGCGTATGAGCGATCTCCTTGCCGACACGACCTCGCCGTGAATTCAGATTCGGGTATGCAAGATCAATGCTGTCGCCGGGCATCGCTATCTGAAATCCGGCTTTGGTCTTGACCTTGACAGGAATACCCATGATCTCATAAAGTCCCGTTTTACCGCCGAATCCCCCTGCCTGACTGGTGAGAGTTATGCTTAGTCCTTCGGGAGAGTAGACTCGGTTTCCCTCTTTGCCGGGAATGCGCTGAATAAGAGTTTTTGGATTTGCGTCTGTGAAAGGCGGGGAGTCCCCGCTGACAATATCGCGTTATAGTTTTTCAATAACTAAGAACCCGTACCAATAGCTTGAAATAAGTGAAAAAATGTGATATAATGGAAGTATGATAATAGAAAATAAAAGAAAAGCATATGATACAGATTTGACAGATAAACAATGGGAAATGA
>CAJTLC010000041.1 GCA_910576995.1 uncultured Ruminococcus sp.
TATGAGAAAGAGTTCCTTGAATGCATCGGGCAGAATATTCTTACGAGCTTTGAAGAATGCCTGCTTTGTTACAGAATCTGTATCCGCATCAAGAACATTTGTAAAGAAATCATCAAGCTCTATCTGCATCGTTCTTGTAAGAAGATTAAGCAACAAAACGATCATTACAGGAAATGTCAGCTTTCTGTTTCTTGTAAATGCTGTCTGCTTTGTAATGTTCCTCTTACGATAGTCATCAGAATTGATAAGCTCAGATGCTTTGCGTGTGATCTGATAAAAGAATTGGTTCACGTTTCCGACCTCCGAAATAGCAAAATCTACTATTTCGATTTTGTCGGCTTTTTCATTTTGTCAATTCGTTTTTTACACAAACTTGCAAATTCTTTTTGTGCATTATTCCCTTTGAAATCCTATTTGATTTTTTTGTGGGGTATATGTCAGTAACGCTTAAGTTGTTGGCATTGCTATCCCAACGCATCACAACACCCCATTTGTCGCATTCTGGTACAGGAAGATAATTGTATATAGATAAATTGGGAGATTCTACAATGACAGCAATATCCAGCAGTCCACGGTCAAGACGTTCTGTAACAGGTTCGGTATCTCCACTAAAAATATGAAATACAAAATTCGGATATGTCTCTTTAAACGATTTTATCGCACGGGCAAGATATTTTATCTGTACACTTTCCGCACAGCCTATACGGAAGGAGAATTGAAATGAACAAAAAAGATTTACCCAAAATCGCACTCGGAGCATGGTCATGGGGTGCAGGCTCAGCGGGCGGTGATCAAGTATTCGGTAATCACCTATTTGAAAACGAATTAAAGCCTGTATTTGAAGCTGCTATGAAAAGCGGACTGAATCTATGGGATACAGTCGCCGTATACAGAGAAGGCTCTTCTGAACGGATACTCGGTAATTTTATCAAAGGAATTGACCGTAAAGATGCCATAATATCCACAAAGTTTATCCCGCAGATTGCAAGTGATTCACCCGACGCCATGCAGGAAATTGCTACAACATCAGGAACAGGCTCGGAAATCAACTGTTGGGGCGTAATCTCCAATCATGAAACAAATGAGAAGATCGGCTTCGGTGATTCTACTCTCGTTCCGGTGCTCTCCATTGTTGATCCCGAACTTATGACGACTGTTCCGGCAAAGTATACGGCATATCAGGGTTTTGACGCACTGTTCCATAACACGGAGTTTATGATCTCAAAGGGTGTAAACATCATGAGTGAGGCGCTTGCACTGTCCGCTATTGAACATATCACAAAGTATCTGCCCGTTGCCGTAAAGGACGGTAAAAACCTGGAGGCAAGAGAGCATGTTGCTTACAGCAGTACAATCGCCGGCATGACAATGCAGCTTACTTCCACCACGGCGCAGCACTCAATGGAGCACGCTATGAGTGCCTATCATCACAGTTTGCCTCACGGTTAGGGATTGATTATGATTTCAAAGGAGTTTGCTCAGTTCTTTATTGACAAACATGCCTGCGATGAACAGTTTATCAAAATGGCAAAGGTCATGGGAATAAATTAGCCACGGAACTTGCAGGAAGCACATATTAACTCCCTCTTTTCCCATTTACTCTTATTGCCGCTCTTCCATATTATATGCTTTTCTTTTATTTTCGATTATCATTTTTCTATTATACCACACTTTTCTTGTTTTTTCAAGCTATTGGTACAAGTTCTTAATATTTATATAGATTTCAAAAAATAATTATAAACCATATTACACTCATCAAGCTCAGGATGAAACGCAAGGGCTATTTGATTTCCCTGTCTTGCTGCAACGGCTTTTCCGTCAACCTCAGCCAGAATCTCTGCACCATTGGTTCCCGAAATATACGGCGCACGTATAAATGTCATTGGAATATTCCCAACGCCTTTCATTTCAGACGACGTTCTGAAGCTTCCGAGCTGTCTGCCGTATGCATTTCTTCTGACAGTCATTTTTATTGTACCAAAATAAACGTTCTCATCATTTTCGATACGCTCCGCAAGAAGTATCATTCCTGCACAGGTAGCAAGCACTGGCATTCCGCCGATAATTTTCTTGTGCAGCGGTTCAAATAAATCAAGCTCGTGCAGAAGCTTTCCGATGACCGTGCTTTCTCCACCGGGAAGTACAAGTCCGTCAAAATCACGCTCGATATCTCCTCTCTGACGAATTTCAAATACCTCTGCACCGCATTCTTTAAGCTTTTTTTCATGCTCAATAAAATCGCCCTGCAAGGCAAGTACACCGATAACCATTACTTGCCTCTTTCCGCCATAAGCAGAGCAATTTCGTCCTCGTTGATACCAACCATCGCTTCGCCTAAATCTTCTGAAAGCTCTGCAAGCATTTTAGCGTCATTGAAGTTTGTAACAGCTTTTACAATTGCCGACGCACGTTTTTCGGGATTACCCGATTTGAAAATTCCTGAACCCACAAAAACGCCCTCTGCGCCAAGCTGCATCATCAATGCCGCATCCGCAGGAGTAGCAACTCCGCCTGCCGCAAAATTAACAACAGGAAGTTTTCCGTTCTCATGCACAAATTGCACCAACTCGTAAGGCACTTGCAGAACCTTTGCCGCATCATATAATTCGTCCTCGCTAATAGACTGCAAACGGCGTATTTCAGCATTCATCATTCTCATGTGGCGCACAGCCTGAACGATATCTCCCGTCCCTGGTTCTCCTTTAGTACGAATCATGGACGCTCCCTCACTGATACGTCTGAGAGCTTCGCTTAAATCCTTTGCACCGCATACGAAAGGCACGTCAAATTTTCTCTTGTCAATATGAAATTTGTCATCGGCAGGCGATAAAACTTCACTTTCGTCAATATAGTCGATCTCGATTGCCTGTAATATCTGCGCCTCTGCAAAATGTCCGATACGGCACTTTGCCATAACCGGAATAGAAACAGCGTCCATGATTCCCTTTATCATTTTCGGGTCACTCATTCTTGACACACCGCCGGCAGCTCTTATGTCGGCAGGTATCCTTTCAAGCGCCATGACTGCGCAAGCACCTGCGGATTCGGCAATCCTCGCCTGTTCGGGAGTTGTAACGTCCATGATAACGCCGCCTTTGAGCATCTGGGCAAGTTCCTTGTTTAATTGATAACGATTGTTTTCCATAGCAATTTCTCCTTGCAAAAAATTATTGAATATGATATAATAATAGCACAGGACTGACAGCATCACAATGTTCAGTTTAAGTTTATTTTACAAGGTCGGTTCACATGCTTACATTTCAAATAGATAATACCAGCAAAACCCCAATATATCAGCAGATATACAGTTATATCAGAACGGAGATCGAATCGGGCAATCTTAAATCAGGAGAAAAGCTGCCCTCAAAAAGAGCTTTGTCTTCACATATGAATATCAGTGTCGTAACAGTTGAAACAGCCTACAGTCAGCTTCTTTCAGAGGGATATATCCGTTCGAAAGCAGGAAGCGGTTTCTATGTTGAGGATTATCATATTCCAGTTAAAACCGAGGAAATTCCGAGTATTCCAATTGATTTCGCAGACATCAAATACGATTTCGGAACAAGCTCTGCTGATACTTCATTATTTCCATTTTCGGTATGGGCAAAGCTGTCCCGTGCAACGCTCAATGAGAAAACAACTGACCTGCTTAATTCATGCGATTTCAGGGGTATTTACTCTCTCCGCAAAGAAATTGCACAATATCTGCACAAATTCCGTGGAATGGAAGTCTCTCCAGATCAAATTATTGTTGGTGCTGGCTCGGAATATCTGCTCGGGTTAATAATTCAATTGCTTGGCCGTGATATGGCTTACGGCGTAGAAAATCCGGGCTATCGCAGAATCTACGATATTTTCAGCATCAGCGCATCAAGAGTTTTTCCTGTCCCTATGGACGAAAAGGGCGCAAGCATTTCGACTGTTTCCGGCTTTGGCATCAATGTGATCCATGTTACGCCGTCCCACCATTTTCCCCTTGGAATAACCATGCCTATCGTTCGCCGTCAGGAACTTCTGCAATGGACATACTCAAAGCCTGAACGGTACATAATCGAGGACGACTGCGACTGTGAATTTTGTTACAGCGGCAGACCTGCGCCTGCTCTGCAAAGTCTTGACAAACAGGAACGAGTAATCTATCTCAACACGTTTACAAGAACGCTTGCACCGTCTATTCGTATCGGCTACATGGTTCTACCTGAACATCTCGCCGAAAAATTTCGTTCACGTCTTGGATTTTATTCCTGTACCGTTCCTGTTTTCGAGCAGTATACGCTTGCAAAATTCATGGCGGAAGGTCATTTTGAGCGTCACATAAATCGTATCAAAAGGATTTACAAAGAGCGTCGGGACACGCTGATAAATTGCATCAAGAGCAGCCCTTTGAGTGATTTTGCAGTTATTTCAGGGGAAGGTGCAGGCTTGCATATCGTTCTCAAAATAATGAATGGAATGTCCCAAAACGAAATTG
The DNA here is from genome assembly GCA_910576995.1 of uncultured Ruminococcus sp. Taxonomy (GTDB): domain Bacteria; phylum Bacillota; class Clostridia; order Oscillospirales; family Ruminococcaceae; genus Ruminococcus. The sequence continues at coordinate 4,472 of CAJTLC010000041.1, forward strand.
TTGCTTTAGCTTTAAAAGCAGGAGTAAAGATCCATGGATTGACCGAATATTATTCTTTTCCGGATTCAAATATACCTGAAAACAGCCTTGTTATAGGCTTTTCGGGTATTGACGCTGAACAAATTGAAAAGGCTTTCAATTTGTTGATTTGAAAGCCTTGTATAGACCTGTTCGAAAATGTAGGAGCGCCGAATGACACAAAAAAGGCAATTCAGGCGGTGCTTCGGAGATTTTCGAACAGGTCTTATGTATATTACTGCTATTGCAGATAATAGAACCTGTCCACATAGGAACTTGCGGACTTTTGGGGCGTGCAGAATGTCATGCCAGAAATGGACGATGATAAGGGAACTTCTATTGTGATAGTGAATTCGGAAAAGGGAGCGTGCTTCGTAAAGGCTTTTCACAATATTACAAATTTGGAAATTGTATACAGTGTACCGCATTGACCGTAATCATTTGCAGAGAAGCAGTTTTCTTGCCGTGGCTATTTTAAGTTAAACCAACTTCTGTTCAATTAACTCACGTTTCATCAAACATAAGTCAAAGACGTTAAGCATATCATCTTCGCACAGGTCTGCGGCTTTCCAATCGGCAAGCTTTGCATCAGGTACGGCAAGCAGCCATTTCTGCAATAACACAACATCCGAGATGTTGAATACGCCGTCCGCATTTATGTCGCCTTTTGCAGAATTATTTTCATCGTCCATAAATGTCAGCAGATAAGTCAGCGGCGAGTTCCAGTAAATTGTAATTTCATTGGTAGAGTAGCTTTCCTGATTGTCTACATAGCATTTACCGGTTGGCTGACCGGAGCAATAAGCTTGCGCAGCGCTGTCCTCAAGATATGGATGAACACCGCCTACGAGCATTCCTTTCATAGCCTGATTCTGTGCAATAGACGGTCTGTGGTGCGGGTGCTGCGGCGATACCGTACCATATCCCGTAAAATAACAAATTCCAAGGGGATTACAGCCGAAAAGATAATTTAAGTTTGCTTTGGCAGTGTCAAGATATTTCGTATCACCTGTAAGCTGATACGCATCTGCCGTAATCTCCTGCATCGTGCCAACCGCCGCTGACGTCAATTTTTTCACTCGTTCCATAAACTGTTGCCAGTGAATCATGACAGGACTTATGCCCGAAGCTATCGTCCTTGACTTCTGTTCCACATCTTTGCAGATAAAGCATTCTTATTGAATCATCAAGCGCCGAATCATAAACAGTATCTGAAATCTCGAAGGTATAGGAATTATCGAGATTGTTACAAGCGATATAGTATTTTCCGGCTTGTGTAACTTCGGAAAAGTCGCCTGTGCGGACTGTTTCGTCTGCAAAGCTGCTGTATGTTTCAGGTTCGAGAGAACCTGTATAAACGGTTTTTCCCGTATCGGCATTGACAACGGAAAATGTACTTTCGTCAGTTGCGTCGGTGAAAACTGCCGTTTTCACCGCGTTTGTACGATATCCGATCTGGTTTGTCACAATAGGCGGCTCATATTTTTTGATTCCTGAGTAATCCACTTTGCTGTCGTCGATCAGTTCCAAAGAAACATTATCAATGTAAATCGTATGCTTTGATTTATGTCCAGTAAAGCATTATGTAAAGCAAATCCCCGAAACCGCAGTAATACGA
>CAJTLC010000042.1 GCA_910576995.1 uncultured Ruminococcus sp.
GCAAGAGGTTTCATATGGGTTCTCTTTAAATTACCCTTAAATTTATTATACGAGGGGAAAATTATGAAAAAGGCAATTGCAATTCTTTTATCCGTTACGATGCTGTTATCAGCTTCCGCTTGCAACAGCAATAAGGAAAGCAGCCAAAGCGCGCCCTCGGAGATCGTGCAGACTGCCGAGCCGATAAAGCTTGTCAATAAAATGACGGAAACCGAGCTTTCGAGTGTGGACAAGCACGCACTAACGCTTTTGGACGAGCCTGTAGAAGAGCAGCATAAGGTGAGCATTGAATTTAAAACGCAAACACTTGACGATTTGCGTGCAGATTATGAAAGCTGGCGCGACCAAATGACCGATGAAGAATACGAAGAGGCTCTTAAAAATCTTAACGAAATGGAAGAGACGTGGGAAGACTATACGTTCCCCATATATGCGCTGATAGACGGCTGCCTTTATTCCGGTATGTTCTGGGAGCCTATGAATGACGATACCGGAAAGTCTTTTACGCTCTATGATAACGAAACAGGTGAAGAAAAAGAAAGCGTAACACTCAAAACTTTTGAGGAGTATCTTGAGTGGGCGACTCAAGATTATAAGAAGAATGGTTTTCCCGATGATCAGATCAAAAGTAAAATACGCCAGATAGAATTAATTCGCGATGTTCTGAAAAGCGGCGACTATGAAACATTGCCGGAGGGCAGTATTGACCCGAATGATCCGCTGTTTTTTTCAGATCCGTATGCAGATCCGTTTGCGGACTATCGAAACGTGTGGGAGTATGACCGCGAAGCAGTAGAAGCAATCAAGGATTCAATAGAGGAGATAAATATTTACGACGAGGAACTTAACACAGAATTTCTCATTCATGTGACGCTTCCTCCGAATTATGATAAAGATAAAACATATCCCGTATTTTTACTGACGGACGGCGTATGGCGTTTCGGGAATCATACGGAGCTGCGAAAGGTCATGGAAAACAGCGAAGCTGATGATGTTATTCTTGTAAGTCTCGGCTATAATTATAAAACAGACGGCACTAACCCCTATTATCGTTTCACGCATCTTATAGAGAAGCGCACCAATCTTCTGGACTTTGTAACGGACAATTTAATGCCGTATCTCGGTGAAATTTACAATATCGACTATGCAAATTCATCTCTTTACGGTCACTCAAACGGCGGAGTTTTCACTCATACCGCTCTTTTTAAATCCGATCTTTATGAGAATCAGCCCTTTGGTAATTACATTATAGGAAGTCCTGCGTTCTGGGGATTGTATGATGAGGGATTCGAGTTGGATTCCGAGGGCTGCCTGAACGATTACGGGTACTTCGACAGAAACGATACGCTCGATAAAAAAGTGTTCCTCTGCGGAGGTTCGCAGGAAGACCCCGATTATGCCGACAGCTATAACGGTCATGATACTACGCTGGAGGGACTTGCAAAGCTGAACGATAGGCTGGAATCCCATAATGCAAATGTTACATACAAGCTGTACGAATCGCATCACTATCAGTTTATCCCCGAAATGCTGATAGAATTCCTGAAAGATACGTATCCGAAGCAATAATAAAAAAATCCCGAAAGCATACTTTCGGGATTTTTTTATTATTAGCTGTTATCAGCCTTTCAATTCAACGCGTCTGATCTTGCCGCTGATAGTTTTCGGCAGCTCGTCGCGGAATTCAACGATTCTCGGATATTTATAAGGCGCGGTATGCTCCTTGACGTACTGCTGAATTTCCTTTTTCAGTTCTTCCGTACCCTCCGTACCCTTTACAAGTACGATAGAAGCCTTTACGACCTGACCTCTTACGGGGTCGGGAGCAGCGCTTACGCCGCATTCCAGAACATAGGGGAGTTCCATGATAACGCTTTCGATCTCGAACGGTCCTATACGATAGCCCGAAGATTTGATAACGTCGTCAACTCTGCCGACATACCAGTAATAGCCGTCCTCGTCTTTCCAAGCGGTATCGCCGGTGTGGTAGATATTGTCGTGCCATGCTTCCTTAGTCTTTTCGTCGTCGTTGTAGTAACCGAGGAAAAGCCCGGGAGGCGTATTTTTATCGGTGCGTATAACGATCTCGCCCGTTTCGCCAGGTTTAACGGGATTTCCGTCGGGGTCGACTATATTCACGTCGTACTGAACATTAGGCTTGCCCATAGAGCCGGGGCGAGCCGTCATGCCCACGAAATTGCCGATAACAAGGGTAGTTTCGGTCTGACCGAATCCCTCCATAAGTTTTACGCCCGTAGCTTTGAGGAACTGATTGTAAACTTCGGGATTAAGCGCTTCGCCCGCAACGGTCGCATATTTTATGCTGCTGAGATCGTACTTTGACAAATCTTCCTTGATAAAGAAGCGGAACATCGTGGGAGGCGCGCAAAATGTGGTGATTCCGTATTTTTTGAACATAGGCAAAATCTTGTCTGCATGGAATCTCTCGAAATCGTACACGAAAATGCAAGTTTCGCTGAGCCACTGACCGTAAAGCTTGCCCCAGAGAGCCTTTCCCCAGCCGGTATCGGAAATCGTGAAGTGGATTCCGTTGGGGTCGACGTTATGCCAGTAACGAGCGGTAACGAAATGACCGAGAGCGTACAAATGGCTATGCGCCGCGATTTTCGGATAGCCTGTAGTACCCGAAGTGAAGTACATGAGATTTATATCGTGACCGCAGGAAAGTTCGTCTGGGTTTGTCGGGCGTTCGAAAACGTCGCTGCATCCCTTGATTCCCTCGTCGAAATTGAACCAGCCTTCGCGTTCGCCTTTAACGATCATACGCGTGATCTTCATTCCGCATTCTTCAATAGCGAGATCGACCTGATGCGCAACATCGCCGTCGGCAGTGCAGACGATAGCTTTAACGTCGGCAGCCTTGAATCTGTAGGTGAAATCGTGCTGAACAAGCTGATTTGTAGCAGGGATAACGACCGCGCCGATCTTGTGAAGCGCAAGTATCGAGAACCAGAACTGATAATGACGCTTGAGAACGAGCATTACCTTATCGCCTTTTCTGATTCCCATGGAACGGAAATAATTGGCGGTCATGTTTGAATATTTTTTTATCTCGGCGAAAGTGAACTTTCTGTCGTTCATATCGTTGTCAACATAGATAAGAGCCGTCTTGTCGGGATTTTTAGCGGCAAGAGCGTCCACTACGTCGAATCCGAAGTTGAATGTTTCCACATTTTTAAAGCGGATTCCCTTCATTGCGCCGCTTTCATCGGTATCGACTTCAACGAATTTATCGGCAACCGGATTTTCGACCTTAGCAAGATCAAAATTCGTAACGCCGGGGAGGATAACGGGTTCAAGGTGCTGTATAGCGCGCTGAGGAGCGTTCGCACCGAAAACGACGGCGTAGAATTTACATTCGCTGCCGCCTACCGCCCATTCGTCGTGCGGCTCGGAACTGTCGTAATAAATGGAATCGCCCTCGTTAAGGATTTCGATATTATCGCCGACCTGAACTTTCAGCTGACCGCTTATAACGATATCCATCTCCTGACCCTCGTGGGTATGAGGATGCGGAACTCTGTACTTTTCGTCGACATAGGGGATCGTAACGAGAAAAGGCTCGCCGATCTTGTTTTTGAAGTTGGGGGCAAGGCGCATATAGGTCAGACCTTTTCTTCTTACGATAGGAAGCCCCTCGCCTGCTCTCGTGATATCGAAGCTGTTGATGTGCGGAGATTCGCCCTCCATAAGGTCGGTGATCTCGACGCCGCACTCGTTAGCGAACTTGTAGATAAATGTGAAGCTGAAATCCTTTGCGCCGCCCTCGTACGCCATGTATTCATAGGCGGAGATGCCGCATTTTTCAGCCATTTCTTCGGGAGACAGACCTACCGATTCGCGCGTAAGCTTAATTCGTTCGGCTACCTCTCTTATTTTAAACTCAGGGTTCATGGAATTATTCATGGTAAGCCTACTCCTTTCTAAATATTTGTAAAAGATATTATACTCTTCACGAGTATATCAGGCAGGAAACACTGTAAAAAGCCTGCCTGATTTGTGCTTACATAAATATAATTATACCATAAACGCATTAATTAGTCAATGGCGTTTTAATAAATGCAGCATGAGTAGATATATGTAATTTTTATACCTGGATTTGAATTAACAATTCTCAAATACGAAACTTTTATAAGCATATTTTTAATACGAAATGTATAATTTAACTTTGTGCAATATGCTGAAATTTATTGTGCTTTTTACCAAAAATACACGAAATATCTTTAAATTTCACTTGTAATGTGATAGAATAATAATAGATTTAAGAGAGCGTTATAAAAATATTTAAACTCAAAGTAATATGTTTGAGCAATTTTTTGGAGGTGTGTTTTATGATGACGATTAAAAAATCTTTCTCAAAATTTATCAGTATGCTTATGTCCGCTCTGATATTATGCGCAGTATCTGCTTTCCCCCGGGGCGAATCATATGGCGCATCAGAATCGGATACAGAACTGAGATCTATGGAGAATAAACTTGCAATGCTTGTCAATGATTTCAGAAAGGAAAACGGATTGAACGCTGTTTATGTTGTGCCTTATCTTAACGAGGTCTCCGATATACGTGTGAAAGAATCCGTAGAAGTATTTTCGCATTATCGTCCCGACGGTACGAAATTTTCCACGACTATCGATCAGAGTATCATTCCGTTCAGCAAGGTTTACGAAAATTTGGCTGCTGGTTCTGGTACTGCGGAAGCTACATTCGGACAGTGGCTTAATTCCCCAGATCACCGAAAAATAATTCTGACGGAAAATATCACACATATGGGCGTAGGTGTTGTCCATGATGAAAATACCGAGTATCACTGGTACTGGCAGACAGTTTATGCGGTTACGGACGCGGAATTTGCCGATCAGTATCTTCCTACCGAATACGAGATCGTTCCTCAGGCTGAGGGCGATATTACGGGCGACGGATTGGTTGACACTTATGATTATCTTTCGCTTGCCGATTATTTATATAAGAGAGCGAACGATATTCCTGTTTATCTGAATCCTGCTCAGCTTCAGACGGCTGATTGCTTCAGAGACGGTATTTTATCCGAAGCGGACGCAAAAGTAATGGTTCGCTATATTCTTGGCGAGTACAAGACTCTTCCTTATATATTTTAAGAGAAAGCCTATTATAATAAGGAATAGAAACTCAGGGACGCGGTACGCCGCGTCCTTAATTTTTTCGCCGTTTGCTTTCAACAAGCAGACGGCTTACGGCAGTAAGCCGGGGACATTGTCTGAGGTTATATAGTCGTTCTACTTGAAATCAAAACAAGTTCGCTGATAAAAATTTCTCATAGCTGCGTTGTCG
>CAJTLC010000043.1 GCA_910576995.1 uncultured Ruminococcus sp.
CTTTTAGTTTACTACTTTTTCTTTTTTCTGTCTACTTTTTTAGTATAGCACCAAAAAGGAGTTGTCATGAATTACGAACAAATCAACGAAATGATGCTGGAAATGGGGCTGCCTTTCGCCTATCATCACTTTTCTGAGGGCGAAAGTCCCAAGCCTCCCTTTCTGATTTTTCTGTCACCCGGCGAGAATACTTTTTCGGCGGATAATCTGATGTATCACAGTTTCAAGAAGCTGGATATTGAGCTGTACACAGACGAAAAATCGCCTGAAACGGAGCAGAAAGTGGAGGAGGTTCTGCGTCAGCACAACATTTATTATACGAAAACCGAAACATGGATAGAGTCAGAACGGCTCTATGAAGTATTATATCAAACGGAGGTATGAGCATGGCTTTGAAGAAAAACAAAGCGAAGTTCGGACTGAATAAAGTCCATTATGCTAAGATCACAGCATGGTCTGACGACGGTGTTCCAACGTTTGCAACGCCCGTAAGAATCCCCGGTGCTGTATCACTGTCCATTGATGCAAGCGGCGGTGCGGATAATTTCTACGCTGATAACGGAGTGTATTACGTCATCAACAACAATTCCGGGTATGAAGGAGATTTAGAGATGCTATGCAGCTCACAATGAATTCAGGACTGAATATGCAGTTTGACGGCATTTCCGGTGCGGTGATGAACGGCAGCGGTACTACTGTTGTGAACAACTACAACAATGACAACAGCCGGACAGTGAATCAGACTAACAATAGTCCGAAGTCGCTGTCACGGCTGGAAATTTATCGGCAGACACGAAATGCGCTGAATGTGTGAATAAAGAATGGGGTGACCTAAAAAATCAGCCCATGCATCTTTATGTGTTATGTTGCTGAATCAAATCTCTTGCTTGTACCTCGGATTTATCATACTCGATTTCAAAATAATCAAGGATGCACTTCATATCATCCTGCATGGATAAAAAGACATCCAGCAGTCTTTCCTTTTTGCCGTCAACCTGCCATTCTTTCAATCCCATGTAGTAGAACATCTTGCTGTCATCATTGATAAAAAACGGAACGATATCATTTGCAAGGCACATTTTCAGCGCAAGCAGTCTTCCGACACGACCGTTTCCATCATAGAACGGGTGGATTTTTTCAAACCTTGCGTGAAATTCAGCAATATCATATAGGTCAATGGTCTGCCTATTGGCAAAATCCTGAACCAGTTCTGCCATATAAGAAGGAACTTCTTTCGGATGCACAGTTTGAATCTGACCGACTTCATTGGGGTATTTCTTATAATCGCCGATTACAATATCATCTTCATCATCATAGACAGGCAGTCCGTTTTTCAGAAGCCAGTGCAGATGCTTGATATATTCTTCCGTAATAGGCTCTTTGATTGTATCAAGGATATAATCAAAGCACTTGAAATGATTGGCTGCCTCAATGATGTCATCTACGTGAGCAACGCCGTCAACCGTGTGCGTTTCAAAAATATAGCGCGTCTGATCATGCGTTAACCGGCTGCCCTCAATATGATTAGAATTGTATGCAAAATCGACCTGCATTTTATGGTAAAAGCCGCCGCTGATTTTTCTTTTCTTTTCGTGCAACAGAGTATTTAACACAGTTCTTGGCTGTGCCATATGGCATACCTCCTTTTCATCACTAATTTTATTATAAACGATATCCTTGAAAAAGTCAACTGTAACGGAGGTGATTTCATGTTTTTCAATCTCATTTTAGAAAACAAATCCGGCGACCATATCGACATGACCACAACCGCCAACAAATATATGACTTCCAAAATTGAGGGCTTGAATCCGCCTGTTGGCACGATCAGCACCTCCAGCTATGCAGGCATGGGCGGCAGTTATCTGAACAATGCTTTTATTGAAAAGCGAAATATGGTCATTCATTTTGAAATGCGAGGTGTTGAAATTGAAAAGAAGCGGCATCAGCTCTACAAGGTGGTGAAACCCTCTCGCTATGTGAAAATTTACTACAAAACCGCAGGAATTGATGTTTTTGCGGAGGGCTATGTGGAGTCCTGTGAGGTCAACAATTTTGAAACGCTTACATCGGGGCAGATCTCAATTCTCTGTCCCGATATTTATTGGTATTCTACTGTTTCGCAAATGGCGTATTACAGCCAAATTACAGGCGGATTTTCATTTCCTTTTCCGACCGAAAGCAATCCGCAGCCGTTTACTCTCGGAAGATACGACACGCAGAACATTATGGAGATCATCAACGACGGCGATGAAACAGGATTTATTCTCGAAATTGAAGCGATAGCTGATGCTCGTTCTCCTACGCTCTACAACGCAGATACAGACGAATATCTGCAAATTACGGGCGAAATCCTCGCAGGAGATATCATTACGATCACGACAAAAACAGGCAATAAAACTGTAACGCTTGACCGCGGCGGCGTGAAAACGAATATCATCAATCGGCTTGTTTCAGGCTCAACTTGGCTGTCGCTCCGTGAGGGTAAAAATCGCTTTTATCTCCGTGGTACAGGGCTGAATAATCTCAAAGTAAAAATCATTCACACCAACGCATATTTAGGAGTGTGAGTTATGCAGATTGAAGTTTATAAAATGACGGCAGACAATGAGAATTTGACGATTACGCTTGAAGCTGTATGTGACACATTTTCCTCTTTGTTGTGGGATATTGAGTATTATCAATGCGGCAGATTTGAAGTATATATCGCCGCCAATCCGCAGAATATCGGGATTTTTCAAACTGGAAGAATTGTTGGTCGTAATGATGATAACCGGCACTTCGGAATCATCGATTCAGTTCAAATTGAAACAGATGCAGAAAACGGCGATTACCTTACTGTAAGCGGTAGATTTTTGATGTGCATTTTGGAGCGAAGAATTATTCACCCGACATTAAATATTATGGCACAGACAGCATATTCGGATATTGTTCGCAATGCCGTCACGCTGAATGCAATACTGGATGATAACCGCCGTATTCCGGGACTTTCGCTCGGTACGGTTTCAGGCTTATGCTGGGAGCAGACAGCGACTCTGCAAGTAAGCTACGCAAATCTTATGGAATGGATCTACACGATTTGCGAGAAAATCGGAGGTACTGCAAATATCCGGATTGTGAAAGATTCCGGGGAGCAATACAAAATGGTGCTGGACTTATCGCAAGGAACAGACCGCAGCTTAATGCAGGAAGAAAATCCTCACGTTGTATTTTCCGATGCGTACAGCAATCTGCTGTCATTCAGCTACGCCGCTGACACCTCTATTACTCGAAATTTCGCATATATCTTCGGTCAAGGAAAGGGTGCGGAGCGTAAAAGAACCACATTTTGCACTGATGCAGAGCCGTCATATCTTGACCGATATGAGCTGTATGTGGACGCTGACGACATCTCCGAAACCGAGCAAGTTGAGGGTGAAACGCTCCCCATTCCGGAAGAAAAATATATCGCACTTCTCAAAACAAGAGGCTCAGAAAAACTGGTTCTGCCGCAGACAGCATCGGAATCAGAAATCGCTGCACATAACACGCAGTATCAATACAACAAGGACTATTTTGTTGGTGATTATGTGACTGTAGAGCATAAGCGATTCGGCATGATGCAGCCGAAAATGCAGTTAATTGGCATGATCGAGGGTTTCGACCGCAACGGCAGAAGTCTCACACCGACATTCAGAAAGGGATGATTTTATGGCTTTTTCATCAGGATTTTTCAATTCAAAAGGACTTGACCGCACCTACACAGCGGAGAATTTCACCGAATATTTTTCGAGCATTATTTGCAACGGAATTCTCGACACCTACGGGCAGAATTTCAAATTAACGGCTGCTGCAAATGGCTTGAAAGTGATTCTCGGCACAGGAAAAGCGTGGATAAACGGACATTATTTCATCAATGATGCACGCCATACTATTGATCTAACGGAGTGTCAGGACGAATCATTACCGAGGTATGTGGCGATTTCCATTCTGCTTGATACCTCCGAATCTGTGCGGTCTGTATCACTTGAAATTACTCCCGGCACACCTGCGGAAAGTCCATCGCTGCCGTCTTTTCCAAGCAATGAGAATCAAACAAGGCTGCTCATGTACGCTGTTCGATTGAATGTGGGAGCGACGGAACTTTCTGATCGTGACTGGTTTGATTATCGTGAGGATAAAAACGTCTGCGGCTATTGCAAATGCATTCTCGGCAAATGTAAAATCACAGAAATGCAGTCGCAGCTTGCACAGCTTATCGCCGAAATTTCGGGATATAACAGGACTATTGAAGATCTCACAAATAAAGTTGAGGTTCTTCAGACAAAGGTTGACGATCTAACAGGCGATATCGTTGAAACCGGACAGCTTGGCGAAGATATTTATTACGTTCTCTATTCAAACGGCAGACTGCTTTTGCGTGGCAGCGGTGCGACCTATGACTACGAAATCGGAAATTCGCCGTTCTGGGAGAATGACACTATCAAGAATCTTGTGGTCAGCGAGGGCGTCACTTCAATCGGCAGCAGCGTGTTTGAGCGATGCTGTAACATGGCATCAGCAAGTTTCCCAAATACCCTTGAATCAATTAGTAAAAGGGCATTTTTCATGTATAATCAAGGAGGTCTTACGGAAATGACAATTCCTGCGTCTGTCACGACATTGGGCGAAAAAGCATTTGTAGACCAGAATCTGATCTCGGTCACACTGCCCGAAACATTGACGGAACTCGGCACATATATTTTCATGGGGTGTACCCGACTCAATGCCAACAACTTAAGCGTTACTGACATATACCCCACAAAAAAACAAATAGGATTTCAAAGGGAATAATGCACAAAAAGAATTTGCAAGTTTGTGTAAA
>CAJTLC010000044.1 GCA_910576995.1 uncultured Ruminococcus sp.
GCACTTTTTTGATTTTTTTCTATTTTGCTGTCTACTTTATTGACTATGGTCCAATCGCTATCCTGCCAACAAAGAAAACACCACGATGATAATCGTCCACCGCTTCACGGGTATATTTCTGCTTTAGCTTGTTGCGAATTTCACGATGGGCAATATCGGTAGTTTTAATACCGACCGTTTCCGCAGCGAGCGCTGTATCGACAGCAGTTTTTCCGACATCATGAACCGCAAAATTTCCAAGCTGAGCTGTTTTTTGAAAGAGCTTACCTCTTTTTGTTTTCGGCTCAGAACTGTTAATAAACCTTGTAACAGACGGTTTATCGCCCTTTATGCGATATTTCAGATTGACCGCCTTATGCAGAATACCCCGACCGCTATGGTGCATTTTCTCCCCACGGACGATATATGCCCTTGTGCGGTATCTGCCGTGATTATTTGCTTCACGGCGATAGTCTATCTGAAATTGCTTTGTACGCTTGCTGACTTTTTCAAATCGTGCCTGCGCTTTTCGGAGGTTGTTTTCTTTTCTTTTTAAGCTCATTTTTCCTCCTTTCCCTAAAATTGCCCATTGACATTTTAGCTAAAATGTGGTATACTTATATTAGCGAAAATGATTGGAGGTGTTATTATGATCACTGCAACAGCAACCGATATTCAGAACAATTTTGGTCATTATCTGCAAGCAGTTCAGCAGGGTGACGAGATCATTATTCTTAAAAACGGTAAAGAAGTAGCCAGACTTGTTTCCCATGAATCAAGCGTATCTTTTCTTACCGATTCGCTGACAGGTGTTCTTAAACATGATTATGATGATAAATCAATTCGTGCAGAAAGGATAAAAGCACATGAAAATTTTGGTTGATACCAATGTCATTCTGGATGTGCTTTGCAACCGTCCTGAATTTGTCGAAGCCTCGTCAAAAGTCTGGAAATACTGTGAAGTAGATCAGATTGAAGGATATATTTCCGCATTATCTGTTCCCAACATTGTATATATTCTCCGCAAAGAGCTTACACCTCAGAAAACGGAACAGCTCATTCAGCAGATTACCATGATATTCAAGGTTGTTGACCTTAAATCAACCGATCTGAAATCTGCGGCTGAAATGTTCACTTCTGATTATGAAGATGCTTTACAGATGTGTCAGGCAAACAGAATCGGTGCGGACTATATCGTTACAAGGAACATCCGTGATTTCAATGACAGTAAAGTTCCTGCCTTGAAACCGTCGGAATTGCTCGAAAGAATTTGACTTTTGAAAGCTGTCGGCTGTTGTTGGCAGCTTTTTATTCTCCATTTGGCTTGGTCGTCATCAAGCGATACATCTCCGTATTAGTCGGAAAATGATCGGTAAACGGCAGTAATACCTTATCGTATCGGATAAGACCTTCGCCTGCACCGCTGTTTGTGACGTACTTCATCTGCTCCTTTGAAATGTGGAGCTTTTCAGCGAGAATGTCCCGATCTCCGGCAGCCTGATTGAGCATATACACAAAGTCGCTGTTGTCAAATATGTTTTCAACCTCCTGAGAAGAAAGCAAGTCTTTGACGTTTTGGGTGATTCCTGTGGGAACACCGCCCCATTTACGAAAGCGTTTCCATATTTCTGCGCTGTATTTCGCCGTTTGTTCCTCTTTCAGCAGGAGATGGAACTCGTCGATGTAGTACCGAGTGATCTTCTTTTTCTCACGGTTAGCTGACACACGATTCCATACTGTATCCTGCACGATGAGCATTCCGACTTTCTTTAACTGATTACCAAGCTCCTTAATATCGAAGCAGATCATGCGGTTTGTCATATCAATATTCGTGCGATGATTAAAGAGATTCTGACTGCCGTTTACGAACATTTCAAGGGAATTTGAAACTCTGAGAGCAACCTCACCCTCACTATTCAGCTCACACTGCAAGTCGGAAAGCAGCGGCATTTTCTCCGCAGTCGGCTCATTTTCGATAAAATTCTTGTAAAGCCGCTGAACGCACTTATCAATGACCGAACGCTCCTCAGAAGAAAGTCCGTAGCGACCGCCAACAATAATTTCACACAAACTGATAAGAAAATCAGACTTGTTTGCAATGACTTCCATAGGATTACTGAACAGATAATCGTCAATGGTAATATCCATAGGGTTGATATGCTGTTCGCTGTTTGAAGCAATACGGATCAACTGTCCGTGAAGCGCCGAAACAAGGGGGAAATACTCTCCTTCGGGATCACAGATGATAATATCGTCAATCGTCGTCAGAAAGCAGTCAAGAATTTCACGCTTAACGCTGAAACTCTTACCACTTCCGGGCGTACCAAGTATCAGACCGTTTGGATTTTTTAGCCGTGAACGATTTGCACGGATCATATTGCCCGACAGCGTATTGATGCCGTAATAGGTAGCTTGTCCGTCCTGAAACAACTCCTTTGTGGTAAACGGCACAAAGATTGCAATGCCGCTTGTGTGCATTTCACGACAAACAGGAATTTCATTGTAACAAAGCGGCAAAGTTGATACCAAAGTCTGCTCCTGCCGATAATCGTATGAAAAAATCGTGCAGTTATTTTTCTGGCAGATACGCTTTAACATCTCCGCCTGCAATTTCAGTTCCTTTTTGGATTTTGCATAGATTCTGATGCTGATTGAAATATGAAATAAACGCTCATTCTTGCTGTTCAGATCATCGAGGAGCTTTTCAATGTCCTCAATGTACATTTTTATTGCCGGAGGCAATATGTCCGTGTCGTAGCCTGCTTGACTTGCCTTTTTCTGCTCATCGACCTTCATGGATTCCACCGCTGTCAGCTTTTTCTTTACAAACTTTAATGCATCGATCTGGTCGAGAGGTTCAACGTGAATATTCACGCAGAAAAGATTTTGCATTTCAAGAAAATCTCTCAAAATCTCATCGGGCAGCTCTCCGGCGAGAATATTCATACCCCAGACCGCACCATAGGCATTGCCGATCTCAAAATCAGCTTTATTGAATTTCAGCGAGGGCGGACAGATAAAATCCTTTGTGTCCATTCCTGCCTTTAACATCGAGTCCCAATCGAAAATGAACGGGGAATTGCGGTAGGGATTGAGAGCATAATACAACGCTTCTAATCTTGACTTGCCGTCAAGCATTTCCGCTTCAACGCCGAATGCCTTAAATCCCTTGATTACGTCATTTTTAATGCTCATCAGCTTTGCTCTCGCAGCTTTATATGAAGTGCTTTCGATACCAAAAGTTAAGAATTTTCTTGCACTCTGTCCGTTGCTGCCTTTTAACAGCTTGTCGGTCAGCATGGACGAATACTCCTTGCGGATTGCATTAAAATCGTCCGCCTGTTCGGGTATCTGAATTGTTTTTATCAGCTTTTCCTTTGATCTGTTCTGATTTTCAAAGGTGAGCTGAAATTTTATCGTGTTATCGAACAAATTGATAACATCGCAGTATTTGCTGAAAATGTTGTTCTGCTCGTCAAATTCAGCGATAGAGTAGTTGGCATCGAAAAACTGCACTGTCAGAGAAAAGAAATTCTCCGACACCTGACACACGCCATCCCGATACATACACAGGAACGGAATTGTATTCTGCACAGACGATTTACTGCCGTTTTCACTCCTGATCTCCGCCATTCTTGCGGATAAAATTTTCTTTTCCTCTTTCGTTAATTGAGAGGCAGGCTTGCCCATGATAACTGCCGATTTACTGCGGTTATCATTTCTTTTGGCATTTTTCTTTCTAAAGCCCATTAGTAACCTCCATTATGAAAAGCGGAGATACCGAAAGTATACTATTATATATGTAAAGCCGTTTAGCCTTTCTTTTCGGCATCTCTCAGCTTCTTTTTGATTCTGTTGTATTCAATGTGCCGTTCAATGCACATAAAAATGTTTGTTGATTTGTAATACCGCTTTCGTGGTCTTGTGAAATATTCACGCATATATCCTGCCTGTTTTTCGAGAAATACGCCGTTTTTCTTATACAGTCCGCAGAGTATCGCAGGAGCAGCACAAGCTCCCATTGCGAAAACTGCTCCTGACATTCCTACCACGGCTCTCGTCAGAAAGAAAACAGGCGCGCCCAGAACAAGACCGAGACAGAAGCATATTACCTGTCGTTTCGTCAATCCCATGATGAACTTTTCCTTGATGTCGTTCAAGTCCTTTGGGATCTGTACATAATGTGCCATTTCGACCTCCGATCTTGTTTTAGTGAGCGCTGAACACAGACTTTGAGAACCCGTACCAATAGCTTGAAATAAGTGAAAAAATGTGATATAATGGAAGTAT
>CAJTLC010000045.1 GCA_910576995.1 uncultured Ruminococcus sp.
GATCTACGCCGATTATCAATACTACAAAGAGCGGTTCTGCGGCAGTCTGATACCGTTAGGGCTATGTTTGTCGCTTTGTGCAGTTATTTGATGTAATTATATTGGACAGGTTGCTATAAAAAGCACCTCTGACTATTATAATAGTAGTCGGAGGTGCCTTTTGTCATTGCAAGGATTATGAAAGAAAAAACAATTTATCTGGATATTATTTATTTTTTCTGTTCCGTAAATTGTCGGTATTTTATTGTTTAATTACTGAATGAAAAAGACTTTGCCGCAGTTTCCGTTATAACCTTCAAGACTGCTGCTGCCGGAATTCAAAAGAGTATAGTAATGCAGAATATCCGTTGCATCATCATTGTTTATTACACCGTCACAATTTGTGTCGGCAGCCTGCGGAACAGGGGTTTCTATACTCCCAAAATATACAGAAGGGCGTGCGACTGCATATTCCACAGGGAGATCGGGACTTCCTGTAAGATTCTCGAAAACTTTATACGCATGTAAAGCTAAAGTTGCATCGCTTCCAGTTATTATACCGTCATTATTTACATCGCCGTATACGTGATAACTTCCTCTGGGCTGAACGTTTTCAGCAGCTGCACTTACTGAAATGGGCAGTGATGCTGTGAACATAGCGCATACGCTTAACGCAGAGATGATTCTTTTAGTGATCCTTTTCATTGGATATTCCTCCTCGAATTAAAAATATTATAATAAAGCCTGTTGGCTGTATTATTTTGGTTAAATCTAAAAATTCTTTTTCGTATAAATAATTTTGCTGTTTATTCGTTATTTATATGAACACGCTCTAAACTCAACATAATTCCGAACCCGTATCATCGGCAAAAAACGAAATCTGCACTCCGTCCTCAAGATCAAATGCATATATCATCGTTCCCTCGCCGACAGGAGAGCTGTTCCACGCCGTATAGTCGTACTGAGTTTCATCCGGCTCGCCGTAAATTTTCGTAAGCTGATCTATCCAATACGAGTAATTATTAGAATTATAATCAAAATAATTTACACTGACAAGTCCGATACTTGTAAAGCAAAGTACTCCGCCGCATTTTTTTCCGAGATAAGTTAAATTTTCATACTCCATAATAAGCTCCCAAGGCTGTCCGGGAACTTCATTTCGGTACTCGTATAATTGTGTATAATCTGACATTTTCTTGCGCTCGCTTGCGGGACTTCCATAGAATTGCAGATCGTTCAGCAAAAACTCTTTTTCTCTGTTTTCCTTTACAGGCTCGGTTTTTACTTCGTTTTTATCATTCGAAGCCGCTGCCGCAGCAGTTGTTGCAGTTGATTTTGTAGTCGAATTTTTTTGCGACGTCGTCTGCCTGATATTCATAGTGGTTACAGCTTTCCCCGATTCATCTGTAGAAAGAGCGGAATCATTCTCCCATGCGTCGGGAGAAGAATCCCGCTCCCCGCTCATATTTTCACGATTACCGCGAAGCTGCGGAACGCGGGCTTTGTCAGCTGAATTATTATCTTTATCTCCTGCCGCACCGCCATTTTCCGAATCATTTTTGTCCGATGGCTCGTCGGATACAGGTATGATCGGAGTTCTGATCTCGGGAGTCGGAATATAGATATTTTGTTTTTCATAACTTTTATCGGGAGAATCTGCCGTTGCATAAAATGATACCTGCACGCCCTCTTCGAGATTAAAAAGATAAATCGCCGTATTTTTCCCCAGAGGATTATCGTACCACGAAGCCATACCGCTTCCCTCTTCCGTGGGAATTCCGTAATTTGCTTCAAGAGTGCCGAACCATTCGCGATAGTTATTATTTTTATTTATATCATGGTAATTAAATCCGATAAGTCCCGACTCTGTAAAACAAAGCGTAAGATCGCAGTTTTCCCCAAACAGTTCAATATTAGCGTAATCCTGCATTTCCTGTAGGATTTTATCATCTTTCTCGCGTTCGTCGAGAAGAACATATCCATCCATTTTTTCTTTTACATCGTCATAAGCCATAAACCAACTTAATCCCAATAACGGCAGCAACTCATTTTCAGTTTTATTGCCGCAGCCCGACAGAATCAAAGAAACCATAGCGGCTGCCGTAAAAATTGAAAAACTCCTACGCATTTTGATCCTCCGATCTTTCAGCTCTGACAGTTACGCGGCTCTGACCGCCTATAGTGCAGGTAAACAGCGTCAAATCCCAATCATTGGTATTATCAAACTGCATATGCTCGATTTCCGTTCCCGAAAGCTGCTCGGAATTCGTGACGATAAAATGATGAGATTTGCCCGAAACATCGGTGAAAATAAGTTCCGAACCCATAGGCAGTTCCTTGATCTTTCCGAAGTGGCTGTTATAATTGTGAGCGCAGATTATAAGGTCGTCCGCGTATAAATTGCCCATATAGCGGCAGGGCGAAATTTTCAGAGACGGATAACTCCATTCGCTCATAACGGGAAGTTCCACATTCAGATCTGGAATGGAAATATAGCCTATATACAGATTGCCGTTGATCTCGATCGTCTCCATTTCGGGAATCTTCGGCTCTTCGTATTCCGCGAACAGGTCATTTTCCGCAGTTTCGGGAATTTCAGACGTGTTCGTCTCATATTCGGAAATTTCCTCTTTCAATGCGGTGAGAACGGAAACTGCCTGCTCGCCGCTGTTTTTATCTTCCATAACGTTATGCAAAACGAGAATTACCGCCGCAATAAGCGAAATTATTCCCAGAGCATAACAACAAATCCTTACTGTTTTCATAAAAATCTTTCCAAGTCACTTCTTTACATCAATCTTATATATCGTATATTTATCTATGCGCATCTTCTTCCTGCGCCTGCCTGAAATTCCCCAGATAATGAATAGTATTATAAGAAAGGGAATTATCATAATTGGGATAACGGTCGCAGAATCCACCTGCGCCGCGTCCGCAGTGATCTTGACATTATGCTCGTACACCGTTTCGATTCGGTGCGAACGGAGAAGAAGTCTATGCGTATTAATTCCGTAGGGCGTACAGGTCATAAGCGTTACATAGTCGCCGTCGGGAAATATCGCAAGTTTTTCGACTTCCTCGGGCTTGACTATGAGAATTTCCTCTATCTCGTAGGTCAAAACCTCGCCAAGTATAGTTATCGTAAATGTATCTCCGACAACAAGCTGATCGAGATCGGTAAAAAGTTTCGCCGAGGGCAGTCCGCGATGTGCCGAAATTACCGCATGAGTATTTTTTCCGCCAACGGGCAGCGACGAGCCTTTCAGATGTCCTGCGGCAATATTGAGGACTTCCTCGCTTGTACCGTGATATATCGGCAGTTCAACCTGAATGAAAGGTATCGAAATATATCCCATAACGCCCGTGCCTGAAATATTGAGAATATCGTCGTAGCCCTCCACCTGATCGCTGTTGGTCATGGGCGCGTAGACTTTCGCCAGCTTTTCGTTATATTCATGCGCCTGTTGAAGAAGCCTTTCTGTTTCGCCGTCGTCCATTTTTGCAACCGTTTCATTATAAGTTGTAATCGAATGCGATGCAAGATTTTTATTCCACCAATCGCTGAACGTCGGATAAAGCATCACGGAGAGTCCCACCAGAAATATTATTATTAATACAATTGTAGAAATGAAATTTGCCTTTTTTCTCATGAAACCCTCCCTAATGCCTGTCGGCAGATTTCTCTGCCGACATAAACATAGGTTAATTAATTTTTATTTGTGCGATCAGTTTTCGGTCTTGCCTGCTCTCTTCTTAGCGATAAGGAATACTCCTGCTACCGCTACCATTGCGCCGCCGCCAAGATAGAACAGCTTTGTACCCATGCCGCCGGTTGAGGGGAGTGTGTTAAGTTTAGAGTTAGCAATTGTAGCAGTTAATGATGCATAGTTTGCACTTTCGCTATTTAAAGTATATGCTTCATTTGCTAAATTATAAACCTTACCTGTAGTAAAACTCGTACCAACAGGAGCACTTTCAGCCTCAGCTGTAAGTGCTGTAAGTGCTTCATCTGCATGAGTTGCATTTATTGTGAATTTAAACGGGGTAATTGCCTTGTAAGAATCAGGAGCAGTTGTTTCAACGAGTAAGTAGTTACCGTCATCCAGACCTTTAAACATAAACTGGTCGCCGCTTTCTTTATTCTTTACTGCCGTTATCGGATACCAATATTCACCTTCTGTAGCCTCAGAATAAGAACCCGTACCAATAGCTTGAAATAAGTGAAAAAATGTGATATAATGGAAGT
>CAJTLC010000046.1 GCA_910576995.1 uncultured Ruminococcus sp.
ACCGGTGTACTCCATAACAACCCTTGATTCACCCGGCAGTTCTTTTATCAGCTTTACAAGCTGTTTAAGGTTACTGTCGTTATGAATAACATCAAAGGGTGAAGCCACCACTTCTCCGAATGGTCTAAGTACTGCAACTGTGCTTTTGCCTTTGGAAATATCGATACCTACTGCGTTCATTTTCATCACTCCTGTTTGGATTTGTAATCGGAAACCACGCTTTTTCTCATTACTTATTCAATCTGTTGGGTGACACGAACGCACCGATACGGTGGCTCAACCTGCAAAAACGAACACTGCAATGAAAGCATGGATGACAGTCTAAATTACGGGCGCTTTGTCCCAAGGAGGGCAACGTCATTCCAATCACTGCTTTCATTGTAGCTCAGAAATGAGTGCGTGTAAACCATGGCTGGTGTGTCATGGATTTACCGACTAATTATATTGTAACAGGAGGTGGTGTGCCATGTTTGACTGGATCGGCGATGCGATTGACTGGATTGGCGACGGAATTTCGTCGATGTGGAACAACACGGTGGGGTCGGCGGTCGATTCCATCACGGATAAAATATGGGATGTCATGTTTACGTGGGTGTTCAACCTGATTTACGGCGGTATTGCGGACTTATTCGAGTTTATCAACGAAACGACAAGCGATATTTTTGCACTTTCATGGGTGCAGACGTTCATCGCACTGTTCCACCATCTGGCGTGGATGCTGTTTGTCTGCGGATTTATTGTGGCGGTGTTCGATACGGCGATTGCCTATGAATCGGGGCAAAACAACATCAAGACGACTTGTCTGAATGTGCTGAAAGGTTTTATTGCGGTGAATCTGGTCACGGTAGTTCCGCAGAGGCTGTACAGCTTCTGCACATCGCTTCAGGGGACGTTTACCCACGATTTACTGGGAAATTTCATAGGTTCAACGACCGATACAGTATCAGGAACGGCACTGAGTGTGATAGTTGCACTTGCTGAAGATATATCGCTGTTCAGCCTGTTTTTTATCATACTTTTCGGCTATTGTACGATAAAAGTGGTGTTTGCGAACATCAAAAGGGGCGGCATTTTATTGTGTCAGATAGCGGTGGGAAGTCTGTACTTGTTCGGAGTTCCGAGAGGCTATACGGATGGATTTTTCGGCTGGTGCAAGCAGGTCATTGCGACCTGTCTGACGGCGTTTTTGCAGACTACAATCCTGTATCTCGGACTTCTGACCTACACTCAGCACGCCTTGCTTGCGGTCGGAATATGCCTTTCGGCGAACGAAGTTCCGAGAATAGCACAGATGTTCGGGCTTGACACAAGCACCAGAGTCAATATGATGAGCGTAAGTCACACGGTTTCTATGGGTGCAAAGGCTGTGAAAATGATGACGAAAAAGTGAGGTGACTGCAATTGAAAACCTATATTTATCCCGAAAATTTGAGGGCTACAGTGAAATTGTGGTTCTGGAATGTGAGGGATTTTCTGATAATCTGCGGCGGAATAATTCTGTCGGTGGCACTGCTTGCGAAGCTGTGGACTGTGATTCCGCTGGCAGTTACGGTCTGCTATGCATTTCTGAGTCTGAGGGCGGACGACAGCTCGATAATGGACTATATCGTCAACGCTGTGAATTTTTTCGTGACCTCACAGCAGATTTTTTTGTGGGAGGAAGGCTATGAAAAGTAAGAAAAACAGCGTTCAGAGGCTCATCGGCTTTGAACGTTTTACGAAATACGGTGTGCGGACGGACAGGTATGAATTTGCATTTTTCGGTATAGAACCGACAAATATTTCGGTGCTTTCAGCGGCGAATATCGAGGCAAAAATCCATCATCTCACGATGCTGCTGAGCATGATTCCCGACCTTGAACTTACTGCTCTGGACAGTGCCGAATGTTTCGACGCCAACAAATCGTATATACGTAAAAGACTTAACGAAGAAAAGAATGAATCCGTCCGCCGATTATTACAGGCGGATTTTGATTTTCTGGACGAAATACAGACGGAAATGTCGTCGGCAAGGCAGTTTGTGTTCTGCGTGAGATTCCGCAGGGAGAACGACGAGCAGATATTCAAGTCCGTGAACCGAATCGAAAAATTCATCGCAGAATACGGATTTATCGCCAGAAGAATGGCGAAACCTGATATCAAACGTATGCTTGCACTGTACTTCGGCACGAGCATTGCAGGCGAGGAAATCCCCGATATTGAGGGAGAAAACGAGTTTAATCTGGAGGGCGAAGCGGATGAAAATGAATAAACAAAAGAGAAAAAAGCTGTCCGCAGAACAGCTTGAAACCATGAAAATAAAGGACTTTTTTGACCGCATTGTACCGTCGGCGGTTCGATTTTTCACAGACCACTACATCTGCGGAAATTTTTATAAGTCGGTATGGGCGGTTACGGAGTATCCTCCGACCACTGAGGAAACCGCAATTCTTGCACATTTAGCGGACAGAAACGGCGTAACACTGCGGATTTACAACCGACTGGTAACGGCTCAGGAACAGCGTAAAATCGTACAGCAGGCAATGCGTAAGAACCACATGATGACCACGACAAACGACGTAAACGATAGCATCAGGGCGCAGGACAACATCAACGACGTTGTGGAGCTGATTTCGGAGCTTCGGCGCAATAAAGAACCGCTGCTGCATACGGCTGTTTTTATCGAATTAAAGGCGATTTCCGAGGATAAGCTCCGTGAACTTCAGGCGGACGTAACTATGGAACTGACACGCTCAAAAATCAGCGTTGACAGGCTGCTTTTACGTCAGAAAGAGGGCTTTTTGTCAGTGTCTCCGACGGGAAATAACGTGTTCGGAAATCAGTTTGAGAGGGTGCTTCCTGCGTCGAGTGCGGCGAACCTGTATCCGCTGAATTACTCCGGAAAAACCGACGAAAACGGCTTCTATATCGGTCGTGACAAGTACGGCAGCAACGTGCTTGTGGACTTCGACAAGCGTACCGAGGACAAGACAAATTCAAATATTTTAATTCTCGGAAACAGCGGTCAGGGCAAGTCGCACCTCATGAAATTGCTGCTTTGCAATCAGCGTGAGGCGGGAAAAAGCATTCTGATCTTAGATCCCGAATCGGAATATTTTGATCTTACAAACAACCTCGGCGGCACGTATATCGACATGATGTCGGGTGAATTCATGATAAATCCGCTTGAACCAAAAGCGTGGAGCGACGGAGAAAAATCCACGGACGACAGTCCCGAAACGTTCAGAAAAGTTACAAGATTATCGCAGCATATCAGCTATTTAAAGGACTTTTTCAGAACCTACAAGGATTTTACCGACGCAGAAATTGACACAATTGAAATCATGCTGATGAAGCTGTATGCACGTTTTGGAATTGATGATTTCACGGATTTCAGTACTCTGAAACCAACTGATTATCCGACCGCCGAGGATTTGTACAGCCTTGTGGAAAAGGAGTTCATGGCGTTTGACAGCGAGAAAAAACACCTGTATACCGAAGAAATCTTACAGAATATCTGTCTGGGACTGCACTCAATGTGCAAGGGTGCGGAGTCGAAATATTGTGCGATGCGTTCCTAACTGAAAAGGTTAGGCACTAATAAAAGAACGTAAAGTTCTGATTAGGAGAACTGATAATTCAAGTGAGTGGAATGATAGGGTAACGCCTTGAAACGCTCCCCCTGATACTCCGACTGGCTTTGCTCAAAAGGCAAATGTTCAGAAGCTCGGTGAAGTCGGCAGAGAGTAATCCAAACAGATAAAGCTGTGGAAAGTGTTCCAGAGGTGGAATATGTTACCTATATGCCGGGGGTCTATAAAATAACTATGGTGAGAATGTTTGTAGCAGAACTGACGAACTTGCGAATGTACGGGTCTAAATGGTTGGGGCATAGAAATATGTCTTTATCTGAAAATGATAGTTAGTGTGGTAGAGTAAAAATAGTATTTATGAAATACCATATAGTGTTATAGGCACTATTCAGCTAACAGGCTCAAAGCAAGCACCTAAG
>CAJTLC010000047.1 GCA_910576995.1 uncultured Ruminococcus sp.
AAATGCTGAAAATCTGAAAGCATATCCATTGTCCTGAAAAGTCGGGAATGCCTTCTGTTGTCTTTAGGATCTAAAGATACTACTCCATACTTTTCTCTCATAAATTGTTGGCCGACCTCGGTGGAGAATCCGGTGATTCCCTTTTCAGCACAATAAGTGTTCAATCGTGATAGAATAAGCTGAAGACCTTCGATATATGACGGACTGTAGTTTTTGCTCACAATGTATGGTACAATTGCAGCCGTTAGCTCCGTCACTGTCATTTCCTTTTGTTTCTCTGCCATGTGCATTACCTCCGATAAAATGATTTCAGGTTTATCCGTTGAAATCATTTTATCGCATTATGTTGAGTAAATCATGGCAATCTCCTAAATATGCCGTGCTTTTTTGATGATAACTTTGCATAATTACTTACTGGACATAAAAGCATTTATGTTGAGCTAAACATAATATGCTAAATTTTCATTATAGTTTCCGCAGTTGAACTGCAAACGAGCCATAATATCCGTATCCGCTTCCATGGTAAATTCATAGTCTACCGTCTGAGGTTCAGATGTGAGCGATAACTTTTTAGATGTGTATGCCTGATATGTACCGCCGTTTTGCTGTATCATGCCGTCAACGGTTCTGTCCACTGTGGAAGAAATATCGTATTTCAGACGATATACGCCGTTTTTGTAAAGAGGGATGATATCATAATAGAGCTGTACTGCCCAAGCCACATCGCCTGTTGATGAAATCTTCAAAGCAAGTCTGTCGGAATCATAATCGATACTGCCCACACCGCCGTCCTGACAGTGCGCGTCCCAGCCATTTGTACTGCTGTCGAAAATGGAATTGCTGATTAAATTTGCATTCTCAGCGTAAGACGGAACATAGGAAACGACGCTTCCCAGCATGATTGCAGAGCATAAAACAGCCGTGCATTTTTTCAAAAAACTGCGTTTCATAAGTTAAAACTCCTGTTTCAGATAATGTATTATAAACGTGTAAACCACATCGTAAACTTGAATCGGATAATAAGTGATTTTGGCGTATTTCAACGCCTTCTTCTGACTGTCGCTGTCGCCTGCAAAACTGTCAATACCGTAAAGAAAGATAAAGAAATGCTGCTGAAATTCTATCTTTGCAGTTTCTGTCATGGTCGGAAAAAATTTGTCCAGACATAGCATGATCGTTTGCATTGCGTTATATGTGACCTGCTGAACTTCCGCAAGACACTCTGTGCGACTGTTTTCTTCCAATTCATAGTGATTCCATGAAATAAGCTTCAAAAAATATCTGCGTTCCTGTAAGGAAGAAGCAATTGCTTCGGCAAATTCTGTCAAGGTCATGTTGTCGTGATTTGCGATTTCTTGCAGTGCATCACACCACAATTGAAATTCTCTTGCAATCAGCGCAAGAAAAATTTCCTCTTTATTCTGAAAATAATTATAGATAGAACTGCGTGTCATACTGGTTTTTTCGCCAATTTCACGCATGGAGATATTTCGGAAACTCATAGTCTGATAGAGTTCCTCAAAAGCATTAATTATCTCATTCTTTCGGGAATTAGTAAGTTCTGCTGAACCTCGTGACATATCATTTCTCCTTGTATTTTCTAAACTGACAACTTGTCATTTTTATTATATATCTAAGCTGACAATTTGTCAAGATGAAAATAAAAAACAGCCGACTAAAAAGCCGGCTGTTGTATTATGATTATATATTATATATAAAGATAGTCATTTAATACAGGCTGCAAGCCCTCGTTTGCAATATCCTTATACATTACATCAAGGCTTCGTCCGTCGCTTATCTCAAATTGTTCGTCGCCTTCTGATCTGTTTTGCCTTTTGCCGGTGTATTTGCTTTCATGATCGCCAATTCCAGTGGAAACTCCTGCTGAAACTTTTGTTGCGGCGATTTTCACAATACCGTTTCGAAAACTCTCGCTTTCCCTTGACGACACTGTAATTCCCACATACGGCAAAAAAATTCTGTATGCGCAAATAATCTGACAAAGCTGTGTTTCATGAACATCAAGGGGATCAATTTTATCATTGTTGATGATAGGACGTAATCTCGGACATGACAGGGACATTTCAGCGTGAGGATATTTTCTTTGCAGATAATATACGTGCAAAGCGCTTGCAAGAGCGTCCTTTCTAAAATCAGACAAGCCTAAAAGCGCAGAAAAAGCGACTCCCCTCATTCCGCTCATAAGCGCGCGTTCCTGCGCTTCGAAACGATACGGATAAATCCGTTTGTGACCTGACAGATGAAGTTCTGAATAGCGATCACTGTTATAAGTTTCCTGAAATACTGTAACATAATCCGCGCCGCATTCGTGAAGATAGCGGTACTCTTCCGTATTTACAGGGTATATTTCCAGTCCGACCATACGGAAATATTTTCGGGCAAGCTTGCAAGCTTCACCAATATATTCAACATTACTCTGAATACGGCTTTCACCTGTCAGAATAAGAATTTCTTCCATTCCTGACTGTGATATAATTTTCATTTCATACTCTATCTGCTCTATATTCAGCTTCATCCGATTGATATTGTTATAGCAGTTGAATCCGCAGTAAACGCAGTAATTTTCGCAATAATTTGCGATATAAAGAGGCGTAAACATATACACGGTGTTGCCGAAATGCCTGCTTGTTTCTATTTTTGCACGCTGCGCCATCTTCTCTAAAAACGGTTCTGCCGCAGGTGATAAAAGGGCTTTGAGATCCTCAATAGTGCAGGTTTCGTGTTCAAGAGCCGATATCACATTTTTAGCGGTATAGCGGGAATAATCATAGCTGTTCATTTCTGTCAGCACTTTTTCCATTATGTCAGAATCGATCCGCTCCATTCCGTCCATATATTTCATATGATCGGTACGACTTGCGGGATAGGTTTCAAGGAGATGCTTCTTTTCTAGTGCGGCAGGGGAGAGATGCTTTCCGTCTACAAAAAATCTGTTGTCCATTTTATCACCTTAATCCCTTAAAAATCCTGTCAGCGGGTCAGAAGCGGAAGCGCCTCTTGTCAGCACTCGGCCAAGTCCTGAAAGATATGCCTTTCTTCCCGCTTCAATAGCCTGACGGAAGGCAGAAGCCATAAGCGGTAAGTTTCCGGCGGTTGCAAGGGCAGTATTTGCCATAACAGCCGCTGCACCTATTTCCATAGCTTCACAAGCTTGCGACGGTTTTCCGATGCCTGCGTCAACAATGATTGGCAGGTCGATTTCATCAATAAGAATCTGAATGAAATCTTTTGTGGAAAGTCCCTTGTTTGAACCGATGGGCGACGCGAGAGGCATTACAGCCGCCGCACCTGCATTTACCAGATCTCTTGCCGTGTAAAGTTCGGGATACATGTAAGGCAGCACAACAAATCCATCTTTAGCAAGAATTTCTGTAGCTTTAATCGTTTCGGCGTTGTCGGGAAGAAGATATTTCGTATCGCGCATGATTTCTATCTTAACGAAATTACCACAGCCGATCTCTCGCGCAAGTTTTGCTATACGGACAGCTTCTTCAGCTGTTCTTGCTCCGGAAGTATTAGGAAGAAGCGTTACATTCTTCGGTATGTAGTCGAGGATGTTTTCGTGTTCCTTTGTATTTGCACGACGGACGGCAAGTGTGATAATTTCGGCGCCGGCGTCGCGGACAGCCGCTTCGATAAGATTAAGCGAATACTTTCCAGAACCGAGAATAAAGCGTGAATTGAACTGATGATCGCCTAAAATTAATTTATCTTCCATGTTAATGTTCCTCGTATAATAAATTTAAGGGTAATTTAAAGAGAACCCATATGAAACCTCTT
>CAJTLC010000048.1 GCA_910576995.1 uncultured Ruminococcus sp.
CTTTTAGTTTACTACTTTTTCTTTTTTCTGTCTACTTTTTTAGTATAGCACCAAATGAGTTGAAAAAGAATCATGAAATCGATGTGTGGGAGGTGAAATAAATGTCTGAAAAGGAATTTTTTATTGATGACAGGGTTATAATTCCAGAAGAAATTTTTAAGATGACAAAAGAAGAAAGGCATGCAGAAATTTTAAGACTTGAAGCAGAAGCTGCTGCTGAAAAAAAGCGTATAATTGAGCAACAAAAAAAGGAAACAGCGTGATTTAAAAAACCGCCCGTAACAAGGCGGTTTTCTTATACCCCAAATACGAATATAAACGCTCTAAAAAGGGCGTTTTTATTATACCCAAAAAAAGAAAGCGAGGAAAAGAAATGGACATTTTAGCAATACTTGCGGCGCATGGAATAGATGTGCCGCAGGAGAAGCAGGACGGGCTTAAAACAGCCGTTTCGGAGGAAGTGAATAAAATTACTCATAAGATTGAAGCCGAGCGCGACGGTTACAAGGAGAGCCTTGAAACGGCGCAGAACACGCTTGACGAGTTCAAAGACGTTGACGTTAAGGATTTGCAAAGCAAGGTCGGCACGCTTACCAAAACGCTGAAAACAAAGGAAACAGAGTATCGGGCGAAGCTTGCCGAAATGGAATTCAACACTGTACTGGACGGCGCGATCTCGGCAAGCAAGGCGAAAAACTCGAAGGCTTTGAAAGCTTTACTTGATGTGAAAAAGTTAAAGGCAAGCAAAAATCAGGCAGAGGATATCAGATCGGCTATCGAAGCGGTAAAAGCTGAAAACGACTTTTTGTTTGAATCCGCAGAGCCTATCAGGAATCCGGTAAGAGAAACCAGCAAAGAGCAGCCGGCTGGACTGACAAAAGAACTGTTCGCAAAAATGGGATATGCGGACAGACTTAAACTCAAAAAAACAGATCCCGAAAAATATAAAGAAATGAGAGGTAATTAATTATGGAAAATGAAATCACAAAGATCGCTGATCTTATCGACCCCGAAGTAATGGCGGATATAATATCTGCCAAAGTTCCCGAAAAGCTTGTTGTTGCGCCGTTTGCGAAGATCGACGCGTCGCTTGCCGGAGTTCCGGGCGATACTATCACCATTCCGCAGTACAACTACATAGGCGACGCCGCCGACATTGCCGAAGGCGTTGCCTGCGAAACTGTTAAGCTGACCGCAAGCACGACGACCGTGACAGTTAAAAAGGCGATGAAAGCAGTATCTGTCACTGACGAGGCTGTTCTGAGCGGTTACGGAAATCCTGTCGGAGAGACAAACAATCAGCTTGCATTGTCGATCGCAAGCAAGGTCGACGCCGATTCCATGGCGGCTTTGCAGGGTGCGCAGCTTGTCTATAACGGCTCGGGCGCGCAGATTTCTTACGATTCTATCGTTGACGCGATCGACGTTTTCAACGAAGAGGTCAACAGCGACAAGGTCATGTTTATTCATCCTAATCAGGTCAGCAAACTTCGTAAGGACAGCAACTTTATTTCGGCTGACAAGTATACAGGCAACGTTGTGATGACAGGCGAGATCGGAAGAATAGCCAATGCAAGAATAGTTCCCAGCAAGCGCGTTCCGCTTCATTCAGAGTGGTACAAGTTCGACGACAGCGGTACGGAGACTACGGCTGCGAATATTTCCACAGTGCAGGAAACGCTTCCGAATGCAAAAGTTGGCGATAAGGTCACAAAGGTCACTGTACCGTCGTATTTCTGCCCTATCGTTAAGCTTACGTCTGACGGCGATTCAGAGGACGAGGCGGCGGCGCTTACGATCTATCTCAAACGCGATACGAATGTTGAAACAGAGAGAAACACGCTGTCGAGAACTACCGATATATCTGCGGATAAAATCTACACGGCAGGATTGTCAAATCAGTCGAAAGTCGTCCTTGCAAAAATCAAAAAGTAAGGCGGTGTAAGCGGTGGTGATCTACGCTGACGAGAATTTTTATAAAAAAGAATATTTGCAGGGCAAGGCGGCGGTAATCACTGCCGCTTTCCCGTATTATTTTCGCAAGGCAAGTCAGATCGTTAAGAAATATGTTCTCGATAATATCGATGATGAAAATCCGCCGGAGGAAGTCAGGATGTGCTGCTGCGAAATTGCGGAACTTGCATATAAACAAGATCAGACCGCGCAGTCCGACGGCGTGTCCTCCGAATCCGTACAGGGTTGGAGCAAGTCGTATGAGAGTACCGAAAGCCGCAGAAACGCCTTTGATAAAGCCGTAAAAGAATGCGTATACAAGTGGCTCGGCGGCACGGGACTGCTTTACAGGGGGATAAGATAATGCTTGCTAACGCAGATATGACCGTGTATGAAAAAGACGTATACGCGAGGCATACGATCGCAGACGTGTACTGGAACGACAGCAGAGGCAGAACTGTTGCGAAAAACGGCGTACAGATATCGGACAGCGTTATAGTTTATTTGTACTCCGACGAATATGTTCCAAAAGTCGGCGATGTGATCGTTCGGGATATAGTCGATTTCGAGATCGACAGCAGTTCGCAGAAATCTATAAGCGAGGGTATGAAGTCTTTTCGTGAGAAATATCCCGGTTTCGCCGTGATCAAGTCGGTTAATAACTGTATGTTCGGAGGACTTCCGCACATTGAAATTACAGCGAGGTGAATATCCCCCTCTCTATTGCAAGACAGACAAAAAATGCTGAGCAGAAAATTTGTCTGTCAAGGCGGAGGAGGAAAGCATACTCTCGTATGGTGACGACGACAACGCAGACAGACGGATTTTATGCCGGCATTATTGTCTGGATTGCAATAGAGAGGGGGATAAGTATGGCAGGCGGACAGCCGGATAACGCCGCAATAAGGGCGCAGCTGGCAGAAGTAAACCTTGTCTGGAAACAGACTTTCGGCAAGGAACAGAGAGACCGTTTTGCAACGGTTCAGAAATTTATCGACAGCGAGTGTATACGTCTTATGGTGCCGTATACGCCTATGAAAAACGGCATTCTCATGAAAAATGCAGTACTGGGTACAACGATCGGAAGCGGAAAGGTCGTCTATAATTCGCCTTACGCAAGATATCAGTATTACGGTAAGCTTATGGTATCCTCCGTGAACGGTTCTGCGTATGCAAGAAGCGGAGAAAGCAAGGTTCTTACAAATATTGACTTGAAGTACAACACAAGCAGCTCTCCATGTCATCCCAAAGCGCAGAAAATGTGGTTTGAAGCCATGAAAGCCGATAAGAGGGAGCAGATTCTCAGAGGAGCGGCGGCTATTGCAAGGAGGAAAAGATGAATATAATCGAAAAAATGATTGAAATTCTTGAAAATTTCCCGAAAATCTCGACTGTCTGCAACGAAATACATATAGATTTTGCCGATCCCGAGCCGACGTCTTACGGATTGTCGTCTACGGGCGACAGTCTCATAAAAGAAGATATTCTCGGAAATCAGACAAGGCAGCATTCGTTTCTGCTGTACTCAACTTTTTCGGGGATAAATGATTTCGAGCGGCAGGAAAATACGGCGGCATTAACAGAGTTGTCAGTGTGGCTTGGTCGGCAGATCGGCGGCGAAGTCGAAACGAATATAGGCGGAGAAATTCACAAGGGCATAATTAAAAAAATCACAGCCGCCAACGGAATGCTGTACGCAGTACCGCAGGAAAACAACATAGACGGGATGCAGTATCAACTGCAAATAAACG
>CAJTLC010000049.1 GCA_910576995.1 uncultured Ruminococcus sp.
GGTGTGAATGGGGGGAAAAGCTGGAGATAATATCAAAAGCTTACCTATCCATATTCAACGGACACACGAATATCCGTGACGGAGAGTTCATCTGTTTCGGCGTGAAAGGTCTTATGGATATCAACAAAAGGCTCAAAGATACGCTACTTTTCAACATTCTTAGCTACATGAGCAATCAGCTTCTGGGGCGTGGAAACACGGTTGCAGCCATAGATGAACTGTATTTATTTTTAACAAACATGACAGCAATCGAATATATCCGCAACGGCATGAAGCGTGTCCGCAAAAAAGAATCGTCGTTTATTCTGGCAAGTCAGAACATCGAGGACTTCCTTCTGCCTGAAATAAAGGAGTTTACCAAGCCCCTGTTCTCGATTCCGAGCCACCATTTTCTGTTCAATCCCGGTAATATTTCGCCCGTGGATTTCATGGATACGCTTCAGGTGGAACATTCGGAATACTGCCTGATTCAGTATCCCGAGCGTGGAATCTGTCTGTACCGATGCGGCAATGAACGCTATTTAATGCAGGTTATCGCTCCGTCTTACAAGGAAAAATTGTTCGGAAAGGCGGGCGGACGATGACCGAAGCAATAGCCGCAGCCGCAAAGGCACTGCTGAAAAAACTTGCGGTTGATACTGCACTTGACAAGGAAAAGCGGAATAAAATTCTGCTGATAGTCGGCAGCATATCAGTCGGACTGCTGTTTTTATTGTTTGCACCGATAGCTGTTCTTTCGGGCATGGGACAGATTGAAAGTCCCGATATATCGGTGAATTTCGATGAAAATGATTTCATGTCCGGAATGTCTCCGGAACGTCGGGAAGCAATGAATTCAATGACGGCGGACGGTCAGGCAATCGCCGATTCAATGTATGCAGTCGGACTTCAAGAGCAGATTATCAAGGCACAGCTGATATATTTTTCGTACTTTGAAAGCGGTCAGATTGTTGATTTTTCGGGCTATGCGAAGATGTTCAGGAATGAAAACAATGAAGCTCTGATTTCGGATATCAACAATTTTTACGGGCTTGAAATTAATTACGAGGACTTCATGCGGAGCTATGTCATGGTCATGAACGCTACAATAAACGAATATATGTTCACTGATTCGGGCACGAAAAACTGTGCTGATATGGCGGCTTGGGCAAGGAACGCTTACGTTTCAGGCTGGGGATTTCAGGAAAATTGTTACGGTGAAATGGACGAAAATCTGCGGTATCGCTGTGCGGATAACGTCGGATTAATCATGGGATATCTGCGATATGTACCGTCCGAAAAATCATTCAATACGGACATCGACACGCTGATTTATAATGAAATCGGTGGACTTGATACTATGCCCGACATCGCAGGAATAGGACTTTTTGACGGCAGTCAATTTGGGGTTTACATCGGCAATGGCGAAGTGATTTTTGCATCTGCCGACAGTGGAAATATCGTGAAATCACCTGTTTCGAAGGGCAACTGGATAAGCTGGTGTACTTTTGAGGGCATCGATTATCCGCAGGAATTTGTGGATAAAATCAATGAAATTCAGAATCCCACGGAAGAAAATACAGAAGAAAAAAATGAGGAGTGATTTTTTATGAGAGTACATTTAATAAACAACGGATATGCGTTGTCAGCGGAGTTTCCGATGATGGCGTTTGAAATGCGGGATGCTCTTGACAGGCTGAAATATCCTGCCGGAAACAGCGAAGTTACGTTCCGAATCTATGAATTTAAAAATATGAATATGCCGTCGGAGCTATATGAAAAGGACTTTTCAGCGGATATCTACAGGCTGAATCTGTTCGCTGAACGGCTGGAAAACCTTGAATTTACGGAAATGGCGGCGTTCAGAAGTCTGCTTGTCGAGAATCCTGAAAGCAGTTTTGAAGATATGCTTCTGATGACTTACGGGCTTGATTCCGTGATGGTTTACCCGTGCGGAAACTGCTATGAACTGGGCGAAACGGTTATTGAAAACGAAATGATACCTGAACTTGAAAGCTGTTCCGATGAAATTCTGGAACTCCTTGACCGTGAAAAAGTCGGGAAACTTATGTGCGAGCGTGAGGGCGGTCAATTTGTTGACGGCTGTTATTGTCTGACTTCGGGGTATGAACAGCCGGATATCAGCATCGAAATCGGCAGACCTGAGAACTGTTTTTTTCGTCTGCTTATCGTGCCGGAGGAAGAAAAAATAGAACAGGCGCAATGGCTTTCCCTGCCGTGCGAAACGGAAATTACTCCTGATTTATGCAATGGAATCTGTCTTGATGTTCAGTCGGTGCTGCCGAATTTAACGCTTGATGATGCTCATAAAATCGACGCATTAAACGATCTTGCAAAGTTACTTTCGGAACTGTCTCACGATGATTTTGTGAAGCTGAAAGCGGTTATGGAAGCGGAAAATATTCATGACATTGCCGAAACCCTTGACTGTATCGGCAGGCTTTCAGAGTATCAGCTGGACAGGAATATATCTGATTCAAGCGACTTCGGACAGGTGATTCCTGAACGAAAGCAGGGCGAAATTACTTCCTACGGAGCAATATCGGGCAGAGGTCAGGAGTTGTCCGGTGACCTTGACGAAGATGAAAATTGTGAAATGGGGATGAGTTTATGAAGAAAAATGTAAGTATTACGGTCAGCGGTGAAAAGCTGTCGGCAAGCTTGGCGTGATCTGGTTATAAGGCAGATTCCGAGAATTGCAAAAAATCAAAAGATAGACTTAAAAAATTTGCAGTGGTATGCGGCTTTTCATGATAAGAAAACCAATCCTCACGTTCACATTATTGTTTATTCAACGAACGAGCGTGAGGGATTTTTGACTAATCATGGCATTGAAAAAATCCGCAGCGGATTTGCAAACGATATTTATTTCGATGAGTTGAATCATCTATATGAACAGCAAACCGACTTGCGTAATCTCTTGAAAAAAGAATCGGAGCAGTTGATGAAAAGTCTTGCGGAAAAGATTTCTCATGACAATAACTTTGATTTGGAGCTTATGAATCTTGTTGCAAAGCTACATGGTCAGCTTGCGGAATCAAATGGTAAAAAAGTGTACGGATATTTGAAAAAAGATGTAAAGAAAACTGTTGATGAAATTTTTATTAGGCTTGCGGATAATGAATCAGTGAAAAAGATGTACGATTTCTGGTGCGAAATGGAGCAGCAAAAGCATGATGTTTATTCGTCAGCAAAAGTTCAGTTTCCAAAATTAGTTGATAACAAGGAATTTAAACCTGTTAAAAATATGATTATTCAGACTGTATTGAAAATGGAACTTCCGGCGGTTGATATTGAAATTGAAGCACCTGTACCCGATGTGGATATTCCTCAGATTATTGAGGAAAATTCGACTGAAAAGTACTGCTTGAAGTGGAGCGATGACTATAAAAATGCCTGTCAAATTATCAAAGAAAAAAGTTCTGAAATATCGGATTTTAAAACAGCAGAACGGATTCTGTTGTCAGAATCGGATAACAGAAATGTGCTTGCAATGTTTGAACTGGGAAAGCTGTATTCAATGAAAAAATCGGGTTTAAAAGATGATGAGAAGTCATTTGAGTTTTATAAAAAATCCTTGCAGGGATTTTTGCAGATTGAACCGAAGGCTAAAAAAATAAAACCATACTTGCAATACCAAATTGGAATAATGTATTTCAAGGGACTTGGTACTGAAATTGATAATCAGAAAGC
>CAJTLC010000050.1 GCA_910576995.1 uncultured Ruminococcus sp.
TTTCACATCTGCACACCCTGTTAAATCGTTTTTAGCCTATTGGTACAAGTTCTAAAACTTACAGCTTAAGCTTTCAGCCGTCGAAGTTTTGTAATTAAGTTTATGAAAATTGCCTATTTTACGTGATTTGTAGTTTGACTTTTACTAATTGACGGAATTGACGAAAATGCGCGCCAACTAAACTGACGCGCATATATTTTAGCAGTTTCCATAAATTACTGCTTTTCAAAATAATTAATAAGTGGTACACTAAGTAAAACAGCCGTTTTACGAGGTGCGCCAATGAAAGAACGAGTAATACTTCACTCCGATTTAAATAATTTTTACGCCTCCGTGGAATGCCTTTATCATCCCGAATACAGGGGCAAACCGCTTGCAGTTCTCGGCGATCCGGAGGCGCGTCACGGCGTCGTTCTCGCTAAAAACTATGAAGCAAAATTTCATGACGTAAAAACCGGTGATCCCTTGTGGATGGCGAAGCAGAAGAGTCCCGATATTATTTTTGTCCCTCCGCACTATGATCTGTACATGAAGCATTCCAAGCTTGTGCGTGAGATCTATGCCGAATATACCGATAAAGTCGAGCCTTACGGTCTTGATGAATGCTGGCTTGACGTTACGGGAAGCTCTTTACTTTTTGGCTCCGGCGAGGATATTGCAAACGAAATTCGCAGGAGAGTTAAATCTGAATTGGGAGTATCCGTTTCCGTCGGAGTCTCCTTTAATAAGATTTTCGCAAAGCTTGGCTCTGATATGAAAAAGCCGGACGCCACCACCGTTATTGAAAGCGAGCGTTTTAAGGAAATCGTTTGGCCTCTGCCGGTAAAAGAACTGCTTTATGTTGGCAGAGCTACTCACAATAAGCTCAGGCGAAAAGGTATTTTCACTATCGGCGATCTTGCCGATACCAATCCTGAAAATCTCCGTTTTTGGCTTGGGAAAATGGGAGTAGTGCTTTGGCAGTTTGCAAACGGACTTGATACTTCTCCCGTATCGAATATCGGCGCAAAATCCATGATAAAAACGGTGGGCAACAGCACGACTGCTCCACGAGATCTTATTTCCAACGAGGATATAAAGATCATGCTTATGGTGTTAAGCGAAAGCGTTTCCGCAAGACTTCGGGAGTACGGTTTTATCTGCCGTACCGTTCAGATTGGAATCCGTGATAACGAGCTGAATTGGATAGAACGTCAGGGAAAACTTGAAATCCCGAATCGAACGGCAAAGTCCATATTTGAGCTTGCTTTTTCACTTTTCAAAAAGCATACCAACGGCAAGCCGATAAGAAGTTTAAGCGTTCGCGCCTGCGATTTAGAGCCGATCGACCACGTTCAGCTGTCGCTGCTGCCGGACGTTTCGCAGCTTCAAAAACAGGAAGAACTTGAAGCCGCTATGGATAATCTGAGAAACAAATTCGGGCATTTTTCAGTTCAAAAAGGCTTGATGCTTGCCGACAAGGAGCTTTCCAGACTCGATCCTAAAAACGACCATATTATTCATCCAATGAGTTTTTTCAATTAAAAACGGAGTGCAGCTTTATTGCCTGCACTCCGTTTGCACTAAATTACTTTTCAACACATTCCTCCGGCGATTTATCATCTCTCAGCCCTTTAAAAACAGGCTGCCGCATACCGCCGCTTTGTGTTTTCATCATATATTTCACGGTACACACAAGTTTGGGAATTACCCAAACTGCATCTTCATTACCTTTTGGGATTTCATGAAAGGGACAGCTTGTTTTGTCGAGAGACTTTATTTTTCGGAACGGTTCTCCGCCCACTCCCAGAGTAACATGACCTTTGTAAACAAGTCGGCCGTTACTGTACTGCCCAAGGATAATGCTGTTCATACTGTTTTCTTTTGGCACAAATCCCAAAACGATGAAATCATCGTCCTGTAAATATTTTATTTTGATCCAGTCCTTTGTCCTGCGGTCAAAATAATATTTGCTGTTCCTGCGCTTTGCAACGATTCCTTCCAACTCCCGCTGCCTTGCAAGATCGTAAAATTGGATACCATTTTTTTCAATAAATCTCGATACTGCAAATCTTCTATCCTCTGATTTTACCGCTTTCTGCAGAAGTTCTTTTCTTTCAGTCAGCGGCAAGTCCGTGACCTGTCTGTCCTCAAAATACAGAATATCAAACGCAGTAAAA
The DNA here is from genome assembly GCA_910576995.1 of uncultured Ruminococcus sp. GTDB lineage: Bacteria > Bacillota > Clostridia > Oscillospirales > Ruminococcaceae > Ruminococcus. The sequence goes on from CAJTLC010000050.1 coordinate 2,160, forward strand.
CAGGCAGGATATTTCTTCGCCGCCACATCTATTTTTACCGGATTGCTCATCATACTGCGTTTCTGAATTTCAAAAAAATCCGGCCTGCCGTCCTTGATAATCGCAAGCTCTCCATCCAGAATACAGCGAACATTAACGTTTTTATGAATCTCAGAAAGCTCCGGTACTTTCGGCAGCATTAACATATTCCGCTTATTTTTCAGAATTGTTTTATCGCTGTCAAGATATGCGATACAGCGCTCGCCGTCAAGCTTTAGCTCGAAGATATATTCTTTGCTGTCAAAGGGCGATCCCTCAACTCCGATCAGCATCGGCTTGATATTTTTTGTTTCCCAGATATCATCCATTTTTTGCGCCCGCCTGCGCAAGACTCTGCTTAAGAGCTTCCATAATATCGATAACATTGACCTGAACATCGGGTGAAGATACCGTAACGTCTTTTCCGGCGATTTTCTGCTCGATAATCTCGCGCAGCTTAATTTGATATTCGTCCTTGTACAGGCTTGGCTCGAAGTTCTTTACCATTGTGTTTATAAGAGTTTTCGCCATAGTCAGCTCCGCCTCGTTTACTTCGGGATGCGCAGGCTCTTTGGGCGCCTGCTTGACCTCGTCTGCAAAAAACATAGTCTCGATTAAAATGCCGTCGTCAGTAGGAATAAGCGTAAGCAGCTTTTCCTTTGTACCCATAACCGTTTTGGCGATTGCAACCTTGTTCTCGTCCTTCATGGCTTTCCTTAGAAGCTCGAACGCTTTATCGCCTCCTGCTTCGGGAACGGCATGATATGTTTTATCGTAATAGATCGGGCGAATTGAATTCAGATCCGTAAAATGCAGAATATGAATTGTCTTGTCCTTATCGGACTTGGCTTTTTCAAAATCCTCGTCTGTCATAATTACAAACTTATCCTTGTCGTACTCGAAGCCTTTCACGATATCCTTTGATGAAATTTCCTTTCCGCAGGACACGCAGACTTTTTTGTATTTAACCCTGCTGCCGTCCTCGCGGCAAAGCTGATTGAAGTGTATATCGTTATCCTGCGTCGCCGTATACAAACCTACTGGAATATGAACTAAACCGAATGAAATTGCGCCTCTGTGCGATACTGCCATTGTAAACGCCTCCTTTTCGTTAGTATATCCGTTTCTTGAAAAGAAATACTAATATGGGAGTTGGTTTAATGATACGCAAGGTTTATGTTGAAGTAACGGCGAAATTTGATACCGAGAGAAATATAACTCCGCTGGCTGTCGCTTGGGAGGACGGTACTGTTTACGAGATCGACAGGATCGTTGACAAAAGGCGAGCTGCAAGTTTAAGAACCCGTACCAATAGCTTGAAATAAGTGAAAAAATGTGATATAATGGAAGT
>CAJTLC010000051.1 GCA_910576995.1 uncultured Ruminococcus sp.
GATCTACGCCGATTATCAATACTACAAAGAGCGGTTCTGCGGCAGTCTGATACCGCAGGAACGCTTTGAATATTTGTCGGCGAGAGCGTCGGAATATATCGACTGGCAGACGTTCGGCAGGCTTGAAAGCGGAGTTCCCGACGAATATTCCGAAAAGGTCAATAAGTGCTGCTGCGCGTTGGCGGAGTCGGAATTTCAGTCGGAATCCTCGCACAACGGAAATATAAGTTCCGAAAAAGTCGGAAGCTATTCCGTGACGTTTTCAGTTAAAAGCGATGTTGAACGCAATGCCGAAAAAAATCGGATAATTTCCCGATATCTCGGCAATACGGGGCTGCTTTACAGGGGTGTGGATTAAATGTTTACCAACAAAAACGGCTGCACGATCTACGAAAAAACTGTGCAGAACCGCGCGCCGACGTATATTCGTCATGTAACGGGAGCGGTCTATGTTGAAACGACTTCCGCGCAGGAAAACAGTTCGGACAGAACGCCCGACAACGAAATATTTATTTCAATTCCCGCGGATTCGGTTACATACGTTCCCAAAACGGACGACAGAATCGTGTGCGGAATCGTCGACGATGAACAGCCGCCGCCAACTGCGACGACGATAATGTCTGTGCAGGATTTCCGCTATGGTTCGCCGTTTATACAGCATATCGAGGTGAAAGCGAAATGATAAAATTTACCGGAATCAGCTTTGCCCCGAATTTCACAAGCCGTATGAAAGATAATTTCAAAAAAGCGCAGAAATTCGTGGACAGCGAGACCTTGCGCTTATGCGATCCGTATGTGCCTTTTCGCACGGGAATGCTGAAAAAAAGCGGTATTTCGGGAACTGTAATAGGTTCTGGAGTTGTGGAATACACAGCGCCCTACGCAAAACGGCAGTACTATACCAACGCGGGCAGGGGCAAGCAGGGATTGACGAAGCGCAATGCGCACAATTACAAATGCCTGCGCGGCAAGGAGTGGCTGGAACGCATGAAAGCCGATCATCTTGACGAACTTGAACGCAAAGTTAAGGAGAAATTCACATGAAGCCGATAATTCAATGCCTGCGCGATCATATCATGCAGTTTCCGGAGTTAAAGGATGGCTGCCTTATGGTCGATTATCTGGGCGATAAGCCGATAGAATACACGGTCGAGCCTGTTCCGTGCGATCCTGTTTACCAAAAATATACCGACGGAAGCTGCATAAAGCAGTTTCTTTTTATTTTCGCAAGCCGCGAATTTTACGGCGCGGATATCAATCAAAATATCGAAAATCTCGGTTTTTACGAACGCTTTTCCGACTGGGTAACAGAGGGCGAACTTCCCGATCTCGACGAGAGGATTCCTGTAAACATGGACGTAGTTACAGGCGGTTACGCGTTCGACGTCGACGCCAATACAGCTCGCTATCAAATTCAATTGCGTCTATTGTATGAAGAAGAATAAATATGCGCGGAAATAGTTTTGATATATATAATTATTTCAGCGCAAAATTGTCAGCAGGGACTCCCTGCGAGGAGGAATAAATATGACAGATAAAAACAAAAAGACGCTTGTCGCCCGTCATAAAAAGCTCGCATTTTACGGAGTTATCGGCAGCGACGGCACGGAAAAATTTCTGCGAATGCCGAAATTCACATCGCTCAGTCAGAGCAAGAATCCGATCGAACACAGCCGTCAGTACGTTGACGAGCCGTTTCAGGAGACGGACGTTCTCGGCTATTCTCCGTCTATCTCGTATGCTTTCGATCTGCATCGTGGCTGCGAAGTCCAGCAGGATATCGTCAAAATAACGGACGGCGAACTTCTTGCCGACGACGCTGTCCGCAATATCGTTATTGTTGACGTTGAGGACGGAACGGCGATAAAACGCCCATATGCGGTCATTCCGTCAACCGAAGGCGACAACATAAACGTTTACACATATTCGGGCGATTTCAAATGCAAGGGTGAAAAAATCCACGGCACAGCCGCAAGCACGGACAATTGGCAGACAATTACTTTTACGGAAGATACCGCAGATTAGATAGACGAGGTTTCGGCTCTGAATCTTTCGGATTCGGAGCGCGACCTCGAAAGCAATAAAAATAATGAGGAGATGAGCCGTTATGAGCCTGAAAATCTGGGAGATCAACAATCTGAAACTTGAACTCGACATGGAGGACGCCGACGTTCAGGAGCGTTACGAAAATGCGTTTGAAAAATTGTCGGAAGAGGAAAATCAAATTAAGAAAGACGGAAAAATGTCTGAATTTACGCGAAGTTACTGCAATTTATTTGCAACTCTGTACGACAGAATTTTCGGCGAGGGAACGTCTGAAAAGATTTTTGAGGGAATCCCTGTCAGCATTTCGAGATACATCGAAATTTACGACAGCTTCCTCGAATTCGTTAAACAGCAGACCGACGATATCAACGCCGATATTGCGCAAAAAGTCGCGAAATATCAACCTAATCGTCAGCAGAGGCGCAGCAAAAAGAAATGATAAATCCGCTGTATGAGGAGTTTCCCGAATCAATAGAAATCGACGGGACGGAATACGAGATTCTGACCGATTTTCGGGAATGGATACGGTTTTCCGATATGCTCGGCGACGACGATCTGAGCGATGAAGAAAAGCTGTATTTGATGACGAATTGGCTGACGGAAGCTCCCCGAAAAATCACTGCGGAACTGGTGAACGCTCTTTTCACTTTTTTTCGGGCGGACGCTTTAAATCCCGATCCTGCCGAAAGCGGCGATGAAGATGAACATGAACCGCCGCCGAAGCGTCCTCCCGTTTTCGACTGGAAGTATGACGCGAAATTCCTGATAGGCGATTTTCGGCGATATTACGGCATAAATCTTTTATCGTTCAATATGCATTGGTGGGAATTCCTCTGCCTTTTTGCGGCTCTTCCCGAAGATTCGCAGTGCAGAAAGAGGATCGATATTCGTTCGACCGATCTTTCAAAGATCAAGGATAAGGAAAGGCGGAATCAGATAGCGGCTGTACAGCGTATTAT
>CAJTLC010000052.1 GCA_910576995.1 uncultured Ruminococcus sp.
GGATCTTCATTTGATTCCTGTGACTATTTCGCTTTTTCTTTGCTTAATGACATTACCCAATAGGGACGCTCCTCGGTTTTGATATGTTTCTTTTCGACGTCAACCTTAGAAGTCACACCGCCGTAGGTGACGGTGCAGTTATCGCTGACGGACAGCCAGTGGGCGGTGTCCACAGGAACAGGATTATTCCACGAAAAACCGCTTGTTTTATAGCCAAGCTGCGTCATGGTGTAGTAGACAAGTCCCGAACAGTCTAGACCCTGTTGACGGATGTATTCCACAGTCAGCGGCTTGTAGCTGCCCTGATAATAGACACCGCTGTAGCCCTTGAAACCGAATCCGTAGGGCGCTCCGAGAAGAGTGGCGGCTTTGGCGATAACCTCATCGGCTGAGGGAAAAGCTGCATTCTCTGTCGTGGAAACGCTTGCCGCATTTGCAGGGATTCCGCCGCTCAAAGTTGTTCCGAGCATGGAAAAAGCGCAGAGTCCCGCCATAAGACCTGCACTGAGTTTTTTCAATATTCTATTTTTAAACATGTTTACCTCCAAAAGAAAAAGGCTCGCATTTGCAAACCTCGATTGATTTTAATATCTTGTATTTCTGATGATATCAGTGTCTGCGATGTATTAAGTAAGTTGGCGACCTTATCCTTGGGCAGAACCAATCAAAAAATATTTTCATCCGCCATACCTCACATCATAAAAAATATCATGTTGCCGTCCTGAACTTGATCATGAGGCATTTCCTGAATCGGCTCTGCAAATTCTTTGGTATATTGGGAAATCTGCTCATTTGTCAGTGAACAGCTTTCTTCTTCTCCATATTCGGTTTCACGATTTCCGACCACAAAAAATGTGCCATGAACCAGAACATCTCCAACCATTCGATTAGGCTGAGAGCCGTTCAGCAGGAATTCCTCATTGCAGAAGACAAGAGCATCATTTTTTCGCTCGAAATATATCGGCTCGATGAACCCTCCAACAACCTCCTGCATTTCGTGAAGATCATCGCTGATTTCTCTTTCATACGGCACTTTTTTAGGTTCAACAACCAGTATTTTCATTGCAAAGCTCCTCCCCATATTCCTCGCAATCGGCACATTCCTCATCGCAATCCTGACAAAGCGGGCAGATATCGCAGTCGTCATACTGACAGCATATTTCCTGTTTTTCAAATTCCGAAAGCTCTCTGCGAATCGCCGTCAGAGCAGCGCCCCCGCTGTCTTTTTCAAGCTCGACTGTAACAGGAAGTCCGTTACTGTCAAAAAGTCCGCTGAAGGTCGATTTTCCGTCCCCGGTCATAACCTGTGTAAAAATGATTTTTCTCATAAGTGTCCTCCGTCATCAAAAAGGGAGAGCTGCAAATCGGCTCTCCCACGTTCATTCGTATCGTAATTGGATATAAAAAGCTCAGCGTACTGACTGCCGCCCTCGTATCGCTGTGCGAGGTTGTTCAGTCTGCTGATTTCTTCCATGTAGATATTCGGCTTATCCCAGATCTTCCTGATCTCCGGACAGTCATTGTAGGAAACAAGAAATTTTCCTGAACAATCCAGCAGTGCGTCACGCAGTCTGATGTGGTCGGCAGTCGTGAATCCCACGTCTTTGTAGTAATTCTCTGTTGCGTAATACGGCGGATCGCAGTAGAAAAAGCTAACGGGGCGGTCGTATTGCCGGATCAGTTTTTCAAAATCCTTATTCTCAATTACAACTTTCTGTAATCTTCTTGCCGCCATATCGATTTGCGGAAAATCACCCCACATGGAATGCGGCTGACTTCCGTAACTATCCAGGCTGCTCGCATAGCTGTACCGGATCAGCTGGTAAAACTTGGCTGCCCTGTCAAAATCATGCAGTTTCGGGAAAATTCCTCGCTTGTGCAGACTGACGATCCTGTCAAAATCCTCACGGGAATTCAGCACGTACCGAAGCTTGTATTTCAGCTTATTTGGATTATCCCGCACACAGCGGTACAGGTTAGTTAAGTTGCTGTTGAAATCGTTGTAAACCTCGAAATCCATTCCGGGCGGTTTATGGAACAGCACCCACCCTGCGCCGCCGAAAACCTCGATATATCGTTCATAATAGGGAGGGAACCTTGCAAGCACGGCATTTCTCAGCGCCTTTTTGCCGCCAACCCACGACATGAAACTATTCATTTTTCTCCTTTCCGCACTCCAACAGCAGAAAAGAAAAAAGCCGCTTTGCAAGCAACAGAATTTTTCTGCTGTTGGCAAAACGACTTTACATCTTATTTATTTCTGACCCGTTTCCTCGTCAGCTTTTCCGGCGGCAGTACAGAGCGCCATTGCGAACACGCCTACTGTTCCGCCGAATATTGAGCCTATGATAAATCCAAGCATTCATCTGCTTCCTTTCCATAATATTTTTTCAGAAGACCGATTACGTAGGGTAGGAAGGCAACGCCTTACTGCGTTACCGCAGCAGGTTTTCACGCATCCTCCCTCCAAACCGGACTTACAACTTTCGCTGTATCCGGCTTTCCAGTTGTTTCTAAGCTTATTTTCCACTGTGAATTTTATTATGACATTCTTCGCAAACTACAAGAGTTTTTCTGTTCATTTTAGCCATCATAAGAACCCAATAGGGTATATGCTTGCCTCTTTTTCTGTATTTCTGCTTAATGTCTTTTAATTTTCTTATATGATGAACCTCAATATTTTCATGACTTCCGCAAAGTTCACAAATATCGGCATTAAGTCTTACAATCAACTGCGTGGTTTTGTCATAATAATATCTGTATGAATCGCTGATATTAGTGACAGGTGGTGCTATACTAAAAAAGTAGACAGAAAAAAGAAAAAGTAGTAAACTAAAAGTA
>CAJTLC010000053.1 GCA_910576995.1 uncultured Ruminococcus sp.
GCACTTTTTTGATTTTTTTCTATTTTGCTGTCTACTTTATTGACTATGGTCCAGTTCTTCCTTGATTGTTGGCGAATCGGGACAGTATTTTTTGCCATGCTCCAGACGGCTGATGCATCGCCATACAATTTGCTTTTTGCCTCTTGCTGACCAAGTTGTTCTGCGGTATGGCGTTCCGCAATGACCGCAGATAAGAAGTTCCGAAAGCGCGTATTTACTGGAGTATTTGCCTTGCTCGGTAACCGTCTTATCACTAATTTTTCGCTTGGAACTTCGCCTCGCAAGTTCCTGCTGAACTCGATTATAAGTGTCTCTGTCGACTATCGGGGCGTGATGGTCAGTCACCAAATACATGGGACGTTCTCCGTGATTTTTCACGATTTTATGAGTGATACAGTCGACTGTAAAAGTCTTTTGGAGAAGCGCGTCGCCCACATATTTTTCGTTTTGCAAAATTCTCGAAATCGTGTTGGAACGCCACTCCACATCTCCGTATTTGTTGAGTTTTCCCAGACTTTTCAGCGTGACCGTAATCTCTTTCATGGAATAACCGTCGAGGAATAATTTGAAGATCAGCCGTACCGTTTCTGCTTCTTCCGGAACAATCTCAGGTTCGCCGTTATCGCCTCTTTTGTAGCCAAGCAGATGTTTGTATTGGAACTGCACTCTGCCCTCACGGTAAGCTTTTTCTTTGCCCCATGAAACATTTTTGCTGATAGATTCCGACTCTGCCTGAGCGAATGAGCCGTATAGAGCGATCATAAATTCCGATGTCATGGTCAAAGTGTTGATATTTTCCTTCTCAAAAATCACGCCGATTCCGAGGTCTTTTAGCTGCCTGACATACTCAAGGCAGTCCACGGTATTTCGTGCGAATCGGCTGATCGACTTGGTGATTACAAGGTCGATTTTTTTGTTTTTGCACATCCTTATCATACGCTTAAACTCTGTACGATTTTTTGTCTGAGTGCCACTAATCCCTTCGTCAGCGAAAATTCCGACCAGCGACCACTCCTTTTTTCTGTTGATCAGATCGGTGTAATAAGCAATTTGGACTTGATAGCTGCTCTGCTGTTCTTCTTGTTCAGTCGATACCCTACAATAGGCTGCCACTCGCAATTGTTGGTACTTACTGCGGTTAATTTCCATCTGCGCTTTCGCAGGAATCACCGTTACATTGGGCGCTATGCTCATTTTCATCTTTCCTCTCTGTTAAATTTTTGATATGTACCCCGTTGATAAATTCAACATCTATGGTACAAAAATGGCTTATCCAAATCCTGTTTATGCAGGACTTAAATAAGCCAATATCGAGCGTATTTAATTGTTCATGATCATCAATCAAACTGCGTAGCTGCACAGTTTTCTGCGAATTTTCATTGTAAGAACAGCAGTTGTATTTAATCTCTGCAAGCCTGAATAATTCTGATTTAATTCTGTCAAAATCCACTTGTACGGAATCTGTCATCTGATTTATTTCATTCTGCTTGCGGATCACATCGGCTATAGGGGAATACGCACTAATTTCGCCGCTGTTTTCAATCAGACTCGGATTAGCAATAACCGCATTCAGAACAGTCAGAACTGCACCAATTATCATCTGATCTGTCAACTGATATTCAAATCTGTAACAATCAGGATTACGACAATCCCACTTCGCACTACGACAGTTACCGCCTATCCTTGAGAGCCTGTGACCGCATTCCAAGCAGTATGTATGATTTCTGATCTCCTGCAGTTCCTTTGAAATCACGCACACGGAAGTCGCTTTCGATACTCTTTTTTCATTTGCCTGATTGAAAAATTTTTCGCTGATTATCTGCGGATATTTATCATTTCCGAGGTATTTTTCATTCTCGATTATCCGCTTGACCATGTTTTTGTTCCAATGTTCAGAATCGGCGGTATATCGGATTTTTTCGGACTCCATTAGCTTTGCAATTTGCAGCAAGCTTCTGCCGTTCAGATATTCCTCAAAGATTTTGATTACTGCTCTGGATTCTGTAAAATCTACCGTGATCTCGCCATTCCTCATGCAGTACCCAAACGGTATAACTCTGTTTTTTGCCATTTTTTCATCTCCCTTCAACTGACAAGGATACCACAAAATCTCCAAAATTGCTATATCCAAAGGCAACAAAAATGCGCCTTGTTTTTTGGTCACAAAGCGCATAACAATATTTTAACTTAATATTAATCTGCGAAAAATTCCTTGATTTCATCCTCGGACATTCCTCTTTTTCGCATCTTCTCTATGAGAGCGTTTCTTTCTTCAGCTCTGCCTTCTGCCTTACCCTCGCTTTTAGCGTTAGCCAAAGCGGAAGCCTCATCATGAAGAGCTTTTTCACGAATTCTTGCCATTTCACGAATCCTCGTATCTTCGCTCAGATCATAAATTACGTTTACAGCCTTGTTCATTATCGGCACATTTGTCTGTTTCAACACTTCAAAATCCTCCTCGCTGTCCGCATTGAGAAACTGCATCCACAATTCTCTGCGGTTATTTGGATTCACTTTTTTGCCAACTTTTTTAAGCTCAAAAAAGTGAATGCTAAATTTATCTGAAAAAACCTCTCCGGTATCTTTAATAGATGTCACGATTTCCGTATGGTAATCGCTCCTGTCGAACATATTAAAATTGATGATATTTATACAGATCGTCTTTTTCAGCTGACCATAAGTCTCGCCGCTTTTAAGCTCCGATGTGTACAATTTAGCCCAGTAAAACAGCGTTCTGTCACGATAATCGTTATCGCCCTTAAGCTGAATCTCAACGTTTATCA
>CAJTLC010000054.1 GCA_910576995.1 uncultured Ruminococcus sp.
TAAAAGGAATGGCGACAAAGACGGAAAAGACAAAAGAGCAGAGAATTAAGTCCGAGAAAAGCAGACTTAAGAAAATTTTCAAGGACTTAGACGAGAATAAGAAAAACTTAGTAACGCCGCTGATAGAAAAGGCTGCATTTATGAGCGTGGAGCTTGACGACTTGCAGGAAATCATAGAGCAGGACGGCTGGACGAGCGAGTATAAGAACGGCGAGAACCAGTACGGGACAAAGAAAAGCCCAGAGGCAGACACGTACATAGCATTAAGCAAGAATTATGCAGCAGTCATAAAGCAGCTGACCGATTTAGTACCAGCTGCAAAACGGAAGAAAAGCAGGCTAGAGGCGCTGCGGGAAGAGTAGGCGAAAGTGCCGTATAAAAACTATATCTATGAGTACCACGCTAAGATTACAAGCGGCGAAATTGTAGCGGGAAAATGGATAAAGGCAATATATAAAATCATTGTGGACGGGCTGGAAAAGCAGGAGTATTTTTTTAATGCAAAGGCGGCAAACAAGGCTATAAAGTTTATAGAAAATTTTTGCCACCACAGCAAGGGGCGCAACGATTTAATCAAGCTGGAACTATGGCAGAAAGCCATAGTTTCTGTAATTTTTGGCATACAAGACGCAGAAAAAACACGCATTTTCCGTGAAATTTTTATTGTTATCGGCAGAAAAAATGGAAAAAGTTTGTTTGCATCTGCGATTATTGCGTACATGGTTTATTTAGAGCCAGAGTACGGGCAGGAGATATACTGTTTAGCGCCGAAATTAGACCAAGCGACGCTGGTATATGACGGCTTTTATAAAATGGTGCAGGCAGAGGACGAGCTAAACGAGCTGGCGAAAAAGCGGCGCAGCGATATTTACTATGAGGATACAAACAGCTTTGTAAAGCCTATCGCATTTAACGCCAAGAAGTCTGACGGATTTAACCCGCAGCTGGTGGTATGTGACGAAATGGCAGCATGGAGCGGCGACGCAGGGCTAAAGCAGTATGAGGTTATGAAGTCTGCTTTAGGCGCACGCCGCCAGCCTATGATTTTGTCTATCAGTACCGCAGGCTACATAAACGACAGCATTTATGACGAGCTGATGAAACGCAGCACCAGCTTTTTAAAGGGCAACAGCAAGGAAAGGCGGCTTTTGCCGTTCCTTTACATGATAGACGACGTGGAGAAGTGGAACGACATAGAAGAGCTTAAGAAAGCTAACCCTAACATGGGCGTATCTGTGCCAGAGAGCTTTTTCATGGACGAAATAGCGGTAGCAGAAAACAGCTTAAGCAAGCGGGCAGAGTTTTTAACAAAATACTGCAATATCAAGCAGAACAGCTCTATAGCATGGCTGGAATATGAGACGGTGGACGGCGCAGGCGTTGAAAAGACATTAGAGGACTTTAGGGACTGCTACGCCGTGGGCGGCATAGACTTAAGCCAGACAACAGACCTGACCGCAGCCAGCGTGGTAATTGAAAAGGAAGGCGTGCTTTATGCGTTTACCCAGTTCTTTATGCCACGGGGCAGGGTGGAAACCTTGCAGGCTACGGACGGCGTGCCGTATGACATTTTTGTAAAAAAGGGGCTGATAACCTTAAGCGGCGACAACTACGTAGACTACCATGACGTATACGCATGGTTTACGGGGCTGGTGGAGAAATACGGCATTTATATACTCAAAATAGGGTATGACCGATACATGGCAAAATATCTGATTGAGGAATTGAAAGACTACGGTTTCCAGACAGACGACGTGCATCAAGGGGAGAACCTTACACCAGTCATACGGGAGTTTGAGGGTATCATAAAAGACGGCAATTTCAAGATTGCAGACAACAATTTACTAAAGACACATTTCTTGAATGTTGCGCTTAAGCACAACATGGAAACAAGGAAATTCAGACCTATAAAGATAGAGCAGCGGGCGCATATCGACGGCTTTGTATCCGTCATAGACGCTATGACGGTACGGCAGAAATACTGGGAAGAGTGCGGCGAGCTGCTTAAAAACGCCGCATAGAAAGGAGAGTGGACGGTATCAAATTCTTAGATTATCTTTTTCATGGTAAGGAGCTGCGTTATATCGACAGCTATTTTAAGATGCTGAACGGGTACAGCCCGACGTTTACCAGCTACAGCGGCGGCGTATACGAAATGGACTTGACCAGAACGGCGATAAACAGCTTTGCCACGCATTGCAGCAAGCTAAAGCCAGAGATAGAGGGCAGCGCACTAAAGCGGCTGGAAAAGACGCTACAGCAAAAGCCTAACTATTTCATGGATACGGCAAAATTCATTAAGCGGGTGGCGACCTATGTAGCGGTGGAACACACCGCTTTTATTGTGCCAGTAGAGGACAGATACGGGACGCTTATTGGCTGGTATCCCCTGCGGGCGCAGCGCTGCGAGGTAGTAGAGGCAGCAGGGCAAGTGTACTTACGGTATCTTTTTGGGAACGGGGAACACGGCGCTATCGAGTTTGAGCGTGTGGGGATTATGACGGACTTTGAATATAAAGACGACCTTTTCGGAGAGGATAACCGCACGCTTAAGCCCACAATGCAGCTGATACATACGCAGAACGAGGGCATTATAAACGCAGTCAAAAACTCTGCAAATATTCGTTTTCTGGCAAAGGTGGCTAATATGCTGAAACCAGAGGACATAAAGAAAGAGCGGCAGCGG
>CAJTLC010000055.1 GCA_910576995.1 uncultured Ruminococcus sp.
AAGCCCTGATAAATATGATTTCAATGTGTTTGTTAATAAGCAAAACAGACCTTTGACAAGAGCCGGTGTTACATACATTCTTCAAAAATATACAGGTGATGAAAAAATCACTCCTCATGTGATTCGGCATACCAAAGCAATGCATTTATTGCAGGCGGGAATAAATATTATCTATATTCGTGATATTATGGGGCATAGCAGTATTGATACTACGAACATTTATGCGAGAGCGGATACTGAAATGAAGCGAAAAGCCTTGGAGGTGCTTTCCTCAGACATTGCTCCAAATGTTCCTGATTGGCGCAACGACACTGCCTTAATGGACTGGCTGAAAAATATATCATCTTGAATTATGTAAAGTAGCAGAGAAGAGAATACCCAAATTTAGGGTTCTCTCCATTGCTGCTTTACATATACCGGAAGTTTCGATAAGCGGCATTATGTTAAGCTTAACATAATGCCGCTTGGAGATACAGAGCATAACGCAGGGGTTAGCCTCCTGCTTCCCACGCCGCCTACGGGCGGCTTAGGGTGGTAGAAGGGTACTTCCTTCGGAAAGGAAAGATTACAATGAAAAAATACTATCTTGCATACGGTTCAAACCTCAACATTCATCAAATGCGTTACCGCTGCCCCGATGCAAAGCCTGTCGGAACAGCGTGGATTCACGGCTGTCAACTGCTTTTCAAGGGCAGCAAAACAGGTTCTTACCTCACCATCGAAAAAGCCGAAAAATCCAAGGTTCCGGTTGCTGTCTGGGAGGTTTCGGAAGCCGATGAATGCAGGCTTGATGCTTACGAGGGCTGCCCGACTTTCTATTACAAAAAGGAAATGGAAATAACCGTAAACCACCGAAAAATCAAGGCTTTCGTGTACATTATGCATGAAGAAAGACCGCTTGGAATTCCGAGTAGTTCCTACGTGAGAACCTGCTTTCAGGGCTACCGTGATTTCGGATTCGATTTGAAGTATCTGCGGCTTGCATTTGATTTGAGCGAAAGGGGTGTGCGAAATGAAAAATGAAATCAGAAAACCGAGAATCTGCCCGAAATGTGGACGATCATACACGGAAAGACCTGCGATTTTGAGAGAAGATAATGAAACCCTTGTTTGCAGCGATTGTGCTGCAAAGGAGGCGTTGCAGAGCATTGGTGTTTCTGCCGAGGAACAGGAAAAAATCATCAGCATCATTCACCGCAATTACTCCGATTAAGCGTCACACGGCCGCCACGTTCGCCCACGTCCGCCGTTTCAGATTTCTCCGCAAAGTTATGGGATTCACGAATTGGCGGCACACAGGGGCGATTTCAGGGCTGATTTTTGAAGTCATAAATCACACAATACTGTCCGAAAAATAACCTAAATCATTGTTACATTTATTTCTCCGAAATCCGTTGACTTATCCCTTGAAATGCGGTAATATACATACTACCGAAAGGCGAACATCCTGCGGAAAACAACGAAATTTGGAGGAAATCACATGAAAACAATTGAGCTTTTTGAAAAGGCAATGACCGAGGGAAACGAGTTCTTCAAGGAGAATGGCATCAACCCCACGCTTTTCGCAGCCTACAGGCAGCAAAAGGACAGCAGCAACGAGCTGATCGACTTCTCCGAGGTCATCTGGGCGCAGGACATCGAGCCGATCAGCGAATTTTTCAAGGCACAGGGCATTACGGAATTTACGATTTCAAGCACCTTCAGCAGCCTGATCGAAACCCTCGCCGCCTTTGAAAAGCAGGGATTCTGCATGAACGGACTGACCGAGGTCAGGGCAAATTACACCAACTTCATCACCGGAGAAAAGAAAATCATTCCTGCGATCCGCATGAAACTGAACTGAAACAGCAAGCCAAGGGGCGGAATTACCGCCCCCTGATTTTCGCCCACAAAGCCCATACGTTTGCCGTTTTGCCTGCCCTTGCAAAGTTATCCATTTTGCAGAACGGCGGCACACAGGGGCGATTTCGGGGCTTATTTTTGAAGTCATAAATAACACAATACTGCCCGAAAAACAGCCGAAATCATTGTTACATTTATTTATCCGAAATCCGTTGACTTATCCCTTGAAATGCGGTAATATACATACTACTGAAAGGCAGACAGCCTGCGGAAAACAACGAAACTTGGAGGAAACAATTATGAAGTGGGAACAGGTTACAACAATGGAGCATCTTTGGAGCAGCGGATGCACAGAGCAGGGTGCGGCGCTGAAATACGGCGACAAGGTTCTGGTGACGGGGCTGACTTACAGGGGGTTCGAAGCGGCGGTTTACGAATTCATCGAGGATGAGGAAGAAACAGGATTGGACCATAGTCAATAAAGTAGACAGCAAAATAGAAAAAAATCAAAAAAGTG
>CAJTLC010000056.1 GCA_910576995.1 uncultured Ruminococcus sp.
CGGGGATATAAGTTTCCGCAAGCTCCGCGACGTCCTTGAATGCGCCGTTGGGAAGTTCGACAGGCATAAGATTTGTGTATGGCAATCCGTTGTTAATATTCGCGTCGATGCGCCACAAAGAATCGGGATACGGTTTTGACATCACCGATTGAGGCGGAGCGATAAAAAGATTTGTGAACGGGATTCCGCCGAATTTTTGCGATTCAATACGCCACAAACTGTCAGGATAAGGCGAGGACATGGAGGATAACGGCAATTCGACTGCAAATGCAGGAATCGGGAAATTCGCGTCCATTTTCCATGCATATCCTTTGTATAATACACAAGATCGCGGAGGCGATAAATTCGAACCGCTCAACTCTATTCTGATTTCGGAAATCCACGGATAGGCTGTCAGAACGACAGTTTCTCCGCTTGACTTATAGCCGGATGATTCCGATATTTCGTGAAATACGCCGTCGGAATCTCTGCATATAAACGACCATTGCAAAATGCCGCATTCCACTGTAACGGCAGTATTGTCAAACGTTATCCAGCCGCTTCGAATTTCGCTTGAACTGCTGTATTCTGCGCCGTTGTTGACATAAAATCCGCCCTGCTCAAATCCCGATACTGTTAACTTTTCCATTTAATCAACTCCTATAGGATATCCCAAAGAAGCCAAATACGCAGGATTTTTAAGCTGCTCAGTCGTAACGGCATTGAAATTATTGCTAAGCGCAGCCTTGTCTTGGTTGCCGATTATTAATTCGGATTTTCCGCCCTGCGATGCAGCTTGCGATTGACATTCGGCGTCGACTATTACATATTTTGAATAACCTGGTATTGTTAAACTCTTATAACTGCCAAAAATTAGGCAGTTATTCAACGGCATATCGTAAAAAGGATCGATAGAATTCGGCGCGTCAATGTCAAAAACACAATGATTGCATAAAACTCTATAGCTTTGATTTAAATGTGAATTTTCAGTTATTTTTAACTTTGCACTGCATCGCATCAATGAAATTCGGTCAGTATCATTGTTTGCTCCTTTGAACATATTTGGATAACCGCCTGTCAAATAACCGTTGAATGCGCATTTATACAATAACCCATATCGGTTTTCGCTTGTTCCGGTAGGCGTAAAATAATCGAATGAAAACATGATCGCTCTTCGACTCGAATTTGAACTCTCGATATTAAAATCGGTAAAATTAAGATTTTCAACCTTGTTGCATATGTTAAACGCGTATCCGCCATTAAGATGAATATTTTTTATGTTCCAACCGTTCCCGTCAACGAAAGCTCTGATTGTTACAGTTTCCGTCATGCCGTCGGGACAAATTTCGTTCATATTGATCGTACCGCCGCCGTCCGCAAATTTAACGTATGCGTCCTTAATGGCAGTCGCCTGTACAAAATCAATCCAGTTATCAACAATATACTGATCTTCCTGAGTACCTGTTCCCGTCATTGTATTTCCTCAACTCCTTCCGAAATATGGACAGATTTTACCGACGTCCCCATAAACGCTCTGCTGCCGATAACGTTTACCTGTCTGCCCTCGATCTCTCGCGGAACGGTCGGGGAATCGCTGTCGCCGATATACTTATCTATCGTTACGCCGTCGGGATTTACAGTATATTCGTAATCCGCGGCGTATGCAGGTTCGGGCTTTTCGGGAGCGATGTTCTGCCCCCATATAACCGCCGTTATGCGCTCTGTTTCGGCATTTCCGCATCCCTCGATTGTCACCGTGTGTTTACCTGCCGAGGCTGTCAGATGCGCCGTAAAATGAATTGTACGCCGCTCGTTCGCCGCCATTGTTTCGACTGCATAAGCCGTCTGCTTCACGCCGTCATACAGCAGATTCAGGCGAACTTCCGTATTGCCGAGACTGCGGATATTTGCCGTAATATCGACGAAAACCACTGTCTGCCCGCGAACCGAAAACGCGCCTGCCGCTGCGATTTTCAGCTTCTCCGCAAGAACTCCCGCATATCCCGTCATCTCAACCGCAGCGATATTTTTTTCAACGTTGACCTGCGTGATAAGCTGGTGAATCTGCGAAGCGCCGCCCGAAGATGAAGAAGAACTTCCTGCCGACGCCGCGTCCGCGCCTGCGGATATCAAGGTTTGCGCTTCGCGAAACCGCCAGTTATCGCCCGTTATCAGGAACAAAGCCGTCTCGTTTCCGTTTATTCCACCCTCCAGC
>CAJTLC010000057.1:0-1591 GCA_910576995.1 uncultured Ruminococcus sp.
TTAAACCCGATTTTTTCATTGAATACAGCTTTCCCAGTTCAAACATTGCAAGCACGTTTCCATTTTCTGATTCTGATAATAAAAGCCGTTCGGCTACTTGAAAATCAGATATTCCGGAACTTTTTTCTTTGATAATTTTACAAGCCTTTTTATAATCATCGCTCCACTTCAAGCAGTACTTTTCAGTCGAGTTTTCCTCAATAATCTGAGGAATATCCACATCGGGTACAGATGCTTCAATTTCAATATCAGCCGCCGGAAGTTCTGTTTTCAGTACGGTCTGAATTATCATATTCTTCACAGATTTAAAAACATTGTTCTGTGCTCTGCCGGAACGACATATCTTACCGGGACATCGTTCTCGCTGATGGTGTACACAATAGGCTCGTTATTGCCGTCAAATACAGGAATATCGGCAAGAATCGCTGTTCCGTCCGCACCTGTAACAAGCGTGTAAGTCTGACCTCCGCCCGAAATCACGAACTCTCTGTCGCCGTTCTGACTGTCCTCGGACTGCTTGTTGATGCGGATACTGCCCTTTTTCAGTACGTTTTCAAAGTCCACAGCGACCGTCAAATCGGCATTTCCGCCTGTCAGCGTCACGTCCTGAGCCTTCGGAGTTTCGTATCTTGTATCGGGATTTATCTCCGAAATATTGTATGAAATCGCACTTTTACTGCCGAAATCGTAAACGTGAAGACTGTCAATTTCGGCGATTCCGTCGGCATTCGTAACCGCATTTTTGCTGTATTCTACGCCGTTTTCCGTCCATGAAACCATAAACTCACGGTCTGAAATCACGCCGTCCTCAGCGGTCTTGTTGATTCTGATTATACCGCTTGTAATATTCTCGCCGACGTTGACGTTGGAACCAGCTTTCAGAGCCACAACATCAAGCGAAAGGTCATAACCTGTCGGAGCGGAAATTTCCCTGACATAATACTGCTTGTCAGGCAGCATAATCGAGCCTGTTCCGTCGTCGCCGATTGTGATTTCGCCGACTTTCTGGGTGCAGTCGGAATCAGTATACACTCCGTATATTGCCTTTGTGCTGTCAATCGGACTTGTACCGCTGATTTTTACCGAATTATCGCTGTTCAAGACCTTTGTTATAGTGAATTCCGCCTCTGTTTTCGTGATTCTGAACGCCGACATATTCATTGCCGTCGCTTTTTTACCGTCTGTATTATTATTGATGACAACGCCCTGCGAGCCGTTGGACTCGATACGCCAGTGAGTACCGCCGTCACCGTTTCCGCTGCCGACAGTTGACGAATTGATATATGACTCGTTTACGCCGATATTTCGCAGATAACCGACAACTTCGTCACGGCTGTCAAACTCGCCCATATATATCCACGAATGGTCCTCGCCCGCAAGATTATCGGCAATTACCACCGAGCCGGGAGCAATTGTCGAGCCGTCTGCACATTCCCAATATTCGTATGTTTTCTGCGAATTTTCGTCATTCGGAGTGGGCAGATTCTGCTTTTCAACATCGATTTTCGAGGTCACACCGCCGTATGAAATCGTACAGTTTTCGTTGACTGACAACCAGTGCGGAGTGTCCACGGGAACGGGATTATTCCAC
>CAJTLC010000057.1:1659-2192 GCA_910576995.1 uncultured Ruminococcus sp.
GTCCCTGCTGCCTGATGTACTCTTCGGTCAGCGGACTGTAACCGCCCTGATAGTAAACGCCTGTATATCCCTTAAAACCGAAGCCGTAAGGCGCTCCGAGCAGCGTTGCCGCCTGTGCTATTACCTCATCGGCGGACGGAAAAACTTCATTTTCAGTCGCAGAAACGCTCTCCGCATGGCTCTGAATTGCACTGTTCACGCCTGTTCCGAGCATTGAAAAGGCACAGAGTCCCGCCATGAACCCTGTGCCGATTTTCTTCATAATTTTATTTTTTAACATAACTTTCTCCTTTTTGTTATTAATTTACATTGACATTTCCGGCTCTTCGTCTATGTCATCGTCATAGTCCAAAACGCCGATTTCTCGCAGAATACCGCATAGATTCTCCGGCAGTACATACATCGGAGTTTCAAATTTTTCCGAGTACTTTTCAATCTGCTCGTCGGTCAGCGAAACACTTATTTCCTCGCCGTATTCGTTGAACGCATTGCCGACCACGAAAAACGTCCCATGCACCATCACACCGCCGACC
>CAJTLC010000058.1 GCA_910576995.1 uncultured Ruminococcus sp.
AAATCGAAATAGCACAGAAGGAGCAGGGCGTGTCCGAAAAAGAAGATGCGGCGCAGAGGAAACTGCCAAAGAATATGAAGCAGGTGATCGCGGCGGTCATGAAAGATACGGATAAAGGAAAGTCCATACGGGAAATCGCGGGAAGGAACGGCATTGGTGAAGAACTTGCGGAGCAGATATGCCGCCTGTATCTGACGCATCCCGGGGTGGATGCGGATGGGATTATGGGGAAGATGGGAATGTAGAAAAAACTTTTTTATTTTACAGACCGAAACGACGATGGTAGAATATAGTTATTATCCCGTCTTTGACAGTTTGTTAAGTATAAAAACCGCTGTAGACCAGTATTTATGGGGGTTACAGCGGTTTTGTCTTCTGTTTTAAGATATAGTATTTTATTCTCTTCCTTTACTTTTTTTCTGGATTGTTTTCATACTGCTCTTGGTAATAAACTGGTAGTCCGTTCGGAATCCGCAGGCATCATGTAAGGCATCCGTTATCTTTTCCCGCTTGTAAAGCGGCATAAAGCCCTGTTCCTCAACTTCGGCAAAGTTCATGGTTTTCAATGTATGCAGGATTTCATCACATGTATAGCGGTAGTCCAGCCTTTTTTCGATCATCCGGTAAAGCAAAAGTGCAAGAAAACAGATCAGGAAATGCGCTTTTATTCTGTTTTCATCCTGAAGGTAAACCGGTCTTGCGGAAAAATCCGTCTTCATGATACGGAAACACTCCTCGATCTGCCAGCGTCCTTCGCTTACTTTCAGGATGCCGTTTACGTCATCGTCCAGCAGGTCCGTGCATACGGCGTAAAGCCCGTCATACTGTGCTTCTGATGAAATCTTTTCCACATCAAGATATTTGTGTTCTTTTGCAATTTCACCGTCATTCGTCACAGATACGCTCCCGATGAACCTTGCCGGGTCATTTGGGTTCTTCCGGGTTTTTTTTGTATTTCCGGATGCAAGCATTTTTTCCGCACGTTCCACCTGTTTTTCACGGATGGATTTCTGATACCGCGCGTATTTGGGGGAGTATGTGACAATGAGCCTTTGGTGGAGTTTTTTCGGGGTATATGGTATGTCCTTGTAATACAGCCCGGTATCATCTTCATCAAGTACTGTGATATCAACAGGCTTATCATCAGAAACCCGCTTAAAACCTGTCCTGCTCAACGCCCATTCCCTGTCCTCTTTTGCCAGCCTTTTGATGGACTGCGTTACGATAAATGCGCGCTCGCCCATATGATTGTATGTCCGTATGCTTTCAGAAGCGAGACCTGCGTCAGAGCAGTAAATAAATTTTTGGCATCCGAAGTCACGCAGTATTTTTTCTTCCAGAGGTTTCAGGGATTTCTGCTCGTTTGTATTGCCGGGAAACAGGGAAAAGGAGAGGGGGATTCCGTCCCCATCCATGAACAGTCCCATCTGGATGATCGGATTAGGACGGTGTTCCTTGCTTTTGCCGTATTTTATACTGCCGCTTTCCTGTTCCATTTCAAAGTAATAATTCGTGCAGTCGTAGTAGAGGATTTTATCATTGCGTTTTCCTAAGAAGCAGCTGTTTTTATATACTTCGGACTGGATAAAATCGCATTCCGTTCCAAGAACATCCAGGGCACGGTAAACATCATGGATGGCGTAGGATGGTTTTTCCAGAAATTCCATGGCGGTTTTATAGGAGGAACGCTTGCTTGCAGGTTCCAGAATCCTTGCATAAACCAGATCCGAGAGGATGGCGTTGATGTCATATCTGAATTTGTATTTTGCTTTCAGTTTTCTGCATAGTTTGTGCATTTGCATCCCATAATAAACGGACTGTGGGAACAGATAGCCGCCCCGATAAAATTTCTGTACCCCATAGTCAAGCTGCCGGTCAGCGCGGAATGGGATCATTATGGTTTTGGCTTCTTTTTCCTTTTTATATTTTTCTGTTTCCAGTTTTACTTCGTTTTTTGCCCATGCAAGCACATCATCCCTTGTTGGACCGTGTTCGGGAAGAAGTTGTTCCAATGTTCCGAGTTTACGGATGAT
>CAJTLC010000059.1 GCA_910576995.1 uncultured Ruminococcus sp.
TCGTATTACTGCGGTTTCGGGGATTTGCTTTACATAATGCTTTACTGGACATAAAGCATATTATGTTTAGCTCAACATAATATGCTCAATTTACATCCGGTCTTTACCGACACCAATATCGAAGTGAGAGCCTTCAACAGCAGTCTGAATGCAGGCGTTTTGAGAGCGTATATTTCGCTGGTACTGGCGGTCAGCAATCAGGCGCTGACGCAAAAATCTGCAAGTCCACGTGTAACTCAGAGCGAGAATCCTCGTTATACCTTTCGCTGCTGGCTGATCCGCATTGGATTAAACGGACCGGAGTTTAAAAACTGCAGAAAACATCTTCTTTCACATCTTGAGGGCAATATCGCTTGGCTACACCCCGAAGATGCAATTAAGCAAAGGGAACGTCTTAAAGCCGAGAGGATCGCCGCCCGTGAGCAGCGTGCCGAGCCTGTGAGGGAGGTTCGGCAGCAACCCGACAACGTACCCGATGAGGTCGCAGAACCCCAAGAAAACGAGCGTGAGCCGATTTTTGAGGACGAGGATTTGGAACAGGAAGAAGCATTCGAGATGACTATGTGATGGAGGTTAATAATGCAGAAAAAACAATTATATATTGCCTATGGTTCAAATATAAATTTGGAGCAAATGGCGTATCGGTGTCCGCATTCAAAAGTTGTCGGAACGTCCGAAATAAAGGACTTTGAGTTGGAATTCAGGGGCGCTGCGACTATTGTTCCCAACAAGGGAGCAGCCGTCCCCGTTTTGATCTGGGAACTTGACGAAAGAGATTTGCCCGTTTTGAATCGTTATGAAGGCTGGCCTCGGCTTTATAGGCAAGAAAAAATGAATTTTGAACTGAACGGAAAATCCTATAAAGGCATGGCTTATCTAAAGAATCGTGGAGAAATTTCACCGCCGAGTCAGCAGTATTACAACACGATTTTGCAGGGCTACAGAGAAAACGGTTTGGATGAATCTTTTCTGCAAAGGGCGTTGGAAAATTCGCTTCAGATGGATTTGGCAGAGGAAGAAATAGATGAAGATTTCGATATTGACGAGTTTGAAGATATTGACTTTGACGATGATTTTCAGATGGAATTATAAAAAGGAGATTTAACAGTATGAAGTACAAAGGATTTTTTGTGAAGATCACACCGGACAATTATTTGCCGAGAGAAGATGAAAACGGCGAGATCGTTGCCTGCGATGGATTTAGAATCGAAGTTTTTGCAGATGAATCTGAAAAAGTAGAAATTGATATTTTTTCTGCTGCGGTTGATTTTGAACTGGTGAAGAACAATATTAATGAAGCGGAACAGTTCGCAAAAGACTACATCGACTGCGAGGAAAAAGAGTATCAGAGAATGCTTGACGAATTTAACGGAAATTAATTTTTGAGTTCAGCGGTATGAAAAGTACCGCTGAATTTCATATTCAAGTTCATGAAGATCGTGAGTTTGAATATGAAAATTTATTTGACAAATCTCTAAAAAACGGCGTAGAATAGGGCTAAATCGACGTCATCTATTTTGTTCCAGTAGCACATAATCGCACCCAATGAATGATACAATCGTTGGGTGCATTTTTGTATTTAGAAAACCCCCGGCTAGGCCGGGGGTTCAGAAAAGCTTAAAGC
>CAJTLC010000060.1 GCA_910576995.1 uncultured Ruminococcus sp.
CTTCCCAACGGCGCATTCAAGGACGTCGCGGAGCTTGCGGAAACTTATATCCCCGAAAGCGTGAAAAAAATCGGCTCGTACAGCTTTTCTGGGACGGCTCTGACTTCCGTGAAGATCGCTCCCGACTGCGAGTATTCGGAAACGTCTTTCCCGCCGGACTGCGTCGTTGAATTTTACGGAACGGGAGGTTACGGGCAATTATACGACTCCGACGTATTCGCATTGCTGGATTCTGAGGGCGTGAGAATTTATTCAAGGAGTGAGACTAATGGATGAGATCAAAAGATTACAGCATTCAGCCGATGAAATTGACGCGGCAATCGACGGTTTGCCCGATTTTTCGGAATTTTACACAAAGGAAGAAACAGATTCGCTGCTGAATTCAAAGGCGGATACGGAGATTCTTTCCGCCGCGCAGGACAATATCGCTATAAACGCCTATACATTGGGATATACGCGGAAAAATGCGCTGAAAGTAACGGCGTCAACAACGACCAAAGACGGCGTGACAATGACCGTAAATCCCGGCGGAACACTTACTTTAAGCGGCACTGCATCCGCAAGAACGGTAATACCGATAACGCCGATGTCAAACCGAAATCCGATCTCCGAGCTGCCGACCAACTTTATTTTAAGCGGCGGCGATCAGATGCTTGGCGTTGAATGCTGTATCGGCGTTGAAATTTCGACGAATGCAGGCAGCGGATATATCGCTTCATTTTACGACGGCGACAACGGACGTTCGGTCGATCTTTCGGCTTATCCGACGGCGAAATACTGGTATGCATATATGCGAATCTACGAGGGCGTGAACGTCGACGGGATAACGATCTATCCTATGATTCGCCCGTCGAATATATCGAATGCGGATTTCGAATCGTACAAGCCGTCGATAGCGGACTACATATCGAATCTTGAAAAACGGCTGGCGATCTTGGAATCAAGCGCGGCGGAGGTGACGGAATGAGCAGCACAATAATCGTATCTCTGATATCGCTTGTCGGAACGCTGATCGGCAGTCTCGGCGGCATAATCGTAAGTTCCAAACTTACCAATTATCGCATTGAACAGCTTGAAAAGAAAGTCGATAAGCACAATAAATTCGCCGAGAGAATGCCCGTTGTAGAGGAGCAGATAAAGGTGATAAATCATAGAATAGAAGATATCGAAAGGAGCGATCATCATGAAAAATAAACTTGCAAAACTTATTGACGTAAAGTCGATCGTGACTATTGTCATGACCGTAGTTTTTGCCTGTCTTTCGGCAAAAGGAACGGTTTCAGCCGATCAGTTCATCACTGTTTTTACGACCGTGATCGCATTCTATTTCGGAACTCAGCACGCTAAGGATAAGGAGGAAAAATTATGATTAAAACATACAAGTCAACGGATAATACGCAGCTTAC
>CAJTLC010000061.1 GCA_910576995.1 uncultured Ruminococcus sp.
CCAACGAGCAGATCAAAATCCGGCATACTTCCGTAATTGATTTTTGTGATGTCCTCATAGAACACCTCTCTTTCTGTGTCATACAAGGCTCGGTAAGCCTTTTGAGCATATTTGTCGATTTCGCACCAACCGACGCACTCAAAGCCTCCAACTTTTTCAAAAGCGGAGCGGAATGCTCCGATTCCTGCGAACACTTCAAAATATCTTATCATCTATCACTTCTCCTTTTCTGCAATAAAAAAGGCTGAATTTCCGCAAAAATTCAACCTTTACATCGTCATATTCATTTCGAGTTCTTCCGATAATTCTTCAGTCTGTACTTCCTCCTCAATTGTGTGAAACCCGTCCTCGCCGGGAATCACTCCCAAACTTCTGCCGTTGTCAAATTTACAAAAAACAGTTCCAATATCGTCAACGAATTGAACCGTCCCCTTAGTACCCGGTGGAATCGGATGTGGATCGTTTTCCATGCTGTCAAGGCATATCCTCGTACCTTTTGTGTATCTTTCTCTCAGCATTTCGACTTTTCTTTTGTTGTTCATAAAATCTCACCTCATCACATTGTCATTTCAATTTCGGCTTCTTCTGTTAAATCTTCATTAGGTCAGCGTTCCCCGCAATCAGCCTGTTGTCACGCAGCGGATGTCTTTTCAGCTCATTAAATTCTGCATGAGGAACTCCTATCGCTTTCTCCACCACACAGGAGCTCGTTCGGAATTCAGATTCCTTGCGGAGCAGATTGGTATTGATTATCAGTTTTTCGCTCATTGATTTTTCCTCCAATCGTTTTAGATTTCCTTTTTAATAGTATAAATTTCACATCTCCCTCACCTCCTTGCCCTGAAACTAAAAAAGACCGCTTTGTTCAACGCCACTTATAATTCGTGACATTAGACAAAACGGTCTTGCAAAGTTCGTGTATTATTTTCTACATAAAAAAAGCAGATTTGAGATCATTTTTCTCAAATCTGCCTTGAAATTTTCCGAATTTTTTCCCTGCGAGGGTTCGAATCCCGTAAGTACGGAAAATGCACTGAAAAGCATCTACGGTTTTACACCTGAAAATTTTTGCTTTTGAACGTGAAAAATCCGCTATATATAGCGGATTTTTCGGTGGACATCTATTTTATTGTCCAAG
>CAJTLC010000062.1 GCA_910576995.1 uncultured Ruminococcus sp.
ATTTTCGGTTCAATGATACCTTGATCTATGCAGAAATCATCGAAAAGATTCAATGTTTCTACACAAGTGTCATATCTGTTCCCCAATGCACGCTTCTGCTCGATAAAATCTGTAAAATATGGAGCAAACACGCTTTTATTCCGAAGCTGCATCAACTTTTTCTCCTTCATATTACAGGTACCTCCAATGCACATTCTTTTAATTGGCGGATATCTATGGCCGTATACCTTTTAGTACTCTCTGAAGATACATGACCCATGACGCTTTGTATCGTAGTAATTGGAATTTCTTTGTCAAGCATATGAGTTGCCATGCTGTGACGAAGAATATGCAGTCCGTGATGCTGCAGCCGCTCATAACGAACTCCTGCAAGGCGCATATATCTGATCAGAACATTATCCGGATTGGCAAGCACAGTATGCGGCGCTACAACTCTCAGAAATATTTCTGATGTATCAGACACAGGACGCGCATTTTTCAAATAGTCAATCAGCGCCCATCCCACATCGTTCGGCAGAGGCAGCGTCAGGGGTTCTCCGGTTTTTACCTGCGTAATGTGAATCTCATGATTGTTCCAATCGATATTTTCGGCTTTCAGATTACGGATATCACTGCTTCGCAGTCCGAATCTTGATGCGATCATCAGAAGCGCATAGTCCCGTTTCCCCATCGGACTTTCACGGTCTACTGCTGCAAGAATCCGGGTGATTTCATCTTCTGTAAGTACAGAGGGCAGATGTGCAGGATTATGATCGATCTTTACCTGAATCAGCTTTTCCGCCAGATTATCTGCAATGACTTTTGTATCATACAGATACCGTAGGAATTTGCGCATGATTCCCATATGA
>CAJTLC010000063.1 GCA_910576995.1 uncultured Ruminococcus sp.
CGGTATCAGACTGCCGCAGAACCGCTCTTTGTAGTATTGATAATCGGCGTAGATCATGTGCTGACAGAGGCGTAAATGCCCATTTTCTTGTTGTCATAAACATCGGTAATGCCGTACGCTCTGTAGAAGAACAGCCAGCCGTCGGAGGTCTGATTCTCTTCGGGAGTGATTATCTTGTTTACGCGATGTTTGGTATACTGAAGAGGGCTGCGGTTCTGAACGATCATGAAGTTAATGTCTTTGCCGCTTGCAGATTTTTCGAATCCGCCCATAGTCTCGTCGACGCTGCTTTCTCCCTTTGTGATGATCTTGCCGGAAAGCAGTGAAATATCGCTGTAAAAACGCGACTGCGGAACTTTAACGACCTTGCTGAATCCCTCCAGCATTTTCTTTGACTTATATGTGTCAAGGGCGAGAACCGCGTTGTACAGGGTAGGCGTGATGTAAAGAATTCTGCCCTCCTCATTGACTTCGGCTTCGTCAAGAGCGTTGTTAGCAACAGTTATAGCGTCGCATACATTTGTGCCTGTGCCGAGTTTTTCGGATTTTACAGTGCCTGCCTTAGAAGCATAGGTCGCGAAGCGGAGGGCGTCCAGTTCGGGAACAGCTTTGGTTCTGATAAATTCGGACGCCAGCTTTCCGAATGCAAGACCCGCCGTTTCCTCATCGTCCATAGAGTCAACATTAAATCGTCTGCCGCGATCGTAATTGAACTTCTTCGTTTCCCATTCAAGCGAGCTGCTGCCGTC
>CAJTLC010000064.1 GCA_910576995.1 uncultured Ruminococcus sp.
AGAGGTTTCATATGGGTTCTCTTTAAATTACCCTTAAATTTATTATACGAGGAAATCATTATCTTTGAAGTGCTGATTAGCGTATTGATATTGTTGGAACAGACCAACAATGCCACATCATGCTTATTAAAGAAATCAATCAGCCGAAGCAGGTCAGATGTTTTCCTGCTGATACGGTCTAATTTGTAACATACTACCGCACGAATTTTACCTGCTTCAATATCGTGAAGCATCCTTTGAAAATCGGGTCTGTCTGCATAATACCCACTCAAGCCTTTATCTTCATATTCTAAAAAGCAGTAGTCCTCTGATAAATTTAACTGGCTTCTTGCGAAATCGGCACTCTGCTTCATCTGAATACCCGTACTGTCGCCCATATGTGTCAGTTTGGATTTTCTTGTATAAATAGCAACATCTCTAAGGTCAATTCCAACTCTTGGTTTTCTTCTCATACATCTTACATCCATTCTTCTTGAAAATTATAGCGTAGGAATTGACCTCATACAAATGTGCAAATCAAGTTCCCGCAATCCCGTTATATAATTCATGCCGCAGAAATCTAATCTCTGCGGCACTGCAATCTCTCACATATCCTATCGCCATATTTGCTCTTTTTTCTGTAAAGGCTTTCATTACTTCGGAGCTGTCTTTATGGTGCTATACTAAAAAAGTAGACAGAAAAAAGAAAAAGTAGTAAACTAAAAG
>CAJTLC010000065.1 GCA_910576995.1 uncultured Ruminococcus sp.
CGGTAAAATTTGCCGAAAAGATATGTACAATATCCTATGAGAACAAGTTCTTAATCTATACTTTTCGGGATTCGATTTGAACTCAGTTGTCTTCCTTCTTGTAAGAAGGATATCAGCAGTAAAGTCGGTTTCCGTATCAATAGGCAGATCAAATTTGTCAGCAATCCCATGATTTGATCTGACGCGGATAACATACTTAATTCCTTGAGCTTCTAAATGGGCGATATTGTTATAGGACTCGTAACCTCTATCTGCAACAATAATGGTGTCATGCTTGATATTTCCAAGCATACTTATAAGGGCTGAACTCTCATTTTCTTTACGCCTGTCCTGTAAAACAGCGTCCATATATCTTCGGTTCATAAGGTCATAAAAAGTATTCAAGTGTATCAAATTGTAGCCATTTGAATCAGCGCTTGCTGAGAAATTGGTACTGTAATCATCAGGTATAGTTGGAATATGTATATCAGAACCATCCACAGCATAAAGCCTGTATCCGTGAAAGAAGCAAGTCTGAGAAAACGACTCATTGAATGTATGAAACAGATGTTGAAAAGCAGCAGGAAGTATCTTTGCTCTTCGCTGAACAACTGCAGATACAGAT
>CAJTLC010000066.1 GCA_910576995.1 uncultured Ruminococcus sp.
CAATACTTTTTCAGCCAGATCTCCGGTCTGTCTTTTCGTTGTCCCTTTTTTCAGATTAATTCTATCAGGTGTATGCTCGCTTCTCCCTACCATTCTCCTGTGACTATTTCGCTTTTTCTTTGCTTAATGACATTAGCCTGCTGCCGGATCGTAATCCCAGAAAAAGTATTGCTTCATGAATTGCACGCAAACCGTCCACAATATCATAATTATCTTCACCAACATGATATGTTGCCTGTAGCTGTCGTAATTTCAACAAAGTATCGGGCTTATCAAAGAACTGCAAAAGTCGAAATACAGATCCAAAAACTTCAGGGCGGCAATGTAATTCACTACTACAGGCATCAATACCGTGTATTCGTTTCGCCTGCTCTGAGTAGCGGTGCCTCATTTCCAGAATACTATCTGCCTGCCGTTCTATAAGTTCTCGAAGATTTTGGCTTCTACAAGTAATAAAATCCGGTTCTGAATCTTCATCTCGTTTTCCAAAATGATATGTATAGAAAAAATTTTTATAACTTACCTGATTCGAAACA
>CAJTLC010000067.1 GCA_910576995.1 uncultured Ruminococcus sp.
TCCTTTGCCATTTCGGAAAGGGCGAGGCAAAGCTGAATGTAGCTTTTGAGCTGCCCTGCGTGAAGCCCGTTTTTCTTTCCGTTTGCGGGCTTGTCAAATTGAAAAAGCCTAAACTCGATTGTTCCCTTTGTAAACACTGCGTGGTAATTCGTCATATGATACCGGCTTTCGTTGTAATGGTTGTTTCTGCCGTAGTTGCATCCCTGTGAGCCGTACCAAATGTCCGCAAGCTGTGCCATCGTGGTGGGTTTCTTGCTGTTGAGCTGCTCCAAAAATCGTGGGTTTACTGTTCGGCAATATCTGTTTGTGCGGCCTCTATCAATTTTCAAGCTTTCTATCAAAAGTTCCTCGTGAGCCGCCATGATATTTGCGAGGTTTCTCAGGCTTTGTGGAGTGTGTCCGTTTGCACCGATGTGAACATGGACTCCGCATCCGATTTCGTAGGAGCTTTTTGCTCCGACTTTTCTCAGTCGGCGGACAAGCTCCTGCAAGGTTTCAATGTCCTCGTAGTGAAGAATCGGT
>CAJTLC010000068.1 GCA_910576995.1 uncultured Ruminococcus sp.
GTGATACGTTCATACGTTACTTTGGCGCTTGCTATTTCCAACGCTGCGCTAACTAAAAAGTTCTGTTCTCTGCACATTTCCGAGAGCGAAAATTTACGTTACAGTGCAAGAGTTTGGCTGATAAATTTAGGTTTAAATGGTGAGGAGTTTAAAAATTGCCGCAAGCATTTGATTTCACATCTTGAGGGCAATATTGCGTGGCTTCATCCGGAAGATGCGATAAAGCAGCGTGAACGTTTGAAAGCTGAGAGGATTGCCGCTCGTGAGCAACGTGTCGAGCCTGTGAGGAAGGTTCGGCAGCAAGTCGACAACGTACCCGATGAAGTTATAGAGCCAACAGAAAGCGAGCATGAAGCGGTTTTTGAGGACGATGATTTTGAACAAGAAGAAACATTTGGTGCGACACGTTCCTAATTGAAAAGATTAGGCACTAATAAAAGAACGCAGAGTTCTTGTTAGGAGAACTGATAATCTGAAAAGTGGAATGAAGGAGTAACGTCCTGAAACGCTTTC